>CAVUED010000013.1:0-156112 GCA_963740445.1 uncultured Alphaproteobacteria bacterium
CAGAAAACCATCGCATGCAATTCAAGGCGTAACTACCCCCCGTCCGCCTCGAACCCCGTGGCCAAAATCCCGGCGACGGCCATGGCTTCGTCATTGTCGGACGTATCGCCCGAAACCCCGACCGCGCCGATAATCACGCCGTTGGATTTGATCAGCACGCCGCCCGGCACCGGCACCAGCGAGCCGCCGATGGCAGCCGTGGCGGCGGTGATGAAATAGCCTTGGCTTTCCGCCCGCTTCATCAGCGCGCGCGAGCCCATGCCAAGGGCGACCGCGCCATTGGCCTTGCCGAGCGCGATCTCCCCGCGTTTCAAACTCGTGCCATCCTGCGCCGCATAGGTTTTCAACGCGCCGCGCGCATCGATCACGCCAATGGCCATGGGTTTCAGCCCATGCGCGACCGCATAAGCCAAAGCAGCGTCCACAATCTTTTGCGCCGCCGCTAAATCGAGACTCAATTTTCCAGTTCCGAATCCCAATACAGAAAATCCCGCCAGCTCTCGTGCAGATAGTTCGGTGGAAAGCCCCTGCCCCGGTCCTGCAATTCCCAGCTTGTCGGGCGCTTGGGCTCGTGGCGCGGGATCATGTTGCATTCACGCGGCAGCTTGGCCCCCTTGCGCAAATTGCACGCGCCGCAGGCGGTAACGACATTCTCCCAGCTTGTGCGCCCGCCGCGCGCGCGGGGGATGACATGGTCGAAGGTCAGCTCCGGGGCCGGGCGTTTATAGTCGCAATACTGGCAGGTAAAACCATCCCGCAGGAAAACGTTGAACCGCGTGAAAGCCGGCATCCGCGCCGAGGGAATGAAGTCCCGCAGCGCGATCACGCTGGGCAGGCGCATGGAAAAGCTGGGGGAATGCACCTCGCGCTCATATTCGGAGAGCACGGAAACACGGTCCAGGAACACCGCTTTGACGGCATCCTGCCAGTTCCAGGTCGATAACGGAAAATAGGACAGCGGACGGAAATCCGCATTCAAAACAAGGGCGGGAAAATTGAACCCGCCGTCAGGCATTACTGAACCTGTCCCAGAATGGAGCCATATCCTGGGGTTTAATCGCCAATCCCTGCCATATCTGGTGGTCGATGCGAGTCATGCTCACTTTATGACAAATGCGCCGCCGGGCCGCAAGGTGCTGGATTACTTGTAAACCAGTTGTCACATAGTCAGGCGAAGGCCCGCCGCAGCAGGGCGGCACCGGCGGCCAGCCCGGCTTCGCCGATGCCATGGCCGAGTCCTGGCTCCAGGACGAGCTCAGCCGGCACACCGGCGGCGCGCAACGCCACTTCCGCGTCGCGCGAGTGGAACGCGGGCACGATGTCGTCGGATTCGCCATGCGCCAGCAGCACCGGCGGGCGGGACTTCGCTTCTCCGCCCAAGGTTTGCGGCTCGATCAACGCGCCGGAATAGGCGAGGACCGCGCGCGGGGCGGCAGCGCGCCGCAGGCCGGTGAACAAGGCGGTCATGGCCCCCTGGCTGAAGCCGATGAGCGCGTAATCGGTGAGTTTTAGGCGCGCAAGTTCGTTATCGATGAACACATCCAGCGTTTTTGCGGCACGGCGCACCCCGCCTCCAAGTTTTGCCGGGTTGATGTCGCCGATGGGAAACCATTGCCGGCCGAAGGGGGCCATGTCGTAAGGCTCCGGCCCATCCGGGGCAACGAACAGCGCATCGGGCAGAACCCCTGCGAAAAACGGCGCCAACGCGATCAGGTCCCGGCCATCCGCCCCCACGCCATGGCACAACACCACCAACTGCTTTGGTGCCGCACCGCTCGCTGGCCCCCAGACCGGCCCCGACAATATCGCCATTTTCGCTCCTATGCTTATATCCGGCCTTATATGAGCATTTTGACGCGCTTCGCGCCCAGCCCCACGGGATTATTACATCTGGGCCATGCGTTTTCGGCATGGAACGCCTGGCGCCGCGCGGATGTTTTTTTGCTCCGCCTGGAGGACATCGACACCACGCGCTGCCGGCCCGAATTTTCCGAGGCGATTCTGGAGGATCTGCAATGGCTCGGGCTGGATTGGGATGGCGAGGTGCGTGTTCAGTCGGAACATTTTCCGGAATACCAGATAGCGCTCGATTCGTTACGGGACCGGGGATTGCTGTATCCGTGTTTTTGCACACGCAGCGAAATTTCGCGCGCGCAGGCAGCGCCGCATGAAGGCGAAGTGGTTTATCCAGGAACATGCAGGAAAATTTCCGAAGCCGAACGCGCCGACCGGATCGCGGCGGGGACGCCCTTTGCCCTGCGGCTGGCGATGGATGCCGCCATGGCGCAAGCGGGCGCGCCAAAATTTTTCGAGGAGGGCGCGGGCTGGATCAATGCGACGCCAGAGCGGTTCGGCGATGTCGTGCTGGCGCGCCGCGATATCCCGACGAGCTACCATCTTTGCGTCGTGCATGACGATGCCGCGCAAAAAATCACCCATGTGATTCGCGGTGAGGATCTGCGCGAGGCCACGCATATCCATGTGCTGCTGCAGGCGCTGCTTGGGGTTCCCACGCCGGTTTATGCGCATCACGCGCTGTTGCGGGATGCGGCGGGCAAACGCCTGGCCAAGCGCGACAATGCGCTGAGCCTGCGCAGCCTTCGGTTATCGGGCGTCGCTGCCGGCGATATTTTAAAACGGTTTGAAGAAAGCCAGACCGCATGAAATTTTGGTCCGCCAACCTGGCCTGGCTCGCGGGTTTTGCGCTTTTTGGCGCGGCCGCGATGATTGCTTTCGGCTTTGTGGTTTTCCCCCATCCGGCGGCGGTGCGGTTGAGCCCGAAACTCGGCGGGGTGGGGCTTGAGTTCGGCCTCACCCTGTTCGTTCTCGCCTTCTGTTTTGCCGCCCTGCCCGGTGCCCGCCGGCCGCCGCGCAGCCCCCAGGCTTTCGGCGTGGCCCAGGGCATCTGGGGCATCGCCGGCTTCGTCATCGTCCTTGCCGGCGGCGGTGTGCTCATGGCCAATGTCCTGACCATCGCGAATTTTGGTCTCATTGCCCGCCACAGCCCGGCCAGAATTGATGTCTCCGGCCAAGACTTCCTGATCAGTTGTTTTGTAGCCGGCGAGGTGTTGGCCGCTTTCTGGGTGGCCTGGTATTTTCGCCGCCAGGGCCCCCAGCGTCTCGCCGATGGTAGTCCCGCCGGCATCGCCTGGCGCGCGGCGCCACCGCGCGCCTATCTCGCCGCGTCACTTTGCGCGCTAGGACTCTATCGGCCTGGTCGTGATCCTGTTTCATGCCGTGCCGCCCGACACGACCAAACTCGAGACCCTGCCGATGGCAAAATTGTTTTCAGGTTCCGGCATTTCGATGCTGCCGGTGCTCTTCGCCGCAGTGTTTCTGGCGCCAGCGCTGGAAGAAATGGTGTTTCGCGGCATTGCCTTCGCCGGATTTGCGGCGCGGCTCGGGCCGCTCTGGGCTGGCATCATCACCACGCTGGCTTTCATGGCAGCGCACGCGCCGGAGAAAATCTATTATCCGCCGGGCTTCATCGATGTCGGCCTGATGGCGATTGCGGCGGTCTGGCTGCGGCTCAAATACCGGTCGATCCGGCCCTGTATTTTACTCCACATTCTCTACAATGCCGGTTCAATGCTGGCGGCCTCGCTGATGCCGTAAGAGCCGGGTCCACAGATAAAGCGGGAAGGCGACGATCCAGGCGGAAAAAACCGACAGCGCCCAAAGCCAGGCATGGCGCCGGGCAGAGCGCCGCGCGTCCCACCAGACCAGCAGGGCCGAGATAGTTGCGATAATAACAAGCGCCTTTGGCGTCATTTGTGCCGGCACATGATGGCATCCACCGGCAGAAGCGGGTGGATATGCGCCGCATAGAAAGCCAGCAAGGGAACTGGATTAAGGTGCATGATCCGGGCAAACTCCCTGATTTCGCAGACGCGCCGCGTCTCGCTCTTGATCAGCTTGGCGCGGTGCTCCGGCGTCATTTGCGCCATGATCTTGCGCACCTCCTGGCCACTCCAGTGCTGCCCGGCGGCGGCGCCCGGTTGGTAAAGAACCGCTTGCGGTGACGCGCTGACGACGTCCCAGCCGGCTTTTCGCAACAATACGGCCGCCGCCTTGAATTCCAGCGCGTCATTCACCGGTACGCCGTAAAAGCCGTAGCCGTGCGGCAGCAACACGATATCCTGCACATCGTAATGCGCCAGATAGGCGGAGAATTCCACCGGGTCGATATCCGTGAACCGGTTTTCCCAGAGCGCGAGATAGAACGGCCAGTGCACGAAGGGAACAGGCTGTCCTGTGCCGAGATAACCCTGCCCGACGAGGTCGAAGCGCATGTTCGCCGCATATTGCCACCCCATCTCTTGGGCAAAAATCGGCATGACCATCACCTGCGCACCCGCCGGCAGGGTATTGAACACTGGAGGCACATCCAGATGTCCCCAGTTGCGGTCAAAGGACTGCGCCGGCGTGAGGACCCCGATGCAAAATATCGCCACAACATAGCGCCGCCAGTTTGTCTCAGGTGCGGCCAGCCAGAGCGCCACCAGAAAAGCCGCGGCCAGCCAGGCATAAAGCGCCATCCGGCCGGGCAGGATACCGCCGAGAAAGGGCAACTTGTAGAATAATACCCAGGGCGCGGTGCTAAGACGAAAGCCCAGCACGTGCAGGTACGGTCCCAGAGACAGTGTGGCAGCCAGGAGCAGAATAAAACCCATCGCCCGCGCCACCGCCCCGCCCCGCCACACGATAAAGCCTAGCAAAGCAAGAAGTGAGAGACTGAAATATCCTCCTTCCTCGGAATAATTGCCCGCGAACAGGCGCGTGACCGGAACAAAAATCTCCCCGCCCAGAAACGTTAAAGGGGTGGGCGTGATGAACGAAAGCAGGTCGTTTCCATACAAATCCGGAGACGAAAGATCCGCTTGCGCGGCGGCATAAAAGCGCAGCATTTGCCAGATGAACGGCGATGCCAGCAGCAGACATAGTAACAGCCCGAGGCCTACCCCCGGCAGGAGATGCAATATCGTTTCACGTTTTGCCGGATTTAGCCAGAAAACGGCCAGGAGCGAAAAGAAGCCGAACAGCACCAGGCTCGCGAAAATTTCCTGGGAGACGCCGAATTCGAACAGGAGCAGAAAACCCAGCACCAGCCCGAGGCGCCAGGTTGACCAACCATGTGCGGCGGCGCGCAGGCAGGCCCAGACGCAAAGCGGCACGGCAATGCAGAACGCCAGGTTGAGATGCCCGAGCGACTGGCCGATCTCATACCCGGAGCAGAAAAAAATCGCGCCAGCCACCAGAGCGGCGGCGAACGCGCCGGTAAGCTCGTAGGCGGCGAGGTATACGCCGAAGGCGGACAGTGCGGGTGCCGTGAGCATCAGCATATTGAATACCGCCACGGCACCAAAGTGCCACGTGAACGGTGCGGCCAGCAATCCCAGCGCCGGCACGCAGGTCTTCCAGCCAGGCTCACTCCCACCGGGGCATCCACATAATGCGTGAAGAGCAGCGGCAAATGATGCGACAGGGCAAACGGCCACCAGTTGAGAAACCAGACAAAGGACAGCGGGTCCTGCCCTTGGCCGAAATAGGTGAGGCCGGACCAGTCATGCGGCGGCGCATAGAATAGCCAGGCTAGCGGCGAGATACAAAAGACAGGCTGCCGGATGGCGCAAATTCGGGTGATCTGGGCCGCCGGTCTGGTGCGCATGCGGGGTTGTTCAATCACAGGTTACAAGTCGTCACAAGATCGTCCTCAGCCAGTCCCTCGCAACCGCAGCAAGCTGCTGGGCCACATGAACGCATCCCCATGTAAGCGATTTGGCTTTCCCCTCCAATCGACGTAGACTGGCACGGAAAAGTGGTTTGGGTGGAGTGGTATCATGGGTGGATTAAGCATCTGGCATTGGCTGATTGTACTTGTTGTGGTCATGCTGCTGTTCGGTTCGAACAAGGTCAGCAGTTTGATGGGCGAATTCGGCAAGGGCATAAAAACCTTTAAGCAGAACGTTGCCGCTGAGGATGACGAAAAAAAGGGCAAGGACGCCTCCATGAGCCAGCCCGGCTCGTTGAACGCGCCGCTGCCCGAGCAGACCAAGACGACCGTCAACCAAGGCTGACATGGTCCCTGCTGATCTGGCGGCTTCGCTGGCCGAGACTGGCCAGCGAATGGACGGGCATGGCTGGGTTCCCGGCTCCGCTGGCAATCTTTCCGCGCGCATCGATGACAGCACAATCGCCATCACGCGCAGTGGGGTGCATAAGGGCCGGTTGAAGCCGAGCGACATTATCGCCGTGACCTATGATGGCCAGGCTGTGACCGAAGGCCAGAAGCCGAGCGCGGAAACCCTGCTGCATTGCCAGCTCTACAGGCTGTTCCCGCAGATCGGCGCCGTACTGCATGGTCATTCCGTCGCCGCCACCGTGCTTTCCATGCAGGGGGCGATCACTTTCTCAAATTACGAAATTTTAAAAGCCTTCGGCTTTGCCACGCATGAGCTGGACGTGGTTTTGCCGGTCTATGCGAATGATCAGGATATCGCCCGCATGGCCGCCTGGATCGAGCCGCTGCTGGTGCGCGACCCGCCGATTGGTTATGTCATCGCCGGCCATGGTGCATATGTTTGGGGGACGAGCGTGGAGCACGCTTTCTGGCGGCTCGAAGCGCTGGAGTTTTTGCTTCAATGTGAGATGGAACGGAGACGTATGGGATGAGCCGCCTCACGGTATTTTTGGATGCAAACCCGGACTCACCAGTATTTTCGACCGAAAATGGCGCAGACATGACCGCCGAACTGGCGCGCATCGGCGTGGATTTCGAACGCTGGAAAAGCCCGGTGACACTGAGCCCCGCGGATAGCGCCGAGGTGATTCTGGAAGCCTACCGCCCGTATCTGGATGGGCTGATGGGCGCCAAGGGGGCGGGTTCGGCGGATGTGGTAAAGCTCACGCCGGACAATCCGGCGGTTCCGGCCTTGCGTGAAAAATTCCTGGCCGAGCATATTCATACCGAGGATGAGATCCGCTTTTTCGTGCATGGCAGCGGGCATTTCGTGATGCATGTCGAGGGCCGCGTGTACGACGCGTTTTGCGAGGCCGGGGACCTTATCTCGGTCCCGGCCAACACCAAACACTGGTTCGACGCCGGAGAAAAACCGTTTTTCACGGTGCTGCGGGTGTTCACCGACACCTCCGGCTGGGTCGCGCATTTCACCGGCGATTCGATTTCAGCACGCTTCCCCGTCGCTTGAGCCCCCCCCGCCGCCATCCTCACGGATATCGAGGGCACGACCACGCCGATCGCTTTTGTGCATGACGTATTGTTCCCGTATGCGCGGGCGCGAATGGCGGCGTTTGTGGCCGCACACCACGGTGACAATGTGCTGGATGACGTGCCCTCCCCCATTCTGGAAACCCTTCTCTCCTGGATGGACCAGGACCAAAAGATCGCGTCGCTGAAAACCATCCAGGGGATGATCTGGGACGAGGGCTACCGGGCCGGCGAGATAAAGGGCGAAATTTATCCGGATGTACCCCCCGCGCTGCGGCGCTGGGCAAAAGCCGGGCTGCGGCTTTATGTGTATTCCTCGGGCTCCGTTGCGGCACAGAAACTTTTGTTCCGGCACTCGGTGGACGGTGATCTGGCGCCGTTATTCCAGGGATTTTTTGACACGCACGTGGGACCAAAGCGCGAAGCGGCAAGCTATGCGGCGATCGCGCGCGGAGCCAATGTTTCTGCCGCCGAATTTTTATTCCTCTCCGATGTCGAGGCGGAGCTTGACGCAGCCGCACAAGCCGGACTGCGCACCTGCCAGTTGGTGCGCGCGGAGGATGGAACAAAGCCCTCTGAGCGGCATGAAACCGCGGCGGATTTTTCGCAGGTGGCGCGTAAATTCGGGCTCCCGCATGGTTGACAAACCCAGGCGGCTTTTTAGCACCGCCGTGAGCCTTCGTGCGTGCGCGCCCGCTGCTGAGAGCCTTCGCCTGGGGCCTGGCTTCCGCCCTGGCGCTGCCGCCATTGCATTTGCTCCCGGTTCTGCTGTTCAGCGTGCCGGCTTTGCTCAGGCTGATCGAGGACGCCACATCGGCCAAGCGGGTGGCGCTGATCGGCTGGATGTTTGGCTTCGGGCTAAATCTCGCCGGGCTATACTGGATTACCGAACCGATTCTGACCGAAGCCGCGACCTTCTGGTGGCTGGTGCCCTTCGCCGCCCCGTTGCTGGCATTTGCCGTCGCATTCTACTCGATCATTCCGGTATTGGCGGCTTACATGGTGCGGCCAGGCCTGGGCCGGCTGCTGGTGTTCACCGGCGCCTGGGTGATCTCCAACCTCATGCAGCAATTTCTTTTCTCGGGCTTTCCCTGGAATTTCTGGGGCACGGACTGGGCCATCCCCGGCGTGCTGGGCGATGTGTTCATCCAGCCGGCGGCCTTGTTCAGCGTATACGGGCTCACATTTCTTACTGTATTCCTGGCCGGGTTGCCGCTGTTCCGGAGCCGGGGTTTTGTCGCCCTGGCGGCCATTCTGGCCATTTGGGCTGGTTTTGGCCTCTGGCGCTTGCAAACCAAGGTGCCACAAACCGGCGTGACGCTGGCTTTGGTGCAGCCGAATTTTCCGGTGCCGGGTTCCTTTGAGCGCGCCGCATTGGTCGCGCGCTGGCAGCGCCTGCTCGCCATGAGCCATGCCGGCTTGGCTGCGGGGGCGACCGCCGTGGTGTGGCCGGAAGCCGCCAGTCCCTGGCTGCTGGACTCAGACGCCGCGGCGCGCGAGCAGCTTGCCAACGTGACCGGGACGGCGCCGATTCTGGCTGGCTCACTCCGCGTGGTGAGCGATACCGACTACCGCAATTCGCTCGTGGTAACGGCGGGGCCAGTCCCGGCGCTGGCATTCTATGACAAATGGAAACTGGTGCCTTTTGGCGAATACATGCCGAAATGGATCCCCATCAAAATAATCCCCGACATGCTGGGCAGCGGGTTTACCCCCGGCCCAGGGCCAAAGACGATCCATATCTCGGCGCTGCCATCATTCGGACCGCTGATTTGTTATGAGGACGTTTTTCCCGGCGAAATGGTGGATGAGAAGGACCGTCCCGACTGGCTGATCAACATCACCGACGATGCCTGGTTCGGCAATTCGGCGGGACCACGGCAACATTTCGCCGATGCCCGGTTACGCGCGGTCGAGGAAGGGCTCCCACTCGCGCGAGACGCGAACTCTGGCATTTCGGCAATGATCAATGCTTTCGGCCATGTCGAGGCAAGTTTACCCCTAAAAAGCCAAGGCGTGCTGGTGGCACCCCTGCCAGGACATCTACCAAAAACACTTTTTGCTAGGCTAGGGCTAGAGTTACCTGTTATGATCGCCGTTGTAGCGGTTATGATCGGAATCATGCTTTCATTTGCCATTTGATGTAAAATTTGTAATCTTTTATAGAGTAAGTCTATTTAATAATTCACAACTTGCGATTTTTACATTGTCTTGTCCGTTAACCTCTGGTAACCAGTTAACCGTCACTACTCGACGTCTGGGCAGATTGCCGAAGCGAGTTTAGCGTTATCCCAAGCCAACCGATCACAGAAATGCGGTAGCCTGGATGTTTGGGGGAAGAGCGTTGGCGGCAAATCAGCCTGCCACCACTTGTTGGAGAGATTGAGTTTTATGACCGAAGATATTGCCAACCGACCGGAACGGGAGAGTCGACCGAGTCCCATTGATATTCATGTTGGTTCTCGCGTCCGTCTGCGCCGCACCCTGCTAGGCATGTCCCAGGAGCGCCTTGGCGATGCACTCGGCCTGACCTTTCAGCAGGTGCAAAAATACGAGCGCGGCGTGAACCGGGTCGGCGCCTCACGCCTTTTTGACATCTCGCGCGTGCTCGACGTGCCGATCAGCTACTTCTTCGACGATATGCCGGAAGGCATGAGCGAAGTCCGGTCTCCGGCCCGCGCGGCCGCATGTATGGCTTCGCCGAAACCCAGGAACCCTTCGCCGCCGGGGTGGATGACCAGCTCACCAAGCGCGAAACGCTGGAACTCGTGCGTGCCTATTACCGCATCACGGACCCCACCATGCGCAAGCGAATGTTCGACCTGATGAAGTCTCTGGCACCGTCGGAGGCAGCGTTCGAGGCGGGCTGATTTTCCGCTCCGCTTTTGGTTCGGTTAAATGCCCGCTCGAAGGTCCAGCCTGTAACCGGATTGCGCCGTGACTTTGGCTTACGCCACGCACCATGATAACGCCGCAGCATGACCCATTCGTCACATCTTTCCTGGGCCGGGTTGCCGCTCAACCGGCCACTGGTCATGGGCATCCTCAACGTAACCCCAGACTCCTTCTCCGACGGCGGCAAGCATGACACGCGCGATGCCGCCATCGCCGCCGGTGCGGCCATGTTTGCCGCCGGCGCTGACATCATCGATATCGGCGGGGAAAGCACACGCCCGAACGCCCCCCTAATCCCGCCTGAGCCGGAAGGCGCACGCATCCTCCCCGTCATCGCCGCCCTGGCGGCTCAGGGCATTATCGTCTCGGTGGACACGCGCAACGCGGCCACCATGGAGGCCGCGCTTGATGCCGGCGCTGTCATCATCAACGACATTTCCGGCCTCAGGCACGACCCTAAAGCCGCCGCCCTCGCCGCCGAACGCGCCTGCCCAGTCGTGCTGATGCATATGCGGGGCTCACCGATGACGATGAACGCCCAAGCCCATTACACCGACATGGTGAAAGACGTCCTCGCGGAACTCACCGCCATACGCGACACAGCACTCAAAGCCGGAATCAGCGCACAAAATATCGCGCTCGACCCCGGTTTCGGCTTCGCCAAACTTGGGGCACAAAACCTGGCCCTGCTCCGCGCCACGAAAGATTTCGCAAGCCTGGGCCACCCGCTGCTTGTCGGCCTTTCCCGCAAAAAATTTATCGGCGAATTCGGCGCGGAACCGAACCCCGCAAAACGTATGCCTGGCTCTCTCGCCGCCGGGCTTTATGCGGTGGCCAAAGGGGCGCATATACTGCGCGTGCATGATGTGCCGGAGACCGTGCAGGCTTTGCGCGTCTGGCAGGGACTGATAGCGGGAGACGATGGAGCATAAACCAAAACGCCGGTTGTTCGGCACGGATGGTATCCGCGGTACCGCCAACACCGCGCCTATGACAGCCGAAATCGCACTGAAACTCGGGCAAGCGGCCGGGTTGCTGTTCACGCGCGGCAGCCACCGCCACCGCGTCATCATCGGCAAGGATACGCGGCTCTCAGGCTACATGCTGGAACCGGCCCTGACCGCCGGCTTTACGGGTGCCGGCATGAATGTCACCCTCGCCGGGCCACTGCCAACCCCGGCGATTGCCATGCTCACACGCTCGCTGCGCCTGGACCTCGGCGTCGTCATCTCCGCCTCGCACAATCCCTATGAGGATAACGGGATCAAACTTTTTGGCCCCGATGGCGCCAAACTTTCTGACGACACTGAAGCGCAGATCGAGGCGCTGATGGATAGCGATTTGTCGCTCCGCCTCGCCGCCCCTGATAAATTGGGACGCGTCACGCGGCTCGTGGACGCCGCCGGACGCTATATCGAGGCTGCGAAATCCTCGCTGGAGCGCGGTCTGCGGCTGGATGGTTTGCGCATCGTGCTGGATTGCGCCAATGGCGCGGCCTATAAAGTTGCCCCCGCGGCGTTGTGGGAACTGGGAGCGACCGTCATCCCCATCGGGGTCGAACCGGACGGTTTCAACATCAATCGCGACGTGGGTTCCACGGTCCCTCAACACCTCTGCGCCGCCGTGCTGGAGCATGGCGCGGATATCGGCATCGCGCTCGATGGCGACGCCGACCGTGTCATCCTCGCCGATGAACGCGGCGAGATCATCGACGGCGACCAGATTCTCGGCCTCATCGCCCGCGACATGCACGAAGCCGGACGCCTGACCGGTGGCGGCATTGTCGCCACGGTCATGTCCAATCTCGGCCTTGAACGTTTTCTTGGCGCCCAGGGTCTGATCTCTTCACCGCACCCAGGTCGGTGATCGTTATGTCGCGGAAGCCATGCGCGCGGAGCGGAAAAACCTTGGCGGCGAGCAATCGGGCCATGTCATCCTCTCGGATTTTGCCACAACGGGGGACGGGCTGATCGCCGCTTTGCAGGTGCTCGCCGTTCTGGTCCGCTCCGGCAAGCGCGCCTCGGAAACCTGCCGGGTCTTCGCGCCGCTGCCGCAACTGCTGCGTAATGTGCGTTATGGCGGTCCTTCGCCGCTGCGGCTGCCGGAGATCCAATTCGCCATCGCCCTGGCGGCCGACCGGCTGAAAACCACCGGCCGCGTGCTGATCCGCGCCTCAGGCACCGAACCGCTGATCCGCGTCATGGCCGAGGGCGAAGATTCCGCCCTCATTCAGCAGATCGTCGAGGAGCTTTGCGGCACCATCGCCCAGGCCACCACCGGCGCCGAAGCCGCCGAATAATGTTCCGTGTGTTGACGATCGCCGGCTCGGATTCCGGGGGCGGCGCCGGCATTGAAGCCGACATAAAAACCATTTCGGCGCTTGGCGGCTATGCCTGCACAACCATCACCGCCCTCACCGCGCAGAACACGCTCGGTGTCTTCGGTGTGCACCCACTTCCGGCCGATTTTGTGCGCCTTTCCATGCAAACCGTCCTCTCGGATATCGGCGCGGACGCGATCAAACTCGGCATGTTGACCAATGAGGAGATCATCCTGACCGTGGCGGAAACCCTGCCCTGCGGCACACCTCTGGTGCTGGACCCTGTGATGGTCGCAACCTCTGGCGCGGTTCTTCTCCCCGATGCCGCCATCGCCGCCATGATCAGGTCTTTACTCCCCCGCGCCAGCATCATCACACCCAACCTGCCGGAAGCCGCCAAACTCACCGGCCTTCCGGTTGCCACCGCCGATGAAAAAATTGCCGCTGGCCGTGCGTTGCTTGGCATGGGCGCACAGGCCGCACTCATCAAAGGCGGGCACGGTACTGAGGCGTTTTTGACCGATTTTTTAGTTACGGCGGATGGTGTCGAGACCATCTCGCTCCCCCGCATCCAAACCAGAAACACCCACGGCACCGGCTGCACACTGGCGTCCGCCATCGCCACCGGCCTGGCGCAGGGTATGAGCCTCTCCGATTCGGTCCACCGGGCGCGGCGCTATCTGCAAGACGCCATCCACACCGCACCCGGTTTTGGCGCGGGACATGGACCGGTGAATCATCTGGTCCGGACTGGAGACGTTTGCAAAATAGCGTGAGCTGGGTATCTTTTCACAACATCAGCAAGAGTGAAACGTGGAAATAAATCTTTCCTTTGACAGCAGCGTTACACTCGCGCCATCGGGCTTCGTCACGGCGATGGACCGGGCCGCGCAAGAACTGGATGCGCTGATAACCAATCCCATCACCGTGAACATCGATGTGGGTTATGGCGAGATCCAAGGCCAACCCTTGCCTGCGTATACAAGCGAAGGTGGAGCTACTCAGGCGGCGCTGCCTTATTCCACGCTGGTCGATGAACTAAAGGCACATGCCACATCCCCGGCAGCGCAGGAGGCCGCTGCCAGCCTGCCCGCCAACGACCCGACCAATGGTGGCGTGTTTTTGGTTTCCACGGCGGAAGAAAAGGCCTGGGGACTGCTGCCCGCCAATGGTTCTGGTGTTGACGGATATGTCGGGTTCGCCGCCATGTCCAATTGGAATTTTTCGACCGCTGCCGTGTCGGGCGAGTATGATTTTACTGGCGTGGCGTTGCATGAACTGACACATGCGCTGGGCCGCGTTCCAGGGCAAAATCCCACCAATCATCACCCAGGCTATTACACGCCGCTTGACCTGTTTCGTTTTTCCAGCCCAGGCACGCGGGAATTAAACCACTATACGACAGCGTATTTTTCGATTGATGGTGGAAAAACAAATCTCGATAATTTTTCGACCTCTAGTGATACAAGTGACTGGGCGAGCTCGGCAGGAAATGACGCCTTCAATGCGTATACCAATCCAGGTGTATTGAATACGCTTTCAGCCACCGACATCACGGAAATGAACGCCCTGGGTTTCGCCGTTTTGTGTTTTGCCGCGGGTACACGGATCGCAACGCCACGGGGCGAAATTTTGGTCGAGGAGCTGATAATCGGCGATGCTGTGAAAACGGTGCATGGCGCGAGTAAGCCGATTAAATGGATTGGCCGAAGCAGTTACAATGGCCGGTTTATTACGAATGATCACCTCATGCTGCCTGTTTGTATCAAGCGAAATGCGATTGCGGAAAATATGCCCGCTCGTGATTTATTCGTCTCACCTGGTCATGCGATTTATGTCGATGGTATCCTGATACCAGCCTGGCGTCTGATCAACGGTGTTACGATTACACAGGCGGCAAGCGTTGAGCGCGTGAGCTATTTTCATATTGAGCTGGCCGATCACGACGTTATTCTTGCAGAAGGCTGCCCGGCGGAAAGTTTTCTCGACGACGGATTTCGCAATCGATTTCACAACCATTACGAATTTTATACGCTGTACCCTAACGATCGAGCGGTATCAAAGGTCTCACACCTTCCGCGCGTTGAAGATGGATTTCTGCTGCAGGCCGTACAACAGCGTCTTGCAGCGCGCGCCGGACTGGCAACCGAGGCTGCATTACACGGATCGTTGCATGGATTTATTGATCAAGCGGGTCCTGATTCGGTGACCGGGTGGGCGCAAAGCGAAATACAGCCAGAGATACCAGTATGCCTTGATATTTTTCTGGATGGCCGTCGCGTGATGCGCGTACTCGCCAATCGCTACCGGGCCGATTTGCGCGCCGCCGGGCTAGGGAGCGGCTGTCATGGTTTTGAGGCGCGGCGGCCAGGCGGTTTTATGGGGAACGTTGAAGTCAGGCGTGCGGCGGACGGGGCCGGGCTGGACCTGTCCAGCGCCGCGACGAAGCAGGCCGCGTAAACGGCGCCCCAGGACCTTGGCGCCGATCTCGGTCAGGTCTTCATTTATCGCTTCAGTCTTGAAGGTAGGGAGGCAGAAACATCCGCCCCCCGTCCCCAACGGGGCAGCGCCCCGAGCGTACTTTTTAGTGATTCAGCGCGTGCACAATCTCTTCGGTCATTTTCTTGGCATCGCCGAACAGCATCATCGTGTTGTCGCGGAAGAAAAGCTCGTTATCCACGCCGGCATAACCGGACGCCATCGAGCGTTTCACGAACAGCACGGTTTTGGCTTTATCAACTTCCAAAATCGGCATCCCATAAATCGGCGAAGCCGGGTTGGTTTTCGCCGCCGGGTTGGTCACGTCGTTCGCGCCGATCACATACACCACATCCGCCGTGGCAAACTCGTTGTTGATCTGTTCAAGCTCAAAAACGTCATCATACGATACGCCGGCTTCCGCCAGCAGCACGTTCATATGGCCGGGCATACGCCCCGCCACCGGATGGATGGCGTATTTAACTTCGACATTATCCGCTTTCAGCATATCCGCCATTTCGCGCAGCGCATGTTGCGCCTGGGAAACCGCCATGCCGTAACCCGGCACGATGATGACCTTCGAGGCATTCTTCATGATGAAGCCGGCATCCTCGGCGGAGCCGATTTTCACGGCCTTGTCGCCGGATGTCGCACCCGCCACCGCCTCAGCGCCGGTGGTCCCGAACCCGCCCAACAGCACGTTGAAGATGCTGCGGTTCATGCCTTTGCACATGATGTAGGACAGAATGGCACCCGAGGAGCCGACCAGCGCGCCAGTCACGATCAGCGCCATGTTGCCGATCGTGAAGCCAATGCCCGATGCCGCCCAGCCGGAATAGGAATTCAGCATCGAGACCACGACCGGCATATCCGCGCCGCCGATGGGGATGATGATGAGGAAGCCGATCGCCAGCGCCAGCACCGCCACCAGCGTGAACAGTATGTAACTGCCACCGGAGATGATGAACGCGACAATCAGCACGAACAGCAAAATACCCAAGACCAGATTCAGCTTGTGCTGGCCGGGGAAGGTGATCGGTGTGCCGCTCATCAGCGCCTGCAATTTCGCAAACGCGATCAGCGAGCCGGTAAAGGTCATCGCGCCAATGGCAAGGCCGAGCGACATCTCGATCAGGCTCTCCAGATGGATATGCCCGGCTGTGCCGATGCCAAAGCTCTGCGGCGCGTTCAGCGCGGAGGCAGCCACGAATACCGCCGCCAAGCCGACCAGCGAGTGGAACGCCGCCACCAATTGCGGCAGCGCCGTCATTTTAATCCGCAGCGCCGCGATGGTGCCGATGGATCCGCCGATGGCAACCGCGATGACAATGAGGAATATGCCGCCAAACGACATGCCACCATGCGCCAGAGTTGCGACAATGGCGATCCCCATGCCGGCAATACCCATCTGGTTGCCACGGCGCGAGGTGGTCGGGTGCGACAGGCCACGCAATGCAAGGATAAAGAGCACCGCCGCGACAAGATACGCGAAGGAGGTAAGAGACTGACTCATCGAGCGTTTGCCTTATTTTTTACGGAACATCGACAGCATGCGGTTGGTCACCACAAAGCCGCCGAAAATATTAACGCTCACCAGCACCACAGCCAGGAAGCCAAAGCCATGCGCCACTGCGCTGCCATGCAGCCCTGCGGCAAGCATGGCGCCAACGATGATGACCGAGGAGATCGCATTGGTCACCGCCATCAGCGGCGAATGCAACGCGGGCGTCACGTTCCACACGACGTAATAACCCACAAAAATCGCCAGCACGAAAATGCTGAACAAATACACGAACGGTGCGGCCGGCGGCGCATTCTGCGCCACCACGGCGGCCACGCCGGCAGCGTTCTGCGCCAGAATCGAAGCCTGGTGCGCGAGGTCGGCCGCCTGGGTGGCTAAATCGGCTGGTGTCATGTTCTTACTCTCCCTACCTTACGCTGCTGCGGGAATGAAATCCGGGTGAACCACTGCCCCACCCTTGGTCAGCAGCACACCTTTAATAACATCGTCTGTCATCACCAGCTTGGGCGCCTTAGTCTCCTTGTCCCAGAACGTGGTCAGGAAGGTAAGCAGGTTGCGCGCATAAAGCTGGCTTGCCGCCACGGCAATGCGCGACGGCCAGTTGCGATGCCCGATAATCGTCACGCCATTGGCCGTGGTAATGGTCTCGCCCGGCACGGTATCGGCGCAGTTGCCGCCCGAATCCGCCGCCAGGTCGATGATGATGCTGCCCGCGCGCATGGAGGCAACCATCTCCGAGGTCACGATTACCGGCGCCTTGCGGCCTTGCACCAGCGCGGTGCAGACAATGATATCATTCTTCGCCACGGTTGCGGCCATCAGATCCGCCTGCTTCTGGCGGAACGCGTCGGACATCTGCGTGGCATAGGCGCCGGTCTGTTTGGCGGTCTCCTCATCCTCAACGCCGACGTAAATCGCGCCGAGGGATTTGATCTCGTCCTTCGCGGCCGGGCGCACATCCGTGCCCGAAACAATGCCGCCAAGCCGGCGCGCGGTGGCAATGGCCTGCAAGCCGGCCACACCAGCGCCGATCACCAGCACGCGGGCCGGCGGCACGGTGCCGGCGGCCGTCATCATCATAGGAAAGCCGCGCGCGAAGGCGCCGGCAAACTCGATCACGGCCCGATAGCCGGCGAGATTCGCCTGGCTGGAGAGCACGTCCATGGACTGCGCGCGGGTAATACGCGGCATCATTTCCATCGCCACGCCGTCGATTCCGGCGGCTGCAAGAGCCGGGACAAGGGAAGTGTTACCAAACGTGTTCATGATGCAGACCAGCAGCGTTCCGCGCGCCATCAGGGCGCGAATGTCTTCTCCCGGCGCCTGCACGGCGAAGAGAATCCCCGCTCCGTTCAACGCGGCAGCAGCATCCGGCGCTATCTGCGCCCCGGCCGCGGCAAACTCCTCGTCGGAAATAGCGGCGGTCAGGCCGGCGCCCGTTTCCACAACGACGCTCAAACCCAACGCGATCAGTTTTTTTACCGTATCCGCCGTTGCCGCCACACGGGCCTCACCCGCAAGACGCTCCCTCAAAACCGCAAGCCGCATTTACCAATCCCTTAAATCTTAACCAATTGAAGCGCATAATGATGGAGGTGAGGTAATTATTCAAGTGCGCCACCCACAGGCAAGCACAAGACCAGCCCCGGCAGCCTACCGCAAGTGCGGCCAGGGACGCCGTTTTCCTCCAGACATCGACCGAAGCGCGCCGGACCTGACCCTATTCTATAACAACAGCAACATGCCCCTTTTCCGCCGAAAACCCGAGATACCGGTATGACAAGCCGGTTGCCGCAATGAATTCCTGAAACGCCTTATACTCATGGGCGCGCCAGCCGGGATAGTTAAAATATTCGTCGAACACGATGACCGTTCCAGATTTAATGCGCCCCCGCAATTGCTCGAAAATGATCGCCGTAGAAATATAAATGTCGCAATCCACGTGTACGAGCGCGCAATCGGCCGATTCTGCCTCTAGAAATTCAGGGAGTGTTTTGTCGAACCAGCCGACATGAAGAATCGCATTTTGGGGCATTTTTGGTAGTTTTCCCCGCAGTGAAAATGCCCCAGCGCCCTCCTTCGTGCCGCTCCAATCGCCCGGCAGTCCCTCGAAACTGTCGAATCCATGCACCTGGGCGGGCCTCAAGCCCGCCAGATGCCGCAGCGACGCACCTTTTTCCACGCCAAATTCCAGCACCAGCCCCTCGGCCGGGGCGCGGGAGAGCGCGAATTTCAACAACTCCAGCCGGTCCGGCAGGACCATCGCCTCGCCCATATGCTCGATGATATATTCCACAGCCTCGCGCTTGGCATGCAGCCGCAAATCGATCCAAAGATCGTTTGCGTAAAAGGAATGCAGAATTTTCCGGTAGGCGCGGGAAAAAAAACCCTCGCCGATGCCACGTTTAAAAATCGCCATGGAAGCCCTTTATTTTGCGCGCGGCCGCCCGCCAACCCCGTGCGCAGGCTTTACTTCGCCGCCGGCACACCCGCAATCCTTAAGCTTTCTTCCTGGCGCGCGCCTAACGCCGCCTCGTCGAAATCCGCCACCGTCTCATGGAACAGCCGACTCCAGTTCAGCTCGGCCTTCAGCCGTAAAAACACGCTCCCCAGCCCGATCGCCGATCGGTCCATCAGCATGAATTCCCGCGGCGGCCGCACCCCGCCCGTGCGCTGCAGCCCGGCATGGACTTTCTGCGCCACGGCCCGGCCGAATTGCAGGTCGTCATTTTCCTGGATCGGCCGTACCCGATCCTGGACCAACGGTTCGTATAAAAATTTGGCCCAGTCGTTGAGCACGATGATCTGTTCATCGGTGATGCCTTTAAAGCCCCATATGTCATAGGCGTGACGCGCGCGCGCCATGTCATCATCACGCACCGCCGCATATAATTCCAAAACACCGCCGACGAATTTCGGTGGAAAAACGCGGATCGAGCCATAATCCAGCAGGTTCAACTCGCCCGCCGCGTTCACCTGATAATTGCCCAGATGCGGGTCGCCATGGATCACCCCATAGCGGTAGAACGGAATATACCAGGCCCGGAAAAGGGCTGTTGCCAGTGCGTTGCGCTGCTCCATCGAGGGGTTCCCCGCCAGCCAGTCCTTCAGCCCCACGCCGCTCAGCCATTTCATGGTCAGCAGCCGCCCGGTCGTGTATTCCGCCACCGGCTCCGGCACGTGCACATTCGGCACGCCGTTCAGCATCCTCTGGTAGAGCCGCATCTGCGCGGCTTCGCGCTTATAATCCAGCTCCTCGCGCAGCCGCTCCGCCAGCTCAATGAAAATATCGTCCTGGATAATGGCGTTATCCATCCTATGGTACAGCGCCATCGCCATCTTCACTTGGCGCAAATCCGCCTCGATGATGTTCGGCATGTCCGGATATTGCAGCTTACACGCCACGTCCGTGCCGTCCGGCAGCGTGGCGCGATGCACCTGCCCGAGGCTCGCCGCCGCAGCAGCCTCGTGGGTAAAGGACTGGAATTTCCGCTCCCAATCCGGCCCCAGCTCGCCCGCCATGCGCCGGCGCACAAACGCCCAGCCCATCGGCGGCGCGTTGGCCTGCAATTCCGCCAGTTGCGCCGCGTATTCCGGGGGGAGCGCATCCGGCACGGTGGAAAGGAATTGCGCCACTTTCATCATCGGGCCTTTCAGCCCGCCCAGAACCGCTTTCAAATCCTCCGCATGGCGCGCCTGGTCGGTTTTTATGCCGAAAACCCGCTCACCGGCGATGCGCGCCGCAATCCCGCCCACAGCCCCCGAGGTGCGCGCAAAGCGACCTATATCGCCAAACAGGTTACCCTCACGCTCGGCCATTACGCTTCCAGCTCGTCGATAAAGCCGGAAATCACGTCCAGGCCTTTTTGCCAGAATTCGGGGTGGCTCGCATCCAGGCCGAACGGGGCCAGAAGCTCTTTGTGGCGTAAAGTGCCGCCCGCTTGAAGCATGGTGGTGTATTTTGCCGCGAAGGCGGTTTTATCCTCCGCCTCCTGGTAGACGGCGTAGAGCGCGTTCACCAGGCAATCCCCGAAAGCATAGGCGTAGACATAAAATGGCGAGTGGATGAAATGCGGCACATAGGCCCAGAACAGCCGGTATTCTTCCGCAAAATTGAAGGCCGGTCCAAGGCTCTCGGTCTGCACCTCCAGCCAGATTTGTCCGATCCGCTCCGGCAGGAGTTCACCGCTGCGCCGCTCGGCATGAATTTTTAGTTCAAACTGATAGAACGCGATCTGCCGCACCACCGTGTTGAGCATATCCTCAACCTTCTGGGCCAGCATGATGCGCCGTTTTTTCACATCGGTCTCAGCGTCCAGCAGCGAGCGGAATGTCAGCATCTCGCCAAACACGCTCGCGGTCTCCGCCAGCGTCAGCGGCGTGCCGGACATCAAATACCCCTGTTTGGCCGCCAGCACCTGATGCGCGCCATGGCCCAGTTCATGCGCCAGCGTCATCACATCGCGCGTGCGCCCATGGTAGTTCATCAGCACAAAGGGATGCGCCGAGGGTACTGTGGGATGCGCGAACGCCCCACCCGATTTTCCAGGCCGCAGCGCCGCATCGATCCAGCGTTTCTCAAAAAACGGTTTCAGGATCTCCGCGAGTTCCGGATTAAAATTGCCATAGGCTTCCAGCACACAGGCCCTCGCCTCCGGCCAAGACACTTTTTTATCGTCATCGTCCGGCAACGGCGCGTTGCGGTCCCAGTATTCGAGCTTTTCCAGCCCCAGCCACTTCGCCTTCAGGCTGTAATAGCGATGCGACAGCCTTCCATAGGAGGCTTTCACCGCCAGGGTCAGCGCTTCAACAACTTCATCCTCGACCATGTTCGAGCGATTGCGGGAAGCGGCCGGCGACGGATATTTCCGCCACAGATCGATGATCTCCTTATCCTTGGCGAGCGTATTGGTGATCAGCGAAAACAGCTTTTCATGGTTCGCCATCGCCTCGCCAACAGCCTTGCCCGCGGCCTCACGAACGCCGCGATCCGGGTCGGAGAGCTTGTTCAGCGCCGCCGAGAGCGTCAGTTCCTCGCCCCTAACGTTCACACGCATCGCCGCCGTGGTTTCGTCGAACAGCCGGCTCCACGCCGCATGGCCGGTCACGTCCTTCTCGTGCAGCAGCTTTTCCAGCTCATCTCCGAGCTGGTGCGGCAGAAACACCCGCAAATCCCGGAACCACGGGGCATAGCGGGCAAGTGCGGGGTCTTGGAGCTTTTCCGCCAGCGCCGCCTCGGGGAAAAGATTCAGCTCCAGCGTGAAAAACAGCAGATGTGTGCTGATAGTGGTCACGCGCTCGGACATTGTCTGGTAAAACTTGCCGTGCGCCGGGTCGGTCAAATCCTCAGCGAACAGCAATTGCGCGTAGGACATCACCCGGCCCAGCGATTCTTCCACCCGCTCATAGGTCTGCACCGCCGCCGCAAGTTCCGCGCCGCTCAAACCGGCGAGCCGGCCGCGATATTGCGCCTCGAACGCCGCCGCCTGCGCCTGCGCTGCCTGCAGATCGACCTCGATCCGCGCGTCATCAGGCGCCGCATACAGATCGGTCAGGTCCCAAACAGGAAGCGCAGCATCGCCGCCGGAAAAACCCTCTGGGTGACGAACGATCTCTGATTTGCGCATGAAAAAACCCCGCTCCTATATTGCTGTCTGATGTAGGCACTTAAACACGCAGGTCAAATTAGTCGCAGGGACTCCGCTTGTCACAACCACAGGAAGGCATCAAACCCCCTTAACCAACCAGGAGACCCCATGCCGGCATCCGGCCTAAGACGCGAAGCAGGACGCACCGGCCTGTTATTTGCCAGCATCGGCGGCATGATCGGTTCCGGCTGGCTGTTCGGCGCCCTGAACGCCGCCAAAATCGCCGGCCCCGCCGCTGTCATTTCCTGGATCATCGGCGGCATTGCCGTTCTGCTCCTGGCCTTCGTGTTTGCCGAGCTCTCCACCATGTTCCCCCGCCCAGGCGCTGTCATCGTCTTCCCCAAGCTCTGCTTCGGCAGGCTGGCCTCGACCATTTTCAGTTGGATCAATTTTCTGGCCTATGTCGCGGTCGCGCCGATCGAGGCCGTCGCCGTCGTCTCCTACGGCAATAATTTTCTGCCCGGCCTGGTGCAGCCCAGTTCCGGCGTCCTGACGCTGAAAGGCCTGGGCGCAGCGTTGGTGCTCATGCTGCTGTTCATTGTCATCAACCTCCTGGCCATCCGCCTTGTGCTTGCGGTCAACAACGCCATCACCTGGTGGAAGCTGCTGGTCCCCGCACTCACCGTCATCACCCTCCTGGCCGTGCATTTCCGGGTGCAGAATTTTACCCAGTTCGGCTTTGCCCCGGCCGGTGCGGACGGCATCCTCGCCGCCGTCTCCAGTTCGGGGATCATTTTTACCTATCTGGGCTTCCGCCAGGCGATTGAGCTTGCTGGCGAATCCGCCGATCCCAGCAAAAATATCCCCTTCGCCATCCTCGGCTCGATACTGCTCTGCATGGTGCTTTATGCCGGGCTGCAACTCGCTTTCATCGGCGCGCTCAGCCCGGCCGACCTCGCCCATGGCTGGGCGAATCTGAGCTTCAAAGGTGTCTCCGGCCCGTTTGCGGGTCTTGCCGCCGGGCTTGGCCTCACCTGGCTCGCCGTTACCCTTTACGCCGACGCCGCGATCTCGCCCGGCGGCACCGGCATCATCTATGCCACCACCGCTTCGCGGGTGATTTTCGCCACCGCCGATGAGGGCATGGCCTCAAAACGCCTCACAGCCCTGTCGTCATCGGGCGTGCCGGTCGCCAGCCTGATTTTAAGCTTTTTCGCCGGCCTGCTGTTTCTTGCCCCCCTGCCCTCCTGGCAGTTGCTGGTCACCTATCTCTCCTCCATCGGCGTGCTCGCCTATGGCATCGGCCCCGTCGTGCTGTTTTCACTCCGCAAAACCTTACCCGAAGCCCAATACCCACGGCCATTCCGCCTTGGCTACGCCAATATCGTCGCGCCACTCGCCTTCATCGTCGCCAATTTCGTCGTGTTCTGGGCGGGTGCCACGATCGCCGATCATTTGTTCGGCGGCCTCGCGATCGCGTTCGTCGTTTATTGCGCCTGGCAACTCGCCACCCGCAAAACGCTGAGCCATCTGCAATGGCGCGGCGCATGGTGGCTGGCCCCTTATTTCACAGGGCTCTGGCTCATCACTTTCCTCGGGCCACTGCACGGAATGGGCATACTCAGCAATGCCACTGGGGCCGCAGTGCTCGTGCTATTCAGTCTGGCGATTCTGCTCCTCGCCCGCGCCTGCGCCTTGGCCGATCCGGAAGAGGCCAAAACTAGTTTTACCCAGGCCCATTCAGGCAGAAAATAGATTTCTCAAAAGCCAAAACGACCTTGAGGTGTTTGTATTAAACAACACGCGGCTTTTCATGCGAGTGCCGCACGTGCAGCACCCGCAAATAATCACATGCCGATGGCGCGGCGATACACATCCAGCAGGGTTTCCTGCTCCTCGATCTCGGCCGGCTCCTGCTTACGGATGCGGATCAACTGGCGCAGCACCTTCACATCGAACCCGGCGGATTTTGCCTCGGAATAAATGTCCTTGATATCGGAGCCGAGCGCCTTGCGCTCCTCTTCCAGCCGCTCGATCCGATCCACGAGGCTGCGCAGCCGGTCGCCCGCGACGTTGGTCGGCTTGTCTTCGGTGGTTGCATCAAGCGCCATGGCTGCGATCCTTCTGGTTCGGGCCCGAGGGGATAGAGGGGAAAAACCCCACCCGTCAATGGCCGGATTGGGCCTTAAAAGCGGCCTCCGCCTCCGGGCTGGCCGGCTTTTGGTGCTGCGCCTGCCAATCCTTATAGGGCATGCCGTAGATAATCTCCCGCGCATCCGCATCCGCCAGGGTAACACCCATTTCCGCCGCCGCCTCGCGATACCAGCGGGACAGACAATTACGGCAGAACCCGGCCAAATTCATCAAATCGATATTCTGCACATCCGGCCGCGCGCGCAAATGCGCCACCAAGGCGCGGAAGGCCGCCGCCTCCAGCTTTTCGTTCATGGCGTCATCGATCTCGGCGTTGCTCATTCTCCGGCTCCTGTCATAGTGGAATTGTGAATGAACATAACGCCAAAACGCTGCACAGGATATTCCAGGCCGCCATTGCCGGCGCGGACCCAGGCCAGTGTCCTAAACCGCATCTCCCTGTCCCCGGCAAAGGCTGCAACGCCGTCACCGGCGCTGGCAAGGCCGCTTCCAACAACGACAAATATTAACGATATCCGTACCTTACCGATTACACGAGGTTTGCATGACCGAACGTTTACGCCGCCACCGCCGCACGAAAATCATCGCGACACTG
Organism: uncultured Alphaproteobacteria bacterium; assembly: GCA_963740445.1. Classification (GTDB taxonomy): domain Bacteria; phylum Pseudomonadota; class Alphaproteobacteria; order Acetobacterales; family Acetobacteraceae; genus Acidocella. The sequence goes on from CAVUED010000013.1 coordinate 24,781, forward strand.
GGGCCGGCAAGCTCCACACTGGAGATGATGGGCCAGTTGTTCCAGGCAGGCGCGGATATGTTCCGCTTGAATTTTTCGCACGGTACGCAAGAGGATCACGCCACACGGATTGAAATGATCCGCTCGCTGGAGAAAAAATTCGGCCGTCCCATTGGTATTCTCGCGGATGTGCAGGGGCCGAAACTCCGGGTCGGGCAGTTCCAGTCCGGCCGGGTGCAATTGCAGACAGGCCAGCCGTTTATCCTGGACATGAACCCGGCCCCCGGCGACACGCGCCGCGTCTGCCTGCCGCATCCGGAAATTCTGGAGGCCGCGGAAATTGGTGCGACGCTGTTGCTCGATGACGGAAAATTGCGCCTGCGGGTGGTGCGCAAGCGCGACGACCATCTGCTGACCGAGATCGTGAATGGCGGCGTACTCTCCAACCACAAAGGCGTGAATATTCCTGACGTCGTGTTACCAATTCCGGCGCTCACCAAAAGAGACATTTCCGACCTTAATTTCGTGCTGCCTCTGGGCATCGATTATATCGGGCTCTCCTTCGTCCAGCGGGCGGAAGATGTGGCAGCAACCAAGGCAATTGCCGCGGGGCGCGCTCTGGTGATGGTTAAACTCGAAAAACCCCAGGCCTTGGATAATCTTGATGAAATCCTGGATCTTTCCGATGCCGTGATGGTGGCGCGCGGTGATCTGGGCGTGGAATTACCACCAGAGGAAGTGCCGATCGCGCAAAAACGCATCATCCGCGCCGCACAGCAGCGCGGCATGCCGGTTGTGGTCGCAACGCAGATGCTGGAGAGCATGATCTCCGCCCCGGCACCAACGCGCGCCGAAGCCTCTGACGTCGCGACCGCCGTGTTCGATGGCGCGGATGCGGTGATGCTCTCGGCCGAATCCGCCGCCGGGCAATATCCGCGCGAGGCGGTGAACATGATGGACCGTATCATCGCGCGGGTGGAGCGCGACGAGGACTGGCGCCGGGGCATTGACGCCAAACGCCCGGCGCCCGAAAAATCCTCAGCCGATGCGATCGCCGCCGCCGCCTGCCAGGTGGCGCATACCATTGGCGCGGTGGCCATCGTGGCGCTCACGGAATCAGGCTCCACGGCTTTGCAGAGTCGCGCGAGAAAGGCCGGACTGCCCGGTGCTGGGGCTGACCACCAGCATTGCCGCGGCGCGGCGGCTTTCAGCGGTATGGGGCGTTCATGCGGCAATGACGGGCGAGGTGCATTCCATGACCGAGGCCGTGGCGAATAGCGTCAAACTCGCCAGGCTGGAGGGGTTTGCGAAAAAGGGTGACGAGATCGTCGTGGTGGCCGGCGTACCGTTTGGCCAACCGGGCACAACCAACGCGCTGCGGGTGGCGCGGCTGTAGGCGGCGCGATCACATTATGTTTTTCTTTTTGGTAAACGCTTTGTTTTGAATGGGTTATGCGACTTTTTGAACAAAATTTCGACCTTGGCGGTGGCGGTAATAGCCTGTATTGGATGGCAGTGTAAAATTCGATTAACTTATTTCAAAGGGTTTGACATTGCATTGCAAGCGAGCTGACGGCGGCAAGAACATCCTGGTCATCGCGACGGGGCTGGCGCTACTGGCAATGGCCGGTTGTTCTCACCCCGTAGCGGTCTCCGAGGCGCCGCCTGCCCCAGTAGGGCATGTTTATGCCACCGCCATACAAGTGCCGCCGCCGACTTATCAGCGGGTCAAATTCACGCCCGCGCAGCGAGAACAATTGCAGCAGGCGTTCAACATTATCGCGCTGAAATCGGCGCTGATGGTCGGCGCCCTCTCCTGCGGTGAGCAGGACAAGTATGATTCCTTCATGACATCGTTCCAGCCACATATTCTTGCCGAACAGCACGTCATGGACAGATATTTCCACCAGATCGACGGGCGTTACGGCCAGGGCCGGGAAGATACATTCGTCACGCTTCTGGCGAATAATCAGTCGGTGAGTGGTATCGCCAATGGCCCAAATTTTTGCCTGAATAATGCCGCCGAGTTCCAGGCCGTGTTGGCACTGAAAACCCCTCAGGAACTGGATGCGTTCGCAACCGACAAGGCGCCGGATGATACCAGCATGGCGTCGAACCAGCCGTGAGCGCGGCCGCCGCAGATGCACATCTGCTGGGCGGAGCCAAAAATTTTCGCGCCGTAAAACCCTATGAGGGCGCTTATGGGCGCTGCCTGCGGGAGAATATTCTGTTCCGCTCGGGGGAACTCTCCCGCCTGAGCGAGGAGGATTTAAGCATACTCCGAAGCCTGGAGATTCAGCTCGTTTGCGACATGCGTAGCCAGAACGAGCAGGCGGAATATGTCTCCCGCTGGCCCGATGGCAGCACGCACCGGCATCTTGACCTTGCCGGCCGCGACAATGCCAATGCCAGCCCGGAAAAACTATTCAAGATCATCGCCAGCGAACCTGGCGAGACCGGCGCCGTGAAGGCGATGGATTTTTTGTACCGGCGCAAGCCACACGCCCATGCGGGCAATCTCAGCCAAGTGTTCGATGCGATCCTTGCCGGGAATTCGCTGCCCCTGCTGGTGCATTGCCATGCCGGCAAGGACCGCACGGGGTTCATGGTCGCGATGCTGCTGGCCGCCGCGGGCGTCTCACGCACCGATATTATCGATGATTACGAGACGACCGCACGGTTTTTCCCGGTTGAGGCTGAGACATTGCAGATGGTCGACTGGGCGAAGCGCTCCTACGGCCAGGACATCACCCCAATGGCGGCCAGACCGATGGTGGAAGCCCGGCGCTTATATATCGAAGCGGCATTCGGCGAGATCGATTCTCATTTTGGCGGCGTGGATGGATATTTGTCCGAGGCCCTCGGGCTAAACGCGACGGATCTGGCGCGCTACCAGGATTTAGTGCTGGAATAGCCCGATACGTCACTTAACCAGTTTCTGGTTAAGCAGAAAAATCTTATGTTTTTTCTTGGCTTTTATAAATTTCACTCCGGGGGCGGCATTTCATGGTGAATGCAGGTTAAAACCCCGCATCCACCTTATCGCGATTACTGAAGAACGATTTCCACCCGGCGGTTCTGCGGCTCGCGCACATTCGGGCCGGTCGGGACCAGAAGATGCGTTTCGCCATAGGCGTGGATTTCGATCTCGGAAGATGGAACGCCATCCGTAACCAACTGGCCGGCAACCGCTTTCGCGCGGCGCAGGGATAGACCCTGGTTGTAGACCGGTGTGCCCGAAGTGTCCGTATAACCGGAGACGCTGAGCGTGGTGGTGGACTGTGTTTTGCTGTCCGACGCGGCCTGCGCGATGATCTGCGTGGCGCGCGGGGTCAGGCTGGCCTTATCCCAGTCGAAGAATACCAGATAGGTCTTTGCGGGTGCCGGAGCGGGCGCCGCCACGGGTGCAGCCGCTGCGGGCGGGGGCGGCACGGGTTGCGGCGTGAAAAGCTGATAGCGCAGCCCAACGAGGATCTCGTGGTTGTACTCAGTCGTGGCTTTGAACGTGACCGGGAGGCCGTTATACGAGCCACTAAACTTGCGTGCGCCGGCCAGGGTAACAAAGCGATATTCCAGGGTCCCGGAGAGACCTGGGACATAGGCAATCGGGAAAGAAAGACCCGCTATGCCCTGATAGGCAATCGCCCCTTTGGTCTCATTAAAATACGTGCCGGCCGGCGCGAAAGCGTGGAAGGCATCTTGCTGCCACCCCACACCGCCACCGATATAGGGGTATAGGTAAGGCAAGCCAATATCGAAGTCGAAGAGAAGGTTTGCGAACACCCCGTAACGAGCCTCGTGGCCGCCCGAGTGGTAGTCGGTGCCGGTAAACTTTGCCTTGCTGAAATCATTGCTGATGTAGTCACCCTCAATCTCGGCCCGGAAGCCGTTGCCAAAACCGTAGCCGACGCTTGCTTCGCCGGTCCAACCATTTTTCAGCAAGATTCTGGCTGAATTAGCCAGGCCGACATTATCGACGTAGATGTCTTTGCCCTTCTGGCTGTCCTCGATGTTATAGCCGGCGCCACCAGCAATATACGGACCAGTGACCGGCTGCGCGGACGCTGCGTGAGAGAAAGCAAACGGTGCGGCCAGCACGGTTGCGGTTAGCAAAGCAAGACGAAATTTCATTCAGGTAACTCCTCAGTTGATCAGGTACGTTCAGAGCCTGAAAATGACCTGAAGCATCTCTGGCTACGGGCACCGCTTTCTGTGGCACTGCTTTTATGAAGGTAGGCGCTAATGTTGAGACCGATCAGCATCCGAAATATTACACTTATTATATTTTGACATGACTTGAATTCATCTCATTCTTTTTTGGAAAGACCACTTTGTCAAACCAATTGGTCCCTCTGTATATACACTTCTTGCCATAGCAAAACAGCCCCGGCAGTTGCCCGCCGGGGCTGTTTGTTCGCGTAAAAGCGGCGATTAGTTGACGACGATTTCCACGCGGCGGTTCTGCGGCTCGCGCACATTCGGGCCGGTCGGGACCAGAAGATGCGTTTCGCCATAGGCATGGATTTCGATCTCGGATGCGGGAACGCCGTCCGTGACCAACTGGCCGGCAACCGCTTTCGCACGGCGCATGGACAGACCCTGGTTGTAGACCGGGGTGCCGGAGGTGTCCGTATAACCGGACACGCTGAGCATGGTGGTGGACTGGGTTTTGCTGTCCGAAGCCGCCTGCGCGATGATCTGCGTGGCGCGCGGGGTGAGATTGTACTTATCCCAGTCGAAGAACACCAGATAGGTGCGGGCTGGAACCGGGGCCGGAGCTGCGGCAACCGGGGTGGGTGCTGGCGGCGGCGGCGGCGGCGGGTTGAACAGCTGATAACGCAGGCCAATCAGGAAGGTGTGGGTGGATTCCTGGCCTATTTTAACATTACCCGTCGGTACCGGTGAGCCCGGCGCCGTAAATCTGTAGTTGCGGCTGGCGGTGAGCTGCATGAAAGTGTATTCGGCTGTGAGGGACAGGCCCGGAACCATCTGGCAGCGGATAGGCTACACCGGCGATGATGTCATAGGCGAAACTGCCTTCTGTGCCACTAATAGAGGAACTTCCATCAGTTATGTTCGGGTTAAGCTTCGCCCACTGATAGCCAATGCCGGCGCCAACATAGGGGAAAATGGGCCAACCAACATCCATGTCGTACAGACCATTGACCATCATCCCATAGGTTCTCTGGGCACCAAAAACCCGGGCTTCACTGCCCGCGGAATCTCGGCTTTGTGCACGGTGTCGCGAAACATATCGCCGGCGATTTCTACCCGAAAACCATTGCCGAACCCGTAACCAGCGCTAACCTTGCCCGACAAAGCTGGGCGCCACAGAAAATGGCCGGACGTTCCGTTGTTGAACGAGTAATTGGTCGAGGTGAGAAAGGTCGTGCCGGCCCCGAGGCTGACATAAGGGCCGGTAACGGGCTGCGCATGAGCTGCAACAGGCAGCGCGAGGCAGGTAGCAGCAACAAGAGCTAGACGGAGCTTCATGACTATCCTCCAAGGATTGGGAATCAACAGAGGGTATCTGGCGACGCTAATTATCGATTCAACAGAATATTTCTGTGTTCCACTAACATTCCACATCTGTTGTATTTTGGTCACACATTTATATCCGCATAGAATTCTACGCCGTCGAAAAACGCCCATATTGGCACTTTGGAATTAAGTGCACCCTAATAACTTTGATAGTTTGACCACAGTGTTGCTTACCAGCGGCGGCAATAAACCGCCGCTGGTGGCATTTGGAAAAAATCAGTTCAGGACGATTTCCACGCGACGGTTCTGCGGCTCGCGCACATTCGGGCCGGTCGGGACCAGAAGATGCGTTTCGCCATAGGCGTGGATCTCGATCTCGGAAGCAGGAACGCCGTCCGTGACCAACTGGCCGGCAACCGCTTTCGCACGGCGCATGGACAGACCCTGGTTGTAGACCGGGGTGCCGGAAGTGTCCGTATACCCGGACACGCTGAGCATGGTGGTGGTCTGGGTTTTGCTGTCCGAAGCCGCCTGCGCGATGATCTGCGTGGCGCGCGGGGTCAGGCTGGCCTTATCCCAGTCGAAGAACACCAGATAGGTGCGGGCTGGAACCGGGGCCGGTGCTGCGGCAACCGGGGCCGGTGCTGGAGCCGGGGCCGCGGGCGGCGGGTTGAACAACTGGTAACGCAGGCCAACCAGGAAGGTGTGGCTGGATTCCTGGCCGAACTTAATCTTTGTATTAAACCCAGGCGGCAGATTAACGCCCGACGGAATGTTGAGATTAAAATTCTCGCTCGATGTAAGCTGCATGAACCTGTATTCGCCCGTCAGTGACAAGCCAGGAACAAACGCCAGAGGATAAGAAATGCCGGCAATGACGTCGTAGGCGAAGCTGCCCCTTGTCCCGCTTGTCTCCAGCGGAATAAGCGGCAGGACGAAATCAGAGTTGAGTTTGATCCACTGGTAACCAACACCTGCGCCAACATAGGGTTGCACAGGAAACGCCACCGGAATGTCGTAGAGAACATTCAGCATCGGGCCGTATTTGTTTAAACCGCCTGTTCTATCTTGCCTAAAGCTCTGAGACGCTACCGTTACGTTATTTTGAGTAACGGCAGCCGTTCCGCCAATGGACTGGCGCGTATTGCGCGTAAGCTCACCATCAAGCTCAACACGGAAGCCATTACCAAAACCGTAGCCAAGACCAGCAACACCCGCATATGACGGGCGGAAATGGTTTTTACCCGAGATTTTAAATCCCGCTTGAAGTTGAGGGATATTCATCCCGTAAGCCGCATTGACGGAGTTGAGAATGCTCGTGCCGCCTTCAAGGCTGACATAAGGGCCGGTGACGGGTTGTGCGTGAGCTGCAATCGGCAGCGCAAGGCAGGTGGCAGCGGCTAGGGCTAAACGCAGCTTCATGAATAAACTCCAATGATTCGGTAATACATTGGGTTCATTTAGCGGGATCGTTAATGATGCAATAGAGTTAATTCACTTCGAACGTTAACATTCTGTAGTTGTTGCATTTTTAACACAAATTTGTACGGTCGCGAACACGCCGTTAAGAACAGCCGATGACCCGGAATGTTTCGCTGGCATCGCCCACCACGGTCGCACCGGGAGTAGAACGAACCATCCAGCCGCGATAGAGCGGCGAATCAGTGCCATCCGCGGTCTTCTGCACGGAAAGAAAAATCGCAACATCGGGGATTTGGCCCGGCGGACGGCTGACGCAGGACTGCACGCTGACCTGAAGGTCCCCGACATTTACCTGTCCGCCAACGGGAATGGATATCTTGCTGGTACTACCGTCAACTTTGTTAAGCACACCGAGCGTTGCAGTGCTCCCCGGTAGCCACGTGTTCGGCGTGACGGGGACTGCGTCGGGCGGGGGCGACGCGGGGGCAGTTGCATCCGGCGCCACTGGGGCGGGGGCAGGCGTTTGCACGAGGCCTGGTGGGGGGGCCTGAGGTGCGGGCGAAGCCGGGGCGGCAGGGCTGGCGGGAGGGGCGGCGACAATTGCCGGCGCGGGGGAACGACGACTGTTGAATTATCCGTCTGCGCCAAAGCTGCCGAGCTGGCGAGCAACGCCAAAAGAGCGGCGGAGAAGCGGAAAACCCTCATTTTGCCGGCGTGGTCGGCAGGGCGGCGGGATTGCCGGTGCCGCCGCCACTCTGGCCATTGGCGGGCGCTGCCGGCGGGCTGCCTGATTTGCCGGTTGAGCTGCCGCCCATGGAGAAAATGAACTTGCCGAGCAGGTCTTCGATATTGATCGCCGACTGGGTCACAGGAAACGACTGGCCAGGCGTCAGCATGTTGTTCGACCCGCCGGGCGAGACCGCGACATAATTGCCGCCGAGCAGACTATCCGAGCTGATGGCGGCACTGCTGTCAGTCGGGAACCTTGATGTTATCGTTGATGACCAGCTTGACGATGGCGGCATAGGTGTTGGGGTCGAGACGTTCCTCGGCCACATGGCCGATAATAACGCCGCCAATTTTAACATCCGCTCCGATGGTGAGGCCGCCGATGCTGGAGAATTGGGCTTGCAACGGATAGCCGCCGGAACTCACCGCATTCGAGCGGCCGAGCGCATAGACCAGGAACGCCATGGCAATGATAATGACCGCAAAGCCGGTGATAAGTTCGGGGAGTTTGCGGGTCATCAGTCGTTATCCGGAGTCCAGGATTCATAATCGGCGGAAGCTTTAGCGCGTTTGCCACCTTCGTAATCGTGACCTGCCGGACGGTAGCTGCCGGGCGTGCCCGTGAGGTTGGGCTGGTGTGGACGCTGCCAGGATTTGGTACCCGTATCGGGCAAAGGCTGATCGGTAAGGTGGTGCAGCCAGGCATGCCAGTCGGGGCCGATGGTGGAAGGGTCCGGCGCGCCGGCATAAACCACCCAGCGGCGGGTGCGGGCGGTTTTGGTCTGGCCCGCGCGCTCATAATACTGGTTGCCCAAAGCATCCCGCCCGACATGACCGCCGCGGCGCAGCGTGTAGAGGAACAGACCAGGATTGCGAATGAACCCGCGCAGACCGCCAAGCTGGCTTGTTGAGACTTTGGTATCGGGATGGGAAGTGCTCATGCGCATGGATATAGGAGATGGAGGTGCGGAGGTCCATATTGATGTTAACTCCAGACTATCCACAGTATTTTGTGGTTGATACGAAAAATTACCACTATATGCACTTTTACTCCGGCGCTTCACGGAATAAGGTTTGGGTATGGGCACTTATAAGACTGACAAATCCTGGCACGGCATAAGGCAGACGGTTTTTGGCGGGTGCGCCGACCCGGACGCGGCGCCGGTGGATGTAAAAATTCCCGCCGCCTGGGGACAGGAAGCGGCGGATGCGCTCGCCGCGATATTGCCCGGCCGGGGCGCCATCGACCTTGCGCTGGCAGCCGAAGCATGGATTGCGCCGATCGCGGCGCGCGCCGAGACGGCCGGGATTTCATCGCAAATAGGGCCGGATCTGCACGCCTTGCTGGCGGCGCAGCGCGGCGCACCTTACGCCAGCGTGTGGCGGAATAAAATTTCCGGGCCGCCGGGGTTTGTTTTCAATCTGAATGCTTTCCTGGACGAGACGGGAAGTTTCGACCTTGAAGGATTTGGCGCGGCGGTGCGGCTGGTGGTCACCGCATTGACGCTGGGCACGCCCTCCGCGCACCGGTTGAGCATCGGTTTTACCGACCTTAATTTGTTTCTGGTCCGGCTGGGCCTGGATTATGAGTCCACCGCCGCGCGCGATACGGCGGTGATGATCACGGCATTCATGGGGGCGCAGGCGGATATCGCCTCGGCGGCGCTGCTGGCGCGCGGTGCTGCGCCGGGACATCCGATTGCGGCGGCAAAATTACCAGCGGAATGTGCGGTGCCGGGGCTGAAAGCGGCAAGTTTGCTGGCCCAGGAAACCGCTTTGGCCGCCGGGACCAGGCGGCACGAGGCGCTGCTGGGTTTTGCCGAGGACCCTACAGTGGAGGCGCTGCTGGGTGCGCAGGTGCGGAATTTTGCGCCGGCACTCTCGCCTTTGAACGCGGCCGGCGGGCTGAGCCTCTGGGCGACACAAAAACTCGTGGCAATGGGGTTGAGCACCGAGGCAGCCTTGGCAAAAATGCTCGGCGGCGAGGAATTATTTGCGATGCCACGGCCTGCGGCGCACGCCGCCATGCACGATGCGCTGGCCCCGTTGGTCGCGCAGATGCCGGCGCGCCCGGCGGCACCCATGCAGGCTCGGCGCAAATCCAGCCGCGATATGCTGCCGGCGCGGCGCAGCGGCTATACGCAAAAAGCCACGGTGGGCGGCCACAAATTGTTCCTGTCCACGGGCGAATATGGCAACGGCAGGCTGGGCGAGATTTTCATCGCGCTGCACAAGGAAGGCTCGGCCTTCCGAGGGTTGATGGATGCGTTTGCCATCGCCGTGAGCCTTGGGCTGCAACATGGCGTGAATTTGGAAGATTATGTCGAGGCTTTCACCTTCACGCGGTTTGGCCCCGCCGGCGCGGTGGAAGGTGACCCGGCGGTGCTCGCCGCCACTTCGATGATCGATTATGTGTTCCGCAATCTGGCTGTAAATTATCTCGGCCAGACCAACCTCGCCCCCGCAACGCCGGAGCCGGCGGATACCGTGGGTGACGGCGCTGCCGATCGCGCGCCGCTGCTGCCGCTGGATCTGCCTGATTCCGCGCCGCGCGAACGAAGAAAAAGCCTGAAACTCGTGAGTAACGCATGACCGTGATTGAACGCCTTGCCGATCTCGGCATCACGCTGCCCAAACCGATGCCGCCCGTGGCAACCTATGTGCCCGTGACGATCGCCGGAAACCTCGTGACCGTGAGCGGCCAGCTCCCTGCCTTCGATGGCAAGATTGCCGTAACCGGCAAACTCGGGCTCAGCGTTTCGCTCGAGGAAGGCCAGCATGCCGCACGGTTATGTCTCATCAACGTGCTGGCACAGCTCAACGCAGCACTGCCCGGCGGCTTGGCGAGCGTGACCAAAGTGATCCGGCTCGGCGGGTTTATTGCTGCGACGCCGGAATTCTCGCAGCACGCCGTGGTGATGAACGGCGCCTCGGACCTCACCGTCGCCGCCTTTGGTGAAGCCGGAAGGCATGCGCGTTCCACAATCGGCGTGGCGTCTTTACCGTTGGATGCGGCGGTTGAGGTTGAAGGCACATTCTGGGTCGGCTGATGTGTAAGCCCCGGATTGGGGTTGGGCCGAGCTAAACAAGGCCAGGAGACTCTGCACCGCCGCCTGTCGCGCATGTGGATCAACCGCGAGTTCCGTGGGTATAAGCCATAATCATGAGCCAGCACATATCCTTGAATTTTTCGGCCCGCATGGCGGTTAACATCGTGGTGGACGGTGTTTTGGCGGCTTTGGGTGTGGGGGTGAGTTTCTGGTTGGCCGATCCAACACGGCCCTGGCCATCACCGTATCTTTTGCCGGCTGCGGGTGCAGTGGTGGTCTGGCTGATCGGGGTGCCGTTTGGGCTCTCCAGGTTGCATTGGCGGTATATTTCGTTCCGTGACCTGGCGATGATCGGCGCGGCGGCGGTGGTGACGGCGCTGATGCTGGTTCTGCTCCTGGTCGGGGCGGGAATACCCCTCCCCTCGCCGGCTTTTCCCATCATTCTGGCTCTGACTTTGGTGGTTTTGCTCACCGGACCAAAATTACTGTACCGGCTGGCGCGAAGCCGCACGGCGGAGCGGGGTGAAGCGGCGCAGGCTGCGGTGCTCGTGGGAACCGGCGAGAGTGCTGAACTGTTTCTTACGGCGCATGCACAGGCGGCGTCCTCACCTTACCGGGTGGTGGGGCTGATGGCGCTCTCGGCCAAGCATGTCGGCCGGCGAGTACATGGCTTAAATATTTTTGGCGCTGTGGATGGGGCCGAGGCGGCACTGGCCCGGCTTGCCGCAAAGCCGGATATGCTGATTATTACAGCACCAGAACTGGCGGGCGATGCGCTGGGCGGTTTGCTGGCGGCGGCCGAGCAACTCGACATTCGGGTGTTGCGGGCACCGAGCCTGACCCGGCTGGCGCCGGCGGCTCAAAAAATCGAATTGCAGCCGATTGCGATCGAGGATTTGCTGAACCGCCAGCAGGTGCCTCTGGACCGCGCCGGCATGGCACGGCTGATCGCGGGGCGGCGCGTATTGGTGACCGGTGCTGGCGGGAGCATCGGCTCGGAACTGGCGCGCCAGGTTGCGGGGTTTGCGCCGGCGGAAATTATGCTCCTGGATAACGGGGAGTTCGCGCTGTGGCAGATTGATCTTGAACTGGCGGAGCTCAACCCGGATTTGCGCCGCCATGCCGTGATCGGCGATGTGCGGGACCGGGCGCGGATGGCGGCCTTATGCCAGCAATTCCGGCCTGAACTGGTGTTTCATGCGGCGGCGTTAAAGCATGTGCCGATTGTGGAGGCGAACCCTCTGGAGGGGTTGCAGACCAATGTACTCGGCACGCGGGCGGTGGCGGATGCCGCGCGCGCCAGCGGCGCGGCACTGATGGTGTTGATCTCAACGGATAAAGCGGTGAATCCGAGTTCCGTCATGGGGGCATCCAAACGTTTAGCCGAGATGTATTGCCAGGGTCTCGATGTTCTCGCCCGACGGTCGGGGGGAGCAGAATTACGGTGCGTGACGGTGCGCTTCGGCAATGTATTGGGCTCGACGGGCTCCGTGGTGCCGCTGTTCCGCCGGCAGCTAGCGCTTGGAGGGCCGCTGACGGTGACACATCCGGAGATGCAGCGTTACTTCATGACGGTGCGCGAGGCGGTCGGGCTGGTGTTGCAGGCCTCCGTTGTGGGCAGTGGGGAAGCAGCGATTCCCGATGGCGGGATTTTTGTGCTGGATATGGGCGCGCCGGTGAAAATTGTGGATCTGGCGCGGCAGATGATCCGGCTGGCGGGGCTGCGTCCGGAAGTGGATGTGGCGATCCGGTTTACCGGCCTGCGGCCGGGCGAGAAATTGTTCGAGGAGTTGTTCCATGGCAGCGAGAAGCCCGCACCCACCGGCTATGAGGGCTTGCTGATGGCGAACCCTCGCGTGAGCGATGTGCGGCTGGTGGCCGCGGCGATACGCGATATCGAAGCGGCTGCCATGGCCGGTGACGCGGACGGGGGTTTAAAGATTCTGGCGCGGATGGTGCCGGAATTTGTGTCGCCCGGTGGTCTCGCAGTTTCCGGCGCGGCGGGTTAAACATCATTGTCATGAATGCTGATAATTTTTCACCGGTTCCTTTTCTTGATTTAAAAGCACAGCAGGCGCGGATCGGACCCGCGTTGCGGGCCAGGCTGGATGCGGTGCTGGCGCATGGACAGTATATTCTGGGGCCGGAAGTGGCCGAGCTTGAAAGCCGGCTCGCGGCGTTTTGCGGTGCGAAGCATTGCGTGAGCGTGAGCTCCGGCACCGACGCCTTGCAGATTGCGATGATGGCGGAGGGGATCGGCCGCGGCGATGCGGTGTTTCTGCCGGCATTTACCTATACCGCGACCGCCGAAGTGCCGCTTCTGCTTGGTGCCACGCCGGTGTTTGTGGATGTCGATCCGCGGACGTTTCAGATCGACCTCACCAGTTTGGAGGCGCGGATCGCCGATGTGAAGCACGCAGGCACATTGCGGCCGCGCGCGGTAATCGGGGTTGATTTGTTCGGGCAGCCGGCGGATTGGCCGGGGATACGCGCCATTGCGGAACGGGAGGGCATGTTCACGCTCGATGACTGCGCGCAGAGTTTTGGCGCGGCGCTGCATGGTGAGCGGCTGGGAAAAGCGGCGGATGCCACGGCGACGAGCTTTTTCCCCTCCAAGCCGCTGGGGGCTTATGGCGATGGCGGGGCATTGTTCACCGAGTCTGACGAGCGGGCAGCACTATACCGGTCACTGCGGACGCATGGCGAAGGCACCACGCGCTATGAAGTGATGCGGATCGGCATGAACGGGCGGCTGGATACGATGCAGGCCGCCGTGCTGCTGGCGAAGCTGGAGGTGTTCGAGGCCGAGATTTCTCGCCGCGAAGAGATTGCCCGGATTTACGATGCGGCTTTGGCCGGCGTGGTGGAAACGCCCGCAAGGGTTGCCGGCGGTGTGAGTGCCTGGGCGGTGTATTCGGTATTGTTGCCCGACACGGCGGCGCGCGATGCGGCGCAGGCGGCGTTGAAGGCCGCGGGAATTGCCACTGCGGTGTATTATCCGCGCGCCCTGCATCAGCAACCGGCCTATGCGTCCTGCCATGACGGCGCTTCGCTGCCCGTTTCCGAAGGATTGGGACACCGGATTATGGCGTTGCCCATACATCCGGATTTGAGTGACGCGCAGGCCAGGCACGTAGCGGCGGCGTTGCGCGCCGCTGTAACCGGATAAAGTAAATGCCGCGCGGCGATCTGTTCCCGGAAATAGGACCTTATCAGACCGGATATCTGCCGCTTTCCGACGGACATGTGATGTATTGGGAGCAGGTGGGAAACCCGCACGGCAAGCCGGTGTTATTTCTGCATGGCGGGCCAGGTGCGGGTGCCGGGGCGGTGCATCGGCGGTTTTTTGATCCCAACATCTGGCGGGTAATTATATTCGATCAACGCGGGGCTGGACGGTCTACTCCACTCGGCAGCCTGGTGGCGAACACGACGCCGCATCTGGTGGAAGATATCGAAGTTTTAAGAAAATTTTTGGGACTGGAGCGCCTACTGCTGTTCGGTGGATCCTGGGGCTCGACGCTGGCTTTGGCCTATGCGCAGGCCCATCCGGAGGCAGTGATTGGAGCTGTGCTGCGCGGAATTTTCCTGGGCAGAGCGATGGAAGTGGAATGGTTTCTCTCCGGCCTGCAAAAAGTCTTTCCGGATGCTCATGCCACGTTTTCGCAGTTTTTGCCGGAGGCCGAGCGTGGTGATCTGCTGGCGAACTACCTCGCGCGGCTGATCGATCCGGACCCGCAAATTCACGGCCCAGCAGCACGGACCTGGAGTATTTACGAAGGCTCGTGCTCGACACTCTTGCCAAGTTTTGAAGCCGTTTCTGCTTTTGCGCAGGACCGCTCCGCGATCGGGCTGGCGAGGATCGAGGCGCATTATTTCGCGAATGATCTGTTTTTGCCGCCGGGTGGCCTGCTTAACCATATGGCGGCATTGCGGAATATTCCGGGAGAGATCGTGCAGGGGCGTTATGACATGATCTGCCCGGCGCAGTCGGCTTTTGATCTGGTGGCGGCGTGGCCTATGGCGCGACTCACTTTGGTGCCGGATGCCGGACACTCAGCACTGGAGCCCGGCATACGCACGGCGCTGATTGCGGCACTAGAACGTTGCAGAAACTTGACATGAGCAGCGCGGGCACTGTCATCTCTGTTGCGTGCGGGGTTGGTGGGGTGGGATGAGCCTGTCGCGGCGGAGTTTGCTCACATTAGCCATGGCGCTGCCGGGGGCCAGTGCTTTGGCCGAACCACCAGCGTCATGGCCACGCGCGCTCGTGATGGGCACAGGCCAGCCTGGCGGATATTACACGGTGTACGGCCAGGAATGGGGCCGGCTGGCGCAACAAAGCGCGGGCTTGCAAATCGCGTTCCGGGCCTCGGGCGGGGCGGCGGCAAACATATTGCTGATCGAGCAGAACGCGGCACAACTCGGCATGACGACGCTGACCGTGGCCGAGGATGCGCGCTCTGGCACCGGCGCCTGGACGGCAGGGGTAAAGTTCCGGGAATTCCGGGCGCTGTTCCCGATGTATCCTTCAGTGCTGCAAATTGTTTCCCCGCGCTCGACCGGGATTACCACGCTGGCGGGGCTGGCGGGGCAGATTGTGGGGGTCGGGCCGGATGGCGGCAGCGGGGCGGCGGCCGTGCCGGCGATATTTTCAAGCCTCGGCGTGTTGCCACGCCAAGTTGTCCATGGGGATTATAACCAGCAGATGCGCGACATGCTGGACGGCAAACTGTCGGCATGCGCGTTTATTGGGGCCCCGCCGCTGCCAGCAATCGCGCACGTGGCCATGAGCCAAAAATTGTCGTTGATCGGGTTTTCGGAGGCCGAAGCCAAACAAGTGGCACGGACGTCACCGGGGATGACTAAAATGGTGCTGCAAGCCGGGCTGTTTTCCGGGCAGAGCATTGCGGTCACCAGCGTCGGAACCATGAATTTCGCCATTGGAGCGGCTTCCCTGCCGAACGCGCTGGCACGCGCGCTCACGCTGGCGGCGTTGCGCAACAAGGCGGCGCTGGTCAAGGTCGTGCCTGCTGCGGCCGGGGCGCTGCAAGTTCGGCCGATATTGCAGGGAGGGGATTCCGTTCCATCCGGGGGCTGCGGAGGCGTTGTGCAGTTTTGGAGTGGATGTGCCGGCGAAGTATGTGGAGGGTTAAACCAGTATTCCGTCGCGGAGCGTAACATGGCGGTCCATGCGCTGGGCAAGGTCCGGGTTATGGGTGGCGATGAGGGCAGCGACATTTTCCGAGCGGACGATGCGCAGCAATTCGTCGAACACGATGTTGGCGGTGGCGACATCAAGATTTCCGGTGGGCTCGTCGGCCAGGAGCAGAGACGGATTGTTGGCCAGCGCGCGGGCGATGGCAACGCGCTGTTGTTCGCCGCCGGAGAGTTTGCCCGGCAGGTGCTGCGCGCGGGGAGCGAGGCCGAGTTTGGTGAGCAGGTCCATCGCGCGGGATTCGGCGGCGGCTTGGCTTTTGCCGGCGATCATCTGGGGAAGCGCCACATTTTCCAGCGCCGAAAATTCCGCCAGCAAATGGTGGAATTGGTAGACGATGCCGATGGTGTGGAGGCGGATTTCTGTCCGGGCGTTGTCGGGAAGTTTGCCGGCATCCTGGCCGTTGATAATGACCGCACCGCCATCTGGTTTTTCTAAAAGTCCCGCCAGATGCAGCAAAGTTGATTTTCCAGAACCGGATGGCGCAACGAGGGCGACGATCTCGCCTCGGCGAAGGGTGAGCTGCGCGCCGTTCAAGACGGTGAGCAATTCCGCGCCTGTTTTGTAGGTGCGGCGAATGTTGTGGAGCTGGAGAATTTCACTCACTGCGCAGAGTCTCGATCGGGTCAATGCGCGCGGCGCGCCAGCTTGGATAGATTGTGGCCAGCAGCGAGAGCGCGAATGACATCAGGATGACTTCCGTGACCTGGTTCCAGTCGAGCTTCGCCGGCAGGGATTCCAGGTAGTAGACGGTGGGGTCGAAAAGCGGGGTGCCGGTGATCCACTGCACGAATTGCTTGATCTGCTCGATATAGGCGCAGAATACCACGCCAAGGCCGAAACCTATGAGCGTGCCGAGTACGCCGACCGAGGCCCCGCACATGAGAAAAATGCGCAATATCGCGCCGGAGCTGGCACCCATGGTGCGCAGAATCGCGATGTCCTTGGCTTTGTCCTTCACCATCATGATGAGCGAGGAGATGACGTTGAAGGCGGCAACCAAGATGATGAGCGTAAGGATGAGGAACATGACATTGCCCTCGACCGTGACGGCGGCGAGGAATGAATCATTGTTCTGGCGCCAGTCCTGGATGTTTACAGGCATGTTGGGCAGCGCGTTGATGATGGCTCGTTTGATGGCGGCATCATGGTCCGGGTCGGTCACGAAAACCTGGATCTGTGTCACCGCGTTGGGCTGCTGGAACAGGGTCTGCGCCGCACCGAGCGGCAAAAACACAAAGCTGGAATCGTATTGCTGCATGCCGGTCTGGAAGATCGCGACCACGCGGAAGGACTGGATGCTGGGGATGGTGCCGATGATGGTGGCTTTGCCCTGCGGCAGAATGAGGGTGATCGTCTGGCCGACCGAGATGTTGAACTGGCTGGCAAGGCCGCCACCGATGGCGATGACACCATCGCCCGTGAGGTCGCTAAGTTTGCCGGCGATGACGTGTTTGGAAACCGTGGGCAGGGCCGCCAAGCCGTCTGGCGTGATGCCGCGCGCGATGCCGCCGACGGCACCACCTTGCGGGCCGGACATGAGCAACTCGTTCTGCACGACGGGGAAGGCGGCGGTCACGCCTGGAATAGCGCGGATTTTGGCGGCGATGTCGTCGTAATTGGTAAGCGGCGCGCCGGCGCCGTAGACGCTGATATCGCCATTGAGCCCGAGAATTTGGGCGAGCAGTTCCTGCCGGAAACCATTCATGACGCTCATGACGATGATGAGTGTCGCAACACCGAGCGCGATGCCAACAAGCGAAAAGATGGCAATGACCGAGACGAAACGCTCGCCACGGCGGGCGCGCAGGTAGCGGGCCGCGACTTTTCGCTCGAAGGCGTTAAACATCAGCCAAGCACTTTCGCCAGAGCGTCTTCGACGGAGAGTTCAAAGCGCTCGCCGGTGGCGCGGCGCTTGAGTTCCACCTGGCCGTTGGCGGCACCACGCGGGCCGACGATGATCTGCCAGGGATGGCCCATCAGATCGGCGTCAGCGAATTTGGCCCCTGCCCGCTCCTCGCGGTCGTCGTAGAGCGCGTCCGCTCCCAGCTTCGCGTGCAAGGCGTCGCAGATTTTATCCGTTACGGCATCGCCCTGGCGCAAATTCAGGATACCGGCGCGGAAGGGGGCGATGGCATCCGGCCAGATGATGCCGGCCTCATCGTGCCGCGCCTCGATAATGGCGCCGACAAGACGGGAGACGCCGATGCCGTAGCTGCCCATCTCGGGAAATATCTTGCTCCCATCCGGGCCGGTAACCGCAAAATTCATCGCTTCAGAATATTTTTTGCCGAAGTAGAAAATCTGGCCGACTTCGATCCCCCTGCCCTCGCGTTTGCGGTCTTCCGGGATTTTGTCCCAGGCGGCGGTATCGTGTTTTTCATCCGTGGCGGCGTAGATCGTCGTCATTTGCTCGTAGAAGGCATCGACATCGGTGGTCGCGAGCGGCATCCCCGGCTTCGAACGCGGAATCATAAAACACCCCGCTCTCGCCGGTCGGCGCCAGGATATGGAATTCGTGGGACAGGTCACCGCCGATCTGGCCGGTATCGGCACGCATGGGGATGGCGATGACGCCGATGCGCTGAAAAGTACGCATGTAGGCGAGCATCATTTTTTTATAGGTGATGAGGGCGCCTTCGTAGTCGAGATCAAAACTGTAGGCGTCCTTCATCAGAAATTCGCGGCCGCGCAGCACGCCAAAGCGCGGGCGGACCTCGTCGCGGAATTTCCACTGGATATGGTAGAGGTTCTGCGGCAGGTCGCGGTAGCTTTTGGTTGAATCGCGCAGGATGGCGGTGATCATTTCCTCGTTGGTCGGGCCGAAGAGAAGTTCGCGCTCGTGCCGGTCGGTGATGCGGAGCATCTCCTTGCCGTAGGCGTCGTAGCGGCCGCTCTCACGCCACAAATCCGCGCTTTGGATCGTCGGCATCAGCATTTCCTGCGCGCCAGCGGCATCCTGCTCCGCGCGCACGATGTCGGCGATTTTGTTGAGAACCCGCAGGCCCGCCGGGAGCCAGGCATAGATGCCCGAGGCCATCTGGCGGACCAGCCCGGCACGCAGCATCAGCCGGTGCGAGGCGATCTGCGCTTCAGCCGGCGTTTCTTTCAGGGTGGGGATCAGGCTTTGGGAGAGACGCATGAGGGACCTTCGGTGAGAACAAAAACTGTTTAGAGCGGATCGCGCGTTATTGCGAGGCGGGCCGGGACAGCCAGCGGTCGGCCGCGCGGCGGCACGGGGTTTCGACCGTAACATGCAGGAAAATGGCAAGGAGCAATGTGATGGCAAGCATCCCAGCCGCAAAAATGAGGCCATGGCTTGCCGGCGTCCAAGCCTCATAGCGGAACCATTGCGAGAGGAGCAGCTCGGCAATCGCGAAACTCATATAAAAGGAATAGGATAGCAGGCCGAACCGCCGCAGGATTGGCCGTTTGCCCAGCATGGCCGGATATTTGGCATCCGCCTGCATGGCGAAAGCGATGAGGACAAACCAGAGACCAAGCACCGTGAGGATATCGAACCCCACCGAAGCGCCGATAAAAACAAACACGGCACCAATGATCGCGAAAGCCCGGAGCGGTAAATTATCGGCCCATGTCGGAACAAAACGCGTTGTGCTCATGCCTATGATAAATTCCGGAAAAAAGCGGATCAGGCCGTCGGCGAAGGTCAGGTTGAGGTTGTTATGGTTCCGGACAATGATAAGGCCGAGAATTGTGAATCCGGCAATGACGAACTGGAGGGCGACATACCAGTCGAAATAGGACACAACATACCAGAGGACGGGAAACAGCAGATAACCAGCCCATTCCGTGCTGACCGACCATGAAGGGTAATTCCAGTCGCCTTGCTGGGCAAAGCCCCAGCCATGCACGAGCAGAAGATTCTGCACGAAAGAGGCCAGGGTGAAACGCTGTGGGTCGCGTGGTGTGATGCCATGTGCGACGCCCGCCAGCATAATCAGCGCAAGCAGCAACAGGGTGACGAGATGCACCGGGTAGATGCGAGCAAGGCGTTTGCCCCAAAACTTCAGGGAGTCAGTAAACGCTAATGGCTTCGCGACGACGTTGAAATTTTTCATATGCACACGCGCGGAGAGTTCCGGGTGGACCTGCGCCAGGATCAGACCGGAGAGTATAAAAAAACCATCGACGCCGAGATAGCCGTGGCGGATGAGGCCCGCGAAAGGACCAAGATAGGCCGAAAAATTCAGGTAAAGGTCTACGTGATATATAAAGACCCATGCCGCGAAGAAGGCGCGGCAGGCGGTGAGGTCGGTAATTTCCGGCTTGGCATTCATCGGTGGCTCACTTCCTAAACAAACAGAAAGAAGCCCGCCAGCCCATAGGGCGGCGGGCCAAGTTCAGGGAGGAAACGCCAGTCACACGGCAGGATGAAGAACCAAACCTCATCCTGCATATATAATGTAATGCACAAAGCTTTCCGTCCAGCAGAAAACGACCTTTTTCCGCATATTTTTTGGGCGTTTACCCATTAAATGCCTTATATTTTTGCTCATCGATTAAAAATTAACCAGTATTTTGACGATTTTTTGTCAATACTTAAATTCGCAGCATATGTGCCTCGACGATGGGCCGTTTGCCAAAGTGTTTGCCGATAATCCTTCGCAGGCCAGCGCGGGCTGCGTCGATGAAAGCGTCTTCCTGGCGTCGCAAGGCCACGGGCAGATCCAGGAGAAGTTCATGAAATTCCGCCTCGACCTCAAGGCGGAGCTTTCCGTCGGCTTCATCCAGCAGGCCAGGCGCTGAAACTCTTACGCTCCCCACCACCTTGCCTGTGGCATCCATGAGAAAACTGCCAACGACGACACCGTTGAACAACATGCGCCGGCGGGCCGAAAGCACGCCGCCCTTGAGCGGCACAATGCGCTCGCCATCGACCGCGAGGCGGCCGGTGGGAACGGAGTCCACGATCTCCGGTGTGCCGGGACCAAATTGCAGCACATCGCCGTTTTGAAGCAGGATAGGCGTAATGCCCTCCTCCTGCGCCAGAGCAGCCTGGGAGGAGAGATGGCGCCATTCGCCATGGGTGGGAACGATATATTTGGGACGGACCAGCTTGTAGAGTTTTTTCAACTCCTCGCGTGCCGGGTGGCCGGAGACATGCGTGAATTCATCATCATCGGTGATGACATCGACCCCACGGCGGACCAGCGCGTCCTGCACATGGGTAATAGCACGCTCATTGCCGGGGATCATCCGCGAGGAAAAGATCGCGGTGTCGCCCTCCCCTAACACCGCATAGCGATGTGTGTCGGCGGCAATTCGCGCCATGGCGGAGCGCGGCTCCCCCTGGCTGCCTGTGACCAGCATGAGCAGGTTATCGTCCGGGATGGAGCCCATATCGTCTTCCGGAATAAAATCCGGGACGTCCTCCAGATAGCCCGCCTCCTGCGCGGCGGTGACATAATTGCCCAGGCTGCGGCCGATCAGGGCAACGTGGCGCCCGGCGGCCTCGCCAGCCGCGATGACGCTGGAAACACGCGCGACATTGCTGGCAAAGCAGGTGACGGCGATGCGACCGGGAATATCCGCGATCAGGGCTTTCAGGCTCTTTTTAACGTCCAGCTCCGAACCGGAATGGCCCTCCACCATGGCATTGGTGGAGTCCGAGACGATGGCGAGCACACCGGCGTCGCCCAAGGCTTTCAGTGCGGCTTCATCCGAGACCGAACCAACGACGGGAGCAGGATCAAACTTCCAGTCGCCAGTATGAAGCACTGTGCCGTAAGCGGTGGTGATGGCGATGGACTGCATCTCCGGCGTGGAATGCGTCATCGGGATATAGCGCAGGCTGAAGGGGCCGAGCGCGAATGATCCGCCAGGCTTGATGGTGTGAATTTTGACCTCGCGGCCCAGACCAGCTTCCGACAATTTGCGGCGCAGGATCGCCACGGCGAAAGGTGTCGCATAAATCGGGCAGCGCAGTTGCGGCCAGAGCCGGGCGATGCCGCCGATATGATCCTCATGGGCATGGGTGACGACCAGGGCTAGCAAAGCATCGCGCTGCCCGGCGATGAAGGCAGGATCGGGCAGTAAAATTTCGGCTTCCGGCGTTTCCGGCCCTGAGAACCCCATGCCGCAATCGACCGCGATCCAGGCGCCATCGCAGCCGTAGAGGTTGAAGTTCATGCCGATTTCGCCCGTGCCGCCGAGCGGCACGAAAATGAACCCGCCCTGGGCATCGCCCCGGACCGGTGCCGGAGACTTGCCGGTGGATTTTTTCATCAGATAAGCAGCTCCTAAAGGGAATTTTGAATTACTCGGTCTCGATAAACCGTGCGCGGTCGCGCGGCAAAGGAGGGGCAGGGTTGCGCAGGGAGAGCAGGCGCAGACCGTCCAGCGTAAGGTCGGAGTCGATGGCCGTGAATTTGGTCGTGCCCTCGGCGAACAAGGGGGCCAAACCGCCAGTGGCGATGGCTTTAAGCTTTTCGCCATACTCGCCCTCGATATGCGCAAGCAGGCCCTCGATCAGCCCGATATAGCCCCAATAGGTGCCCGAGCGCATGGCCGAGACGGTGTTGCGGCCGATGACCGATTGCGGGCGGCCAATGCCAATGCGCGGGAGCCGGGCGGCGGCTTGGTGCAACGCTTCGATCGACAGGTTGATGCCTGGCGAGATGGCGCCGCCAAGATAGGCACCCTCGGCATCCACCACGTCGAAGGTTGTCGCCGTACCGAAATCGACCACCACCAGCGGGCCGTGATACTGATGATGCGCGGCAAGCGCGTTGAGCAGCCGGTCGGCGCCGACCTCATCGGGGTTGTCCATCTTGATCTCAAAGCCCCAGTTCAGGGCCGCGCGGGCAACCAAAGGCTCGACATTGAACCATTCACGGCAAAGCCTGCGCAAATGGTAGAGGGCGGCGGGCACCACGGTACCGATGACGGCGCGGCTAACCTGGGCGGGTGCGATGCCCGAACGGCCGAGCAAGGCTTCGAGCCAGACGCCATATTCGTCCGAGGTACGCTGCGCCGAGGTGGCAAGGCGCCACGTACCAAGCCATTCCGTGCCGTCGTGCACAGCAAAGACGATGTTGGTATTGCCTGCATCGACCACCAGAAGCATGATTCCGCTTTTCCTCTCGCCTTCAGGTCAGCCCGAGCATGACATCGCCGGTGCTGATGGGCTCGATACGATTTTTGATGCGCAACAGCAATTCGCCGGCCGGTGAGAGCCCCGCGAAGGTGCCGGTTTGTGTGCCATGCGCGCCGCGGATGTTTACCACGGTGCCGATGGGATGGGCGCGGGCAAGCCAGGTTTGCTGGATGGTTTCCGCGTCCGCGTCATGCCAGCGCGACAGGCGCGAGAGGATGGCCGATCGCCGCGTCCTGGGGTGTTACTTCAACCCCGTGCGCTGCGAGCGAAGTGGTATTGCGGCCGGGAATCTCGAGGCGCATGGCGCAGGTTGATGCCGATGCCGACCACCAGCCAGTCCAGCTTTGGGCCATTTTGCGCGGCGTCGATGAGGATACCCGCGAGTTTTGCGCCGTCGAGTAAAACGTCATTTGGCCATTTCAACATGGTTGGGGCCAAGAAAAATTGTTCAAGCGCCTCGGCGACGGCAATGCCGGCGAACAGCGCTGCCATGCCGGCCTCGGCGGCGGGACGCGCGGGGCGGAGCAGGACCGAGAGATTCAAATTGCCCTCCGGCGCCTGCCAGCTCCGGCCACGGCTGCCACGGCCGGCGGTTTGCTTATACGCAAGAACTGCTAGACCTTCGGCCTCGCTGTTCTTGGCCCTGGCAGCGCAAACATCCGAGGTCGACCCAAGCTCCTCGAAGCTCTCAAGCCGCCAATGGATCAACCCATCAAAGCTTTCGCGGCGGCATCCGCGGCGGCAATGAGCGGGCCGGGGATAAAGACGAAAAGACAGGTGGCGAGCGCGCCGACAGCCATGACAAAGCGGACACCGCTGGCTGTTTTGTCGAAACCCGGTGTGCCTGCGTCGAAATACATCACCTTGATAACGCGCAGATAATAGAAGGCACCGACAATGCTGGTAACCACGCCCACGATGGCCAGCGTATCCAGGCCGGCATTGATGGCGGCGGAGAAGACGTAGAGTTTGCCGAAAAAGCCGGAGAGCGGCGGGATGCCGGCCATCGCCCACATGAAAATGGCGAGCGCCAGGGCAAAGCCGGGTTTTTCCGTGGAGAGACCGGCGAGGTCGGCAATGGTTTCCACCGCCTGACCACGGCGGCGCATGGCGATGACGCAGGCGAAGGCGCCGAAGGACATGACCGCATAGATCGCGAGATAAACCAGGGTTGCCTGCACACCGGCTTGTGTACCGGCGGCCAGCCCCATGAGCGCGTAGCCCATATGGCCGATGGAGGAATAGGCCAGCAGCCGCTTGATGTTGGTCTGGCCGATGGCCGCCAGCGCGCCAAGCGCCATGGAGATGATGCTCAGGATTTCGATCAGCATCTGCCATTGCCCGAGCAGATGTCCGAATGGCCCGAGCATGACCGAGAGCAGCAGCGCCATGGTGGCGATTTTAGGTGCCGTGCCGAACAACGCTGTCACCGGGCTGGGCGAGCCCTCATACACATCAGGTGTCCACATATGAAACGGCGCGGCGGAGATTTTAAAGGCGAGCCCGACCAGCACGAAGACGATGCCGATAACCGTGCCATAGCCGGCGCCATTGCCGAGGATGGTGGCGAGGGAGAGGAAATTGGTCGTGCCGGCAAACCCATAAACCAGCGAAATGCCATAGATCAGCAGGCCGGAGGCGAGTGCGCCTAGCACGAAATATTTCAGCCCGGCTTCGGTCGAGCGGAGCAAATCCCGCGCGCTGGCCGCGAGGATGTAGAGGGCCAGGGATTGCAGCTCGAACCCGACATAGAGGCTCATGAGATCCGCCGCCGAGATCATGACGATCATGCCCAGGACCGCGAAAAGGACGAGGATGGGGAACTCGAAGCGGGCGATGGCCTCGCGCCGGTTATAGTCGAGTGAAAGGATGAGTGCGGCGGCGGCGGCGAGAAAGACCAGCAGGTCGGCATAGCGGGTAAACACGCTGATTTTCAGCAGGCCGCCGAAGATGAAGCCATCCGGGGCAATAAATGAGAAGATTGCCGCAAGTGCTAGCAGCAAAATGGCGCCGAAAGTGCAGGCGGTGGATTGGTCACGCTTGGAGAGCACACCAAACATCAGCAGCGCCATGCCGCCTACGGCCAGCAGCAGGCCGGGGATGAGCGAGACGAGCAAGGAACTCATTTTGTTGTCACCATGGCCAGCGCCGTGTGAGGGGTGAGTGCCGCGATATGCGCCTGGACCATGGCGTTCACCGGTGCATCAAAAATATGGGTAAAGCTGCCGGGGTAGATGCCGAGCCAGAGCACCATCGCCGCGAGCGGGACCAGCATGGCATATTCGGCAGGTTTCAGGTCTTTGAGAGCCCCGAGTTCGGGGCGCGTGGTTTTGTCGAAGAGCACGGCGCGGAGAAGCACCAGCATATAGGCAGCCCCCAGCACCATGCCGGCCGCGCCCAGCAGCGAGACCCAGAAATTCACCTTCATGGCGCCGACGATGACGAGAATTTCGCCGACAAACCCCGAGGTTCCTGGCAGGCCCATATTGGCGAGCGCGAACAGCATGAGCAAAGCGGCATAGACCGGCATACGGGCAGCGAGGCCGCCGAGACGGGAGAGGACCAGCGTTTCACCGCGCGCCAGCAGCACACCGGTGCAGACGAACAGGCCGGCGATAACGATGCCGTGCGAGAGCATCTGGAACAATGCGCCCTCAATCCCTTCGACCGTGAAGGTGAAGATGCCGATGATGATGACGCCCATATGCGCCACTGAGGAATAGGCGATCATGCGCTTCATGTCGGTCTGCGCCAGGGCGACAAAGGAGATGTAGATGACGGCGACGACGCCAAGCGTGAACATCAGCGGTTCGGCGGCGGCAGAAGCCTGAGGGAGCATCGGCACAGCGAAGCGTAAAAAGCCATAGGCGCCCATTTTGGAGAGCACAGCGGCCAGCATGATCGTGCCGGGGAGCGGGGCTTGGCCATAGGCGTCCGGCAACCAGGTGTGCAGCGGCCAGACCGCGGCCTTCACGCCGAAGGAAGCAAGAAAGGCGACGAACAGCCACATTTGTGCATTCGGCGGGATGGGTGTGTGGAGCAAGGTGACGATGTCAGTCGTGCCGGCGTTGCGCCACATCCAGACCAGGGCCAGCAGCATGAAGAGTGAGCCGGCCAGCGTGAAGATGAAGAATTTAACCGCCGCGTAGATCCGGCGTTCCCCGCCCCAGACGCCGATGATGAGATACATCGGGATCAGCACGGCTTCGAAGAAGATATAGAACACCACGAAGTCGAGCGCCGCGAACATCCCGATCGTCATTGTCTCCAGCAACAGGAACGCGATCATGAATTCGCGGACGCGTTTGGTGATGGACCAGCTGGACAGGATGGCGATGGGGGTGAGGAAGACGGTGAGCAGGATGAGCAACAGGCTGATGCCGTCCACGCCCATGCGGTATTCGACGTTCACGCCGGAGAGCCAGGGCACGGCCTCGACAAACTGGAAGCCGGCCTGGGTGGGGTCGAAGGAGATCCATAGATAAATGCCGAGCGCCAGGACGACGAGACTGGTCCAAAGGGCGGCGTAGCGCGCGTTGCGAGCAACCGCTGTCTCGTCGCCACGCAGCGTGGCAAGGTAGAGCACACCCAGCAGCGGCAAGAACGTGATGAGCGAGAGGATGGGGAAACCGGCCTGGTTCATCTTCAGCGCACCCAAAGGAAGAGGCTGAGGAAGCCGAGCAGGCCGATCAGCATGATGAAAGCGTAAAGCGCGATTGAGCCGGTTTGCAGCTTGACGGTTTGGGTCGAAGCGTCCGAGGTGAGTGTGGCGAGACCGCTCGGCACGCCATCGATGATCTGCTCGTCGCCGAAATGCCAGGCGAATTTAGCAATGCGCAGCGTCGGTTTGACGAAAATGGCGTCGTACAGCTCGTCGAAATACCATTTGTTGAGCACGAAGCGGTAGAGGCCTGCGAAGCGCTGCGACAGGGTTGCCGGCAATGCTGGGGCGAAAATGTAGAATGTCGCGGCAACCGCGAGCCCGATGAAGGCGGCGGCGAGTGGGGACATGGCAGCCCAGGCGGGGATCGTGTCGAGTGTCGTCATGACGGAATTGCCGGGAACCGCGATGCTCGCCCCCCAGAATTTCGCGAAATTTGCGCCGATGAAGGTGCTGCGGAGCAAAAACCCGCTGGCAAGCGCGCCGAAGGCCAGCACGACGAGTGGCAGCAGCATGACCAGCGGACTTTCATGGACGTGTTCCTGCACGTGTTTGGGCGCACGCGAAGTGCCGTGGAAGGTGAGCAGGAAGAGGCGCGCGATATAGAAGGCCGTGAGACCAGCGGTGATGACGCCGCAGATCCAGCCATAGATGCCAACCACTGAGTGGGACGCGAAAGCCGCGCTGAGGATCGCATCCTTGGAATAATAGCCCGAGAAAGGCGGGATGCCTGCCAGCGCCAGCGCGCCGAACAGCATTACCACCCAGGTGACGGGAAGTTTGCGGGCAAGACCGCCCATGAGGCGGACATCCTGCTCGTCGGACATCGCGTGGATGACCGAACCTGCCGCCAGGAACAGCAGGGCCTTGAAGAAGGCGTGGTTGATGAGGTGGAACATTGCGACAGGATAGGCGCCGAGGCCTGCCG
This sequence comes from uncultured Alphaproteobacteria bacterium, assembly GCA_963740445.1. GTDB lineage: Bacteria > Pseudomonadota > Alphaproteobacteria > Acetobacterales > Acetobacteraceae > Acidocella. Next base: position 52,369 of record CAVUED010000013.1, read on the forward strand.
CCAGGAACATATATCCAAGCTGAGAGCAGGTGGAATAGGCGATAATACGTTTGATGTCATTCTGCACGCAGCCGACCGTGCCCGCGAAAAATGCCGTGGTGGCACCGATGACGGTGACGACTTCCATGGCCACAGGTGCTGCGTTCAGCAGCGGCGACATGCGTGCGATCATGAACACGCCGGCCGCGACCATGGTGGCGGCATGGATGAGGGCGGAAACCGGGGTAGGGCCTTCCATCGCGTCCGCCAGCCACGTGTGCAGGAATATCTGGGCGGATTTACCCATCGCACCGATGAACAGGAGGATCGAGATAACCTCCAGCACCGGAAAGGACGTGCCGAACAGGCTGTAATGGTCACCCGTATGGGCGGCAACGCCGGCAAAAATGGCGTCGAAGGAGATGGTGTGAAACACCAGATAGGTAAGCGCGATGCCGACCGCGAAGCCCAGATCTCCAACGCGGTTGACGATGAAGGCTTTGATGGCGGCGGCGTTGGCGGCAGGACGCTCGTACCAGTAACCGATGAGCAGATAGGAAACGAGGCCCACACCTTCCCAGCCGAAGAAAAGCTGCAGCAGGTTATTGGCGGTGACCAGCATGAGCATGGCGAAGGTGAAAAGCGAGAGATAGGCGAAGAACCGCGGCACGGTTTTGTCATGCGCCATGTAGCCGGCACTGTAGACATGAATGAGCATGGAAACGACCGATACCATGGCGACCATGACGAGGGTCAGCGTGTCCTGCCGCAGACGTCCAGCCCGGCGTGAAGCTGCCGACTGAAATCCAGGCGGCAATGTGCAGAGGTGCGATAGGCACACCACCCTGGACATAGGTGACGAAGGACGCCACACCAGCCACAGCCGAAACGACCATGAACAGGATGCTGGCGCCAATGGCGAGTTGCTTGCCTATGAACGGACGCGCGACGCCTGCCAGCACGGCGCCGATGAGAGGGGCAAAAACGGCGATTAACGTGAACATATCAACCCTTCATCAATGTCACGTCCTCGACCTCGATCGAGCCACGGTTGCGGAAATAGATGACCAGAATGGCGAGGCCAATGGCGGCCTCGGCCGCGGCGACCGTAAGCACGAACATGGTGAAGACCTGGCCGACCATGTCGTGCAGCGCGCCCGAGAAGGCGACGAAGTTAAGGTTGGCGGCAAGCAAAATAAGCTCGATCGACATCATGATGATGATGATGTTCTTACGGTTCATGAATATACCGAAAATGCCGATAACGAGCAGCAGACCGGCAACGAAAAGGTAATGCGATAGAGCGATCGGCATTAGAGCGCATCCTCCTCATGGCGCGGCATTTCCGCGCCGGCACCCAATTTAGCGGAAACCAAAGTAAGTGTGTCCGCGGGGACGCGCGCGTGCTGGGCATTCAAATTCTGCTGCTTGCCACGCCTGCGGTCGCGATGGGTCAGCACGATCGCGCCGATCATCGAAACCAGAAGGATGATTCCTGAGAGTTGGAAGAGCACCAGATATTTTGTGTAAATAAGTGAGCCTAGCGCCTGGGAATTGGTAACGTCCGTTGGTGTCGGGAACAGGCGGGCAGCGGCAGCACCGGGGGCAATGGTCCAGCCGGTCACGACCATGGCCAGCTCGACGAACAGGATGATCGCGACCAGCGCGCCAACCGGGGCGTAGCGCTGAAAGCCTTCCCGCATTTCAGCAAAATTCACGTCCAGCATCATGACGACGAACATGAACAGCACCGCGACCGCGCCGACATAGACGATGATCAGAATCATCGCCAGAAATTCAGCTCCCGCCAGCAGGAACAGCACGGCCGCGTTGATGAAGGCGAGAATGAGGAACAGCACCGAATGCACGGGGTTGCGGCTGCTCACCACCATCACCGCCGAGCCGAGCAGGATGAAGGAAAAAAGGTCGAAAGCGAGGTTTGCTATCATGGCTGGGCCCTACCGGTACGGCGCGTCAAGTTCGAGCCGCTTGGCCAGCTCCGGCTCCCACCGGTCGCCATTTTCCAGCAGCTTGGCCTTGTCATAGAGCAGTTCTTCGCGCGTCTCGGTGGCAAATTCAAAATTCGGACCTTCGACGATGGCATCAACCGGGCAGGCTTCCTCGCACAGCCCGCAATAAATGCATTTTGTCATGTCGATATCGTAGCGGGTTGTGCGGCGCGAGCCATCATCGCGCGGCTCGGCCTCGATGGTGATGGCCTGGGCGGGACAAACGGCTTCGCACAGTTTGCAGGCGATGCAGCGTTCCTCGCCGTTTGGGTATCGGCGCAGCGCGTGTTCACCCTTAAAGCGCGGGCTGATCGGGTTTTTCTCGAAAGGATAATTGATGGTCGCTTTGGGTTTAAAGAAATACCGCAAAGTAAGTGCGAGGCCGCCGAGAATTTCCCAGAGCACCAGCCCCCATGCCATCCGGCCAAAACGTTTCATTTCAGAACCTCAAGCATTGGGAAGCCAGCCAAAAATCTCCATCGCACCGGCGACGAAGACGAGGTAGAATAGAGAGATCGGCAAAAATACTTTCCAGCCAAGCGACATCAACTGGTCGTAGCGGAAGCGCGGCAGTGTCGCGCGGACCCAGATGAAGGTGAACAGGCAGACCAGAATTTTTAACAAAAACCAGATCACACCCGGAACCAGCGTGAAGGGGGCGAAGGGAATGGGCGAGAGCCAGCCGCCAAGGAAAAGCGTTGTCGTCATCGCGCTGACGAGGATCATATTCGCGTATTCGCCCAGGAAGAACAGCGCGAAGGACATGGCGCTGTATTCGACGAAGAAACCGGCGACGATTTCCGTCTCGCCTTCGGCGAGATCGAACGGCGCGCGGTTGGTTTCCGCAATTCCCGAAATAAAGAAGATGACGAACATCGGGAAGAGCGGGATGGCGAACCAGACGTTCCGCTGCGCCATGACGATGTCGTTCAGGTTGAGGCTGCCGACACACATGAGCACGGTGACAATGACGAAACCCATGGAGACTTCGTAGGAGACCATCTGGGCCGCACTGCGCAAGGCACCCAGAAAAGCGTATTTGGAATTACTCGCCCAGCCAGCAATAATGATGCCGTAAACGCCGAGCGAGGAAATCGCAAACAGGTAGAGAATGCCGACATTGATGTTGGCGACCGCCCAATGGTTGTTCACCGGGATCACCGCCCAGGCCACGATCGCCAGACCAAAGGTGATCATCGGCGCGATGACAAAAAGCACGCGGTCCGAGCCGGTCGGGATGATGGTTTCCTTGAACAGCATTTTGATAGCGTCTGCGAATGGCTGCCAAAGGCCGAAAGGACCCACGACATTTGGGCCTTTGCGCAACTGAATGGCGCCCATGACCTTGCGCTCGAAATAGGTGAGATAAGCGACGCCGATAAGCAGCGGCACGATGATCGCCAATGATTTCAAAAGCGTTAGGATAATAATGCCGAAATCGGACTGGAGGAACGCGCTCATTCCGCCGCCTCCGCCAGCGCCGGATAATGGGCGGCCACACAGGCGGCCATGGTCGGGCTGGCGCGGCTGATCGGGTCCGTCTGGTAATAATTTGGCAGGACCGGCAGGAACGGTTCCATGCCAATGGCAGCCGGATCGCCAGCCGGAGCCGTCAGGTCCGTGCCGGCAAGGCGGCGGACCTCGCCGATGGCGCCGAAACCGGGATATTGCGCGGCCAGATGCGCACGCAGTTCGGGCAGTGTGTCGTAAGGCAGCGCATGGCCCAGATAGGCGCTTAATGCGCGCAGGATGCGCCAGTCCTCGCGCGAGTCACCTGGCGGTTTGACCGCCAGATAGCCAAGCTGGACGCGACCTTCGGTGTTCACATAGGTGCCGTCTTTTTCCGTATAGGCGGCACCGGGAAGAATGACATCGGCACGGGCAGCACCGGCGTCACCGTGATGGCCTTGATAGACGACAAAGGTTTTTGTGCCGATGGCTTTGGTGTCCAGTCCGTCAGCCCCCAGCAGCCAAAGGAAGTCCACGCCGCCGCCGAGCATTTGCGTGGTGGATTTGCCGCCGGGACCCGGCAAAAAGCCGATATCGAGGGCGCCGGCGCGTGCAGCGGCATGGTGCAAAATGTTAAAACCATGCCAATCGGCGTTCAGCATGTTGAACTGGGTGGCGAGCATCCAGGCTGCGGCGTGGATCGCGGCGCCATCGGGGCGGGCCAGCGCGCCAGCGCCGAGAATGATCATCGGCTTGGTCGCGGCTTTCAGGATTTCGGCGAAGGGATGCGAACCGTCGAGCAGAGCTTTGAGAGCCTCGGGCCCGGTGCCGATATGCTCGGCGGGATAGGTGAGATCATGCGCCTGACCGATCACGCCCACTGGAAAATTGCCCGCGACCCAACGCTTGCGAATACGCGCATTGAGCACCGGGGCTTCGTGGCGCGGGTTGCTGCCGATGATGAGCAACGCGTCTGCTTCCTCGATCCCAGCGATGGTCGTGTTAAAAATATAAAAGCCACGCTGCGAGGCATCAAAGACCGCGCCATCCTGCCGGCAGTCGATGTTCGGAGACCCAAGGGCTGTGAAAAATTCCTTCAGCGCCAACATGCTCTCGACATCGCAAAGATCGCCCGCGATGGCACCAAGACGGTCTGCGGCCGTGGGTTTGACGCGCGTGGCGATGGCGGCAAAAGCCTCTTCCCATGTGGCGGGGCGCAATTTTCCACCCTCGCGCAGCCAGGGACGGTCCAACCTGCGGCGCTTTAGCCCATCCACCGCGAAACGCGACTTATCGCCGAGCCATTCCTCGTTCACATCGTCGTTGATGCGCGGCAGGATGCGCAGCACTTCCGCCCCCCGCGCATCTATACGAATGTTGGCGCCCACCGCGTCGAGCACATCCACGCTATCGGTCTTTCGCAGTTCCCAGGACCGGGCGGTGAAGGCGTAGGGTTTGGAAGTGAGCGCACCGACGGGGCAAAGGTCGATAATATTCCCCGAAAGTTCGGAACTCAGCGCCTTTTCGATATAGGTGCCGACCTGCATGCTCTCCCCGCGCGCGGTCGCGCCCAACTCCGGCACGCCGGCAATTTCGGTCGAGAAGCGGATACAACGCGTGCAATGGATGCAGCGTGTCATGGTCGTTTTAACCAGCGGCCCCCAATCCGGCTGGCCAACGGCGCGCTTGGCCTCATCGTAGCGCGACGTATCGCGGCCATAGCTCACGGCCTCGTCCTGCAAATCGCACTCGCCGCCCTGGTCGCAGATCGGACAATCCAGCGGATGGTTGATGAGCAGGAATTCCATGACGCCGCGCCGGGCTTTGCGTACGTTTTCCGTGTCAGTGTGGATGACCATGCCGTCCGCGACCGGCTGGCCGCAGGAAGCGACCGGCTTGGGCATTTTTTCGATCTCGACCAGACACATGCGGCAATTGCCGGCGATGGAAAGACGTTCGTGATAACAGAAGCGAGGGATCTCCTTACCCGCCGCTTCCGCCGCCTGCAAAACGGTGGAGCCGTTTGCGACCTCGATCTCGATACCATCGACGGTGACTTTTGCCATGATTTACTCCGCCGCCTGGGCGATTTGACGTGGCGGCTGATAATCCGTTGTCCGCTGTTCAACCAACGGGCGGAAGGCGCGCAGCAGGCCTTGGATGGGCCAGGCGGCGGCATCGCCAAACGCACAGATGGTGTGACCTTCAACCTGTTTGGTGACTTGTTCCAACAGGTCGATATCGGAAAGCTGCGCCTTGCCCTGCACGATACGGTCCATCATGCGCATCATCCAGCCCGTCCCCTCTCGACACGGGGTGCATTGTCCGCAACTCTCGTGTTTGAAGAATTTGGAGAGACGCCAGATGGCTTTGATGACATCGGCGGATTTGTCCATGACAATGATAGCACCCGAGCCAAGGCCGCTGCGTACATCTTTCAGTGAGTTCAAAGTCCATCAGGATCGTGTCGCAGACATCTTTCGCCAGGATCGGCATGGAGGCACCGCCGGGGATGACCGCCTGCAGATTGTCCCAGCCGCCACGCACGCCGCCCGCGTGTTTTTCGATGAGATGTTTCAACGGAACGCCGAGTTCTTCCTCGACATTGCAAGGGCGATTTACATGGCCAGAGATGCAAAAGATTTTGGTGCCGGAGTTTTTCGGCCGGCCGAGCGCAGAAAACCAGGCGGCACCACGGCGCAGAATGGTGGGGATGCCGGCAATGGTTTCAACATTGTTGACCGTGGTCGGACAGCCGTAGAGCCCCATCGCGGCGGGGAATGGCGGCTTCATCCGCGGCATGCCCTTTTTGCCTTCAAGGCTTTCAAGCAGGGCTGACTCTTCGCCGCAGATATAGGCGCCAGCGCCACGGTGAACGTAGAGGTCGAAATCCCAGCCAGAACCAGCGGCGTTCTTGCCCAGAAGCCCCGCTTCGTAAGCCTCGTCGATGGCGGTTTGAAGATGCGCGGCCTCGTTAAAATATTCGCCGCGGATGTAGATAAAGCCCGTATGCGCGCCCATGCTGAAGCCGGCGATCAGGCAGCCTTCGATCAATTTATGCGGCTCGTGACGGATGATGTCGCGGTCTTTGCAGGTGCCGGGCTCGCTCTCATCGGCATTCACCACGAGATAGGATGGCCGGCCATCGCTCTGCTTGGGCATGAAGGACCATTTCATGCCGGTGGGGAAACCCGCGCCGCCACGGCCACGCATGCCGGAGGCTTTTACCTCTTCAACCAGCGTGTCACGGCCGCGCGCGAGGATATCGGCGATCCCATCCCAGTCGCCGCGCGCACGCGCGCCGGGGAGATGCCAATCCTGTAGACCGTAGAGATTTTGATAGATCCTGTCTGCGTCGTTCAGCATTTTATTCCGCCGTATCCGGGTGCAGCAAAGTGGTCTGATCCGTAATGGGAGCAGAGGCATGCCGGCCGATCGTGGAACCCGCCGGCGGCAGAGGACCGCCCGATTTAAGAATATTCAAAAGGGCTTCAGTCCGCTCAGCGTCCAGGTCTTCGTAATATTCATCGTTGATCTGTAAAATCGGCGCATTCACACAGCCGCCAAGACATTCCACTTCCGTCATAGTGAAAAGCCCGTCTTCGCTGGTTTGACCAAAATCCTTGACGCCCGCGGCTTTTTTACAGGCGGTCACGATGTCATCCGACCCACGCAGCCAGCACGGCGTTGTGGTGCAAACCTGGAGATGAAATTTTCCCACCGGTTTGGTGTTATACATGAGGTAAAAAGTTGCGACTTCGTAAACACGGACAGCCGCCATGTCGAGCCGTTTGGCGACGACATCCATGGCGATGCGCGGTACCCATGCAGAGCCGGTCTGGCGCGCCATCTGGCGCTGCGCGATATCCAGCAGCGCCATCACCGCACTGGCCTTTTTTGACACAGGATAGCGCGCAATCGCCTTAGCTATCGCTGCTTCCGCGATCTCGTCAAATATAAACTCTGTCGGCTCTGTCTGGATGTTCACCGGTCGATCTCACCAAAAACGATATCAAGGGAGCCAATGATCGCCACCGTATCGGCCAGCATGTGACCTTTTGCAAGTTTGTCGATCGCTTGCAGATGTGAAAAGCCCGTTGCACGGATTTTACAACGATAGGGGCGATTGGTTCCATCCGCCACGAGATAAACGCCGAACTCGCCTTTGGGCGCCTCAACCACCGTGTAAGTAGCACCCGCCGGTACGTGATAGCCTTCCGTGTAGAGTTTGAAATGATGGATAAGCGCTTCCATCGAATGTTTCATCGCCGCGCGAGTCGGCGGGCTGATTTTGTGATCCTGCATCTTGATCGGGCCTGGTTGCATTTTTCCCAGGCATTGCTTGATAATTTTTACACTCTCGCGCATCTCTGCCATGCGGACGAGATAACGGTCATAACAATCGCCATGCCGGCCGACGGGGATGTTGAATTCGACCTCGGCGTATTTGTCGTAAGGCTGGGCGCGCCGCAGGTCCCAGGCGATGCCGGAGGCGCGCAGGTTCGGACCGGAGAACCCCCAGGCCAGTGCGTCTTCCGCCGAAATCACACCGATATCGACAGTGCGCTGTTTCCAGATGCGATTGCCGGTCAGCAAGGCCTCAACATCGTCAATGAATTTTGGAAAACTCTCGCACCAAGCAGCAATTTCGTCCGTAAGACCCGACGGCAGGTCCTTCGAGACTCCGCCGGGTCGAAAATAGTTTGAATGAAACCGCGCGCCGGAAGCTGCCTCATGGAACGAAAGCAGTTTCTCACGCTCCTCATAGCCCCAAAGACCCGGGGTAAGCGCGCCGCAATCCAGCGCGAAGCTTGAGACGCTCAACAAATGGTTAAGCACACGCGTGATTTCCGCGAACATCACGCGAATCCATTGCGAGCGATCCGGTGCCGTAATGCCTAAAAGTTTTTCCGTTGCCAACGCGAAAGCATGTTCGCAGGCCATTGGCGAGACGTAATCAAGCCGGTCAAAATACGGGACGGCCTGCAAATAGCTCTTATATTCGATGAGTTTCTCGGTTCCGCGATGCAGCAGACCGATATGCGGATCCGCACGCTCGACGACTTCACCGTCCATTTCCAGGATCAGGCGCAGCACACCATGCGCGGCGGGATGTTGCGGCCCGAAATTGATTGTATGGCTATCGATCTCGATCGTCTTGGTCGTGGGGGTTGCGAGTGCGCTCATTTGCGGTCTCTTAACACTTTCTCGTCACCAGGCAGTGTCGTCATCCCCTCCCAAGGCGAGAGGAAATCGAAATTGCGGAACTCCTGCGTGAGCTTAACTTTGTCGTAGACCACCGATTTACGCTCGTCATCGTAATGGACTTCGACATAGCCCGTCAGCGGAAAATCCTTACGCAGCGGATGCCCTTCGAACCCGTAATCGGTAACAATCCGCCGATGGTCCGCCAAGCCTTCAAAGGTGATGCCAAAGAGGTCCCAGACCTCACGTTCCCACCATGTGGCACTTGGCCAGAGGGGGGACACGGAAGCAACCGGAGCAGTCTCATCGGTCTGCACCACAACCCTGATACGCTCGTTCCGGGTAACTGAAAGCAGATTATACACGACATCGAATCGTGCGGCGCGCTCGGGAAAGTCCACACCACAGATATCCATAACCTGCGCAAAGGCGAGTTCATCCCGCAGGCGCCCAAAGAGCGCATACGCTTCCGCCCGCGCGGCATTCACCACCAATTCGCCCAATTCACGCCGGGCAAGCGTGACCCCAGGCAACGCCGCAACGGCATCAAGCATGGTATCCGTCACGATCAGTTCATCAGCCACGCAAAATCGTCCCTGTCCGCCGGATTTTTTTCTGCAATTGCATCACGCCATAAACCAGGGCTTCGGCGGTCGGCGGGCAGCCTGGGACATAGATGTCCACCGGCACGATACGATCGCAGCCGCGCACAACAGAATATGAGTAATGGTAGTAGCCGCCACCATTGGCGCAGCTCCCCATGGAGATGACCCAGCGCGGTTCAGGCATCTGGTCATAGACCTTGCGCAAAGCCGGCGCCATTTTGTTTGTCAGCGTACCTGCGACAATCATGACATCGCTCTGCCGTGGACTGGCTCGCGGAATAATCCCAAAGCGATCGAGGTCGTAGCGCGGCATGTAGGCATGAATCATCTCCACGGCGCAGCAGGCAAGGCCAAAGGTCATCGGCCAAAGGCTCCCGGTGCGCGCCCAGTTCACCAATTTATCCATATTGGCGACCACGAAGCCCTTGCCGGCGATTTCACCGGTGATGCCTCTGATCACGGCGTCCTGCGCCAGACCCGGTGGTAGTTGATCTCGGTTCCATGCGAGCGAAGAAGTTTCGGCGGAAACGCTCATTTGGCTACTCCCAATCCAATGCGCCCTTGTTCCACTCGTAGATAAAGCCAACCGTCAAAACACCCAGGAAACCCAGCATCGAAAAAAAGCCCAGGAGTCCGATGCGCGAAAGGCTCACAGCCCACGGGAAAAGGAAGGCTACCTCTACATCAAAAATGATGAACAAAATGGCAACCAAATAAAAACGGACGTCAAAACGGCGCCTGGCATCGCCGAAAGCGTCAAATCCGCACTCATAGGCCGAAAGCTTGGCGGCATAAGGTTTCTGGTGGGCGGCAAAGATGGAGCCGAACACGAAAGCCACCCCTAGGAGGGCAGCAATCGCGCCGAATACGAGGATGGGGAAGTACTCCGAAAGGACCGGCTGCACTGCGCGTCTCCTATCCTTAGCTAATCAGGGTTTGAAGAAAACCAACAAAAAACCACATCCGCCGTGTCGCACCGCAACCGGATATGGTCAAGAGTATGTCATAACGGTAATACTTAAAAACTGTGGACCAATGTGGCGTTGACCACACTGGCGCGAGTGACGGGGCTCGAACCCGCGACCTCCGGCGTGACAGGCCGGCGCTCTAACCAACTGAGCTACACCCGCATTTCAGTACGCGGCGGTGTAAAGGGCTAACCCTTTAGCGTCAAGCGCATTCAGCGCGGAACACCTGACCGTTCGAGACCGCTATGCATGAAAAGCAAAATACGCTGGTCAGGACTGCAATAAAGGTATGGGCGGTGACGGGTTTGAACCGCCGGCCCTCTCGGTGTAAACGAGACGCTCTACCGCTGAGCTAACCGCCCAAACTTCTAAAAAAGACGGCTCACGCCGTCCTCATAAGTTAATTCAGTTGACCGCATCTTTCAATGTTTTGCCGGCCTTGAAGCGAACTGAAGTGGAAGCCGGAATATCAATTTCGGCACCGGTACGCGGATTACGGCCCTTGGAAGCCTCACGCTCGGCGGTGGCAAATGTACCAAACCCGACGAGGCGAACTTCCAGCTTTTTCTTCAACGATTTTTCAATCGCGCCGAACACGGCATCCACAACCTCGGCCGCTTTGGCTTTCGAGATGTCAGTCTCTTCGGCAACGGCCGCAATTAATTCCATTTTGTTCATGGGTAAAACTCCCTGTTATGGTTCATAGAAAACCGCCCGCCTGCATCTGATGTTAGATGCAAGCGGGCCATTGGTAATAGCAACCCCAGTTAATACCTAACTTGTGGGGCAGCCGTCAAACAACGACTGTTAGTGAGGCAGAGACGAAGCGCGAGCAGCGCCTGGCGCTGCGGCGATCTCGTCCGCCGTTTCTTCCCAGTCGATGGGCTCAGGTTTGCGACTCAACGCCAGCCCGATGACCTCATCGACATGCGAAACAGGGATAATCGTTAGGCCTTTCTTAACATTGGCAGGAATTTCAATGAGATCTTTCTCATTGTCCTTGGGAATGATGACCGTTGTGATCCCGGCCCGAAGGGCCGCCAGAAGTTTTTCCTTTAACCCCCCAATCGGCAGGACGCGACCCCGTAACGTGATTTCACCCGTCATCGCGATGTCGCGGCGAATCGGGATACCCGTAATGGCGCTGACGATGGAAGTAGCCATCGCGATGCCGGCAGAGGGACCGTCTTTCGGCGTAGCACCTTCCGGCACGTGCACATGGATGTCACGCTTATCGAAGAACGGCGGTTTAATCCCGAACTGCACGGCACGCGACCGAATGTAGGAGTAAGCCGCCTGGACACTCTCCTGCATCACATCGCCTAGCTTGCCGGTTTGCTTGATGCCGCCTTTACCAGGCAGCAACACACTCTCGATCGTAAGGATTTCACCACCCACTTCCGTCCAGGCAAGGCCCGTAACCACGCCGACCATATCCTCGGCCTCCGTCTCGCCGTAGCGGAATTTCGGCACACCGGAAAACTTTTCGAGATTGCGCTTGGTGACCGTTACCTTCTTAGTCTTGGAAGTTACGATCTCCTTTACAGCCTTGCGAGCCAGATTGGCGATCTCTCGCTCAAGGTTACGCACCCCGGCTTCACGGGTGTAGGTGCGGACAAGCTCATGCAATGCATCGTCGCTGACCGACCACTCATCCTTTTTAAGTCCATGCGCTTCGCCTTGCTTAGCGACGAGATGGGCCTTGGCGATTTCGACTTTTTCATCCTCAGTGTATCCGGGGATACGGATGATCTCCATACGATCGAGCAATGGCTGGGGCATGTTCAGACTGTTCGCTGTTGTGACGAACATCACATCCGAGAGGTCGTAATCAACCTCGAGATAGTGATCAGCAAAGGTTGCGTTCTGTTCGGGATCAAGAACCTCCAGCAAGGCGGAGGACGGATCGCCCCTCCAGTCCGCACCGAGCTTGTCGATCTCATCAAGCAGAAAGAGAGGGTTCGAGGTTTTTGCCTTCTTCATGCCCTGTATGATCTTGCCAGGCATGGATCCGATATAGGTGCGGCGGTGGCCGCGGATTTCAGCCTCATCACGTACGCCGCCCAACGACATGCGCACAAAATTACGGCCGGTTGCCTTGGCGATCGATTTACCAAGAGACGTTTTGCCAACACCTGGAGGGCCAACAAGGCACAGAATCGCGCCACGCAGTTTCGGGCTGCGCGACTGGACCGCGAGATATTCGACAATGCGCTCCTTGATCTTCTCAAGCCCGTAGTGGTCAGCATTGAGCACACGCTCAGCTTCAACCACATCATTCTTGATCTTACTGCGCTTCTTCCAGGGAATACCTAGAATCCAGTCGAGGTAATTGCGCACCACAGTCGCTTCCGCACTCATCGGGCTCATGCTGCGTAATTTTTTAAGCTCTGTCAGGGCTTTTTCGCGCGCCTCTTTGGATAGTTTGGTGGCTTTGATCTTAGCCTCCAGTTCGGCGGTCTCGTCCTTACCGTCCTCGCCTTCACCAAGCTCCTTCTGGATCGCCTTCAACTGCTCGTTGAGGTAATATTCGCGCTGCGTCTTCTCCATCTGCCGCTTCACGCGGTTACGGATTTTCTTCTCGACCTGAAGAACGCCGATTTCAGATTCCATATGATTGAAGACGCGCTCGAGCCGCTCACTCGTGCTGGCGAGTTCCAGCAATTCCTGCTTGTCGGAAATTTTCAGGCCCAGATGGCTGGCAACCGTGTCGGCGAGCTTCGAGGGAAAGTCGATCTGGTTGACAGACACCAGCACTTCCGGCGCGATCTTTTTATTGAGCTTAATGTACTGTTCGAATTGCGAGACAACCGTGCGGCCGAGCGCCTCAACCTCTTTCCCTTCATCGGCCGGATCCTCGATCGCCGTCGCAAAAACCTCGAAATAATCCTCGGTCTCTTTGAAGCTCGCGATGCGCGCACGCTTGACGCCCTCGACCAGAACTTTAACCGTGCCGTCCGGCAACTTGAGCAGCTGCAGGATCGTGGAAATGGTGCCTACCCTGTAGATGTCCTCGGCGGAAGGATCGTCCTGAGCGGCGTTCTTCTGCGCCACCAGAAGTATCTGCTTGTCCTCCTTCATCACGCTTTCCAACGCGCGGACTGATTTATCGCGCCCGACAAAAAGCGGCACGATCATATGCGGGAACACCACGATATCTCGCAGCGGCAAAACCGCCAGAGTATCTGAGTGAAGACCAGGCTTTGTAACGTCAGACATGTTAATTTCCTTTAAGTCTCAAAGGCTGCCCTAATAGGCACAGCCCATGGTGCCGGTTCATCCGGCCACAAATGACATATCGGGAGCAGAGCACAGGCGCGCAAGACCCGTCAAAACGATGACCAGATGCCCGGCCTGGTTCAGGGACGCGGTCTCCACACGTTTCTCTGAGTACAGGAACAGGGGTTCAGCGCGGCCTTCGGCCACCTCCCTGCTGATAACAACCTCATCCACCCCATCCAATCCTGGCAGGTCGAACATGGTGGTCAGCAGAATGGATTCCATGATGGAGCGAAGGCCACGCGCACCTGTTTTGCGCTTGATCGCCCGGCTGGCAACGACTTTCAGAGCATCTTCCGTGAAGGTGAGCTTAACCCCCTCCATCTCGAACAAGCGGCCATATTGCTTGACCAGAGCGTTCTTCGGCTTGGTCAAAATCTCGATCAACACGTTTTCATCGAGGTCGTCCAAGGTCGCAACCACCGGCAAGCGGCCGATGAATTCAGGGATGAGGCCGAATTTCAGCAGGTCTTCCGGCTCAACTTCGCGCAAAATCAGCCCGGTACGGCGCTCGTCCTGGCTGCGGACATCCGCGCCAAACCCGATACCCGAGCCCTTGCCGCGCTGGGAGATGATCTTTTCCAGCCCGGCAAAGGCGCCGCCACAAATGAAGAGGATATTCGTCGTATCGACCTGCAAAAACTCTTGCTGCGGATGTTTGCGCCCACCTTGCGGCGGCACCGAGGCAACCGTACCTTCCATGATCTTCAGCAAAGCCTGCTGCACGCCCTCCCCGCTCACATCCCGGGTGATCGACGGATTGTCTGACTTGCGGCTGATTTTGTCGACTTCATCGATATAAACAATGCCGCGCTGCGCCCGCTCGACATTGTAATCGGCGGCCTGCAGCAGCTTGAGGATGATGTTTTCAACGTCTTCCCCCACGTAACCCGCTTCGGTCAGGGTCGTGGCATCCGCCATGGTGAACGGCACGTCGAGAATCCGGGCCAGGGTCTGGGCAAGCAGCGTTTTGCCGGAACCAGTGGGACCGACCAGCATGATATTGGACTTCGCGATCTCAATGTCGTTGTTCTTGGTGGCATGAGAAAGGCGCTTGTAATGGTTATGCACGGCCACGCTGAGAACTTTTTTCGCATGGCCCTGGCCGATGACGTAGTCATCCAACACCTTGCATATCTCACGTGGGGTCGGCACGCCGTCCCGTGACTTCACGAGATGCGTTTTGTGCTCCTCGCGAATAATGTCCATGCAGAGTTCGACGCATTCATCGCAGATGAAGACGGTCGGGCCCGCGATAAGCTTGCGGACCTCATGCTGCGATTTCCCGCAAAAGGAACAATACAGCGTGTTCTTCGTGTCGCTCGATTTGCTGCTCATAACCACTCCACAGCGCGAAATATAAGAGGGAAGACTAGACCTCCGTGCCTGAGCGCACAAGCGCCCGCACCAGGGCCAACAAAAACAAGGAAATCCAATGGCTTCACGGCTAAAATCGCATAATTCGAGCCGTGAAGCATGTGATTATCGTCAAAAAACCATCAAAAATCTGGCATTGAAACTACGATTAATGCCGGATTTTATTAATTTTGACTGCCGAATTCCAGCTTATGCCAAGGGGCATAAAGAATGCCCCTTGGCATAAGCCTTTATTTGGCCGTTTCCTTGTCCTCACCAGCAGCATCGGATTTGCCGTCGCCAGGGAGCGGCTGGCTTTTCACAACCTCATCTACAATACCAAATTCCTTGGCTTCCTGCGCCGACATATACGCATCGCGCTCCAGCTTTACCTCGATCGCTTCGAGCGGCTGACCGGTGTGGTCCACATAGATCTGGTTCAAGCGCTTGCGCAGATTGAGGATTTCGCGGGCCTGAATCTCGATATCCGTTGCCTGACCCTGGGCGCCACCGGAAGGCTGGTGGACCATGACGCGCGCATTCGGGAGGGCAAAACGCTTCCCCTTCTCGCCGGCGCAGAGCAGGAGGCTGCCCATGGACGCCGCCTGGCCGATGCACACGGTGCTGACCGGACTGCGGATATATTGCATCGTGTCGTAGATCGCGAGACCGGCGGACACGACACCACCAGGACTGTTGATGTAGAAGGAGATGTCCTTGTTGGGGTTCTCGCTCTCGAGAAACAGCAACTGGGCGCAGATCAACGCACTGACCTGATCGTAAACCTGACCGGTAAGGAATATTATCCGCTCCTTCAATAGCCGGGAGTAGATATCATAAGAGCGCTCGCCGCGCGCTGTTTGTTCGACCACCATCGGCACGAGGTTGCTATTATAGACCTCGACTGGATCCCGATCCCACATAATTGAAAATTCCTCGTTCTATACAACCGCCCGCCCCCGCCTCGCACCGCGCCTTCCGTAAGGCCGCGATGCGAATGGAACGAGACGTCATGAACCCAAGTTAGTGGATCAGACGCGCGCGTCTAGTGCTGTGTTAAGATTCAGGGTCAGCCGCCAGTTCTTCCGGGGTAACGCTGGTCTCTTCAAGGGCAACGCGGCCGAGCAGGAAGTCCACGACCTTGTCCTCAAAAATCGGCCCCCGAAACCGCTCCAGCGCCTGCGGGTTCTTTTTGAAGAACTCCACGACCTGCATCGCCTGATCACGATATTTCATCGCCTCATTGAACATGGCGCGCTGCAGGTCCTGCTCCGTCACCGTGATGCCATTCGTCCGGCCGATCTCGGCGACCAGCAATCCCAGGCGTACCCGGCGGTCAGCTATTGCCTTATACTCGACCTTCAGCGTCTCTTCGTCCTTGGTCTCGTCCTCGGGATCGGCGCGGCCGGCCGCTTTTTCCTGCTCCACCTGGCGCCAGATTTCCGCAAACTCAGCATCAACCAGCGAGACCGGAGCGGCGAACTGCGCCCGTTCAGCCAAAGCATCGAGCAGGCCGCGCTTGAGTTTCAGGCGCGTCATCTGGTCATATTCACGGCCGATCTGCTCGGAGACCTTCTTTTGCAGATCCTCCAGCGACTCAACGCCCATGGCCTTCGCAAATTCATCATCGATCGCCGGGACTTCAGCCACGGCGAGCGCCTTGGCGGTGATCTCGAATTCGGCTTGTTTGCCTGCCAATTCCTTGGCGCCGTAATCTTCAGGGAAATTGACGCTGATGGTCCGGGTCTCGCCGGGGGACAAACCTTCCACCTGCTCAGAAAAACCGGGAATAAAGCCTTCGCCGGCCACGATCAAAGCGACATCCGAGGCAGTGCCGCCCTGGAAAGCCTCGCCGTCGATCCGACCGATGAAATCCACGGTCAGCTGCTCACCCTGGGCTGCGGGGCGGGATTCTTCGACCGGCACAAAATTCTGGCGCTGTTCGGCGAGCTTTTCAAAGCGTCACTGACCGCATCATCGCTCACTGCCGCGACCGGCTTTTGCAACGTGATGTCACCCAGTTCCGGGATGGTAATATCGGGAAGCAGCTCCATCTCCATGGTGAATTCGAGGTCCGAATTCTGCCCTGGTTTGGTGACTTCCAGCTTGGGCTGCATCGCCGGGCGCAAGCCTCGCTCGGACAACAGCCGGTCCGAGGCGTCGTTGACCGCACCCTCGACAATTTCGGCCGCCACGGCCGCGCCATAGCGCTTGCGCACCATCGACATCGGAACCTTGCCCGGCCGGAAGCCTGGCATCTGCATGGTGCGGCCAAGCTCGGCCAAACGCTTCTCACGCTTGGCAGCAAGCTCGGGTTCAGGAACCACGACCGTGAAGCCGCGCTTCAAGCCGTCGGAGAGCGTTTCAGTAACCTGCATCGACGAAATTATCCTCAAAAATCAATCAAAAAAACCACGACCTGGTGCGGGCGGAGGGACTTGAACCCCCATGACTTGCGCCACCAGAACCTAAATCTGGCGTGTCTACCAATTTCACCACGCCCGCTCGCCATCCAACCTCAAGCCGCGCCGTCTAGCGCAAGTCTTTGCACTTCACAAGCATGGGTCTCGTATATCGCCTCAAAACGGACTATCTGGCATTCCAAATGAACCAGTTGAGAGAGAACACGGACGCGTCCCAGAAGCGCCGCATGAGCACACGGCGCCGGGTAATCGTCCTTGTGTTGATCCTTTTGATCCTGCCGATCCTTGGCCTTACCGTCATGATCGCCAGGTTCAACCCAAACAAATATGCGCCGGCGATCATTGCGGCGGTAGAGCAGGCAACTGGCCGGCAGCTTACTTTAGGCGGACCGATCAGGATGCGTCTTTCGCTGACGCCAGTGGTCGAAGTGAACGATATCAGCCTCTCCAATCCGCCCGGCTTTGCCGACCCAAATTTACTGACCCTACGCCGGGTTGAAGCCAAGATCGCGCTTATTCCCCTTTTATCACATCGCCTGACCATTCTGAGGCTTGTGCTGGAAAACCCAAATATCATTCTGGAGCGTGACAAGGCAGGGGCGGCAAACTGGGATTTTTCACGCCCGCAACCGGGCCCGATGGCGACCGCAGGAACATCATCCAAGCCCTATAACAGCATCAGCGGGTACAAAATCGCCCTGCAAGCCGTGCAAATCCAGAACGGGCAACTGACGATTAAAGACAACAGGGGCGGCGCGCCGACCACGATCGCATTCCCTCAACTGGTCGGCACCGCCGATTCGCCGGCCTCACCTCTGCATCTGACGGCAAAGGCGGTCCTTGGAGCCACGCCGTTCGACCTCAACGGGGACGTTGGGCCGATCGAACGGTTTTCCGGCATTGGTGACGGTCCCTGGCCAGTCAACTTATCGCTTCAGATCGCCGGCGCCCACGGCACGGTACACGGGACAATCGCCCATCCGCGCAGCGCGCAAGGATATGACCTTTCGGTCAACCTTCATGTTCCGGCACTGGAGACGGTCGCCAAAAGCCTCCCCGCCAGCCTCGTGACCGGCCTGACAATACCACCGATCCATGACATCGACGCTTCTGTCCGGATCGTCGACCAGAACTCCACCATTCCGGCGATCGACAATCTTTCGATCAAGGCGGGTGCCTCAAACCTGTCCAGTGTGCGCTCCGGCCTGGCGCTGCAAGCACTTGATATTGAGATGGTTTCGCTCGATCAGCACATATCAATCCATGCGGCCGGCACGATCGGCAAGAGCGCCTTGGCGCTCACGGGGAATTTCGGCCCGCCCCAGGCCTTGTTGAATCCGGCTTTTTTACCATCCAACATGCCGCCGCAAGGCAGCTTTCCGATATCTGTGTCGGCGCAGGCGGGAGACGCAAAAATCGGCATTACCGGTGCGATTGCAACGCCGGCAAAACTGGCCGGCGCGGCTTTGGCATTGAACGCGACCATTCCAGATCTTTCCACGCTGAGCCCGCTCGCCGGGACGAGCTTACCGACTTGGAAGAATATCGTGGTCCAGACCACGCTGATCGATCCCGGCGGACTTGGCTTGAAAAATGCCGTTGGTCTCGATGGACTGGCCGTGACGATGGACAACGCGGCTTTCGGCGGCGATGCCCGCCTGTATTTCGGTGCGCAACCACGCCTGCAACTCGCGCTTAACGCCTCCAACATGAATGTCGATGCGCTGCAAGCGGCGATGCCGCCGCCGAGCACGCCGGCCGTTGTGCCGCCAGCACCGGCAACCCCGGCTGGCAGGGTCATTCCCAACATTGCACTACCAGTTAAATTGTTGAAAACGGCCAGTGCCGACGTGCAGATTTCCGCCGATACGTTGATCTGGAACCAGGCGACCTACACCGCGTTGCAGGGCCACGCAGTACTCGCCAAGGGTGTCCTGACGGTGAACCCTGTGACCGGGCAACTGCCCGGTGGCGGCATAACTGCAAACGCGGTCATCGACGCGACCAAAGAGCCGGCGGCCGAAATCGATGAGGCTTGCAGCACCGGCACTCGCGCTCTCGCCGCTTTTGAAGGCCTTTGGCTTGCCGAACACAGCACAAGGCACAGTTCAAGCGCAGATTTCAGCTGCCAGCACCGGCGACAGCCTGCCTGCAATCGCCGCCAGCCTGAATGGCCAACTCGGCCTCGCCATGGTTAATGGCATTGTCAATGGAGCCGTTATAGACCGGCTGTTCGGAAACGTCCTAAGGACCGTTGGTTTGCCCGCCAGCCCGGTCGACGCCCAGGGACCAGTGCCCGTGCGCTGCGCGGCGCTGCGAGTCGATGCTACAAACGGCGTCGGGACGATCCGGGCGCTGACGCTTGATTCCAGCCCCCTGCTTCTACAGGGCGGCGGCAGTGTCGACTTCGGCAATGAAACCCTCGGCATTATTCTGCACCCGCTATTGAAACTGGCGAATACCAAGGCCGGTGTCCCGGTCGAGATCGGAGGCAGTTTCGAAGCGCCGATAATATCCGTGGCCTCTCTGAGCGCGCTGCAAGCGGCTGCCAAACGCCCGGGTGGATCACCGGTCAACCTGACGCAGCAGGTTTTGGACAATAATTCGATCCTGGGACAACTCGGGAGCACATTCGGGATCGGGAATGGCGGCGATGTGTGCCCGGCGGCGTTGAAACTCGGACGGCTCGGAGAGTCTGGTCCCGCGGCACCGCCAATGGCTGCGGCACCTGCTGGGACGGGTGTCAGCGCACCCGCAGTAAACGCACCTAAAAACCTTTTGAATTCGTTGTTTGGCAAATGAAGCGCTTCTGGACCGAAACAGCAGTCGTCTTCGACAATGGGGAATTCGTTGTCCGGTTGGATGGCAGGCCTGTAAAACGACCCAACGGCCAGGTGCTTAGCGTACCGTTTCAGGCTTTGGCCGAGGGTATCGCCGCTGAGTGGGCTGCTACCGGCCCGAATTTTACAGCAGACGACCTGCCCCTTACGCGCCTGGCCACAACAGCACAGGACCGGGTGCGTATGAATCGCGCCGAGATCATCGCGCAATTGGCAGACTATGGAATGAATGACCTAATCTGCTACCGCGCCGCCGACCAGCCAAGCTGGCCGAACGCGAAAATGAGATGTGGCAGCCCTGGCTGAACTGGGCCGACCGGCACCTCGGCATCAGGCTGAAAACTACGTCGGGGATTGTCCCAATTGAACAATCGCCCGAAAGCTGGCAGGCCTTCTCCGCCATTTTGAACGAAATGGACGTGTATCAGCTGGCCGGCCTGGGTGTGATCGTGCCGGTTTTGGGGAGCTTGGTGCTTGGCTTGGCGGTGGAATCCGGCGTTCTGGCGCCAGAGGCAGCCTGCGAATGTGCCTATCTGGAGGAGCTTTGGCAGGAAGCACACTGGGGTTCCGATGACGAAGCCGTCATGCGGCGCCGGGAAGCAGCACAAGATGTTGCCGTCAGTGCGCGATTTGTGATCCTCTGCCGGCCATGAAAGCGAAGCACCTTCTCATCACCGGCAGAGTACAAGGCTTGGGCTACCGGGATTGGCTGGTTGCGCAAGCAAGGCGGCTCGGGTTGGCAGGCTGGGTCCGCAATGTGGGCCATGATGCGGTTGAGGCTTTGATCGCCGGCGATACCGGGGCGGTTGAAGAATGCTTGCGTCTCTGCCGGCGCGGCCCACCTATGGCCACCGTGGACAGCATTACCGATAATATCGCCGAGCCGCCGAGAGAGCCTGGCTTTGTAAAGCGGGCATCATTACCAGAGCGGCCGTGAACGATATCAACACAGTGAGATAACCTCGAAGGAGACGATCGGATGAGTACAAATAGTGAATTGATGGCCCGCCGTGAAGCTGCGGTGCCCCGCGGCGTTGGCAATGCGCATCCGATTTTTACCGCGCATGCTGAAAATGCCGAGCTATGGGATGTCGAAGGCAAGAGATACATCGATTTTGCCGGCGGCATCGCCGTGCTGAACACCGGCCACCGTCACCCGAAAGTGATGGCAGCGGTTGCCGAACAGCTCTCGCATTTCACCCATACCTGCTTTCAGGTCTCGCCTTACGAAAGCTATATCGCCCTAGCCGAGCGGCTGAACGCATTGGCGCCGATCGACGGCCCGGCGAAGACGATTTTTTTCACGACCGGCGCCGAAGCCCTGGAGAACGCTGTGAAGATCGCGCGCGCCGCGACCGGGCGCTCCGGCATCATTACCTTTGCCGGCGGTTATCATGGCCGCACGATGATGACGATGGCGATGACGGGTAAGGTCTTGCCCTACAAGAAAAAATTCGGGCCGCTGCCGGCCGAGATCTTTCACGTCCCGTTCCCGCACGCGCCGTTCGGCGTGACCGTGCAGGACAGCCTGCGCGCCATCGACATGCTGTTCCGCGCCGATATCGAACCCGAACGGACCGCCGCGATTGTGCTGGAACCGGTGCAGGGTGAAGGCGGGTTTATCCAGGCGCCGACGGAATTGCTCGAGGCTCTCCGCAAGCTCTGCGACCAGCATGGAATCCTCCTGGTGGTGGACGAGGTGCAAACCGGCTTCGCACGCACCGGCAAGATGTTCGGGATTGAGCACTCCACCGTGAAGCCCGACATTATCACCGTGGCAAAATCGCTGGCCGGGGGCTTCCCGCTTTCAGGTGTCATCGGACGGGCGGAGATTATGGACGCGGCCGAGCCGGGCGGGCTAGGTGGTACGTATGCTGGCTCGCCACTTGCCTGTGCCGCAGCGCTTGCGGTTCTGGATGTGATCGAGGAAGAAAAACTGATCGAGCGCGCCAACCATATCGGCGCGAAGATGAAGTCCCGGCTGGAGGCGATTTCCCGCCGCAATGACACCATCCCGATCGCGGAGATCCGCGGGCCTGGCGCGATGATTGCCTTCGATGTCGTGACGACGCGTGGTACCAACGAGCCGGACCCTGATACGACCAAGAAGGTGCTGGCCAAGGCTCGGGAAAACGGCCTGATTTTGCTGTCCTGCGGTGTGTATGGCAACGCTATCCGGTTGCTGGTGCCGCTCACCGTCTCGGACAAATTGCTCGATGAAGGGCTGGATGTGCTGGAAAAGGCCCTGACGGCTTAACCAATAAGTTAGGGGCGATCCACCATCTGGATTGAAGCTGACCCGCTTCAATCCAGATGGGTCGCACCCTAGAAAAACAGGAAACTCATCAGGACATAGATCGGGGTCAGGACGACGATCATAATTCCTGAAAAAGCGAAAAAGCCGGGCATTTTTACGCCCCTGCGGGAAGCGATCTCACGAATCATGAGGTTGGGGGCGTTACCCAGGTAAGTCACGGGCCCGAAGAATACCGACCCTGCCGCAATGGCCGTAAGCAGCCGGGCAGGCGCGGCGCTCAAACTGGCCGCGTGGCCGCCTGCGGCTTCGAAAAAAATCAGGTAGGTCGGTGCCGCATCCAGAATCGCCGAAGCGATGCCAGAGGCCCAGAACCATAACAGCGGGTTGGGCGCCGAACTCGCTGTCTGCAAGAGGTGAAACACCGGCGTAATGGTCGTGAAAATCGCAAAAAACAGAATAACGATCTCACGCATGACGCTCCAGGCGAAGCGATTCTGGCTCCGTATGGCGCGCGGCGTGGCGGCCTCAGAGACCACTATACATACCAGTTCAAGCACCACGATGGCGAGGTGCTCACCCGGTATCGTGGCAAACAGAACATTGACGTTCCCTGGGTGCCAAATACCTTGCAACGGAATGGCGGATACAAGCACGATCAGCAGAAAAATATTCAGAGCGCCGCGGACCTTCAATTTTTGGGGTTTTGGCTTCGCCTCGCGCCGCGCGAAATAAACATCAAAAGCGAAGCATAACAGCAGCACCGGCACGGCCAGGACCAAAAGCGGCCGCCATAGATAAACCGCCGGCCAGAAGAAAGGTACGCCGCGCAAAAACCCGACCAGCAAGGGCGGGTCGCCGAGCGGGGAAAGGGCGCCGCCGCAATTGCCGACTAGGATGATGAAGGCGATGACCAGATGCCGCTTTTCAAAGCGGGACCCATTGGCGGCAAGCAGCGGGTGAATAAGCAGCAAGGCAGCGCCGATTGTGCCCATGACCGACGCCAGAATTGTGCCGATGATGAGAAGTAGCAGATTGCCCACAGGCCGGCCCCAGGGGCCGCCTTTGATCCCGATACCGCCCCCGAGGGCATAAAGCGCCAAAAGCAACATAATGAATGGCAGAAATTCAGCGAATGTGACTTGCCATAGCGCCAACAATGCTTCGGCGGCGCCTATCGAGAAAACTTGCAGCGCAAAGCCTAAAACGACCCAGGTAAGGATGACGGCCGCCATCCGGCGATGCCAGAAGCGGGGGACCAGCCCCGGAAGGATGGCAAAGCTGAGCAGGACGCCTGCAAATGGAATAATCGAACCGAGTTGCCCCATCAGCTCAAGACCGATACGTTATGGTAGAGCATTGAGGAGCCCGTTTTTTATGGATATGTCCGGTGAGAGACTGATCGAAGCCCCCAAAGAGAAGGTGTGGGCTGCATTGAATGATCCCGAAATTTTGAAAGCCTGCATTCCTGGCTGCGAAACCATCGAAAAACTCTCCGACACGGAGATGAAGGCGACAGCTTCTGTGAAGCTGGGGCCTATCGCTGCGCGGTTTACTGGCAATGTGTTGCTCTCCGATCTCGATCCTCCCAACGGATACACGATTTCCGGAGAGGGCCAAGGTGGCGTAGCCGGATTTGCCAAAGGCGGTGCCAAGGTAGCTCTTCTGGAGGAGCCGGGCGGTACGAAACTTGTCTATGAGGTCAACGCGCAGATCGGCGGCAAAATGGCGCAGCTTGGTGCCCGGCTGATCGATTCGACGGCCAAGCAGTATGCCGAGACCTTTTTTACGAAGTTTGCCGCCATTGTTGCCCCACCCGCCCCATCGGCCGAAGCCGCGGTTTACCACTTGGCCCATGAGGATCATGACCATGATCCGACCAACCCGCATTATTTTGGGCTCCCATTGGGCGTGATCATCGCCGGTGCCGTGGCCGCTATCGCCGTTGGGATCACATTGGCGAGGTTCTTCCTGTAATGACCCCCAACAGCGCCACCCCGCCTGCCCCCTCCCCCGAACAATCCCCAGGAGCCCCGGTTTATCACCTGGCCCATGAGGATCATGACCATGATCCGACCAACCCGCATTATTTTGGGCTCCCACTGGGCGTGACCATCGCCGGCACCGTCGCCGCTATCGCCGTTGGGATCACATTGGCGAGATTCTTCCTGTAATGGCACCCGCCAGCGTCGCGGAAACTGGCGCGCTGCTGGCGGCGCAAGGCTATATCGCGGACCATCAGATGGCCACCACGGTACACCTGGCGCTAGCGATGCAACGCCCGCTGCTTTTGGAAGGCGAGCCTGGCACGGGCAAGACGGAAATCGCGAAAGTGTTGGCCGCCGGTCTCGGCCGCCGGCTGGTCCGGCTACAATGTTACGACGGGCTGGATCTGGCCGCCGCGGCCTATGAATGGGACTATGCCCGGCAGCTCATGGCAATTCGTCTGGGCGAAACTTCCGGCATGACGACGGCCACCGCCACCAATATATATGGACGCGAATTTTTACTCTCGCGGCCGCTGCTTTTAGCCATCGACCCGCAATTGCCCCCCGCGGTCCTGCTGATCGACGAATTGGACAGGGCTGATGAGCCGTTCGAAGCGTTTCTGCTTGAGCTTCTGGGCGATTTCCAGATCAGTATCCCGCAATTCGGCGTCATCCAGGCGGTTGAAAAGCCCGTGGTGGTTTTGACATCCAACCGGACGCGCGAAGTACATGATGCGATCCGCCGACGCTGCCTGTATCAATGGGTCGGTTATCCGGATGCGGCGCGCAAATCCGCGATACTACGCAGCAAGGCGCCGGGAATTGCGGAACGGCTCTCCGCCGAGGTCGTCGCTTTCGTTCAGCGTGTGCGCGAGGCAGGTCTGTTCAAGCCCCCCGGTGTCACCGAGACGATCGACTGGGCTACGGCTCTCGCGGCGCTTGATCAGCGGGAACTGACCCCCGGGGCCGTTGAAGATACACTTGGGGCGTTGCTGAAATACCAGGACGACATCATCGCGCTGAACGCCACCGGGCTGGCGCAACGCGTGGCCGAGGCGAAAGCCGCCGCGTGACCATGCTAGCGCAAAATGTCATGCATTTTGCGCGATTGCTGCGGCGGAGCGGGCTGATGGTAGGGCCCGCGGAGACCATTGCCGCCACGCAGGCGCTCACTTTTATCGACATTGCCCGGCGCATTGAGGTCAAGGCCGCCCTGCGGGCTGTGATGGTGCACACCCAGGAAGACCTCGAACTTTTTGATCAGGCATTCGCGCTGTTCTGGCGCTCCCCGGACGCCCAGGCGGCGAAAGGCCCGCCGGATGGCCGCATGACACCAACCCAGATGCCGCCGCCGGGCAACCGCAGGCTCGCAGAGGCGATGGCCCCTCGTGCAAATGGACCCGCCGATGACGATGACACCACATTTCAGCTTGACGCGGCTGACAGTTTCAGTGCCCGAGAAATGCTGCAAAAGATGGACTTTGAAGCGATGGATGCCGCCCAGATAGCCCTCGCAAAAGCCGCAGTGAAGACCTTACGGCTACCACTGGACGAGCAGAAAACGCGACGCTGGCGGCCGGATGCAAGCGGCAAGCGGGTTGATCTTGCTGCCACCATCCGACAATCCTTACGTACGGCTGGCGAGATCACGTGCATTGCACGGCGGCGTAAACTTACCAGGCCTCCACCGCTTGTCGTCCTGTGTGACATTTCCGGCTCGATGGCACGCTACGCACAGGTATTGCTGCATTTTTTGCACAGCGTTGCCAATGACCGCGACCGGGTCAGTATTTTTCTGTTTGGAACCCGGCTGTCCAACGTGACCCGCCAGCTAAAACACCGCGACCCGGAAATGTCATTCTCCCTGATTTCGGCTCTGGTGCCGGATTGGTCCGGTGGAACCCGAAATCGGCGAGGCTTTGGCGGATTTTAACCGGTTATGGGCCCGCCGCGTTCTCGGCCAGGGTGCCGTCGTTCTGCTCGTGACCGACGGGCTTGACCGCGGCGGTGCGCAGGGCCTGGCAGAGAACATGGCGCGGTTGCATCGCTCCTGCCGCCGGCTCATCTGGTTGAACCCGTTACTACGCTGGGATGGTTTTTCGCCCAAAACCCAGGGAGCAAAGGCCATGCTGCCACATGTTGATGAATTCCGTCCGGTTCATAATCTATTGAGTTTGAAAACGCTGATCACCAGCCTCTCGGCTTCCCCTTTGCCCCGTAAAACGGCAGTTAACCAATGGAAGGACCGGCTATGACCGATAGTGAGGATATTTTGAACATTGCCGCCGCCTGGCACGAGGCTGGCGAGAACGTAGCGCTGGCAACCGTGACTGAAACATGGGGTAGTTCCCCACGCCCGGCGGGCAGCCGGATGGCCGTGACAAGATCAGGCAAAATAGCGGGATCGGTCAGCGGCGGATGTATTGAAGGCGCTGTCGCCGATGCAGCCCTGCTGACTTTGCAGTCTGGGGCACCAACCTTGCTCGATTTCGGCGTGACAAATGAGAGGGCCTGGGAGGTTGGGCTGGCCTGTGGCGGCAAAGTCAAAGTCTTTGTGGAACCGATTTCGTGACGCCAGCAACAATTTCCGCCTTGACGGAGGCTGCCGCAGCGCGGCGCCCGATCGCTTTCGCGAAACGGCTGACCGACGCCGCGGAATTTCTACTGCCCGACCCAGCCGCACCCGCGGCACTCAACGCGGCAGGTGCGGCCGCGCTCGCAGCTGACTGGACAGGAACCAAGATCATCGGCGGCGAGCCCTGGTTTATCGAGGCACGTAATCCGTCACCGCGGCTGATCCTTGTGGGCGCTGTGCACATCGCTCAGGCGCTGGTTCCACTCGCCGCCATGACGGGATTTGCAGTGATCCTCGTCGACCCGAGACGGGCTTTCGGAAATACGGAGCGGTTTCCGGGAGCAGTTATGAACAATGACTGGCCGGACACGGCACTCGATACACTGCGCCCTGATGTCAGGACGGCGGTGGTGACACTGACGCATGATCCAAAGCTCGATGATCCGGCGCTGGATCGGGCCTTGCGCTCCGAGGCGTTTTACATCGGGGCACTCGGGTCGCGGAAAACCCATGCAGCACGGCTCGATCGACTGCGGGCGCTGGGGCATAGCGAGGAGGTTCTGCAACGTATCCACGGCCCGGTGGGGCTGAATATCGGGGCGGTAAGCGCGCCGGAAATCGCCCTCTCGGTGATTGCCGAGATTGTTGCGGTGCGCCGGAATGGCGGCCCGGCGATCCCGGCGGCATGATTTTTGGCCGTGTCCCGCTGGCGCAAGCGCGCGGCGGCATACTCGCGCATAATCTGAAGACCGCAGATCGCGTGTTACGCAAAGGCGCCCTGATCGACGCAGCCGCCTTCGACCTGTTGCAGGCCGCAGGCTATAAGGAGGTGACGATCGCACGTCTGGAACCGGGTGATGTGCCGGAAGGCGAGGCGGCAAGCTATCTCGGTGAGTTGTTGCTGGGACCGGGACTTCGGCGTTCCAGGGATGTGCATGGCCGGGTGAATCTGATCGCCGAGTCACGAGGGTTGCTGCGGCTGGACATCAAAAAACTCGAACGGCTGAACCGGATCGACGAATCGGTTACGCTGGCCACGTTGGCCGACCGGACTGTGGTTGAAAAAGACGACATGGTGGCGACGTTAAAGATCATCCCTTTTGCGGTCTCCGGTCCCGCTATGTCCGCCGCCGAAGCCTTAATTTCACAAGGCGCGCCGGCTCTGGCCGTCAAACCCTTCCGCTGCCTTTCGGTTGGCCTCATTCTGACGGTGCTGCCGCATCTGAAGGATGCGGCAATCGCCCATACGATCGAGGCAACGCGCGCGCGGATAACCGCTCGTGGCGGAATCATGCTGGAACCCCGGGAAACCCCGCATGAGACCCAACCATTGGCCGAGGCTATAAGGGAATTGCTCACGGCCGGGGCGGAAATTGTCCTGATCTCCGGCGCTTCTGCCGTGACGGACCGGCTTGATGTTGCCCCGCAGGCAATTGTGCAGGCCGGCGGACGGATCACGCATTTCGGTATGCCCGTCGACCCCGGCAATTTGATCTGTTTTGGGCTAATCGGCGCGAAGCCAGCGATTGTGTTGCCGGGCTGTGCGCGCAGCCCGGCGCTGAATGGCATCGACTGGGTGCTCGACCGGCTATTTGCCGGCGAAACTGTGGGGCCTAAGGAGGTCGCCGGGATGGGTGCCGGCGGATTGCTTAAAGAGATCGAGGCCAGGCCGGTGCCTCGAAATGCCTCAGAATCGGCCGGGTTTGGCGTTGCCCCGCGCGCTGCGG
Organism: uncultured Alphaproteobacteria bacterium; assembly: GCA_963740445.1. GTDB lineage: Bacteria > Pseudomonadota > Alphaproteobacteria > Acetobacterales > Acetobacteraceae > Acidocella. The sequence goes on from CAVUED010000013.1 coordinate 81,026, forward strand.
TGCGTATTGCAGCCCTGGTGCTCGCGGCCGGGCGATCGTCACGCATGGGGGCCACGAACAAGCTGCTGGCGGCGATGCCGGGCGGCCAGACGATGATCGAGCAAACGGTAGATCGCGTGACTGCATGTTCGGCGCGGCCGGTTATTGTCATAACTGGCCATCAGGATGGCGAACTCCGCAAAGCTCTTGCGGGCAAGCCGGTGCGTTTTGTCCACGCGGCTGATTATGCGGAAGGTATGGCGGCCAGCCTGCACACCGGCATCGCCGCGCTCTCAGCCGATATCGGCGCGGTGCTTATTTGCTTGGGCGATATGCCGCTGGTCGATCCTGCCGTGCTGAATCGCATTCTTGCCGCCTATGACCCGGCGGAAGGACGGGAAATCGTGATCCCCTCCTTCGATGGCCAGCGCGGCAACCCGGTTTTATGGGGCAAACGGTTTTTCCCGGAACTTTTGAAGCTGTCAGGCGATATCGGTGCCCGGCAAATCCTTCATCGTCATATGGAATTTGTCGTCGAAGTGCCGGTGGAGAATGATGCCGTGTTGCGGGATTTCGACACGCCGGAGATGCTGGCCGCATTGGCAACGTGAAGAACGAATTTCGCGGCGGTTTCGACAAGCATATTGGCGACTTCCGCGCCGAGCTCGGCGGAAGCTAATGGCCACGCGGCCGCAGTCGCATCACGCGGCACCTGATCGAATTCAGCCGGCGCTTCGATGTCCAGACCGAGAAATTCCAGCGTACCAAAGCCCGAAACGGGCAGCCCAAGCATGGTCTTTGGCGTATCGGGCAACGCTGTTTCATCTTGCACGGTATCGCTGCGCAGAGCCTTGGTGAGGGAAAGTAGCGGCTCGGCGCCATGGCCGAAACGGCCGGCCTGCCCCTGTCCGATGCGTGTTTCCATCAACTGCCTGGCAATTTTCCAGAGATAGAATGAGGGAATGACGATGCCACTGTTCCGCCTGATCTGAAGGGTAACGTCGTGGATCACCGCTACATTACCGCCATGTCCATTCAGGATAACGATATTGGTCAGCCCGTGACGCAGCAGGCCGTCGAGCAATTCACTCAAAACCGCGCCAAAACTGCCTGCTGAAATTGCCAGACCGCCGGGGGATGCGCCAAAATAATCTGCAACGCCGAAAGGCAAACAAGGTGCGACAAATGTTTTAACGCCCCGAGCGGTGGCAGCCTCGGCAATGCGCACCGCCAGTGGCTCCGCCAGCAAATAATCACCCATAGGCAGGTGCGGACCATGGTCTTCATGACTGCCCAGCGGCAATAAAATCACTGGATTTGAGCCTGCTGCTTGCGCGAAGGCAGGAGCCGTCATATCGCTAAGGCGATAAATTTGCCTGATATCATTCATACATTCATGTTGCCGACTTCTCTGAATAATCGCAAAGACCAAAACTTAATTTTCTGGACAACAACTTAAGGTGTTTTATGGGTTTGGCAGAACGCGGCACTAAAATCGTTCCCGTGATCCTCTCTGGAGGCTCGGGAACACGGTTATGGCCGGTATCTCGCAAAAGCTTTCCAAAGCAATTCTGGCCCTTGATATCCGAACGCTCGATGCTCGCCGAGACAGCCCTGCGGGCCGCGACCTCGCAATTTACGCCACCGATTGTGGTAACCAACCAGGACCACCGCTTTGTCGTCGCGGAGCAATTGCGCAATGCGGGCATTCGGGATGCGCAAATCCTGTTGGAACCGGTTGGGCGAAACAGTGCGCCCGCGATCGCAGCCGCAGCGTTGCTGGCAGCCGAAAGCGATCCAGAGGCCGTTTTATGGATCATGGCAGCAGATGCCTCCATCAGCGATTTGAAAGCTCTCGAAGGCGCGATTACGTCGGCAGCAGCAGCCGCCGATTCGGGGTATTTTGTCACATTCGGTATGCAGCCAACCGCGCCTGAGACCGGCTATGGCTATATCTCGCAAGGCGATCCGATCGAAGGACTGCCCGGCGTCTTCAAACTCGACAAATTCATTGAAAAGCCCAGCGCTTCGAAGGCTGCCAAACTGATCGAGAATGGCGGAAATCTATGGAATTCCGGCATGTTCATGTTTCGCGCCGATGTCGTGTTGGACGAAATGGAACGATTAGCACCCGAAGTGCTGAACGCCGTACGTGCCGCGATGCAAACCCGCTCGACGGACCTCGATTTCATCCGGCTTGGAGCCGAAGCATTCGAGGCCGCACCCGATATCAGTATCGACTACGCGATTGCCGAGAAAACTGACAAAGCGGTTGTCGTACCTGCCGCCATCGGCTGGTCGGATGTCGGCTCCTGGTCGGCATTGGCTGAGATCGCCCCGAAAGACGCGGATGATAATTTTGCCCTCGGGGATGTCGTGCTCGAAGGCTCGCATAATTGTTACGCGCGAAGTGACGGCATTGTGACCGCACTGCTTGGTGTCCGGGATCTCGTTGTGGTGACAACGCAGGACGCGGTACTGGTGGCTCATAAGGACGAAGCTCAGAACGTTAAGAAAATCGTCGACCGGTTGAAGGAACTGAAGCGGCCTGAAGCCGATTCCCATAACCGCTCCTATCGCCCCTGGGGGTTTTACGAGAGTTTAATTCAGGGAGATCGCTTCCAGGTAAAGCGAATCGTCGTTTGGCCCGGCCAAAAACTCTCACTGCAAAAGCATTTTCACCGTGCCGAGCACTGGGTTGTGGTGGCCGGATGTGCATCAGTTACCTGCGATGCGGAACTCCGGATGGTACATGAGAATGAGAGTATCTATTTGCCGTTGGGTTCCGTCCATCGGATGGAAAATCCTGGCAAAATTCCCTTGACGGTCATCGAGGTGCAATCCGGTCCATATCTCGGTGAGGACGACATCGTCAGATTCGACGACACATATGGGCGAAACTGACGGCGGTTTGGCGTAGGGCCTATTATGGTTTGGCCTGGACTTCCGCAGGTGTACGCAGTGTCAGGGAGAGCGCGTGCAGGCCGGTTTTGAATTCGCCAGCCAGCGCCTCATGCACTGCGCGTGAGCGCGCCAGACGTGATTGGCCAGCCAAAGCCTCTGAGACCAGCAGGATTTTGTAGTGTGTTTCGCCGCCTGATACCCCGGTGCGGGCAGCATGGCTCGCATGCTTGGCGCTTTCGTCGACGATCTCCAATGTAACGGGCGCAAAGGCAGCCCTGAGAACCTCACTGATTCGCTCATACCTGTTCGTCATATTTCCCTCTATCCCAGCCATAACTGAGTGTTGCCAATTCAAGTCAATCGCGCACATTAGGACCATGATCTCGTCGACACGCAAGCCACGCGCCTACGCCCCTGACCCGAGTGCCCCGGGCCAGGCGTGCAATGCGCCGGGCTGTGTAAATCCAGGGGAGTACCGGGCGCCAAAATCGCGCTCCGGTTTGCGGGATTTCCACTGGTTTTGCCTTGAGCATGTTCGCGAGTACAATGCCTCCTGGGATTACTATAAGGGTATGTCGCCAGACGAAATCGAAATGCAGTTGCGGGCTGATACATCGTGGCAGCGGCCAAGCTGGCCGCTTGGCCAACGTGGACAAACAGCACGGATGGACGAGGCGCTGGAGAATGAACTCCACGCATTCGCCTTTGGCCAGCGAGCAAAGCCAGCCCCCAATCCCGGTGTACCCGCCGATCTGCGCGAGGCGTTGGGGATTCTGGGCCTGATCTGGCCCGTTACCCTTGCCGCTGTGAAGGCTAAGTATAAAGAACTTGCGAAGCGCCACCACCCGGATGCGAATAACGGCGACAAACGGTCCGAGGAGATGTTGAAGACAATCAACCTTGCCTATGCGACGCTTCGTGGCAAACTGGCGACGCACCTCTGCCCACGCCTCCCAGGCTGCTGGTGAATGAGTAAGGTTGAATGATTGCCCGAAGCCGATATCTAAGCAAAGCAACAGGATTGAATTTTCGATGAATAATGTCGCCGCGATCGCCGAAGCCCGCAACACGCCGACCTCGGCCGTAAATACGCCGGATATCGTAGTCAAAGCGCGCGAGATTTTCGGGATCGATGTTGAGTTCGATGTTCCCGCATTTTCTGTCCGGACCGAACACGTGCCGGAACTCGACCCTGCCTACCAGTTCGACAAAGACACAACGCTCGCGATCCTGGCCGGTTTTGCGTTCAATCGCCGTGTCATGATCCAAGGTTATCACGGCACGGGTAAGTCGACGCATATCGAGCAGGTGGCTGCAAGGCTGAACTGGCCATGTATTCGCGTCAATCTGGACAGTCATATCAGCCGGATCGACCTGATCGGCAAAGATGCGATCGTTCTCAAGGATGGCAAGCAAGTGACCGAATTCCGCGAAGGCATCCTGCCCTGGGCGCTGCAGCACCCCTGTGCGCTTGTGTTCGACGAATACGACGCCGGCCGCCCGGATGTGATGTTTGTGATCCAGCGTGTGCTTGAGGTGGAGGGCCGCCTGACACTGCTCGACCAGAACCGGGTGATCCGCCCGCATCCAGCCTTCCGCCTGTTCGCCACCGCCAACACGGTCGGCCTGGGCGACACGACCGGCCTGTATCACGGCACGCAACAGATCAACCAAGGCCAGATGGATCGCTGGAACATCGTCGCGACGCTGAACTACCTGCCGCACGCGCAGGAAGTGGCGATCGTGATGGCCAAGCTCGGCATCCCGGCCAGCGACACGACGTTCAAGAAGCGCACCGAGAGCATGGTAGCCCTGGCGGACCTGACCCGCGCCGGATTCATTGCCGGTGATATATCCACCGTTATGTCGCCGCGGACCGTGATCACCTGGGCTGAGAACACGCGTATTTTCGGCGATGTCGGCTTTGCGTTCCGGCTGACCTTCCTGAACAAATGTGACGAGGCCGAGCGGAATACGGTGGCAGAATACTATCAGCGCTGCTTCAACGAAGAGATCCCGACCGGCCTGCGCAAGCCCATGTAGCGTCTGATGACCAGCAATAACGACCAAGGTAAGGCTGAGGATTTCAAGCGCGCCACAGCGAACGCGCTGCGGGCGATTGCGCAAACTCCCGATGTCCAGGTGGCCTATCAGCCCGGGCCGTCCGGTCTATCCGGCAAGCGGGCCAGGCTACCTGCCCCGTCTCGCGCGCTCGCTGCGCCTGAGATGGCGAAGCTTCGTGGTGTGGCAGATGCAATCGCACTACGGCTGCGCTACCATGACGATGCCATCCATTCCGCCCGGGCCCCCGCCACACGGGAGGCTAGGGAGGTTTATGACGCGCTGGAACAGGCGCGAGTCGAGATTGTCGGCGCCGCACATATGGAAGGTGTTGCGGCAAATCTTCGCGGCAAGCTGAGCGAGGAATGCGAGAACGAGGGGCTGGACCGCATGACCACGCGAGACCAGTTGCCGCTTGTAAAAGCACTTTCACTTCTTGCCCGGGACCGGATGGACCCAGCTTCTGTTCCCAATTCGGCTCGGCATATTCTCAGCCTGTGGCGTGATACCCTGGGGAAAGATGCCGAGGCGGCACTTTCCGAACTCGCCTCCTCAAAGAGCGACCAGTCAACCTATACCAAGGTCGCCCGCAAACTACTGGCGGCGCTTGACCTCGCGGATGCCGAAACGGACGGCGCGGAGGATGACCAGTCCGACAATACGGAGGACAACGCCGAGGAAACCTCGCAACAGGATGATTCGCAGGACAGCGAAAGCGAAAGTCCGAGCGAGGAAAATGCCATGCAGGCCGCCCAGCCGGAATTGTCCGAGGGGGAGGCAACCGAGCAGGATACCGGGGAAGACAGCGACTCACAGGATGCCTCCGCCGAAGCCGACGAGGCCTCCGCCGGACCGCAACAGCGCCGCGCCGCCAGACAGGGCGATGATCACACCGGCTATCGTGCATATACCCGCGCATATGACGAAGAAATTGACGCCGAGGACCTTTGTGACCCCGAAGAGCTGAGCCGGCTGCGCCAGCAGCTCGACCAGCAATTGCAGCATCTGCACGCGGTGGTCGCCAAGTTGGCGAACCGGTTGCAGCGCCGCTTGCTGGCGCAACAAACCAGGGCATGGGAGTTCGACCTGGAAGAGGGGATGCTGGATTCCGCCCGGTTGTCGCGGATCATCGTCGATCCGCTTCTGGCCCTCACTTATAAACGCGAGCGCGACACGGATTTCCGCGATACCGTGGTAACGCTGTTGATCGATAATTCAGGCTCAATGCGCGGACGACCGATTACCGTGGCCGCGATGTGCGGGGATATTCTTGCACGCACGCTGGAGCGCTGCTCGGTCAAGGTCGAGGTGCTGGGCTTTACCACGCGAGCCTGGAAGGGTGGGCAGAGCCGGGAGCAATGGGTGGCCGCGGGTAAACCGCCAATGCCGGGCCGGCTGAACGATCTGCGCCACATCATTTACAAAGCGGCCGACACGCCCTGGCGCCGGGCGCGCAAAAATCTCGGGCTGATGCTGCGTGAAGGGTTGCTGAAAGAAAATATCGACGGAGAGGCATTGCTCTGGGCCTACAGGCGGTTGCTCAATCGGCCGGAACACCGGCGGATTTCTCATGGTTATCAGCGATGGCGCGCCGGTGGATGACTCGACGCTCTCCGTGAACTCCGGGAATTATCTTGAGCGGCATCTGCGCGATGTGATCCGTGATATCGAGACGCGGGAGTTGGTAGAACTGATCGCGATCGGCATCGGCCATGACGTGACGCGCTATTACCGTCGAGCCGTGACGATTGTGGACGCCGAGGAATTGGGCGGCACGATGATGCGCAAGCTGACCGAGTTGTTCGATGAGGACGAAGCGGAGGCCTGGGCCCGTATGGCTGGTCAGCGTGCGGCGTTGATCGCGTAAGACACTGTCATTGGCCAGTTCGGGCAGGTTTCAGCGAGTCCCAGAATACCTGGCGCCGGTTGCCTTAGAGGCCGGTTGAGCAGAGCCGCCAGACGATCCGCGACAGCAATCGAATGCAAATACTGGCAAGGCCGCGCAAGATGATCCTCGCTGTTGAAAAAATCCTGGACAGGATACAGGCTTCGGTTTGGCAAAACCATAAACGCGCCGCCATTTGCCGTGTAGACAGTTCCAATGGCCTTGATGGTCTGCGGCGTTAAGGAAACCGTCGTGAAATCCGTCGGCAGGCCGCCTACCACCACGATACCCTGTGCCGTTTCCCGGGCGACGAATTGGGCGATCAACGCAGCACCATAACCGCTTGCAATCGCTCGCGCATCTGGCACCGGGCGAGGCGGATGGCGGAGCAGGGCGCGATCGGCATCGGCCAGATTGTTATCGATGCGGTCGCCTTGGATATTATATTCGCTGGCCAACAAGCGCTCCGGGTCGATCGCGCCTGAATGCGCGATCGGCATCTCAGCGAGCGACTCCAATAAATCTGAAAGATTGCAGCAGAATACCGCACCAAGAATGCGGTCCGGCGGCAATTGCGCCAGGATGGAACGGTCATAGCGTAGCAAAATTCCGCCATCGGTGCCTGAGCGATACTGCGCACGGGTTGCGGTATATTGCTGGAGTTCCATCGGCATGTAGACGATGTCGCCGCTATGCAGTAGCGGCGCATAACGGGCAAAGATATCGTCCAACCCAATACCAACCGCGATACCGGCATTTTCACAAGGTAGCTCAAGCATGGCGCCGAGCACCACGCATGAATGGGAGTACGGCCCATTCGAACCGGCGAGAATGACGATTTTTGGCGAGGGTAGGGCCGCGAGTCTGGCCGTCTTTTGCGTCATTTCGAGCCGCAGAACGCCGAGGGATAAAGGCCGGTCAACAATCAGACCAAAAACGGCAACATAGAGCGCGATGGACAACGCGCAGCAGGCGAGCAGCCTTCGCATCGATCAGAACTGAAAATACAAAAATGGCACGGTATATGGCGCAAAAAACAGCGCTTGCAGGCTGAGCGCGAAACTCGCCACCAATGCTGCGCTCCGCCTCGGCCGGCTCATACGATGCAGCCCTGGAAGAGCAAGAGCAACAAGCCAGCCCAAAGCGAGAAACAACACGGCTTGCGGCAGGCTTAAGGTTCGTGCAGCGCCGAGATATGGCAAAACTGGCACAGAGCGGCCAAAATGGCCAAGAATTGGCAGGATCCTGATGTAGATTGCCGGAATGGCAATGCCATTAAGGCCAAATAATCCCCGATAAAAATCCATCGCCGCGGCAAATCCGTCCGCGCGGAAAGGCACCCAGGCGAGCACGACAGAAAACAGCGTCACTAGCCAGGACACCATCGCGGGGAGCCGTAAACCGAGGCGCTGGCTCCAGCCATGAACGACCAGAAACGCCCCATGCAACCCGCCCCAAAAAACAAAGCGCAAGGCAGCGCCATGCCAAAGCCCGCCGAGCAGCATGGTCAGCATGAGGTTAAAAATCCGCCTTACCTCGCCGCGCCGGTTCCCGCCGAGCGGGATGTAGAGATACTCGCGCAGAAACGCGCTCAGCGTGATGTTCCAGCGCCGCCAGAAATCACTGATGTCGCGAGCCTGATAGGGACTGTTGAAATTAATTGGAAAATGGATGCCAAACATTCGCGCAAGGCCGATTGCCATGTCCGAATAGCCTGAAAAGTCGAAATAGATTTGCAGCGCATATGCCAGCAACGCAACCCAGGCTTCGATAAGTGTGATGGAATCAAGTCTGGCGGCGGCCGCAAAACCTGGGTTGGCAAAATGTGCAAATCCATCGGCCAGAACCAATTTTTTGGCCAGACCCAACAAAAAAATCTCCAGACCGGCCGTTAGCCGCTCCCGCCATGCCGAGCATGGCTGCAATTGGGCAAGTTGCGGCAAAATGTGACGGGGACGCACGATCGGCCCTGCGATCAAATGAGGAAAGAAGGCGATGAAACATGCGTAATCGAGGAATGGAACTGTCTGGATGTCGCCCCTTTCGGTATCAACCAGATACATGACCTGCTGAAACGTAAAAAAGCTTATGCCCAAAGGCAGAAAGATACCGCCGAACAATGGACTTGCACCCAGCAGTGACGCGAAAAAATCCGCGTATTTAAAAAATCCGAGCAGACCCAGATTGAACAACAGACCCGAGACCAGCCAGACGCGCCGGTGCTTGGTATCATTTATCTTCCGTCCCACAACGAAATTTACCAGGATCGAGGCCATGAGAAGCATAACGAAGATGGGCTTCCACCAGGCGTAGAACGCCAGACTGCAACACAATATCCAGGACAATGCGGCATGGCGGCCAAGCCGGCCAAACACCAAAAAGCCGACAATCGTCACAGGTAGGAAGCCTAGAATGAACAGCTTTGTGTTGAAGAGCATTTATTAACACGCGTTTAAGTTGTATTTTTGCTGTGTAGATCAAGCCTGCCGGTGCGGCAATTGGACCTTGGGCGCAGCAATGCTATAGCGCCGCGCCACTATCATTGGTTCTCATGAACGAAACACCGCTTACCCATCCCGCTCTTCTACCCGCCGGCCTGCGCGACGTTCTGCCGCCTGAGGCGGAGCTGGAAGCACGCTCTGTCGAGGCGATCATGGATTGCTTCGCCGCCCACGGGTATCAGCGGGTCAAACCGCCCTTGCTGGAATTCGCGGAAAGCCTGTTTTCCGGCTCCGGCGCTGCCACGGCCGAACAGACCTTCCGGCTGATGGACCCGGACAGCCAGCGTATGATGGGCCTGCGGGCCGATACCACGCCGCAGATCGCGCGGCTCGCGTCGACACGGCTGGCAAACGCTGCACGCCCGTTGCGCCTGGCCTATGCCGGGCAATGCCTGCGCGTTCGTGGCTCGCATTTGCAGCCGGAGCGCCAGATTGCCCAGGCCGGAATCGAACTGATCGGCCACGACACCGCCGAAGCCGATGCCGAGATTATCCTGACCGCCGTGGAGGCTCTCGCCACGATCGGCCTGACCAGTATCAGTATCGACCTCACGGTCCCCCGGCTGGTCCCGCATCTGCTCGAGCGCATCGAAACAGCCAACCACCCTGCCCTCGCCCGCGCGCTCGACCGCAAGGATGCGGCGGCCGTTGCCGAACTTGGCGGTTCCATCGCCGGAACATTGCTGCAATTGCTGGAGGCAAGCGGCCCGGTTGAACGGGCGATCCCGATGCTGCTGGCCATCGACCTGCCCGAGACCTCGAGACTCCAGGCTGTCAGGATGGCCGAAACTGTGGCGGCCATTCATAGGCACCTGCCACACCTGTCACTCACCGCTGACCCGGTGGAATTTCGTGGGTACCAATACCATACCGGCATTTGCATGACGCTGTTTGCACCCGGCAGACAAGCGGAACTCGGCCGCGGCGGGCGATATCTGTGCGGCGATACCGAACCCGCGACTGGGGTTACGTTGTATCCCGACACGATTATGCGTGTGGCGCCAACCCGTGCATTGCGCCCGCGGCTCTATTTGCCTTTCGGGACGGCGCCGGAACAAGCCGCCGCTTGCCGGGCACAAAATTTTGCGACCATTGCCGGCCTTGCTCCCGATACGGCACCGCTTGAAGAAGCCGCGCGGCTTGGATGCAGCCATGTCTATAAAGACGGTATAATCACACCGCTTTTCTGAGGATTCCAAATGACAAACGTAACGATTATTGGCGCGCAATGGGGTGACGAGGGTAAAGGCAAGGTGGTGGACTGGCTCGCCAGCCGGGCCGACATCGTGGTGCGCTTTCAAGGCGGGCACAATGCCGGGCATACGCTGGTCGTGGGTAATCAGACCTATAAGCTCTCGCTTCTGCCGTCAGGCTTGGTGCGCGGCAAACTCGGCATCATTGGCAATGGCGTTGTGATAGACCCTTTTGCCTTGCTAGCGGAAATCGGCCGGGTTGCAGCGCAAGGTCTCGCGGTTACTCCCGAGACATTGCGCATTGCCGATAACGCGCCACTCATTCTGCCGCTCCATGCGGCGTTGGATAGTGCCCGCGAGGCCGCGCGTGGCGACCGAAGGATCGGCACGACGGGCCGCGGTATTGGGCCCGCCTATGAGGACAAGGTCGCACGCCGGGCGATCCGGATTTGCGATCTGGCCGAGCCGGAGACCTTGTCCGCCAAACTCGATGAATTGTTGCTCCACCATAATACGCTGCTGGCCGGGCTTGGCGCACCGACCTTTGATAAGGCCGAGTTGCTGGCGAGCCTGCTGGAACTTGCGCCCAAAATTCTGCCCTATGCGGAGCCCGTGTGGGAACGGCTGGCCATTGCCACGCGCGACGGCGAACGTATCCTTTTCGAGGGTGCGCAGGCCGTGATGCTGGATGTCGACCATGGAACGTATCCATTCGTGACTTCATCGAATACCGTAGCCGGTACGGCGGCATCGGGCAGTGGCGTCGGTCCGGATGCAATCGGCCGGGTACTTGGGATCGCCAAGGCCTATTGCACAAGGGTGGGCGCCGGCCCCTTCCCGACCGAGTTGCACGACGAGACCGGGCTCCTGCTAGGGGAACGCGGCCATGAATTCGGCACAGTGACTGGCCGCAAACGGCGCTGCGGCTGGTTTGATGCTGCCTTGGTACGACAGGCGGTGAAAGTCGGCGGCATCAACGGGCTGGCGCTCACGAAGCTGGACGTGCTCGATGGTTTTGCGCACCTGAAAATAGGCGTTGGTTATCGGATAAATGGCCAGGTCTTCAAACATCTGCCCGCCGGGATGGCCGCACAGGCCGCCGCCGAGCCAATCTATGAGACGTTGGAGGGCTGGAGCGGCTCGAACTCGCGGCGCGCGGTCCTGGGCGGAACTACCGGCCGCCGCCATCAAATACGTCAAGCGCGTGGAAGAACTTGTGGAAGCCCCTGTGACATTGCTTTCCACGAGCCCGGAACGCGACGATACAATCCTGATGCAAGACCCTTTCGCCGGTTAACCCAGCGCCGTTTCAACCGCCCGTTTTGCGACCACGCCGATAAGATGGGCACGATAGGCGGCACTGCCGTGAATATCGCTGCTCATTAGGTCGGCTTGGGTCTCAACACCGTTGAGGGCGGCCGGCAAGAAGGATGTCTCAAGGGCCTGCTCCATCCCCAAATGCCGAAACACGCCATTCTGGCCCGCGCCGGTAACCGCCACCCGTACGCCGGCCTTGGTTTTGGCGACGAACACGCCGACCATAGCGTAGCGAGACGCCGGATTGGCGAATTTTGCGTAGGCCGCGCGTTCTGGAATGGGAAAACTCACCTCGGTGATCAGTTCGGCCGTCTCCAGGGCGGTGGTGAACATACCCTGGAAAAAATCCGCCGCGGAAATTGCGCGCTGATTCGTCTTGATCACGGCGTCAAGTGCCAGAACCGCCGCCGGGTAGCAGGCTGAAGGATCGTTATTGGCCAGTGAGCCGCCGATCGTTCCCCGGTAGCGTACCTGGCGGTCGCCGATATGACCAGCCAGGTGGCTAAGCGCCGGGATTGCTTGCCTCACCTCAGAAGAGCCAGCAACGGCACCATGCGTGGTCATCGCAGCGATCGTCAGCAAACCCGCCTCGCGTTTGATACCGACAAGCCCGAGGCCGGCGAGATCAACGATGCTCGATGGTTTGTTCAGCCGCTGCTTGAGCACGGGAATGAAGGTCATTCCACCGGCCAGGGCCTTCGCATCCATGTCATTTGCGAGGATTCGTCCTGCATCGGCCAGGTTGTTGGGCTTGGAATATGTGAAGTCATACATGATAGGATCTCCCGCCTATGACGCTTATTCTGCGGCCGTTGGGTTAGGGGCTTGCATCAATGGCCATGCTGCGGCGATGGCTTTAACGATGTTATGATAGCCCGTGCAACGGCACAGATTGCCCTCCAGACCGTGACGTATCTGCTCTTCGGTCAATCCCTCAGGATGAGTTTCAACGAGATCAATCGCGCTCATGACCATGCCGGGGGTACAATAACCACATTGCAACGCATGGTGTTCTCGAAACATTGCCTGCATGGGATGCAAGGTTCCGTCCTCAGCGGCCAAACCTTCGATGGTCGTCACACGAGCCCCATCGGCCTGGACAGCCAGCATCGTGCACGATTTCACGGATTTCCCTTCGAAACTGACGACACAGGCACCGCACTGGCTTGTGTCGCATCCGATATTCGTACCGGTAAGACCCAGCGGCCCGCGTAGAAATTCGACGAGAAGCATACGTGCCTCAACCTCTCCTGACACAGGCTTGTTATTAACCGTCAGAGATATCTGAGGCATGTCCGGCTCCCGATTTTAATACTGAAGCTTATCAGAGCGCCCTGGGGTTAACCCGTCAAGCCGGTGGATTGGCGCTTGCTCATTTACCTCAGCTTCGGTAGGCGCTTGAGCATTATGGGCAATATAGTCTGGAAACAGGTTCTGACAGGCTTTGATGCCGCGATAGTCGCATTGTCCCGAACCGGGGTCAGCGAAGATTTCATACGCTTCGCGGCCGTTGGGACCATCGGCTTCTGCTGGGATACCGGCACAGTATATGCCCTTAGGGAACATACCGGACTATACATCGCGGGCACATTTGGCTTCCTGGTGGCTGCCACCGCCAATTGGGGAATGAATCGCCTTTGGACATTCCGCCACCAAAAACATGCTGCGCCGCATGTGCAATGGGCCAAGTTTCTCATTGCGAACTCAATCGGCTTTGCCTTTAATCGCGGAACATTTTTTGTATTAATCTCAATAAGCACCTTGTGCCATAATCAGCCGGTTTTGCCTATTATTGCGGGTTCGATCGCGGGGATGTTCTTTAATTATTTCCTTTCCAAAAGGTTTGTATTTGGTTAATACAACTCTAGGTAACTTTATTTTTAAAGCAACAACCTTAGGGCGTTTTTTCGATGGCAGAGCTACATCCAGCCGCCGGGATTGATCATGTCAAACCACACTCAAATCAACTTAGAATTGTAAAACTTCCAGAGCCGTCTGTTGGCATTCTTTTTCGTCTCGCTGACTTTATTTCAATTCTTGCGGTTCCCTTGGCGGGAAGCCTGATCCGGCAAAGCACGGAGAACCTCCAGAGAAACCTTTGCTTCTGGACCTTGCTGTCTTTGACCACAGTGATACTCATCGCATCACATGGCGGTTATCGAGCGAACCAGCCGAAGGCGCTCCGCAAACAGACCGGCCTCGCAATAAACTGCTTTCTCGCCACCAGCATCGCCATGTTATCGATGTCCATACTGCTTGGTCATTCCCATATCCTTGCCAGGCGCTGGACCGTGGCCGACCTGATCGTGACACCGTTTATATTGGGCTGCGTGAGAGCAACTCTGACAAACGTGCTTGCGGAAGGAAACACATACACCCCGGCAAGCGGGCCATTGGTGATCTGTTACGATCTTTGTCCGGGCGATTTAACGAGAGCACTGAGCGAACAACAGATACCCTCTCAAATTTCCGGCATTCTCCGCCTGTCTGGCCGGCACTCACCGGGTAAGACGTCAAGCTGGCCCGAACTACCGGACATTCAAACACTGCTTAAGACGATTCGAATGAAGAACATTCAGGACGTCGTATTCGTTCACCATCCTGAGCTTGATGTCCTTGCCACCACGCTTCGTCAGGAATTGCTCTCGGAGCTTTTGGCTTATCCAGCCCGTATCTGGCTGGCTTTCGATGTCGCATCGAACCTGCCAGATGTGTTAAGAGACAGCTCCGGCTCCTGCAAGATCGTGCCAATTGTGACAGACAATCTTGTCACCTCGCTCAACCTGACGAAACGCGCGTTCGACCTTGCAGGCAGCGTCATTTTTCTGTTTCTTTTCGCGCCAGTGCTTCTGATCTCGGCTTGTCTCGTCAGGGCAAGCGGACCAGGCCCGGTCATATTTCGTCAGATCCGGACCGGCGCGCATGGGCAACAATTCACCGTGCTGAAGTTCCGCACGATGGCGTATGATCCGTTTCGGCCGTTTGCACAGGCAAAACAAAATGACCCAAGGGTCACGAAGATCGGCCGCTTCCTCCGCCGCAGCTCGCTTGACGAGTTGTTGCAACTCTTCAACGTACTTAAGGGTGACATGTCTTTGGTCGGACCACGCCCACACGCGCCAGAAACGCAGGTTGAGGGGATCAATTTCGAAAACGCCGTGCGGCTATACCGGCTGCGGCACCGCGTCAAGCCAGGCATTACCGGACTGGCACAAATACGCGGTCAGCGGGGCGAAACCTCGGCGATTAACATGCTTGAACAGCGACTTGCGAGCGACCTTGAATATATCCAGTCATGGTCACTTTGGCTCGATATATCGATCATGCTCCAAACCCTGCCGATGATGATTGCAAAGACAAATGCCTGCTGAACGCCCACCCCCGCCAACCGCCCGGTTATTGGCCGGACAGCGCCCGCCATTGGGTGCCTATGACGCTGACATTATCATTCTTTCGCTAAATCGGCTTTCGGAGACGCTCGAAGCGGTCCAATCCGCACTGGCGCAGCGAAACACCGCTTTTCATGTGACCGTGTTGGACCAAGGCTCCGAACCAGAGGTAATCCGAGCCCTGGCGAAAGCATTCTCCACGGCTGCAGATTTTGCACTTTACTCATCCCCGACAAACCTTGGCGTCGCGGCCGGACGAAACCTCGCATCGTCCCTAGGTCACGGACAGGTCATCGTGGCACTCGATAATGATGCTGTTTTCGAGGGCAAATGGGTGGTCGCGCGCGCGGTCAGGGCGTTCAATCAAAGCCCCGATCTCGGCGCGCTTGGGTTTAATATTCTCTGCATGGATGGCGTTCACCCCGACAGGTTCAGTTGGGGCTACCCTGTGCGCCTGCTAAAGCGCTTTAGAGAGCAATTCGACACCACCACCTTTGTCGGTGCCGGACATGCCATCCGGCGGGTCACATGGAACGCGGTCGGTGGTTATGATCCAACTTTCTTCTTCACCTGGGAGGAATATGATTTCTGCCTCGCCGCCATCGCGCTGAACTGGCGCATTGGTTACGACGGTTCACTGGCGGTCATCCATAAAGTCTCACCGGACGCGCGGGTCGGCTGGAATGCCGCGCGCATGACTTATTTTGTCCGCAACAGGTTGATCATCGGCCGGAAATGGGGCGCTTCCTGGTTTGGCCTGACGCCTCGTATGTTGGGCTACGTCATCAAGGCTCTGTTAAACGGGCGGCTTGCCGCCACACTCAGCGGAATACGCGCCGCCTTTGACGTCGATGCACAGCGCCGCCGTAAAATGTCCAAGGCGATGCGCAGATATCTTTATATCAATGATATCCGGCATCGCGGATCCTGGCTGGACCGGCTCCGCATAGAGGTTTTTGGCCGGATCAACGCCGACCGCTGACGGTGGTCATCGTGCCAGCGGGTGATGCGCTTGCACCAGGCGCTGCAACCGCTCCGCCAGAACGTGAGTGTAGATTTGCGTTGTCGCGATATCGGCGTGCCCGAGCAGTTTTTGCAGACTGCGTAAATCGGCTCCATTCGCCAGTAGATGCGAGGCAAAAGAGTGCCGGAGCACATGCGGGGAGAGGCGGGCGGGGTCGATATTCGCCTTGGTTGCCACCTGCTTGAGCAGCAAAGCGAACCCCTGGCGCGTCATCGCAAGCCGAGGGTCTCGGCCACTAAACAGATAGCGCGGCGGATTCTTTTTTTGGGATGTTACGTCCCGCAGGCGGGTCGCGGCCAATTTCGCCATGTCTGAAAGCGGTACGATCCGCTCCCGTCCGCCTTTGCCCTTCACCAGCAGGACACTCGTATCGGCCGCCAAGCTATGCACCGGCAAAGCCAACAGCTCAGATACACGCAAGCCCGTGGCATAGAGTATCTCGAGGCCCGCGCAGGCCTTCAACCCTGGCACCCCGGGAAATTCCCGCGCTGTCAGCAAAAGCTGGTCCACCTCAGCTTCACTCAAATATTTTGGCAGGTTTTGCGGCAGCCGCGGCGTCCCCAATTCCGCCACGGGGTTATCATCTCGGATACCTTCGCGGAGCAGGAATAAAAAAAACTGTCGCAGGGCTGAGAGCCGGCGGGCCTGGGTCCGGGCTGCCATGCCGGCCTGATGCAGCAATTCAATATAAGCACCGACCTGGTGGGCCGCGGCTCTGCCCGGCGCAACGGACCCGCCTCCCCGAAGAAACGCTGCGAAATCATCGATATCCGCCTGATAAGCCGCAAGCGTATTGGGCGCGGCCCCACGCTCGGACGCCAACATTTCCAGGAACGCCTCGGTATGGCCATCTATCGTCATGCTATTGTTGTGATAAGCCTCTCGGACGATGCAACTCAACAGCCAAATTTTAACGGATACCGATCGGAGTATTGTGCTCATCGGCCTCATGGGCGCGGGCAAGACCGCAATCGGCAAGCGCCTTGCCGCACAGCTTGGCCTGCCATTTTTCGACGCGGATCAGGAAATCGAACGAGCCGCAGGGGCGACGATCGCGGAAATATTCGCCAAACATGGCGAAGCGCATTTCCGCGCGGGTGAGAAACGCGTCATTCAACGCTTGCTAGCCAATGGCCGAATTGTACTCGCCCCCGGAGGCGGTGCCTTCATGGACCCTGAAACCCGGGAAACCATCCGGGAACGAGCGATTTCGATCTGGTTGCGGTGCCCCCTGCATATCCTGTTGCAAAGGGTGCAAGGCCGCACACACCGGCCGCTGCTCAACGCGGGCGATCCCGCCGAAATTCTGCGACGTCTTTCCGATGAGCGCAGTCCGCTCTATGCCCAAGCCGACATTATCGTCGATGGCTCAGAGGATCCTCCGCACGTGACAACTAAAAATGTTCTTGCCGCCCTTAAAGCCTATAGCACCCCGCGCCGGGTTGCGGTGCAACTGTCGCAAAGCCGGTACGAGGTGGTCATCGGCAATCATCTACTCAGCCGCGCCGGCTCACTGATAGCGCCCCTGCTTCCGCAGATGCGCTGTGTTATCGTCACGGATGAGACCGTGGCAGCCTTGCACCTACCGGCGCTGCAAAGCAGCCTGACGGAAGTTGGCATCAACCATTCTACTGTGGTCGTGCCGCCGGGCGAGACGTCCAAAAGCCTGGCGACATGGCAAGGGCTTGTCGAGTCGTTGTTGACCCAAAATGTCGACCGTCACACCACGATTATAGCCCTGGGCGGCGGCGTGATCGGCGATCTGGCAGGCTTTGCCGCCGCCGCCACGCTGCGCGGCCTGCCCTTTATCCAAATTCCGACAACGCTGCTTGCACAAGTCAATTCCAGTGTGGGCGGCAAGACCGGCATCAACGCCCCGCAAGGCAAAAACCTAATCGGTGCATTTCATCAGCCGAATCTGGTTATCGCGGACACCGGCGTCCTGGCCACCTTGCCGAAACGAGAACGTCTGGCAGGCTATGCGGAGATCGTAAAAGCCGGCCTGATCGCCGACGCATTATTCTACGAATGGTGCGAAGCCAATGCCTCAGAGATGCTGACGGACAATCTTTCGCTCTTGGACGAAGCTGTCCAGCGGGCTGTAAGCTTCAAGGCGCAGGTGGTTGGCGATGATGAACGCGAGAC
This sequence comes from uncultured Alphaproteobacteria bacterium, assembly GCA_963740445.1. Classification (GTDB taxonomy): domain Bacteria; phylum Pseudomonadota; class Alphaproteobacteria; order Acetobacterales; family Acetobacteraceae; genus Acidocella. The sequence goes on from CAVUED010000013.1 coordinate 99,424, forward strand.
ACGGCCCAATAATGGCCGCGCTTTGTTGAAATCTTGGTCATACCTTCGCACATGCGTTGGAGGCCGAGACTGGCTATGGGCAGGGCTTGCTGCATGGTGAGGCTGTGGCTATCGGACTGGTCCTCGCCACGCATCTTTCGGCAGCACTCGGGCTCTGCCCGCAAGAAGATACCAGCCGCATCGCCGCGCATCTTGAGAGTGTCGGCCTCCCCACGAGGATTGCTAGGCTACCGGTTGAACATCTTCTCCTGCACATGAAACAGGACAAGAAGATGCGTGACGGGCGGCTGACATTCGTGCTTACACGCGGCATCGGCCAGGCTTTCACGAGCAACGACGTCCCCGAGGAAGCGGTCCGCGCTACATTGCTCGCCGGCGGCGCAATTTAACGCTGCGACGCGCCCTACACGTTGACAACTTATTTTAGGATTGTGCTTCTGGCGATAAGACAATGCATCCCGTCGGTCCACTGGAAAGCCGGTCGCACGCGTTCACGGCATTATCGCGCGGCAACCCGACCACCCGAGCCCGGTATCTGATTCGGCCGGCGGAAACCACGGAAACCACCATCGGTTGCCCCTTGATAAGCATCTGAACAGCCGAGAGTTCGGCAATGCCAAGAGCCGCTTTTGCATTCGAAGGTGTATCATAGGCACCCACTTGGATCGCCCAACCAACATGACCTGGTGCCACATATTGTGGTTGCGGCTGAGGTGGCGGCGTGTCAGCCATGGCCGCTGGAATGATCGAGAAAGAAGGACGCGGCGGCGGTGGCCGCGGCGTCGGCGCCGGGGAAGAGTTTTCCGGCTCGGGCACATAAACCGCTAAATCTGGTTGGGATGGCGGCACGATGGCCGCGACCTGAACAGGGGCGATCGGATTGTCCGGCGCCTGCGGCCCTGGCGCTTCGGGCACAAATCCCGGTGGCAAAATCCCAGGCGCGTCGCTCATAGGTTGGGTATTAAGAGCGAGTTGATCCGCGTCCGAGCGACGCTTGGGGTAATCTCCCTGGATATTCGGGGCGATCATTGCGACGTAATTGATTGTCTCACTCGGAAGCGGCGTGTGATAATTCATGTACAAATCCAAGCGCCCCGGCCCGGCATTATATGCGGCAAGGAATCCTGGAGAGCCGTAAACCTCATACATTTCGTGAATATAGGCTGCGCCAGCCATGATATTGTCGTAAGGATTAAACGGGTCATGGCCCAAACCGTAGCGCGCGGCCATCTCCTGATAGGTGGTTGGCTCCAGCTGCATGAGGCCCATGGCGCCAGCCGCGGAGACGGTTAGCCGACCGCCAGTATATTCATTACCACCCGATTCCACGCGCATGACCTGGCGGATCCAGGGCGCTGGAACGTCGAACCGGCTCGCGGCGATGTTAATATAGGGTCCCCATGGGTCGCTGGGCGGCCCAGGCGGCTTATAGTTGCCCGCGGCGTGGGCAATATAATAATCAGTCGAATCGCCTTGTGCGATTCGGTTCCCGTTTGAGGCGCATGCCGAAAGCAAAGCGAGACCGGCACAACCGGCTGTTAGCCGAAGTGCATGACGAGATCGTCCCGGCTTCACAAAGACAGCCCGAAAGCTGGATCTCACGGTCACAGTTAAAGCCTCCTGCACGTTATACCATCATCTTGCAGTATTTAGCTCAATGACGGCTTAAACAAGGCGCTGTAACCCACTAGACTAGAACGGAACTTACGGCAAGAAAAACTTGGCCTCACTTCGTGCTATTTTGGCACCTCTGGGGATGATAAAATCGTCAGATGAAGAGGGAAATTTTATGACTGTGATTTACAACCTGGCGCGCGCGGGCATGCCGCTGGTCGTCGTTTTATTGCTCCAAGGCTGCGCCGGGCGTACTATCCCAGCGCCCATTTCACAGACGTCTCCTTTAAACGGAAGATTGACAAGGGAACCATCGTCGCCGTCCGCAAGGTCGATGTTGGCAATGACAATGGGGCTGTTAACACAATCATGACGGCACTCAGCCAGACACCGATTAACCAAGGCGGACCGGCCGTTGAAATCGTCATCCGCCGGCCAAATGGTACTGTTACCTCCATCGTCCAACAACAGCAGGCAGGCCAGCCAAGCTTCATGCCGGGAGAAACCGTTGCAATCGTTGAGGCCGCGGCAACAATCGTTCATTCCGAATAATATCTGACCACGTCAGCGCCATCGGATATGATACCGCTTTGACCCTATAATTACCTGTCATGTAACCACCGCGACGGTTGATGCTGCCGATCCATTCCGCTATCGCCAGGGTATGAATACGATTGTGCCGAACCGAGGCAACGCAGAGATGGACCTTTCTCACGCTGCCAGGGCATCAGGTCGACCAGTATCTATCACAGCCGCACATAATTGGCGGGATAGAGCAGCCACGGCGGTGGCTGACATTGCGGAAACGTGGCGATTATGGCCGCTGGTCTGGACACTGAGCATGCTCGATATCCGGCTGCGCTATCGCGGCTCACTGCTCGGGCCATTCTGGCTTACGCTGTCCACGGCTGTGATGGTCGGCGCGATCGGCTTCCTCTATGCCCACTTATTCCACCAGAACGTGGCAGGCTATCTGCCATTTCTGTCAATTTCGTTGGTTCTGTGGAATTTCATAAACACGATTACTTCCGAAGGAAGCCTCTGCTTCACGCAATCTGAGAGTATGATCCGGGCTATGCGAATGCCGCTATCGCTCCACGCGGCCCGCGTGGTCGTACGCAACATTGTTGTGCTGGCGCATAACATCGTTGTTATCGTTGTCGTATTCGCCATCTTTCGAACGATTCCCAGTCTCTCATCCTTCAGCGTTCTCCCCGCTTGTGCACTTTGGGTGATCGACGCCATGGCCGTCAGCCTCATTCTGGGCATTTTTGGCGCCCGCTTCCGCGATATTCCTCCCATCGTGGCCAGCATCGTGCAAATCGCGTTTTATCTCACGCCCATCATGTGGAACCCGGTCATGCTCAAGCACCGTGGATTAAGCATTGTGCTGGTAGAATGGAATCCGTTTTATGCTTTGCTTGAGATCATGCGGGGACCTCTTCTAGGCAACCCGCTGGAACCAAGCGCCTGGGCGGTGGCACTGGTTTATTCCGCGGCTCTGGTAGCGCTTGCCGGTTTTGTCTTTATGCATGCGCGTCCGCGCATCGCTTACTGGGTATAGACCATGGCAAACCTGATTATTGACAATGTTTCTGTCTCATTTCCGCTCTATCATGGCGAGAGCCGCAGCTTGAAAAAGACAATGTTCGCCGCGGCTTCCGGCCGGTTGGGTGAAGACCGTAAGCATCGGCTCGTTGTCGAGGCGCTGCGCAATGTCTCGTTTTCCCTGCATACCGGCGACCGGCTCGGTTTTATTGGCTCGAATGGCGCGGGCAAGACCACTCTTCTGCGAACAATGGCCGGCATTTACGAACCCGTCGGCGGGAATATCACAATCGACGGCGCCATAACCGCTTTGCTCGATCCCGGACAGGGTATGAATTTCGATATGACGGGCCGTGAAAACATCCGCCTGCGGGGCTTGTTCAACGGCGTCAACGACGCGCAGATCAAGCAATTGCAAGCAGATGTAGCGGCGTTTGCCGGCTTGGACCAGTTTCTTGAACTCCCGGTGCGGACCTACAGCTCGGGCATGGTCGTCAGGCTCGGGTTTGCGCTCGCAACCGCGATCAAGCCGCAAATTCTGCTGATGGATGAATGGATCCTGGCCGGCGACGCCTCTTTTCTCGACAAAGCGCGCCATCGGTTAGAGACAATGGTGCGGGGAGCAGAAATCCTGGTCCTATCCTCGCATAGCGCTGAGATCATCCTGCAATGGTGCAATCGGGTCATCTGGATGGATGGTGGCCAAATAAAAGCCGACGGGGCACCCGAAGAGGTTCTGGCCGCCTACCTACCCCCTGAGCAATTTGCTCAGGCCATGGCCGCTGCGGGTGTGTCCGCCTGACGAGGCAAAACCGGAAGGACATTACGATGCGAAACAGCATATTCGGCAAGGCTGTCGTCCCCACACCTGGTTGCTTCATCAGTGGTATCTTCAACTCCGCCGCTGCCCCGGAAAATGACGGTCCTCGCAAGCATGGTACACGTAATCCGGCCGCCACGATGGCAGCGTTGAACCGCTGACGCCCATGGGAGCGGTCGCTTATGTTAACGGGAGCTACCGCGCCCTGCGCGACGCCGCCGTAAGTATTGAAGACCGTGGGTACCAGTTTGGCGACGGTATATACGAGGTAATCTATATTAATAATGGACGGCTAGTCGATGCAGCACTGCATCTCTCAAGACTATCGCGCAGCCTGCAGGAGATTGAGCTTGGGCCGATATTGACCCAGGCGGCCTTGACTGTTGTGATTAAGGAGGTTCTCAGGCGGAACCGCGTGGACACGGGGCTCGTCTATATTCAAGTAACCCGTGGCGTGGCGCGGCGCGACCATGCCTTCCCGTCATTGGCGATCCGGCCGAGCCTCGTGATTACAGCGCGCCACCTTCCTGCGCTGCCACGGGATATCGACACATGGAGCGCTGCCGCCATCTGTCTGCCCGATGAACGCTGGGCCCGCTGCGATATCAAATCCACTAACCTACTGCCAAATGTCCTGGCCCGGCAGAAGGCACGCCTCGCCGGTGCCTATGAAGCCATCCTCTACGACACAGAGAACTGTGTCACCGAGGGCGCCGCAAGCTCAGTCTGGGTGGTGGATGCCGAAGGCAAACTGTTAACGCGTCATTTGGACCGGCAAATCCTGCCCGGTTGCACCCGCGCCGCATTGATCGAAGACCTGCGCGAACGGCAAATCCGCTTTGAGGAAGCTACTTTCACCTTGGCAGCACTCCGCACCGCGCGCGAAATATTCCTCACCAGCGCCACCTCCTTCGTGAAACCCATAACCCGGCTGGACGGTGCGCCGGTGGGCGACGGACATCCTGGCCCTGTTGCCACAATGTTGCTCGACCGGTACGTGCGGCATATCGAAACCTCATGAATCTCGAGTCGCGCACCTTTCCGCGATAGACCGGAGGCAGTTACCCTTACGGCACGTGTCCATAACACCAAAGCCGTGATGTTTGATGAAAAGTCGCATATGCTCATGCTAGAACCACGCTAGAAGGTTGAGCGATGTATAATCCGCCGGCTTTTGTCGAAGACCGTCCCGATGAGCTCCAGGCGATTATGCTTGCGGCCTCACTGCCCGTTTTAGTGTCGCCGAGCAAAAATGGCCTGATCGCCACGCATCTGCCGTTGCTTTACGAGGCGCCGGATCGGCTGATCGGGCATGTCGCAAGGGCGAACCCGCACTGGCGCGATTTCGATCCAACTGCGGAATTGCTCGCTATCTTCACCTCGGTGGACGGCTATATCAGCCCATCCTTCTACACGACGAAAGCCGAAACAGGCAAAGTCGTACCGACCTGGAACTATCAGGCAGTGCACGCGACGGGGCGGCTGGAAATTGTTGAAGACCCTGGCCCCTTGCTCGGCATCGTCACCCGGCTGACCGAGCGCTATGAGGCTGGCCGCACTAAACCCTGGGCCGTGGCCGATGCGCCGGCCGATTACATCGCCTCGCAGTTGAAGGGTATCGTTGGCCTCATCCTGCATATCACCCGGCTGGAAGGCAAAGCGAAGCTGAGCCAGAACCGCACCAAGGCCGACCAAGCCGGCGCCATTGCCGGTGTGGCGCAAGAAAACCCCGCGCTGGCAGCTTCCATGCACAAGGCAAGCAATCGGTAGGCCCTGACCTAGACAATTTTACCTTCAAAAGGCGGCAGATAGTCCGCCGCATCAAATTCGATCACCCAAAGATCCGCGTCATAGGAAATCTGCTTTTTGACATAGGCGTCGGTCGCCTCCTCGCTCACCGGCTCCTGGCCCGTGCCACGCATCCAGGCCAGCGCCCCCGCCGCGTCCCGGAACTGCGTCAGCACCACATTGCCTGTCCGCCCACGCAGGATCACCAGCACGCCACCGGCATCCGCATCGCCCTTGCGGATAACCATCCCGGGCTTGCCTTCCACACTGCCCAGCCGCAATGCCGCAGAAACCCAAATTCCCGCCTTGATCCGCGCCTCACCCATGCTAATCCCTGACTCCAACAGCTTTTCAGCGATGAAAATGCTTTATTCAGCCTAATTTGCTTGCGACCCCCCGATTGCTCAAGCCCTGAGGAAATTTCACCGTGAACAGATTAATCCAGATTGCGGCCATTATTGCCGCCGGCCTTGTCCTCACTCCCGTGGCACGTGCCGCCGATAAGGTCACGTTCGGGCTGGATTGGGTCGCGGAGCCTGAATATGGCGGGTATTATCAGGCTCTGGCCACCGGCATTTATAAAAAATACGGGTTGGACGTCACCATTCAGGAGGGTGGTCCTAACATCAACAATGCCCAACTGCTGGTCGCCGGCCGCCTGACCTTCGATATTACTTCGAACTCCTTCCTCGCCCTCAACTTCGCGCAGGAGCATATTCCCTTCGTCGCCGTGGCTGCCGGCTTCCAGAAAGACCCGGACATCCTCATGGCTCATCCCGGCACTGGCGACGATAGTTTCGCGGCGTTGAAGGGCAAGCCGATCGCTGTAAGCACCAATACCCGCGCGAGCTGGTGGAACTACCTGAAAGCCAAATATGGCTATTCTGACAGCCAGTTGCGCCCCTATAGCTTCAGTCTGACCCCGTTTTTCACCAATCCTACCAGTATCCAGGAAGCCTATGTCACGTCGGAACCTTATCTGGTTCACCAGCAGACCGGGAAATGGCCGGTTGTGTTGATGCTCTCCGATTCCGGGTTTGACGGCTATGCCAGCCTGATCGCGACCAGCGAGAAGCTCGTGCAGACAAATCCTGGGCTCGTGCAGCGCTTCATCGATGCCTCGATCGAGGGCTGGTATTCGTATCTTTATGGTGATCCGAGTCCGGCTTTTGCCGCGATCCAGAAGGCCAATCCGGATATGAGCACCGGCCTGCTACATTACGGCTACGATCAGTTGAAGGAACGCGGCATCGTCGATTCCGGCGATACCAAGACCCTGGGGCTTTTCGCCATGACTGACGCGCGCTGGGCGTCGTTTTTTAACCAGATGGCTGCCACCGGATTATACGACAAATCGATGAATTATAAGGCCGGGTACACGCTGCAATTCGTCAACCACGGATTCGGTATGACGAAATAATGCTTTCCATCGATTCAGTCTCGAAGCGCTTTGGCAATGGCACGCTAGCACTTGAGAACATTTCAGCAAAAGTCGAAACCGGTGAATTTGTCGCACTGCTCGGCCCTTCGGGATGCGGCAAATCGACATTGCTGCGCCTGTTGGCGGGGCTTGAGGGACCGAGTGGCGGAGCCATTGTTTGGGATGAAGGCAAACAGCCCGGCCCCGGTGATATCGGATTCGTCTTTCAAGATGCGACTCTGTTGCCCTGGGCGACCGCCGCCGAGAACGTGTATCTGCCGCTCCGCCTGCGCGGGCGCCACCGATCGGAGGTCGCATCGCGCATCGACTCCACGCTGGCTCAGGTAGGGCTTTCGGAGTTTGCCGGGACGCGGCCGAAAGCACTTTCCGGCGGCATGAAAATGCGCGTCTCCATCGCCCGCGCGTTGGTCTCCGAGCCACTGCTGCTCCTCATGGACGAACCCTTCGCCGCCCTCGATGAATTCACCCGGCACCGCCTGCAGGAAGATCTGCACAAACTCTGGCGCGAAACCGGTAAGACCGTCGTTTTCGTCACACACTCGATCTATGAGGCCGCTTATCTGGCCAGCCGAATCCTTGTGATGTCCCTTCGTCCGGGGCGGGTTGCCGCGGATATCCGCACGGCTATTCCAGAAGGACCGAACCGCCGCAGTAGCACCGAATATGTCCGCCTGGTTGCGCAAGTCACTGAAACACTCCGCCAGGTCATGCCTGCATGAGCAAGACGCTGGAACGCATCGCCCCATTTGCCTTCGGGCTAGTAGCTCTGGCGCTCTGGCAGGGAGCCGTCTGGGCGATGGGCGTTCCGCCCTATGTCCTGCCTGGGCCGATCGCAATTATCACCGCCTATATCGGCGACTACAACGTTCTCAATCCCGCGCTGCTCTCAACGCTCACCGTTACATTCACAGCCTTGCTCGCCGCAACGGTGTTGGGCGTTGCCCTTGCGGTCGCAATGGCCGCAAGCACCTTGGTACGAGCTGCCATCCAGCCTTGGGCGGTGATCTTGCAAGTCACACCGGTGGTCGCTATTGCGCCGCTGATTATCATTTGGGTTAATCAACCTTTTGCGGCCCTTGTTGTTTGCGCCACGATCATTGCCTTTTTCCCGATCCTCTCAAATACCGCAGCTGGGCTGGCGGCCACACCGACCGAACTGCTCGATCTGTTCCAGCTAAATGGCGCCACACGCTGGCAGACCCTATTTCTGCTCCGCCTCCCATCGGCACTGCCCAATTTTCTCACCGGTCTACGTGTATCAGGGACATTGGCGCTGGTTGGCGCGGTCGTGGCCGAATTTGTTGCAGGGTCCGGTGGTTTTGCCTCAGGACTTGCATACCGCATCATCGAGGCCAGTTACCGGCTGGAAATCCCGCGTATGTTTGCGGCCCTTTTTCTGCTCGCCGTGAGCGGGATCGTCATTTATGCGGCTCTCGGCCTGCTAACGATGGTTTTGCTCCGCAGACGGGACGGCGCTTGAAATTCTCCGCCTATTCTGCAACTTTCCGCCTATAACTGGAGACCGATATGACCACCATTACGCCAAAAAAACTCAGTAAGGGGCAACTTGCCTACGAGCAGGAGCGCGCGAAAAAAGCCGGAAAATCTCTTGATGTCTGGATGAAAGCCAAAGCCATGGCCGAGGCCGCCGAAGCAAAAAAAGCCGCACCCAAAGTTGAGAAGAAACCAGGCTTGCTCAGCCGCCTGATCGAGAAGGCCCACAAGCCTCTATAACGCGCTCTGGATGGGTAAAAATCTCGAACCCATCATGACGGGCAACCGCAATCAGTGTGATCCCGGCAGCTTGTGCATCCCGCACCGCGCGCGCGCTGGGGACTGATACCGCAACCAAGATACCCGCACCCAGTGAGGCTGTCTTTTGGATTAGTTCGATCGAGACCCGGCTGGTGAGCAGAACAACACCTTGTGCGCCACCAGCCTCCTCGCGCCTGACCGCGCCAATGAGTTTGTCCAGGGCGTTGTGCCGACCGACATCTTCTCGAACCAGCAGCGCGCCGTTTGCCGGCGTAAAGAATGCGGCAGCATGTACGGCGCGTGTTTGCAGATTGAGCGTCTGCAATTCCGGGAGGCGCGCCAAGGCTGACGCGATCTCCGCCGCGGATACCCGCAACGAGCTTTCCACCTTCGCGGCAGGGCGCACCGCTTCAGTCAGACTGTCGATCCCGCAAAGGCCGCAACCCACAGGACCCGCGATACGACGGCGCCGTGATTTCAAGGCTTCGCGCCTCGCTGGCACCAGCGTCATGCGGCATTCGATGCCTAAGGGCAGGACCTTAATTTCAAGTTCCGTGATTTCGGACGGTCCTTCGACGATGCCCTCAGAAAGCGAAAAACCCACAGCAAAATCATGCAAGTCACTCGGGCTCGCCATCATCACCGCAAATGTCACACGGTCATATGTCATTGCCACCGGGACCTCTTCTGGAAGTGCCCGCTCGGTTAAGGACCACTCACCCCGCCAGGCGGTAACACTGACGCTGACGATCGGCGATGGAATTTTAGCCATAGGGCATTATAGTCCGCACTCGCTTTTGTGACCAGAAACAAAAAAGGGCAAACCAAAGTTTGCCCTTTTTTCCAATACCCGCGAAATCGCGACGTGTTACTCTTCGTCTTGTTCGACCACTTCCGGCTTCGGCCCGCTATCCAGACCTTTTGCCGACACATCGCGGTCTACAAATTCGATCACCGCCATGTCAGCCGCATCGCCAAAGCGCATGCCGGCTTTCAGCACACGGGTATAACCGCCGCTGCGGCTCTTATAACGGGTGGCAAGGGCATCAAACAGTTTAGCAACGATTGTCTCGTCACGCAGTTGGTCGAAAGCCTGCCGCTTGGCATGCAACCCGCCGCGCTTGCCGAGTGTGATCAACTTCTCCGCCACGGGCCGAAGTTCCTTGGCCTTGGGCAGAGTTGTCGTGATCTGCTCGTGCTTGATGAGAGCAACAGCCATGTTCCTGAACATGGCTGCGCGATGGGAGGAGGTAACGCCGAGTTTTCGACCGCTAAGACCGTGACGCATGGTAAATTTTCCTGTTTAGGCTTTTAGAAGGGTTGGTCGGAACGCTTGGCCAGTTCCTCGATATTCTCGGGCGGCCAGTCGGTCACGGTCATGCCAAGGGACAACCCCATGACGGTCAGCACTTCCTTGATTTCATTCAGAGACTTGCGGCCAAAATTCGGCGTCCGCAACATCTCCTGCTCGCTCTTCTGCACCAGATCCCCAATGTAAACGATGTTATCGTTCTTCAGGCAGTTAGCACTGCGCACGGAGAGCTCCAGCTCGTCCACCTTGCGGAGTAGATTCGCATTGAAGGGCAGTTCGATCCGCGGCTCCTCGGCGCGCAGGCGCTGCGGTTCCTCGAAGTTCACGAACATGCCAAGTTGGTCCTGCAGGATGCGGGCAGCCAAGGCCACGGAATCTTCCGGGGTAATGGCGCCGTTTGTTTCGATCTGCAAAATCAATTTGTCATAGTCAGTGACCTGACCAACGCGGGTCTGCTCGACGCGATAAGACACGCGGCGCACCGGGGAATAGATTGCGTCAACCGGGATCAGGCCGATCGGCGCATCTTCCGGGCGGTTGGCTGAAGCGGGCTCATAACCACGGCCGGACCCGACCGTGAATTCCATGCCAAGCGACGCACCGTCATCCAGCGTACACAGCACCAGATCCGGGTTCATGATCTCGATATCGTGGCCGGCCTGTATCTGCCCGGCTTTCACTTCGCCCGGGCCAGTCGCGGTCAGCACCATGCGCTTCGGCCCCTCACCATGCATACGCACGGCAAGCTGCTTGATATTGAGAACGATGTCCGTCACGTCTTCGCGCACGCCAACCAGCGTCGAGAATTCGTGCAATACGCCATCGATCCGCACGGCTGTCACGGCTGCCCCTTGCAGGGACGACAGCAAAATACGGCGCAGCGAGTTGCCAAGGGTCATACCGAAGCCTCGCTCAAGCGGCTCGGCAACAATCGTGGCCACGCGGCCTGCATCCGAACCAAACTCGATATCGAGTTGCTCCGGCTTGATCAGCATTTGCCAATTGCGTTGCAGCGACAAATTTGATTCTTTCAACATTTAACCCTCCGGCCCGGCGACGAGTGAATCATCTTGGACCTTAACCAAATTGCAATTCCGGCTTAGACGCGGCGGCGCTTGCGCGGCCGACAACCATTGTGCGGAATCGGCGTCAAATCGCGGATGGCCGAAATCTGAAAGCCCACCGTCTGCAACGCGCGCAGCGCGCTCTCGCGCCCTGAACCCGGGCCGCTCACCTCGATCTCCAGCATCTCCATGCCGTGCTCGCGAGCTTTGCGGCCAGCATCCTCAGCAGCCACCTGGGCAGCATAAGGGGTGGATTTACGGCTGCCCTTAAAACCCTGGCTGCCGGCCGACGACCAGGCAATGGTGTTACCCTGAGCGTCAGTGATGTTGACCATGGTATTGTTAAAGCTGGCGAGAACATGCGCGACACCAGAGATGATGTTTTTGCGTTCTTTTTTGCGAGGACGTGAGGCGGGCTTCGCCATATCGGTATTCCTGTGACTGCTGACGGGATGGACGAAAGATTACTTCGTGACTTTTTTCTTGCCGGCGATCGCCACTGCTTTGCCTTTGCGGGTACGCGCATTTGTATGGGTGCGCTGACCACGGACCGGCAGCCCCTTACGGTGGCGCAAGCCACGATAGCAGCCGAGATCCATCAGACGCTTGATGTTCATGGCGTTCTCTCGGCGGAGATCGCCCTCGACCCGATAATCCTTGTCGATAAGTTCACGCAGACGGAGAATCTCGTCGTCAGAGAGCTGGTTAACCCGGCGCTCATCGGGAATGGCCAACGCAGTACAAATGTCACGAGCCTTCACGGGGCCGATGCCATAAATATAACGAAGACTGATCAAAACACGCTTATTCGTGGGAATGTTAACGCCGGCAATACGCGCCACGTGGTCTCTCCTGAGGTCATAACAAATTGCGGCGCCCCGATCGGGAGCGCCGCGAAAGCGGGTTATAGCGGTCACACAACCAGAGTCAACGTTGACCGATCAATTTTTCGTGATCAACGTCATGATTTGGGCGTGGGCACGCCCACGTTGTGCAGAACCATCTCTATTTGCGCCTCAACTTCATCCATCTCCGCCATCCCATCCACCGTATAAAGCCGGCCCTTGGCTTTGTAATAAGGCAAAATCGGTGCGGTTTGCGCGTTATACGCCTCAAGCCTGGCATGCACGGTCTCGGCCTTATCATCCGGCCGGCGGATGAACTCCGTACCGCCACAGACATCACAAACACCAGCTTGCTTCGGCTGCTTGAATTTATCGTGGTACCCTGCCCCGCATTTCGCACAGGTAAAACGGCCGCTGATCCTCTCGACCAAAACGCGCCTCGTCCACCTTCAACTCAATAACGGCGTCCAGATCAACGGCAGTCTCGTGCAGCAGCTTATCCAGCGCCTCGGCCTGCGGCACCGTACGGGGAAAACCGTCGAGAATGAACCCCTTGGCACAATCTGCCCTGGCGATACGCTCACCAATCATCCGAATGATCAGCTCGTCCGACACCAGCCCTCCGGCATCCATGATCCCTTTCGCCTCTAGTCCAATCGGCGAGCCCGCCTTTACCTCTGCCCGAAGCATGTCCCCGGTGGAGATTTGCGCGACACCATAGCGGGATTCCAAAAGCTTCATTGGGTGCCTTTGCCCGCCCCGGGTGGCCCCAGGCAGAATCAGTTCCACAGCTCACTCCCTCATTTTCGGCTTTTGCCGCGGTTTTTCCGTATCAGCCCCTCATATTGATGCGCCAACAGGTGCGACTGGACCTGGGCCACCGTATCCATCGTCACTGAAACAATGATCAAAAGCGACGTTCCGCCAAAATAGAAGGGCAGGCTGTAATTGCTGAGCACAAATTCCGGCAACAGGCACACAACGACTAGATAGGCCGCACCAATCGTGGTCAGGCGCGTCAGTACCGTGTCAAAGTACTTGGCGGTATTTGCACCCGGACGAATGCCTGGAATAAAGCCACCGGATTTCTTCAGGTTTTCCGCTGTATCATCGGGGTTAAACGATATAGCCGCCCAGAAATATGAGAATACGATAATCAGCCCGGCAAAAAGGATCATGTAGCCAGGCTGACCATGCGAAAGTTGATGTGCAACCACAGAGAGCCAACCAGATCCCTCCTTAGAGAAACCGATGATCGTCGCGGGGAGCAGCAACAAAGAACTCGCAAAAATTGGCGCCATGACACCAGACACATTGACCTTGATCGGCATATGCGTGGAGTCTCCACCAAACATTTTCTGCCCGACCTGACGCTTAGCGTATTGCACCAGAATGCGCCGCTGCGCCCGTTCCATGAAAACGATAAACGCAAACACCGCAACGCCGATGATAAAAAAGGTTATGATAAACAGCGTCGAGAGAGCACCGGTCGAACCAAGCTCCAGAATATTGGCGATAGCCAGCGGCATATTCGCAACGATACCCGCGAAGATAATTAAACTCGCCCCATTGCCGATACCGCGGGAAGTGATTTGCTCGCCCAACCACATCAGGAACACGGTGCCTCCTACAAGGGTGACAACGCAGGTGAAGGTAAACATTAAGCCCGGGTCAATCACTGCTGGCCCAAGCGTGGTTTTCATCGCCGAGAGGCCAATCGAGATGCCGTAAGCCTGAACGCCAGCAATGAGCACGGTGAGGTATCGGGTGTATTGCGTGATTTTCTGCCGACCCGATTCGCCTTCTTTTTTTAACGTCTCCAGAGCCGGAATTGCGACTGTCATCATCTGAATGATGATGCTGGCACTAATATAGGGCATGATGTTCAGCGCAAAAATGGTCATCCGCCCCAGTGCACCACCGGTGAACATGTTGAACATGCCAAGAATACCACCGCCGTTCTGGGTCATCTGGTGCGCCATCACGGTCGCATCCACACCAGGCACCGGGATATAGGTGCCTAGCCGGAACACGATGAGGGCGCCCAAGGTAAACCAGATACGCTTCTTCAGATCCGTAGCCTTGCCGAAAGCGCCAAGGTTCAGGCTTGCTGCCATCTGTTCTGCGGCCGATGCCATGGAGTATCCTTCTTATCAGCAAAAACGGCGCTTGCCCGTCGGCTTCGCGCCACGGCCAAGCGCCGTTGATTAGCGCTATTGTGCCGGATTTTATCCGGCGGAGGCAAGAGGCTAGACGATGGCCGCTTCAGCCTTCGCAATGAGGGTTTTCACACTGCCTCCAGCTTGTTGAATGGCGGCAACCGCAGCCGCGGATGCGCCTGATACCTCGATATTAATCGCCCTTGTGATAGCGCCCTTAGCGAGAAGACGAACGCCATCCACTTTGCCAAGACGTACCAACCCAGCATCGCGCAGTTGTGTCTCGGTAATCGGCTGCGCGGCATCCAGCTTGCCAGCTTCAAAAGCGGCTTCCAGCGTACCGAGATTAAGCGGCGCGTATTCCTTGCGGTTTACGTTGGTAAAGCCACGCTTAGGCAACCGGCGATAGATCGGCAACTGACCGCCTTCAAAGCCGTTCAAAGCCACGCCTTCGCGCGCCTTCTGGCCCTTAACGCCCTTACCAGAGGTTTTACCCTTGCCCGAACCGATGCCGCGGCCAAGCCGCTTGGATTTTAGCCGCGCACCGGGATTGTCGCGTATTTCATTAAGTTTCATGATTAACCTGGCTTAAGCCAGCTCCTCCACCTTCAGCAGATGCGCAATCTTGCGTACCATGCCGCGAATTTCCGGGGTGTCATTAAGCTCACGGCTTTTTCTGATCTTATTCAGGCCGAGGCCGATCAGCGTCGCCTGCTGCCCAGGCTTCTGGCCGTTGCCCGACGCAATCTGCGTTACAAGAATTTTTTTCTCAGACATCGCTCGCCTCCACAGGAACTTCCTTAGCGGTTGTTCCATAAAGGTCAGCCACCTTTTTACCGCGGCGCGATGCCACCAGACGCGGGCTGGTCACCCCAGCCAACGCTGCAAAGGTAGCCTTCACCATGTTATGAGGGTTGCGACTACCGAGCGATTTCGCCACGACATCGCCGATCCCCAAGGTCTCAAACACGGCACGCAGCGGGCCACCGGCGATAATGCCCGTACCGGCCGGAGCCGCGCGGATCACAACGTCACCAGCACCAAACGTACCACGAATGTCGTGATGCAGCGTGCGTCCTTCCTTCATTGGGACGCGGATCATGGTCTTTTTCGCGCGCTCAGTCGCCTTGCGGATTGCCTCGGGAACCTCACGAGCCTTGCCGGCGCCGTAGCCAACGCGGCCCTTCTGGTCACCCACCACCACGAGTGCGGCAAAGGCAAACCGACGGCCGCCCTTTACCACCTTCGCGACGCGGTTGATCGTTACCAGCTTGTCGATCAGCTCATCACCGGTCTCCCGGTCGCGCTCGCGCTCACGGCCTCTGCCGCCACCGCCGCCCTCACGTGCTTCACGTGCCATACTGAATGCTCCTAGAAGTCGAGGCCGCCCTCGCGGGCCGCCTCTGCCAGGGCTTTCACCCGGCCATGATATAAATAAGACCCGCGGTCGAACACCACGGCGATGACGCCAGCCGCCTTCGAACGCTCGGCAATCAACTTGCCAACCGCCGTCGCAGCATCCTTGTCCGCACCCGTCTTCAACGCCGCCTTCAAATCCTTATCCAGAGTCGAAGCAGCAGCAACTGTCTTACCAGCCGCATCGTCGATGATCTGCGCATAGATGTGCTTGCCGGAACGGAAGACCGACAAACGCGGGCGGCCAGTGGATTTCTGCCGAAGCTGGTAACGGAGCCGCTCGCGCCGACGCGTCTGCAATGAAAGATTTGTTGACATTACTTCTTCTTACCCTCTTTCCGGCGGATCGCTTCGCCCTCAAACTTCACGCCCTTGCCCTTATAGGGTTCAGGCGGACGGTACGAGCGCAGCTCAGCACAAACCTGACCGACCTGGCGCTTATCCATACCCTCAACCTTGATCAGGGTCGGCTTCTCGCAGCTAACCTTAATCCCCTCCGGGATTACATAGACCACGTCGTGGGAAAACCCGAGGTTCACCACCAGGTTCTTGCCCTGCACCGCAGCGCGGTAACCCGTGCCCGTAATCTCCAGGGTCTTTGCATACCCAACGGAAACGCCCTTCACGAGGTTCGCGATGTTCGCACGAGTTCGTGCCCCACATCATACGAGCTGAGGCTTCCTTGCTCCTTGGCGCAACCGAGACTTTATTGCCCTCGATCTTGGCTTCGACCTTGTCGGTCAGGGAGAGCGACAACTCCCCCAGCTTGCCTTTAGCCGTCAGAATATTGCCAGCCAGAGCCACAGTGACACCAGCGGGAAGTTCGACGGGATACTTGCCAACGCGTGACATATCTCTCTCCCCTTAAAAGACGCGGCAGAGAACTTCGCCGCCAACATTGGCAGCGCGGGCCTCTACATCGCTCATCACACCACGTGGCGTGGAGAGGATGGAAACACCTAGACCCGAATACACGCGCGGCAGTTCCTTGATCTTGGAATAAACGCGACGGCCAGGGCGCGACACGCGGCTGATCTCTTTGATCACCGGCTGGCCCTCGCTGTATTTCAGCTCGATGCGCAACTGGGCGATCCCAGGGCGCACTTCTTCACGGATAAAACCGCGAATAAACCCCTCACGCTTAAGAACATCAAGAACGTTGGCGCGCAGGTTAGAAGCAGGCGCGACGCACATGGTCAAACGCGCATGCTGAGCATTACGAATACGGGTGAGCATGTCACCCAACGGATCGGACATCGACATTGTTTTGCCCTTTCCTTACCAGCTGGCTTTAACGACGCCGGGGATCTGCCCGGAACTTGCGAGATCGCGGAACGCGATACGGCAAAGCTTGAACTTGCGGTAATTACCACGCGACCGGCCCGTAAGCTCGCAACGCAGGCGAACACGAACCTTCGCGCCATTACGCGGCAGCTCTGCCAGTTTAATGCTCGCCTCAAAACGATCTTCCACCGGCAGAGTCCGATCCATGATCGTCTCCTTCAGCGCCGCACGTTTGCCCTTGTCACGGGCTGCCATGCGCTCGCGCTTACCATTGCGGTTGACCTGCGATGTCTTAGCCATCTTCTGCTACCCTCCGGAACCTGCCGGTTACTGCCGGCCGTTTTCCAAAAATACCCAACAACCAGACGCTCACTTGGCGAATGGCAAATTAAACCCTTTTAGCAAGGCCTTGGCCTCGGCATCGGTTTTCGCACTCGTCACGAAAATGATGTCCATGCCGCGGATCGCGTCGACTTTGTCATAGACGATCTCAGGGAAAATAATCTGCTCCTTGAGACCCATGGCAAAATTGCCGCGCCCGTCAAACCCCTTGCCGCCGGGAATCCCGCGGAAATCACGCACGCGCGGCAGCGCAATAGTCACGAGACGGTCGAGAAACTCGTACATCTTCGCCTTACGCAACGTGACTTTGCAACCGATCGGCAGGCCGGCGCGGATTTTGAACCCGGCGATCGCTTTTTTCGCGATCGTCTTCACAGGCTTTTGCCCGGCAATCAGCGTCAATTCAGCAACGGCGGCGTCCAGCTTCTTCTGGTCAGCCGCGGCTTCACCAACGCCCATATTAATGACGATCTTTTCGAGAACCGGCACTTCGAACGGATTTTTATAGCCGAATTCTTGCCGCATCTGCGCGCGTACAACCTCACGGTAGTGCGTCTGCATGCGCGGCAGGGTTTTTGCTTCACTCATTGCGGCCTCCTCAGCCATCAATCGCAGTACCGCTCTTACGAGCGACACGAACTTTGCGGCCACCATCCAACACGCGGAAGCCAACCTTGGTCGGCTTATCCGTGCTCGGATCGATCAATGCCAGATTAGATAAATGCACCGCAGCTTCGCGCTGAACGATGCCACCGGGTTGCCCCATGCCTTTCGGCTTCGTGTGGATCTTGGCCACGGCAACACCCTGCACCACAGCGCGATCCTCTTTCGGGATCACACGCAGCACTTCGCCCCGGGTACCTTTGGAAGCGCCGGAAATCACCAGCACATTGTCACCTTTTTTAATTCGTGCCGCCATGATTACAGCACCTCCGGCGCCAGGCTAATGATTTTCATAAATTTTTTGGCGCGCAGTTCACGAACAACCGGCCCAAAAATACGCGTGCCAATTGGCTCCATCTGCTTATTAAGCAGAACAGCCGCATTACGATCAAAACGGATCGCACTGCCATCGGCGCGACGCACGGGAAACGCCGTTCGCACGACAACGGCCTGGTGCACGTCGCCTTTCTTCACTTTACCGCGCGGGATCGCGTCCTTAACGGACACCACGATCACATCACCGACGGAAGCCGTCTTGCGCTTGGAGCCGCCGAGCACCTTGATGCACTGCACACGCCGGGCACCAGAATTGTCAGCCACGTCGAGGTTCGATTCAACAATAATCATTTTTCTACTCCGTCCTCAGACGCTGGCCGCAGGGGCGGCTTCGGCGATGGCCGATCCGTTGCGCTCAGTCACGATCCAGGTCTTGCGCTTGCTGATCGGTGCACATTCTTCAATGCGCACCAGATCGCCTTCAACGCAGGTATTCGCTTCGTCATGCGCCGCATATTTCTTCGAACGGCGGATGAATTTCTTGTATAGCGGGTGCATGATGCGACGCTCGACAAGAACGGTGATCGTCTTGTCCATCTTGTCGCTCACAACCCGCCCAGTCAGAACACGTTTCGGCATGGTATCTTCCTTAAACCTTCGCCGCGTTGCGCGCGCGCTCAGCCAGAATTGTCTTCACCCGCGCAATATCGCGCCGCACCGCACGCACGCGGCTGGTATTCTCCTGCTGGCCAGTCGCACGCTGGAAACGCAGATTAAACTGCTCCTTGCGCAGATCGAGCAATAGGCCCGTCAGCTCGTCAGGTGTTTTCGCCCGGATATCGCTTGCAACGGTCATCTCACGCATCTCCAATCCGGGTAACAAATTTCGTCCTGATCGGCAGTTTGGCTGCCCCTAGCGCCAGGGCTTCACGTGCCAGCGGCTCGGCAACGCCGTCAATCTCAAACACGATACGCCCAGGATGCACGCGCGCAACCCAGAATTCCGGGCTACCCTTGCCCGAGCCCATGCGCACTTCGGCGGGCTTGGTGGAGACCGGAAGGTCCGGGAAAATCCGAATCCAGACGCGGCCGGCACGCTTCATGGCACGCGTGATTGCACGGCGAGCAGACTCGATCTGACGCGCGGTGATCCGCTCGGGCTCCAGAGCTTTTAGGCCGAAGGCGCCGAAATTCAGCTGCGTGTTGCCCTTGGCCAGGCCGTGGATGCGGCCTTTATGGGCTTTCCGGAACTTTGTACGCTTGGGAGACATCATAGCAATTATTCCTTAGCGCTGCGGCGCCTGTTCCGCGGCGCGCTTGTCCTGCGCCAACGGGTCCTGAACCAGTATCTCGCCCTTGAAAATCCAGACTTTTACGCCGCAAGTGCCGTAAGTCGTTTTCGCAGTGGCAACGCCGTAATCGAGATCGGCACGCAGCGTATGCAACGGTACCCGGCCCTCACGATACCATTCCACCCGCGCGATTTCCGCGCCACCCAAACGGCCGCCACAGGTGATCTTAATGCCCTGTGCGCCGAGGCGCATCGCGGACTGCACCGCCCGCTTCATCGCCCGGCGAAACGCCACCCGGCGCTCAAGCTGCTGCGCGATATTCTCGGCAACCAGAGTCGCATCGATTTCCGGCTTGCGGATTTCCATGATGTTCAAGGAAACCTCGGCTTTCGCCATGGTCGACAGCTCCTTGCGCAGCGTGTCGATATCCTGACCTTTCTTTCCGATCACCACGCCAGGGCGAGCGGCATAAATCGTCACACGCGGCTTCTTTGCCGGACGTTCTATAACGACCTTCGAAACGCCCGCTTGACTTAGCTTGGCACGCAGGTGGTTACGCAGTTTCAGATCGTCATGCAGCAGCTTGGCGTAGTCCTTGCCAGCATACCAACGGCTATCCCAAGTGCGGGTAATGCCAAGGCGCAAGCCGATCGGATTGATCTTATGACCCATATTACGCGGCCTCCCCGGCAGACTTCACGATATCAGAATTTTTGTGGCTAGGACGCGTGTCACGCTGCGGCTTGCCCGCCGGTTCACGCTCCTCCACCACAATCTTCAGATGGCTAAACCACTTCTCAACCGTCGCGGACCGGCCACGGCCACGCGCATGGAACCGCTTCATAACAATACCACGGCCGACCTCGGCCAGTTTCACCACCAGCTTATCAACATCCAGCTGATGATTGTTCTCTGCATTGGCGATCGCGCTCTCAAGCGTCTTTTTCACTTGCTTGGCGATACGGCGCTTGCTGAACGTAAGATCAGCCAGCGCACGGCCGGCAGGCAGGTTACGAATGGACTCGGCAACGAGATTCAGCTTGCGCGGGCTGACACGCATGTTGCGCGTAATCGCCTGTGCCTGAATATCCTCAAGGCCGCGTTCGGCTTTCGGTTTGCTCATCTCAGCCCCGCTTCGCTTTCTTATCTGCCGAATGGCCCGTAAAGGTCCGCGTCGGCGAGAATTCACCGAACTTATGGCCAACCATATTCTCGTTCACCTGCACGGGAAGAAACTTCTTGCCGTTGTAAACACCAAAGGTTAGGCCAACAAATTGCGGCAGGATCGTCGAACGGCGCGACCATATTTTTATAATCTCGTTACGACCCGACGCCCGCGAGGCTTCCGCCTTGCCCAACATATACCCGTCAACAAACGGGCCTTTCCAAACAGAACGTGACATCTATCAGCCCTTCCCGCTCTTAGCGCGGCGGATGATGAGATCATCCGTACGTTTATTGCTACGTGTCTTGGCACCCTTGGTCGGTTTGCCCCAGGGCGTAACCGGATGACGGCCACCGGAGGTACGCCCCTCACCACCACCATGCGGGTGATCGACTGGGTTCATCACAACACCGCGGTTATGCGGCCTGCGACCCATCCAGACCCTACGACCAGCCTTACCAAGCTGTTCGTTCTGATGGTCAGCATTCGAAACTGCGCCAATCGTCGCCATGCATTCGGCGCGCACAACGCGCAACTCACCGGACATCAGCTTAACCTGAGCGTAGCCCTGGTCTTTACCGACCAACTGCGCAAAAGTGCCAGCTGAACGTGCCATCTTGCCGCCAGCACCCACCTTAAGCTCTATATTATGAATGATTGTCCCAACCGGGATCGCGGCCAGCGGCATGGCATTGCCCGGCTTGATGTCGACGCGCGCGCCAGAAACCACCGGATCACCAACCTTCAAGCGCTGCGGCGCAAGAATGTAGGACAGCTCACCATCAGCATACTTGATTAGAGCGATAAACGCGGTGCGGTTCGGGTCGTATTCCAGACGCTCAACCGTCGCGGCCACATCGTATTTGCGACGCTTGAAGTCGACGATACGATAGGCCTGCTTATGTCCACCGCCGCGGAACCTGCTGGTGATGCGTCCGTGGTTATTACGCCCACCAGTCGAATGCTTGCCTTCGGTCAGCCCTTTAACAGGCTTACCTTTCCACAACTCGCTGCGGTCGATCAGCACGGTCCCGCGAAGGCTCGCCGTGACTGGATTGAAATGTTTAAGTGCCATCGTCTAAGCCTTATGCCAGACCGGTTGTGAAATCGATGCTCTCGCCTTCGGCCAAGTCACAAACGCTTTCTTCACGTCGGAGCGAACACCAGGGCGGCCCTTGAACCGCTTGGTCTTGCCCTTGGTGATCAGCGTGTTCACGCCGGTAACCTTAACTTTGAACAGAGCCTCGATCGCCGCCTTGATCTCAGGCTTCGTCGCATCCGGCGCCACCTTGAACACAAACTGGTTCTTCTCCGAAAGCAGCGTCGCTTTCTCGGTGATCATGCGGCGCGCGTACGACTTCGTACATCCGCTCCGGTGAAATTTTCACGGTGCTCATGCCAGGCGCTCCTTCAAGCCATCTATGCCGGCTTTGGTAATCACCAGCACGTCATGCCGCACGATGTCGTAGACATTCGCACCGACAACCGGGAGAATATCGATAGCCCTCAACATTACGGCTGGCACGCAGAAAGATTTCGTTCACGGCGGCATCGACGATCAACGCCGAGCTCCAACCGAAGTTCTTCACTTTAGCTGCAACGTCCTTGGTTTTCTCCAGAGCGCCAACAGCGTCCAGAACAACCAGCTTGCCCTCAGCAGCTTTCTGCGAAAGCGCAGAAAGCAAACCAAGACGGCGGACCTTCTTGTTCAGATTATAGCCATGGTCACGAACGACCGGACCATGCACAACACCGCCGGTACGAAATTGCGGCGCGCGTAAGCTACCCTGACGCGCATTACCTGTGCCCTTCTGCTTGAACGGTTTACGGGTCGTGCCAGAAACTTCGCCCATGCCCTTGGTTTTATGATTGCCCGAGCGACGCTTGGCCAACTGCCAGTGAATCACACGCGCGATGATGTCCGCACGGGGCACAATGCCAAAAATCTCATCGGGAAGCTCAGCGCTGCCAGCAGCTTTCGCATCGATGTCATAAATATCAAATTTCATCGGCTCAGCCCTTCAACGCTGCGGGGTAGGCGGCATCGGCCGGCCGCGCCTTTTTGATCGCATCGCGCAACAGGACGTAGCTGCCTTTGGAACCTGGTACAGCGCCACGGATGAGAACGAGGTTTCGCGCTTCATCAAGACCAGCAACCTGCAGGTTCAACGTGGTGACGCGCTCTTGGCCAAGATGCCCAGGCATTTTCTTGTTCTTGAATGTCTTACCTGGATCCTGACGATTACCAGTCGAACCAAGGCTACGATGACTGACGGAAACGCCGTGGCTGGCTTCCAACCCGGCAAAATTCCACCGCTTCATACCACCGGCAAAGCCCTTACCTTTGGTAATGCCGGCAACGTCAACGAACTGGCCAATGGAGAAATGCGCCGGAGAAATCACTGAGCCAAGTTCCAGAGTGGCGTCATTCGCCACGCGGAATTCAACGAGCTTCATTGCCGGCTCCACTTTCGCCTTCGCGTAGTGGCCTTTCTGCGGCTTGCTCACATTCTTGGGTTTGGCTTTGCCAATACCAAGCTGCACAGCGCTGTAGCCATCATTTTCAACCGTCCGCGCCGCCACAACCCGAACCTCATCGAGGTGCAGCACTGTGACCGGCACATGCGTGCCGTCATCTTTGAACAACCGGGTCATCCCCAGTTTTTTTGCAATCACACCGGTACGCATAATACCACCTAAGCTTAGATCTTAATTTCGACTTCGACACCGGCAGCGAGGTCGAGCTTCATCAGCGCGTCCACGGTCTGCGGGGTCGGGTCAACGATATCCAGCAAGCGGCGATGAGTCCGAAATCTCGAACTGCTCGCGGCTCTTCTTGTCCACATGCGGCGAACGGTTCACGGTGAACCGTTCGATATGTGTCGGCAACGGAATTGGCCCCCGCACCTGCGCGCCCGTGCGCTTCGCCGTGTTGACGATGTCCTTCGTGCTGTTGTCCAGCACGCGGTGATCATACGCCTTCAGGCGGATACGGATGTTTTGGTTGTCCATCTTAGCTCAAGCTCTTTTCACAGATACAGGGGGCCGAAACTTACTTCGTTACCTTGGCGACGACGCCCGAACCAACGGTCCGGCCACCCTCGCGGATGGCGAAGCGCAAACCGTCATCCATGGCGATAGGCGCGATCAGCTCAACGTCAATCGCCACGTTATCACCCGGCATCACCATCTCAGTACCTTCCTGCAGCGTAACCACGCCGGTCACGTCGGTGGTGCGGAAATAGAACTGCGGACGATAGTTGGTGAAGAATGGCGTGTGACGGCCGCCCTCTTCCTTCGTCAGGATGTAGGCCTGAGCATGGAACTTGGTGTGCGGCGTGATCGAGCCCGGAGCCGCCAGAACCTGGCCGCGCTCGATGTCTTCACGCTTCGTGCCGCGCAGCAGCGCGCCGATGTTATCGCCAGCTTCACCCTGATCGAGCAACTTGCGAAACATTTCCACGCCGGTCACGATCGTCTTCACTGTGGGCCTCAGGCCGACAACCTCAACTTCTTCGCCGACCTTAATGATACCACGCTCAACGCGACCCGTAGCAACCGTGCCACGACCGGAGATCGAGAACACATCCTCAACCGGCATGAGAAACGGCTTGTCCTTGGCGCGCTCAGGCTGCGGAATGTAGCTGTCCACCGCCTCCATAAGCGCCAGTATCGCCTGCTCGCCAATTTCAGGAGTCTTGTCTTCAAGAGCGGCCACAGCCGACCCTTTGATGATAGGAATGTTATCGCCGTCAAAGCCATATTTGCTGAGCAGTTCGCGCACTTCCATCTCAACCAATTCGACCAGATCGGGATCAGCCAGATCCATCTTGTTGAGAAACACGACGAGAGCCGGCACGCCAACCTGACGGGCAAGCAGGATGTGTTCGCGGGTCTGCGGCATCGGACCATCAGCGGCAGAAACCACCAGGATCGCGCCGTCCATCTGCGCCGCGCCAGTGATCATGTTCTTCACGTAGTCCGCATGGCCAGGGCAATCCACATGGGCGTAGTGGCGGTTCTTGGTCTCGTACTCAACGTGAGCGGTCGAGATCGTGATGCCACGAGCACGCTCTTCCGGCGCCTTGTCGATCATGTCGTAAGCGGTGAACGTGGCACCACCGGACTTTGCGAGCACCTTGGTGATGGCGGCTGTCAGTGAGGTCTTGCCATGATCGACGTGACCGATCGTGCCAATGTTCACATGCGGCTTGTTCCGCTCAAATTTCGCTTTGGCCATTTGTCTGCTCCGTGCGGGCTAAAAATTTCTGCTAAAGTCTCGAATTTACCAACGGTAATGACTGAAGGCCTTGTTCGCCTCAGCCATCCGGTGGGTGTCTTCACGCTTTTTCACCGCAGAACCGCGATTATTCACCGCATCCTGCAATTCGTTCGAAAGCCGCTCTTCCATCGTGTGCTCGCCGCGTTTGCGGGCAGAGTCGATGATCCAGCGAATTGCCAGCGCCTGGCGGCGCTCAGTACGAACTTCCACCGGCACCTGATACGTCGCACCACCAACGCGGCGCGACCGAACCTCGATTGCCGGCTTAACATTATCCAACGCTTCATGGAACAAACGCACCGGGTCGGCATTCGCCCCGCCGCGTTTCTTCAACACATCCAACGCGCCGTAAACAATACCTTCGGCGGCTGATTTCTTACCATCATACATCAGCACATTCATAAAACGGCTGATCACGATATCTCCGAACTTTGCGTCCGGGAGAACTTCGCGTTTTACGGCGCGGCGGCGTCTGCTCATCTGTCTGCTCTCCCTTACTTCGGCCGCTTCGCGCCATACAGCGAGCGGCGCTTACGGCGCTTCGGCAGGCCCTGCGTATCCAGAACACCACGCAGGATGTGGTAGCGCACACCCGGCAAATCCTTCACGCGGCCACCGCGGATCAGCACCACCGAGTGCTCCTGCAGATTATGCCCCTCGCCCGGAATGTAGCTCACAACCTCAAACCCATTGGTCAGGCGCACCTTGGCAACCTTACGAAGCGCCGAATTAGGCTTCTTCGGGGTCGTCGTATAGACGCGCGTGCAGACGCCACGTTTCTGGGGGCAGCCTTCCAGGGCCGGCACCTTATTGCGCTTCGGTGCGGGCTCGCGGCCCTTGGCGATCAACTGATTAATGGTCGGCATTTCTCATCCTGCATCGTGTGTGTCTCAAAACCCAAAACCAACCAACAAACAGGGCCATCCATAAAAAACGACCGCAAGGCGGAGCATCCACCTTACGGAATTCTTCTCCAGCACGCGGCCTTAGTCCGGGGGATCCCCGCACGGCGCCGCACGCGCCAGATTTTATAGACAACCCGCTGCCAGAAAGTTTCCGATCCGCGAGAGCGCCTTCCTTAAGAGCCACCCACCCCCAAGTCAAGCATTCAGGCCCCACCCTAACTCAGAAAAACCCAGATAGGAGTTTTGGGCATGGCTCCGTGATCGTTTCAGGGGCCAAAAAGCAAAACGGCGCCCCACTTAGGACGCCGTTTTAAAATCGGAAGCATAGACCTCAGCCCCCCTGCGGGGCGCCCTAGTACAGCGCTCTGCGGGCCCTTCTCCTTACTCCGCGGCCATCTCCGGCTTCGCGATGGCCGGACGCTGGCTACCCAGCGTCTGGCGGTCGCGGCCGGCGGCGACCGCGCGCAGCCGGTTCATCACGCTTCCCGTACCCGCCGGGATTAACCGCCCGACGATCACGTTCTCCTTCAAACCGAGAGAGAATCGGTCTTACCAGCAGTGGCGGCCTCGGTGAGCACCCGAGTCGTCTCCTGGAAGGAGGCGGCCGAGATAAAGCTCTGTGTCTGCAGACTGGCCTTGGTGATGCCTTGCAGCACCGGCAGGCCGGAAGCAGGGCGCTCATCCTTCGCCAGCTTGCCGTTCTCGACATCGAACTCCACGCGGTCCACCAGCTCGCCCACCAGGAAGGTGGTGTCGCCAGCTTCCGTGATTTCCACCTTCTGCAGCATCTGGCGGACGATCACTTCGATATGCTTGTCGTTGATCTTCACGCCCTGCAGTCGGTAGACGTCCTGGATTTCATTCACCAGGTAGTCAGACAACGCCTCGACACCCAACACACGCAGGATGTCATGCGGCACACGCGGCCCATCCACCAGCGGGTCGCCCCGGCGGACATAATCGCCCTCCTGGACAGAGACGTGCTTGCCCTTGGGAATAAGATATTCGGTCTCTTCCGAGGTCTCGTCATTCTTCACGATCACGCGGCGCTTGGCCTTGTAATCCTTGCCGAACTCCACCCGGCCATCGATCTCCGCGATAATCGCGTGATCCTTCGGCCGGCGTGCCTCGAACAACTCCGCCACTCGCGGCAAACCGCCGGTAATGTCGCGGGTCTTGCTGCCCTCGCGGGGAATACGCGCCAGCACGTCACCGTCGGCGACTGTCGCTCCAGGCTCCACTGAAAGGATGAAATCGGGTGCGAGGAAGTAGCGCGCCTCGGCACCATTCGTGAGACGAACAATCTCGCCCTTGGTGTCTTTGAGCAATAGCCTTGGCCGCAGATCCGCCCCACGGGCTGACTGCTTGTAATCCACAACTACTTTAGAGGTCAGACCGGTCACTTCGTCAGTCCGCTCAACCAATGTAATACCTTCGATCAGATCCGCATACTCGACGATACCGGAACGCTCGGTGATAATCGGCAAGGTGTACGGATCCCACTCGGCGAGCTTCTGGCCGCGGGCAACCGCCGCACCTTCATCCGCCAGCAGCCGCGCGCCATAGGGCACCCGGAACCGCGCACGCTCGCGCTTCGCGTTGTCAGTAATCACAATCTCACAATTACGGCTCATCACCACCGGTACGCCCTGACTGTTTGCCACCACGTTCCGGTTACGGATCGCGATCGTGCCGTCATGACTCGCCTCCACGTTGGACTGTTCGGCACCACGCTGCGCAGCACCGCCGATATGGAACGTACGCATTGTCAGCTGCGTGCCCGGCTCACCGATCGACTGCGCCGCGATCACGCCCACGGCTTCACCGGCATTCACCGGAGTCCCGCGCGCCAGATCACGGCCATAGCAATGGCCACAGACACCGATCTTGGTATCGCAGGTCAGCACGGAGCGGATTTTCACCGATTCCACGCCGGACTTTTCGATTTTCTCGGCTTCCGCTTCTTCGATCAGCACATTGGCTGCAACGATTTCCACGCCGCTCACCGGGTCGACCACGGGGGCTGCCGTGGTCCGGCCAAGCACACGCTCGGCCAGGCTGGAGACGACCTCGCCGCCATCCATCACCGCGCTCACGGTCAAGCCGCGCTCGGTTCCGCAATCTTCCTCGATGATGATGCAATCCTGCGCCACGTCGACGAGCCGGCGGGTAAGATAGCCCGAGTTCGCGGTCTTCAACGCAGTGTCCGCGAGTCCCTTACGGGCGCCGTGGGTTGAGTTGAAGTAATCGAGAACCGAAAGACCCTCTTTAAAGTTGGCTATAATCGGCTGCTCGATGATCTCGCCCGAAGGCTTGGCCATCAAACCGCGCATACCGGCCAACTGCGACATCTGCGCTGGCGATCCACGCGCGCCGGAATGGCTCATCATCCAGACCGAGTTGGTCGGCTTGCCGATTTCCTGTTTGGAAATCTCTTTCATCATCGCGGTGGCGACCAGGTCCTTACACCGCGACCAGGCGTCCACCACCTTATTATAGCGTTCGCCGGCGGTGATCAGACCATCCTGATACTGCTGCTCGAACTCACGGACTTCCACCTGCGTGGCGGCCACCAGCTCAGCCTTAAAGTCGGGGATCCGCATATCGTCCTTGCCGAAGGAAATGCCCGCCCGCGCCGCATGCCGGAAGCCAAGCCCCATCATACGGTCGCAGAAGATAACGGCTTCCTTCTGACCGCAATGGCGGTAGACGAGATCGATCACATCGGAGACGTTCTTCTTGGTCAGCATCTTGTTGACCACCGAGAACGGTACGTTCGGGTTCAACGGCAGCAACTGGCCGATCAACATCCGGCCCGGCGTGGTGACAACAATCGCCTTCTTCTTCACGCCGGCATGGTCGATCGTCTCAATCCGCGCACGGATCTTGTCATGCAGCTTCAGCGCCCCGGCCGACATGGCGAACTCGATCTCACCAACAGACCCGAACGCCCTGGCATCCTGCTCCTTGGTAACGTTGAACTCCGCCGTTTCGAGCGAAAGATAGTACAGTCCGAGCACGATATCCTGGCTCGGCACGATGATCGGCTTGCCGTTCGCGGGAGACAGGATGTTGTTCGTCGACATCATCAGCACGCGGGCTTCCAACTGCGCTTCGATGGAGAGGGGCACGTGCACCGCCATCTGGTCGCCGTCAAAATCCGCGTTGAAGGCCGTGCAGACCAACGGGTGCAGCTGGATCGCCTTACCCTCGATCAGCACCGGCTCGAACGCCTGGATGCCAAGACGATGCAAGGTCGGCGCGCGGTTCAGCATCACCGGATGCTCGCGAATGACTTCTTCCAGAATGTCCCAGACCTCGGGACGCTCTTTCTCGACCATCCGCTTCGCAGCCTTGATGGTGGTAGCCAGGCCGTATTTCTCCAGCTTGGCGTAAATAAATGGCTTGAACAGTTCCAACGCCATCTTCTTGGGCAAACCGCATTGGTGGAGCTTGAGCTCCGGGCCCACCACGATGACCGAACGGCCCGAATAATCGACGCGCTTGCCGAGCAGATTCTGGCGGAAACGGCCCTGCTTGCCTTTGAGCATGTCGGAGAGCGACTTCAGCGGCCGCTTGTTGGTGCCGGTGACGGCGCGGCCGCGGCGGCCGTTATCGAACAGCGCGTCCACGGATTCCTGCAGCATGCGCTTTTCATTGCGCACGATGATATCCGGCGCCCGCAATTCCATCAGCCGCTTCAAGCGGTTGTTGCGGTTGATCACGCGGCGGTAAAGATCGTTCAGGTCAGAAGTCGCAAAGCGGCCACCATCCAGCGGCACCAGCGGCCGTAGTTCGGGCGGGATCACTGGCACCACGTCCAGCACCATCCATTCCGGATGTGTGCCCGAATCAAGGAAATTCTCGACCAGCTTCAGGCGCTTCACCAGCTTTTTGCGCTTGGTCTCGGAATTGGTCTCTTTCAGCTCGGCGCGCATGCGCGCCTTGTCCTCGGCCAGATCAATCCTCAGCAGGATATGCTTGATCGCCTCAGCACCAATCCCGGCCACCATGCCATCATCGGGATATTCATCCTGATGATTATACATCTCGTCTTCCGAGATCAGCTGATGCACCTTGAATGCCGAAGTGCCGGGGTCGAGCACGATGTACGACTCGAAATACAGCACCTTCTCGACGTCTTTGAGCGTCATATCCAGCATCGTCGCGATGCGGCTCGGCAGCGACTTGAGGAACCAGATATGCGCAACCGGCGAGGCCAGCTCGATATGGCCCATGCGTTCGCGCCGCACCTTGGCCAGGGTAACCTCCACGCCGCATTTCTCGCAGATGATGCCGCGGAATTTCATCCGCTTGTACTTGCCGCACAGGCACTCGTAATCCTTGATCGGCCCAAAAATCCGCGCGCAGAACAACCCGTCCCGCTCCGGCTTGAACGTGCGATAATTAATCGTCTCTGGCTTCTTGATCTCGCCATAAGACCAGCTACGTATCTGCTCCGGCGAGGCGATCTGAATCTTAATCTGATCGAAAGTCGCAGCCTGACCGGTCTGGCCAAGAATCTTCATTAAATCATTCATCGTTCATCACCCTTGAACCGCCGGGATGCGGGATTTTCCCCCACACCCGGCTAAAGATTAGGTAGCGGTCTGTTCCAGATCGACGTTAAGGCCGAGCGATTTCAGCTCTTTCAGCAGAACGTTGAAGCTCTCAGGAATGCCAGCCTCAAAGTTATCCTGCTCGCGTACGATCGCCTCATAGACCTTGGTGCGGCCGGAAACGTCATCGGATTTCACCGTCAGCATTTCCTGCAAGGTATAGGCAGCTCCGTAAGCCTCGAGCGCCCAGACCTCCATTTCACCGAAGCGCTGGCCACCGAACTGCGCCTTGCCGCCCAGCGGCTGCTGGGTCACGAGGCTGTACGGTCCGATCGAACGCGCATGGATCTTGTCGTCCACAAGATGGTGGAGTTTCAGCATATACATATAGCCGACTGTCACCTTGCGCTCGAAGGGCTCGCCCGTCCGCCCATCCACGAGCACAACTTGCCCAGAGACATCTAGCCCTGCTTTCGCCAGCATCGCCTCGATGTCAGGGATACGCGCCCCGTCGAACACTGGCGTTGCAATCGGCACACCCTTCTTCAGGTTTCCACAAAGCTCAACCAGGGCGGCATCATCCATACCGGCGATCTGCTCGGCAAAAACCTTCTCGCCGTAGATATCCTTCAGCAGGTCCAACAATTCCTGTTTGGCAGCACCGGTGCGGCGATACTCTTCCACCGCCACGCCGACCTGCTTGCCCAGATTCGCGCAAGCCCAACCAAGATGCACTTCCAAAATCTGGCCAACATTCATTCGGCTCGGCACGCCAAGCGGGTTGAGCACCAGATCAACCGGCGTACCGTCGGGCAGGAACGGCATGTCTTCCACGGGCACAACCCGCGAGACCACACCCTTATTACCATGGCGGCCGGCCATCTTGTCACCAGGCTGTAGTTTGCGCTTCACCGCGACGAAGACTTTGACCATCTTCATCACGCCAGGCAGCAATTCATCGCCGCGCTGCAATTTCTCGACCTTGCTCTCGAAGCGGTCCTGCAAGCGCTTGGACGCAGCATCAAATTCACGCTTCAGAATTTCGATCGCCGCCATGACAGCATCGTCCTGCACGACCACATTGCGCCATGCGCCGCGCGGGTGCTCCGCCAGCACTTCCGACGTAATCTCCGTGCCAGCCTTGATGCCTTTGAAGCCAGAACCAGCAACCTGCCCAAGCAGCGTTTCGCGCAGCCGGTTCAGGAATGAACGTTCCTGGATCGCCCGTTCGTCGTCACGGTCTTTTGCCAGACGTTCGATCTCCGCCCGCTCGATCGCCAAAGCGCGTTCATCTTTATCCACGCCACGGCGGTTGAACACACGCACATCGACAATCGTACCAGCCACGCCAGGCGGGAGTTTCAGCGAGGTGTCCCGGACATCCGACGCTTTCTCGCCAAAGATTGCGCGGAGCAGCTTCTCTTCCGGGGTCATCGGGCTCTCGCCCTTTGGCGTCACCTTTCCGACCAGAATGTCGCCCGGATTTACCTCAGCACCAATATACACAATGCCGGCTTCGTCGAGATTGCGCAGCGCTTCTTCGCCGACATTCGGAATATCACGCGTGATTTCCTCCTGGCCGAGCTTGGTGTCACGCGCCATAACCTCGAATTCCTCAATATGGATCGAGGTAAACACGTCATCACGGGCAATCCGCTCGGAAATTAAGATCAAATCTTCGAAATTATAGCCGTTCCAGGGCATGAACGCGCAAAGCGCATTGCGCCCCAGCGCCAATTCGCCAAGCTCGGTCGACGGACCATCAGCAATGATATCACCCTCGGCCACCCGGTCACCCACGCGTACCAGCGGTCGCTGGTTAATACAGGTTGACTGGTTGGAGCGCATGTATTTGCGCAGACGGTAAATATCTACGCCCTTGGTCGCGCCATCCTCGGCCGTCGCCCGCACAACGATACGCGCGCCGTCGATCTGGTCGATAATACCGGCCCGCTTGGCCACGATCGTCGCACCGGAATCCCGTGCCACGGCGGCTTCCATGCCGGTTCCCACCAGCGGCGCATCGGATTGGATGAGTGGGACGGCCTGCCGCTGCATGTTCGAGCCCATCAGCGCGCGGTTGGCGTCATCATTTTCCAGGAATGGAATCAGCGCCGCGGCGACCGAAACCAGCTGCTTCGGCGACACGTCAATCGCGGTCACTTCATCCGGCTTGACCAAAAGGAAGTCACCATTGCGGCGCACGGACACCAGATCAGCCGTGAACCGGCCCGTGCTGTCCTTCTTGGCGTCAGCCTGCGCCACCGTCAGGCGCTCTTCTTCCATCGCGGAGAGATACTTCCACGACGGCTGCACCACGCCATCCTTCACCAACTGGTACGGGGTTTCGATAAACCCGTATTTGTTCACCTTGGCATAGGTCGCGAGGCTGTTGATCAGACCAATATTCGGGCCTTCCGGCGTTTCAATCGGGCAGATACGGCCATAATGCGTCGGATGCACGTCACGCACCTCAAATCCGGCGCGCTCACGCGTCAGACCACCTGGCCCGAGTGCGGAGAGCCGGCGCTTATGCGTCACTTCCGAGAGCGGGTTGGTCTGATCCATGAACTGCGAAAGCTGCGAGGAGCCAAAGAACTCCCGCACGGCGGCAGCCGCCGGCTTCGCATTGATCAAGTCGTGCGGCATGACGCTGTCGATATCGACCGACCCCATGCGCTCACGGATCGCCCGCTCCATGCGCAGCAATCCAACGCGATACTGGTTCTCCATCAGCTCACCGACGGAACGCACGCGGCGATTGCCAAGATTATCAATATCATCAATGGAGCCGCGGCCATCCTTAAGCTCGCACATGATTTTGATGGTGCGCAAAATATCTTCCTTGCGCAGCGTACGCACACTATCTTCGGCTTCCAGCCCCAGCCGCATATTCATCTTCACCCGGCCAACGGCTGAAAGATCATAGCGATCGGCATCGAAGAACAACCCACGAAAAAGAGCTTCAGCCGTCTCAGAGGTCGGCGGCTCGCCAGGGCGCATGACGCGGTAGATATCGATCAGCGCATCCTCGCGGTTGCTGTTCTTATCAACAGCCAACGTATTGCGAATCCAAGGTCCGTTGCCTTGGTCAATCGCAAGCGTCGGCAACTCGTCAATGCCCCTCTCTTCCAGCAGAGCCAGCTTCGCCTCGACCAATTCTTCCCCGGCTTCAGCGAAAATCTCGCCAGTCTCGGCGTCATACATGTCGACTGCTACAAACCGCCCGAGGAGATCGTTACGCGCCACCAGGACGCGCTTCGTCTTCTCGGCGATTTTCTTCACCACGCGTGCGGTCAGCTTCTCGTCGCTCTTCGCGACGACCTCGCCTGTATCGGCATCCACCAGAGTCCTCGATGAGTTTCTGGTTGCGGAACGCCTCTGCCTCGAACGGCCGGGCCCACTGCCCCTTGGTGCATGTGAACAGCACCTGGCCATAAAATGCGCCAAGGATTTCCTCGGCATCCATGCCTTTGATCTCACCGATCTCAAGCGTCTCACCTTTGGCTTCGCGCGCGGCGCGCAACACCTCCGTGGCCGCACTCGGGAGCGCATAAAGCAGCGTCGTGATGGGAAGTTTGCGCTTGCGATCAATCCGCGCATACACCACGTCCTTGGCATCGAATTCGAAATCGAGCCACGAGCCACGGTAGGGGATCACGCGCGCCGTAAACAGGTATTTGCCTGACGAATGGGTCTTGCCACGATCATGATCGAAGAACACGCCCGGACTGCGATGCATTTGGCTCACGATCACGCGCTCGGTGCCATTCACCACAAAAGTGCCGTTATCGGTCATGAGCGGCATGTCACCCATGTAAACGGGCTGCTCTTTAATGTCGCGAATCGATTTTGCCCCGGTATCCTCGTCTAGATCCCATACGATCAAACGGAGAATCACCTTCAAAGGCGCTGCATAGGTCATGCCGCGCTGAATGCATTCCTCAACGTCGTATTTCGGCTCTTCGAGCTCGTAGTGCACAAATTCCAGCCGGCCGCGACCGGCGAAATCGTCGATCGGGAACACCGATTTGAACACTTCCTGAATGCCCGAATGCGTCCGAAATCCGCCTTCACATGCATTTGCAGGAAGAAATCATAGCTCGCGCGCTGCACATCAATCAGGTTTGGCATGGGTGCCACTTCGGGGATTCGCCCGAAGCTTTACGAATGCGCTTCCGGCCGGTGAAAGACCCTTTACCCAGACCACCATTCATCGCGTTCATCGTATCACCCTCGCTTGAAAATTCTTAGCTTAGTCTTACAAAAACAGGCGGCAGGCGATCACCATACGGTAATCGCCTGCCCTTTAGGCGGGTTAAGCGTTGCAGCCGTAAAGCCACAACGGAAGTAGTATCTTACTTAACTTCGACAGTCGCGCCCTGCTCTTCCAGTGTCTTCTTGATCGTGGCAGCCTCGTCCTTCGTCGCGTTTTCCTTGACGGTCTTCGGGGCGCCCTCAACCAAGTCCTTCGCTTCCTTCAGACCAAGACCCGTGATCGTACGAATTTCCTTAATCACGTTGATCTTCTTGTCGCCAGCGCTGGCGAGAATCACGGTGAACTCGGTCTGCTCCTCAGCCGGGGCAGCGGCAGCGCCACCGCCAGCCGGGGCAGCAGCCACAGCAACCGGCGCAGCGGCGGAAACGCCCCACTTCTCTTCCAGCAGCTTGGAGAGCTCAGCAGCTTCCAGAACGGTCAGTTTCGACAGCTCGTCAACGAGCTTGGTAAGGTCGGTCATAATATTTGTCTTTCGTTAAGTAGGCTTTGATTGGTTCAACACAAGGCCGCACCACGCGCCCCCGCAATTTACGACAAGATTCTCGAAGTGCCTTCAGGCTGCCTCGCTCTTGTTGGCTTCGGCATACGCCGCAAAAACCCGTGCAAGCTGTCCAGCCGGCGCCTGCAACACGCCTGCGATCTTCGTTGCAGGGGCATTGAGCAGCCCCAGCAGCTTGGCACGCAGCAAATCCAGCGACGGCAGTTCGGCAAGCGCCTTAACACCAGCTACATCGAGCAACTGGGTGCCAAGCGCACCACCAACCAGAACAAACTTATCATTGGTCTTGGCGAAGTCGACAGCGGCTTTCGCCACGGCAACCGGGTCTTTCGACCAGGAAATCGCGGTAGGCCCCTTCATCAGGGGCGCCAATCCGTCAAACCGGGTTCCATCAAGGGCAAGCAAAGCCAAACAATTCTTCGCAACCTTGAAGCTCGCTCCCGCCGCCCGCATCCGCCGGCGCAGCTCGGTCACGTCGGCCACCGTCATGCCCGCATTACGCGTCACAACGACCATCGACGTATCGGCAAACACCGCAGATAGCTCAGCGACGAATTCACGCTTCTCTATGCGATCCACATCCGTCTCCAACTTACGGCAGCGCATAAACTAATGCGCCGCCAGGTTACCCAAGGTGCTCCGGGACCATCCCAAAACACCAATCGCCTGTCCTCGTCATCAGAACCACCAAAACCCTTGCGAAAACAAAGTTTTGGCACCTCGTCTACCACTTGCGGAATTGCTTCCATTAAACCTCGCGGTACATGCGGTCTCGGACAGGTCTCGGCGGAGTTTCCCCCACCTGCCCACGGCGGCTTACGCCACCATGAATTTCCTAGGCTGTGACGCTCGCCACATCCACACGAATGCCAGGCCCCATCGTGGAGCTTACCGCAACCTTCTGCAGATAAGTCCCCTTGGCGCCAGCCGGCTTAGCTTTCTGCACCGCATCGACCAGAGCCTTAGCATTCTCAACCAGCTGTCACGTCGTCAAAGCTCGCCTTGCCGATACCAGCATGGATAATACCAGCCTTCTCGGCGCGGAATTCCACCTGGCCGGACTTGGCGGCTGTTACCGCGCCCTTCACATCCATGGTCACGGTGCCGAGCTTCGGGTTCGGCATCAGGCCGCGCGGCCCGAGGATCTTACCCAAACGGCCAACCAGCGCCATCATGTCAGGCGTGGCAATGCAGCGGTCGAAGGCGATCTCGCCGGCTTGCACCTTTTCCGCCAAGTCATCGGCGCCGACCACGTCGGCGCCAGCAGCAAGCGCTTCGTCAGCCTTGGCGCCACGAGCGAACACGCCAACACGCAGCACTTTGCCAGTGCCGTTCGGGAGCGAGATCAGGCCACGAACCATCTGGTCGGCATGGCGCGGGTCAATGCCGAGGTTCAACGAAATTTCGATCGTTTCATCGAACTTCGCCTTGGCGTTCGCCTTGGCCATGTGCCACAGCCTCGGTCAGGGCATAATTCTTGTTGCGGTCCACAGTGGCGCGGGCAGCATTCAGGCGTTTGTTATGTGCCATCGGTTCAGCCCTCCACCACGGTCACGCCCATCGAGCGCGCCGAGCCAATCAACATCCGCACGGCACCATCAACATCGTTGGCATTCATGTGGATCATTTTCTTTTCGGCAATCTCACGAAGCTGCGCCATAGTCACCTTGCCGACTGCTGCACCCTTGCCTGGCGTCGTCGTACCCTTGGAGATGCCGGCTGCTTTCTTTAGAAAGTACGTGTTCGGCGGGGTCTGGTGACGAAGCTGAATGTGCGGTCACCGAACGCGGTTATGACCACGGGCACCGGCATGCCAGGCTCCATGCCCTGCGTCAGCGCATTGAATTCCTTGCAGAACTGCATGATATTAAGCCCACGTTGACCAAGCGCCGGCCCCACTGGCGGGGACGGATTTGCCTTGCCTGCAGGGATCTGCAGCTTGATGTAACCGGTAATCTTCTTTGCCATCTCTGGCTCCTTAATCCTTTGGCAACCGCCAATGGACCGCGGTACAACCGGCCGGGCAAACCATCACCCAACCTCCCACGTTCCTGAGGGGCGGAGCCTTACATGATTCTGCGCCCCCTTGTCTATATCTCTCACGCAAATTGCTTATATTGCTGCTATGCAAAATAACGCCGCGCTGCTGGTGATCGACGTCCAGAATGATTTTTGCCCCGGCGGCGCGCTTCCCGTTGCGGACGGTGACGCCATTGTACCTTTGATCAACCGCATTGCCTCGAAATTCGAAACCGTGGTCATCACACAGGACTGGCACCCATCCGGTCACGCCTCTTTTGCCGCCAGCCATCCAGGCAAACAGCCATTCGACACGGTCACCATGCCTTATGGTCCGCAAGTGCTCTGGCCCACCCATTGCGTCATGGCGACCGGCGGCGCCGCCCTTCATCCAGACCTTGCGATCCCCCACGCCAGCCTGATCCTCCGCAAAGGCTTGCATCCGGAGGTAGATAGCTACTCAGCCTTTATGGAAGCCGACCGCACCACCAAAACCGGGCTTGACGGATATTTTACCTCCCGCGGCATCACGAAAATCTATCTCTGCGGCCTGGCGCTCGATTATTGCGTCGCATGGTCGGCGGAGGACTCAAGGCGCTTTGGCTTCAAAACCAGCATCATCGAGGATGCCTGCCGCGCCATCGACCTCAACGATTCACTCAGCCTAGCCTGGGAGCGCCTAGCCGCCGCCGGCGTTACCCGCACCCGCGGCGAAGATCTTTAACCTTCGTCCTGCGGCGACGGCGGCAATTCGTCCGCAACAACTTCATCGGCCGGCGCACTCACGCCAGGCTCATCCTCAGCCTCGGCGGGATTCTTCTTGGCCTTCGCCTTGGCCTCTTTCTTGGCTTGCTTGGCGCGATTCCGCTCAGCCCGCTCCAGACCGTAATTCACCTTAAATGCCATGGCAGCCTCCAAAAAACGAATGCCAGCAGCCTCGCGGCCACTGGCACCCTTAAAACCTCAAACCGGAGCAGAAATCAGTCGACGCTGATCGAGCTGACTTCCGGACCTTTGGCGCCCTGCACAACATTCATGCGCACGGACTGACCTTCCTGCAAAGGCTGCAAACCGGCCTGCTCAAGCGCCGTGGCATGAACGAAAACGTCCTTGCCGCCGCTTTGCGGGCTGATGAAGCCAAATCCCTTGGTTGCATTGTACCATTTTACAATGCCGGTCATCTCCACCGCAGGGCCGCTTGCCTGCTGACGCGGAGCGCGCGGAGCGCTTGGCCGGGGCCGGTCGAACCCGCCACGATCAGCACCGAAACCGCCGCGCGCCGACGGCGCCTCGCCAGTGCCTTCGGTCACAGAGATCACCTGGTCAACCTGGCGACCTTTTTGCCCCTGGCCAACGCGGACCTGCAAAATGGACCCCGGCGTAACCGCCTGGAAACCTGCATTTTGTAAGGAATTGGCGTGCAAGAAAACATCACCTGATCCGTCAGCCATTTCGACAAAGCCGAAACCTTTTTCGGAATTATACCATTTCACCGTGGCCTTGGCCTCCGGCGCAGAAGATGCTGACCCAAACCCGGAAAAAGACGGCGGGGGCGGGGGGGTGTTGCCAAAGAAATTATCGTCGTCGAAACCACGGCGACGGGGTTGCCGCTGGCGGTCATTTTTCGGGGGTCGCACTATAAAAACAGTCCTCTGCAATCGTTCAAGCCGCCCGGCACCCGCCGGGTAAAAGTAGCATAGGGCACCCGCCCCTTCCCTTCAATCCCGAAATTCCAAAAGGGACCAGCCAACCAACCCAAAAGATGCGGCAAATTCTTAAAACATCTGCCAAGTGGGATGCAATGCGGCGATGCGAGCCTCATTTGAGCAACCCTGTGTCAACTTGTATGGATCGCGCTGTAAGGCTAGGAGCCACCATGCCTTTCCCCATTACAAATCCCGCGCTCACCCGCGCCCTAGCCGCGCGCGGCTATAATGACCCTACCGAAGTGCAGCTTGCCGTGCTGGCGCCAGAGGCAACGGATCGCGACCTGCTGGTCTCAGCACAGACCGGCTCCGGCAAAACCGTGGCCTTCGGCCTGGCCCTCGCCTCCACCATTCTGGGCGATGCCGAGCGCCTGCCTGCCACCAACTTGCCCCTGGTCCTGGTCATCGCCCCCACGCGCGAACTCGCGCTCCAGGTCCACGCCGAACTCACCTGGCTCTACGAACAGGCCGGCGGGCGCATCGTCTCCTGCGTCGGCGGCATGGACGCACGGCGCGAGCAGCGCCTGCTCGCCGCCGGCTGCCATATCGTCGTCGGCACCCCCGGCCGTTTGCAGGACCATATCAATCGTGGCGCCCTCAAACTCAGCGAATGCGAGGCCGTCGTGCTGGACGAAGCCGACGAGATGCTCGACCTCGGCTTTAAGGATGAGCTTGAATTCATCCTCTCCACCGCACCGGAATCCCGCCGCACCTTGCTATTCTCTGCCACCATCGCCAGGGAAATCGCCTCCCTCGCGCGCAAATACCAGAACAACGCCCTGCGGATCGACACCGTTGCCCGCAACCAGCCGCATGCCGACATTGAATACCGCGCCATCCGCGTCGCCGGCCATGAGATCGAACAGGGCCTGGTCAACCTGCTCCGCCTACACGACGCCCGCGCCCTGGTCTTCTGCGCGACGCGCGATTCCGTGCGACACCTGCACGCCAGCCTGCTCGCGCGCGGCTTTAATGCCGTCGCCCTTTCCGGCGAGCTCTCGCAGAGCGAGCGCAACACGGCCCTGAACGCGCTGCGCGAAGGCCGCGCGCAGGTCTGCATCGCGACCGACGTCGCCGCCCGCGGCCTCGACCTGCCGGACCTCGACCTCGTGATCCACGCGGACCTGCCGACCAATAAAGCCAGCCTGCTGCACCGCTCCGGCCGCACCGGCCGCGCCGGCCGCAAGGGGCTCTGCTTGCTCCTCGTCCCCAACTCCAAACGCCGCCGCGCCGAACTCCTGCTCGGCTCGGCCAACATCGAGGCCGTCTGGCAAGACCCACCGACCGCCGCAGAAATTAAAACCCGCGACCAGGAACGCCTGCTCGAAGACTCCATCCTCACCCAGGCTCCGGCCGAAGACGAACTCGTTCTGGCCCAGGCCCTCCTGGCTCGCCAAAGCCCGGAATCCATCGCGGCGGCGCTCATCCGTCTCTACCGCGCCCGCCTGCCCGATCCCGCAAACGTCACCATCCAGGCCGCTGCCCCGCGTGAATCCCCTACATCCCGCCCGGAACGCGGCGACCGTCCGGTGCGTGAAAACGCGCCCTTCGAGCGCCGTACAGACAACGCACCGATGGCCTGGTTCCGCGCCCCCATCGGCCGCAAAAATAACGCCGACCCCAAATGGATGATCCCTCTCATCTGCCGCTTAGGCGGCATCACCAAAGCGGAAATCGGCGTCATCCGCATTTTTGATCGCGAGACTAAATTTGAGATTTCGGCGCCTGTCGCGGAGCGTTTTGCCGCCGCCGTTGCCTCCGCCCGGAGCGCAGACCTGGAGGTCCAACCGACCACACCCCCCGGCGCCGGCCCGGCCCGTGACCCCGGCCCGCGCCCGGAAAAAACCAAATTTACCCGCCCACACCGGCCCGAAGGTGCCAAACCGAACGAACAGGAGCGGCGCCGTAAGAACAAGGCAATAAAGGGCGGGCATTAAAGTGCGATCGTTTTAAGTTGGCGCATTCTGCGCCGCCTTAAAACGTGAATCGCGTAAGAGGGGCAAAACCTCCACCGTCTTTCAGTCTCAGCCCTGGCTCAGAGTTAATACTTTCGTAGCAGCGCCACCAACCGGCCCTGAACTTTCACGCGTTCAGATGGGAAAATCCTGGTTTCGTAGCGGATATTAGCGGGCTCCAACGCAATCGACTGGCCCCGCCGCCGTAGCCTTTTGAGCGTGACCTCGTTCTCGTCAACCAATGCGACAATGATCTGCCCGTTCTCCGCTGTCTCGCCCTTGCGTATAATCACGGTGTCACCATCCAGAATTCCGGCATCGATCATGGAATCGCCCTCAACCTCAAGCG
Organism: uncultured Alphaproteobacteria bacterium; assembly: GCA_963740445.1. Classification (GTDB taxonomy): domain Bacteria; phylum Pseudomonadota; class Alphaproteobacteria; order Acetobacterales; family Acetobacteraceae; genus Acidocella. Next base: position 140,761 of record CAVUED010000013.1, read on the forward strand.
CGAAGTGATCGCCCATGCCAATCAACGTAACCGGGACCTCGATCTCTTCCTCGTTGTCCCGCATCGCCTCGATCGGCAGGCCAGCTGCAATTTTACCGTATAACGGAAGAGATACGGCGCCCGCCTCATTGGCCGCGCGCACACCCGGTAATTTACCTGAAAAATCCCCCCGGATCACGTTGGGCGAAAACCGCAACACCTCGCGCGCCGGCGGCGGCGAAAGATCCTCCGAGAGCCGCACCACTTCGAGCGCCCGCGCCCGGTGCTTATGCCGCTTCAGGAAGCCACGCTCTTCCAGCGCTGTAATCAACCGGTGAATGCCGGATTTGGAACGCAATTCAAGCGCTTCCTTCATTTCCTCGAAGCTCGGGCTGCATCCGGTCTGCCGCAGGTGCTTGTCGATAAATACCAGCAATTCATGTTGCTTGGTGGTCAGCATAGTTGCCTCCGGTGTTGTGCGCCCTTAGGAACAAAGCGCTAACTTCCCGGATGTTCTAGTTTGGTTCTCGTTGTCGCGTCAAGCGTCACAAATCTCCGAGGGCAATGACGTCAACAGGGTCACCCACCGCCAGCGCACCCTGATGCGCCGGACGCCGGATCAGCGCATTCGCCAACGCCAGAGTTCTCAGCATTCCCGAATCCTGAACCGAAAAAGGCGTGGCCACCCAACCGCCCTCTTCCCAGGCCAGAGTTGCCCTCACGTAATCCTCCCGAGAATCATTTGGCTTCATCGCGGCAGCAAGCCGGGCTGGCAATATCATCGGCGGGTCGCCCGGCAAACCGCTCATGCGCTCGATGGCCGGGCCCAAAAACAGCAAGGCACAGACATAGGCTGAAACCGGGTTACCCGGCAGACCCAGCATCGGTGTCTCACCCATCTTCCCGAACATCAATGGTTTTCCGGGCCGCATCGCGATTCGCCAGAAATCCAGCGTCAACCCTCGCGCTGCCAGACCTTCCTTTACGAGATCATGGTCGCCAACACTGGCACCACCCGTCGTCAGCAGCAAATCAGCACCACGCGCCGCATCCGCCCCAGCCGCGATCGCAGCCAGGTCGTCCCCGGCGATTGGCAACACGGTCGCTTCGCCACCGCAAGCAGTCACAAACGCCGCCAGCGCATGGGCGTTGGAGCTGACGATACCGCCTGGCCCGATAGCCTCGCCTGGCAGGGATATCTCATCGCCGGTCGCCAGAATGGCGATCCGTGGCCGACGGTAAACGCTCAGCCACGGATGATTTCCGGCCGCAGCCAGCCCGATATCCCGCGCTGCCAATCGCCTGCCAGCTGGTACCAACACATCTCCGGCGCAAAAATCCTGGCCGGCCCGGCGGATGTGTTTGCTGGCAAGCGTTGCTTCGTTCACCGTTACAATACCATCGGCAGCCGTAGCATCTTCCTGCAGCAAAACTGTATCCGCGCCGGCAGGTATAAAACTGCCCGTAAATAACCGCACCGCCTCACCCGGCCCAACCTTTCCGTTAAACGGATGTCCCGCCGGTGCCGTGCCAATCACCTTTAGCCGCGCCCCTGGCTGGCCATCCACGGCGCGGAGCGAAAAACCATCCATTGCGGAAATATCCGCAGGCGGTTGCGAGAGCCGGGCAACAACAGGTGCGGCGAGCACCCGCTTCCAGCCTTGATCCAGGCCAACTGTCTCCGCGCCCGTACATCGCAAGGCGCCGATAATTCGCGCTCTGGCTTCATCGACGCTGATCATGCCTGAGAAAAATCCCCGGACTTGCCTCCAGTTTTTTTAACAACCCGAATCGCCTCAATCCGCATGGAGCGATCGACCGCCTTAACCATGTCGTAAATCGTGAGCGCTGCTACACTGACCGCCGTCAACGCCTCCATTTCCACGCCGGTGCGCCCGGTCGTGCGGACCGTCGCAGCAATCTCCACCGCGTCTTCTTCCAAAACCAAATCCACGACCACTGAAGATAACGGTAACGGATGACAAAGCGGGATCAGCTCGGCCGTGCGTTTCGCCGCCATAATGCCCGCCAGCCGCGCCGCCGCCAGGACGTCGCCCTTTGCCGCCTTGCCCTCGCCGATCAGCGCCCTGGTCGCGACCTGCATCACCACCCTTCCCTTGGCCGTCGCTTCCCGCACGGTCTCCGCTTTGGCCGAGACATCGACCATGCGGGCAGCACCCGTCTCGTCGATATGCGTGAGCCGGCTCACGCGGTTCCCAACAGCTTGCGCACCGCGCCGGCCACATCGGCCTCGCGCATCAGCGATTCGCCCACTAGAAATCCCTGCACGCAGACTTTTTGCAGCCGCTGGATGTCAGCATTGTACCTTAATGCCAAACTCGGAGATTAAAAAACGATCCGGCGGGCAAAGCCCTGAGAGCCGCTCAGTCGTTTCCAGCGATGTCACCAGTGTTTTCAAGTTCCGGTTATTGATACCCAGCAGCGGTGTTTGCAGACCCAGGGCGCGCTCCAGTTCCGCCTCATTATGCACCTCTGCCAGCACATCCATGTCCAGTGCCCGCGCCAGGTCTTCCAGGTTCCGCGCCTGGGCATCTTCCAGCGCTGCCATAATCAGCAGGATGCAATCCGCCCCCATCGCCCGGCTTTCGTAGACCTGCCACGGATCGAGGATAAAGTCCTTGCGCAGCACCGGTAGTTTCACCGCCGCTCGCGCAGCTTTCAGATGCTCCGGACTTCCTTGAAAATATTTCTCTTCCGTCAGAACCGAAAGGCAAACCGCACCGCCCTCTGCATAAGCCTGCGCCAGCGCGCTGGGGTCGAAATCCTCGCGGATCAGCCCGCCGGATGGCGACGCTTTCTTGATTTCGGTGATCAGTCCCGGTTGGCCCGCAGCGGATGCATCCATCAGCGCCCGGCCGAAGCCCCGAGGCTTTTCCGCGTCCCTGGCCAAATGTTTCATCTCGTCGAGACTGGTCTCCACCTGCCGGCGAGCAACCTCGGCACGCGTATCCTCACAAATCTTCGCCAGTACGTCACTCTCAACCACCATCATGTTCATTCGTGGTCCTGCTCCTGAGAGGCTGTTCTCAGCCTGTCCAACACGCCGCTGGCCGCACCGCTATCAATCGCCGCAGCCGCCAAGGACACGCCCTGTTTCAGACTTGTCGTGACGCCGGCAACAATCAACGCCGCGGCGGCGTTAAATAATATAGTATCGCGATAACCGCTCGGGTGCCCCTCCAGCAAGGCCGTCAACGCCGCGGCATTTTCCGTCGCGTCACCGCCCTTGATCGCCGCCAGCGGCACTGGTGCCAAGCCGGCATCGGAAGCATCAATCGTAAATTCGGTAATCTCGCCGCTTTTGAGCGCCACCACCTGGCTTTTGCCTGCCAAAGTCAGCTCATCGAGCCCGTTGCTATGCACAATCCAGGCGGATTCCGTGCCCAAGTCACGCAAGGTTTCAGCCACCGGCCTTAACCAGGATGGAGCAAAAACGCCGATCAATTGATGCTTTACCCCGGCCGGATTGGCCATCGGGCCGGTCAGATTGAAGATCGTGCGCGTTCCCAGCTCAACCCGCACCTGGGCAGCGTGGCGCAACGCCGGATGATGCCGGGGTGCGAACAGAAACACACAGCCTGCCTCATCCAAAATCGACGGAAGCCGCGCCATCGGCGGCTCTATGTTCACGCCCAGGGCGGCCAGCACATCTGCGCCACCGGCCCGCGAAGAAAGCGCGCGGTTGCCGTGCTTGGCGACAGGAATGCCACAGGCCGCCAGCACAAAGGTTACTGCCGTGGATATATTAAGGCTCGCCGCTGCATCGCCGCCGGTACCGCAAACATCCATGGCGTTCGCGGGCGCTGCCACGCAGGTCATGCGGGCACGCATCGCCGTCACCGCCCCTGTAAGCTCCGCCACCGTCTCGCCACGTGCGCGCATGGCCATCAACATCCCGCCGATCTGCGCCGGACTCGCCAGCCCATCCATCACCACGCCAAACGCCTCTTCAGCTTCGGCGGCACTCAGGCTCTCGCCACGCCCCAGCCTGGCCAGCACCGGTTTGAGGGAGAGAGTCATGCCGCCCGCTTCGGCTCGTTCCGGCCGCGGGCAATATCCAGAAAATTTTTCAGGATTTCATGCCCATGGCTGGTCGCAATGCTCTCGGGATGAAACTGCACACCGTAAATCGGCAGGGATGAATGCCGTAGTCCCATGATAATCCCATCCTCGGTGAACGCCGTCGGCACCAGCACATCCGGGAGGCTGGAGCGTTGTACGATCAGCGAATGGTAGCGCGTCGCCGTGAACGGATTGGGCAAACCGGCAAACACATCGCAGTTTTCATGGTGGATCGGGCTGGTCTTGCCATGCACCGGCGCCAAAGCCCGCACCACCTGTGCGCCAAAGGCCTGGCCGATCGCCTGATGGCCAAGGCAGACACCCAGCAGAGGCACTTTGGCCGCCGCCGCCGCGCCCACCAAATCCACGCATATCCCCGCCTCGTTGGGCGTACACGGACCGGGCGAAAGCACGATCGCCTCCGGGTTCATTGCCAACGCTTCCTCGGACGAGAGCGCATCGTTGCGCCGCACGACACAAGCAGCGCCCAGGTCGCCAAAAAAATGCACGAGGTTGAAGGTAAAACTATCGTAATTATCAATCAGCAAAATCATCGGCTGGGCTCCGGCGCAGAAACATAACGCACGGCATCCTCGGCAGCGCGGAACAGTGCCCTCGCCTTTTGCACACTCTCCGCGTATTCGGCCTGCGGATCGGAATCCGCGACCACGCCGACGCCGGCCTGCACATACATCGTGCCGTCTTTCACCAGAGCAGTCCGCAGCCCGATGCAGGTATCCATCGTGCCATTGGCGGCAAAATAGCCGATACAGCCGGCATAAAGTCCGCGCCGGGAGGGCTCCAATTCCTCGATGATCTCCATCGCCCGTACTTTCGGCGCGCCTGAAAGCGTACCAGCCGGAAAACCCGCGATCAGCGCGTCCAGCGCGTCGCAGTCGGCGCGCAGGCGCCCCTCAACCGTCGAGGAGATATGCATCACATGCGAGAACCGCTCGATCGCAAAACTCTCCGCCACACGGACCGAGCCGATCTCCGCTACCCGTCCCACATCGTTGCGCCCGAGATCGAGCAACATCAGATGCTCCGCGCGCTCCTTCGGATCGTTCAGCAGCTCCGCCTCAAGCGCCAGATCCTCCGCTTTGTCGGCACCACGCTTACGCGTACCAGCCAACGGGCGAATGGTCACGACGCCGTCGCGCAACCGCACCAGAATCTCCGGGCTCGATCCGACCGCGACGAAATTGCCGAAATCCAGATAAAACAAAAATGGCGCCGGATTGATCCGCCGCAGGCTGCGATAAAGCGCGAAAGGCGGCAGGGTAAAGGGCGCTTCGAAACGCTGGCTCGGCACCACCTGGAACACATCTCCAGCACGGATGTAGTTCTTGGCAGTCTCGACCATGGCCAGGAATTCGTCCTGTTCCATGTTGGACGTCTGCTCCAACGGCGCCTGCGCACTGCCGATCAGTTTTGGCACCGGCTGTTCCAGGGCTTTGGCGGCGTTGTTCAGCCGCAATTCGGCACTCGCATAGGCCGAGGCCGCCGATATCCCCGCCCGCGGATAAACAGGCGCTGCCAGCGTCATCTCATCCGTCACGCCGTCGAAAATAATAAACAGGCCCGGACGCACCAAAATCGCATCAGGAATGCCCAGCACATCCGGGTTGGTCGCGGGCAGCGTTTCCATCAGCCGGACCATGTCATAGCCCAAATAGCCGGAAAGCCCGCCGGTCATCGGCGGCAGCCCCTCTGGCACGTCAAGGCGCGTCTCCGCGATCAGGTCACGCAGGCTCTCCAAAGGCGGATCGCCTACCGGCAGAAATGCCTCCAAATCGGTTCGCGCATCACGGTTGATCGTCGCGATACCGTTCTCGCAGCGCCAGATCAGGTCCGGCGCCATGCCGATCACGGAATACCGCCCGCGTGCAGCCCCCCCTTCGACGCTCTCCAACAAAAACGAATAAGGCTGACCGTGAGCCGCTTTCATAAATGCCGCGACCGGCGTCAGAAGATCCGCGATGTCATGCCGCCAGACCAACGCGCCCCGCCCGGCTTCATAGGCGGCACGAAACTCTTCAAAACGGTCTGGCGATATAGCGTTCATCTACTTTCAATCACTGGTAAATCTGCGCAAACAGCTTCTGGTTGATCGTGACCTTGTCGCGCGCCTGCAACCCGGCCAGGAAGCTCTCCCCGACGTCGTTTTGCAATGACTTTGCCATGGCCTGGCTCACCTTGGCATAATCATTCGGGTCCTGCGCCGGTGTCGGCCGCACAATTTTAGCCAGAACCGCGACGGTAAACCCCGTATCGGTCTGTACCATCGTCGCCTGGCCCGGCTTCAGGCTGAACAGGATCGGCACCATTTTACTGGTGATCCCGCTTGCCGGGGCATTGCGGGTGAAGGCTGGCGTCATCGAGACAAAGTCGCCGGCCGCCGAAGCTGCATCGTCCAGGGTCTGGCCGTGATCGACCGCTGCCAGCAAGTCCGCAGCATGCACCTCCGCCTCGCGCATGATTTCCGCCTCGCTCCAGGCGCCGAGAACTTTTGCCTTCACCTGGTTGTACGGTTGCAGCGCCGGTGGCGTCATCGAGTCGACGGTAAGCGCAAAATAGCTGCCGTCCGGGCCATTCGTCAGTTGCGCCGGGTCGTTCACATGCGCGGCAAACGCCGCCTTGATGATGGCCGCCTTGAGCGCATCTCCACCAGGAATGGGTGCCGGCGTACCATCCGGCGCATTGCCCTCGGCATCCAGGGTGCCCTGCACGGCGACGAGGCCAAGATTGCCCGGCAACCGGTCAAGCGGCGTCTGCCCGGCTAGCGCATCCTGCAAATTATCCACATCCTTCGCGACGTCCGATTGCGCCTTTTGGAGCTGTAGTTGCCCCTTGATCTGCGCTTTCAACGCAGTCTCATCCGGGCCGCTCGTGCTTACATCGATGACCTTGAAGATATACATCCCCGTCGGCCCTGCCACCGGTCCGACCACCTCGCCAGATTTAGCGGCAAACACCGCTTTGCCTAATGTTGGCGATGGAATTTGCGATTGCTGGGTCTGGTCAAGCTCGACTGGAGTGGCGCCGAATTTCTTCGCCATTGCCTGCATATCCGCCCAGGCCGCACCGTTTTTCCAGGCAACCTCGAGCCGCGACGAAGCCGCGAGATCAGGCGCGACGATCACCTGCACGCTACGAAGCGGAATGCTGGGTTGTTGGGCCGCGACCCTGGCATAACCAGCATCGATATCAGCCTGGCTGATATTCTCCTGCTTCGCCAGCAAGGCGGGAGAGAGGATAATGAGCTTAATCGTGCGGTATTCCGGGGCGGTAAATTCCGCTGGGTGATTGCGCCAATAACGTTGCAGGACGGCATCCGCAGGCGGCTTGGGCGGCGGTTGCACCGCGAAAGGAACCTGCACTGTTTCAGCGAAGCGCTGTTCGGCGGCGAAATCAAATATCTGGTTCACCAATTCGGTGGGCGGGGCAGCACCCGCAATCGCCGCCACGACCAATTGGCGGTCGGCGATGTTATCCTTCACCTCGTCGATGAACCGAACCGGCGCGATATTATTCTGCATCAGCACCTGGGTAAATTTTGTTTTGTCGAACACGCCATTGGTCTGGAACGCGGGAATTTGGTCAATAGCCTTCCGGATAGCCGCATCCGGGGCACTTACTCCCAGCCTCTTTTCTTCCAGCTTGAGCACCTGCTGACGCAGCACATCAGAGAGCGCCTGACTGGCCAGTTGTCTACGTGTGGCCAGATCTGGCTGTCCTTGCCCAGACTGGTCCGCCCTGTTCAGCGCCGTCTGATAGGCTGCCTGCACGACGGAAATATCCACCGGCTTGCCGCCAATATGTGCGACGGCGGTGTTACTGCCCACCAGCGTGACCACGTTGGAGACGCCCCAAAATACAAATACGGCGACCAGAACCACGAAAAAACCTCGTGCGATCCAGCTTTCCAGCAGTTTCCGAACCCAGGCCAGCATTCTCTCTATTTACCCCAAACCGCCGCCTCTATAGCTAGACGGTCTGAACTGGGCAATTGCGGGGAATTTAAATGAAGTTGCGGCATGATTGGCTGGAATTCTTGCTGCATAGCAGCAATTCTAAATCTCCAGGTCTGAAGGGTTATTAAAAATGCGGCAACTAATCGCCGGAAATTGGAAAATGCAGGGCAAACTGGCGGATGTCGCCGCCTATGCCGCGGCCATTCGCGCGGCGCCTGGGCATATCGATATGCTCATCTGCCCGCCCTTCCCGCTGATCGACCGGTTTGCCAACGCCCTTGCCGGCACTGCAATTCGCCTTGGCGGGCAAGACTGCCACGCGAACCCGCACGGCGCGCATACCGGGGATGTTTCTGCTCCCATGCTGAAGGACGTTGGCGCTGAATACGTGATCCTCGGTCACTCAGAGCGACGAGAAAACCATGGCGAGACCAATGCGGACGTGGCGGCGAAGGTGGCGGCAGCCGTCGCGGCTGGGCTTGTGCCGATTGTCTGTGTGGGCGAAACAGAGGCGCAGCGCGATGCGGGCGAGGCTGAGCGGGTGGTGCGCAGCCAATTGCTGCACAGCCTGCCGGAAAATTTTTCCGGTATCGTGGCTTATGAGCCGATCTGGGCGATCGGCTCCGGCCGCACACCGACGGAGGCCGATGTGACTGCCATGCACGCCACGATCCGCGCTGCTCTGGTCAAACAACTTGGCCCACCAGGCGCTGGCTTGCGAATCCTCTATGGCGGCTCCGTAAAGCCGGCCAATGCGGCCGTCCTGCTGGCATTGCCTGAGGTTGGCGGCGCCCTGGTCGGCGGTGCCAGTCTGGTGGCGGCCGATCTGCTGGCCATTGCTGCCAGCGCGCCCAGAGTCTAGAAGCCCGATCCAGTCGTTTAACCAGGGTTTCGTATGATCAAAGTTCTTCTCGTGCTGCATGTCTTCGTCACCATCGCCCTGGTCGGCGTGGTGTTGATCCAACGCAGCGAGGGCGGCGGACTTGGCCTCGGCGGAGGCCAGGGTATGGGCAATCTCATGTCCGGCCGTGGCACCGCCAATCTGCTCACCCGGACCACCGCGATCCTTGGCACGGCGTTTTTTCTGCTCTCTCTGAGCCTGGCCCTCTTATATAAAGGAGGCGGCAGCAATAATGCCGCGGCGATCCTGAACACACCGGTTCAGAACGCGCCAGCTAGCGCCCCTGCCCCGGCCGCCCCTGCTTTGCCGCCCGTACTGCCGCAAACCCCGGCTGATGCGCTCCCCGCACCTGTAACACCAGCGGTTCCAGCACCTGGTGCCCCGTCTGTGCCGGCACCCGGCAATACCAGCGGGCAATAAGGCGCGCGGCAGCCCTACCGCCCCCGAGCATTATACCCCTCTCGCTTTTCTCACAACTCATGTATGATCGGATTCCATGACGCGGTTTGTATTCATCACCGGCGGCGTGGTCTCTTCTCTCGGTAAGGGCATCGCGTCGGCAGCACTTGGCGCTTTGCTCCAGGCTCGCGGTTACTCCGTCCGCCTGCGCAAGCTGGACCCTTATCTCAATGTCGACCCCGGCACGATGAGCCCTTACCAGCATGGTGAGGTCTTTGTGACGGATGACGGCGCGGAGACAGACCTCGACCTTGGCCATTACGAGCGTTTCACCGGCGTGGCCGCAAACAAGCTCGACAACGCCACGACGGGGAAGATCTACTCGGATGTCATCGCCAAGGAACGGCGGGGCGATTATCTGGGCGCCACCGTGCAGGTGATCCCGCATATCACCGACGCTATCAAAGACGTGGTGCTGCGCGAATCGGCTGAGTTTGACTTCGTCCTGGTGGAGATCGGCGGCACGGTCGGCGATATTGAAGGCCTGCCGTTCCTGGAGGCCATCCGCCAGCTTGGCAACGAACTCACGCCCGAGCGCGCCATGTTCGTGCATCTCACGCTGGTGCCCTACATTCCCTCCGCCGGAGAATTAAAAACCAAGCCGACCCAGCATTCGGTGAAGGAACTTCTTAACGTCGGCATCCAGCCGCAGATGCTGATCTGCCGTTGCGACCGCCCGATCCCTGATAATGAGCGCCGCAAGATCGCCAGCTTCTGCAATGTGCGGGCCGAGGCGGTGATTCCAGCGCTCGACGTGTCCACCATTTATGCCGTGCCGATCTCGTATCACGAGGCCGGCATGGACCGGGAAGTCCTGCGCCATTTCGCACTACCTTTCGAGAGCGAGCCCGATCTCTCCCGCTGGCAGCGAATTGTGGAGACCGTGCACGCCCCCGAAGGTGAGGTTCGCATTGCCGTGGTCGGCAAATACACCAACCTGCTGGACAGTTATAAGTCTCTGGCTGAGGCGCTGGCGCATGGTGGCATCGCCAACAAGGTGAAAGTGCATCTGGAATGGGTGGATTCGGAAGTTTTTGAACAACCCAATAGCGTCCAGCAACTGGATGGCGTGGACGGTATTCTGGTGCCCGGCGGCTTTGGCGAGCGCGGCACGGCTGGCAAGATCGAGGCGGTGCGCTTTGCCCGCGAACGCAAAGTGCCATTCCTTGGAATCTGTTTTGGCATGCAGATGGCGGTGATCGAAGCCGCTCGGAACCTGGCGGGCCTGGCCGGCGCGTCCTCCACCGAGTTCGGCCCCTGCGAAATCCCCGTGGTCGGGCTGCTCACCGAATGGGCCCGCGGCAATGATATCGAGCGCCGGCGCGCCGGTGGCGACCTTGGCGGCACCATGCGACTCGGCGCCTTCCCGGCCGCTTTGGCCGAGGGCTCGCTGGTACGCGCGATGTATGATGGCGCCGCGCAAATCTCCGAGCGGCACCGGCACCGCTATGAGGTGAACATTCATTTCCGCGAGGCACTGGAGGCGACCGGCCTGCGCTTCTCGGGCCTCTCGCCAGATGGTGTGCTGCCGGAGATTGTCGAATACCCGGATCACCCATGGTTTATCGGCGTGCAGTACCACCCGGAACTTAAATCCAAGCCTTTCGCGCCGCATCCGCTGTTCAAGGGGTTTATCGCCGCCGCCGTGGCGCAGTCGAGGCTGGTATGAAGCATGTTCAAGTCGGCAACCTAAGCATCGGCAACGATCTGCCGTTCACGCTGATTGCCGGGCCGTGCCAGATCGAGTCGCTGGAACACACGATGGAAGTTGCCAGCGCGCTGGCGGAGATGTCGCGCGAGCTGGGCATCGGCGTGATTTATAAATCGAGCTTCGATAAGGCCAACCGCACCTCGGCCAGCGCCGCGCGGGGCATCGGCATGGCGCAGGGTTTGGAAATTCTCTCACGGGTGCGCGAGACCTTTGGGATGCCGGTGCTGACCGATGTGCATGACGCCGCGCAATGCGCTAGCCGTGGCGCAGGCAGTGGATGTGTTGCAGATACCGGCGTTTTTATGCCGCCAGACGGATTTGCTGCTGGCCGCCGGGGCGACTGGCCGCGCGATCAACGTAAAAAAAGGCCAGTTTCTCGCCCCCTGGGATATGAAGAACGTGGCGGCGAAAATCGCCAGCACGGGCAATGAAAATATCATGCTCTGCGAGCGTGGGGCTTCTTTTGGCTACAACACGCTGGTGAGCGATATGCGCTCACTCCCCATTATGGCGGAGACCGGCTACCCGGTGGTGTTCGATGCCACGCATTCCGTGCAGCAGCCCGGCGGGATGGGCACATCATCAGGAGGCGACCGGCGGTTTGCCCCGGTGCTGGCGCGCGCGGCTCTGGCGGTGGGGTGTGCGGCTGTGTTTATCGAGTGCCACCCGGACCCGGATAACGCGCCCTCCGACGGGCCAAACATGATTCCGCTGAAGGAAATGCCCGCGCTGATCAAGCGCCTGATGCGGTTCGATGCCGAATCAAAACAGTCCACATGAATACAAGCTGGACCTTATTATTGCTTACTGCACCATCGGGTAATCGAAAACCAGAAAATCATCCCGGTAAATCTCGTTGATTTTCTTAATTGAGGCCGGCGTCAGCAACACCATGGGATCGACGGAAACTTCATTCACGTTATGGTTATGGGCATTCAGCAACGCCTTGCGCAGTTCGGGATCGAAGGCCGCGAGTTTGTCGAGTCCTGCGGGCCACGTCTCCAGTTTTATGATGAGGTCAGTCATATTCTTGGCACCGATGTAGGCCATGTCGTATTGCCGCACGAAGTGGCGGAATTTGAAGTGCCAGCCTGAAATATCCTGCGGCCGTATTTGGCCGATGAAACCGTTCAGGGCGTTTTTATAGGCATTCGTCGCTTGCTGCTTATCGTCGGATTTAGCGATGGCCTCGAGCAGATCACGATGCGTCTCGTTGAATGCTGAAATCGTGCGCTGATATGGTTCCCGCACCATCATGAACACGAAGCTGCTTTCCAATAGTTTAAAATAGTCCGTAAACAGGCGCCGAAAAAGATACATCGGCATATGCGCCTTATCGATTTTCAATTCGTTGACGTCATGGTACAACCAGAAAAAATTTTTCGTAGTGTCAAACTTCATGAGCGCGCTACGGGCCGTGGTGCCTCCACATTTCGGGTTATGGATGAATACAAATGCACGCGTTTCACTGATAATCATGCCATTATCCACGCCTACCTATTGAGGACGGTCTTAACAAACATAAAAACCGGACTGTTTCAATGCTGTCCCGACACTGGGGCCGGCAGTCCACGAGCAAGCGTAGGATGGGTTAGCGCAGCATAACCCATCCCCTCTCGATACCGCGGGAATCGATGCCCGTGACCCGAGCAATTTTCAAAAACTGTTGCGGAATGTCATTTTTGGACTACCATCATCGTAACAAAACGCCGATAACCAAGACAGCAGCATTCAACCACGGGAACAAGCGATGGCTCTAAAAATCATCGGGGCAGGTTTCGGCCGGACTGGCACTTGGTCTACCTTTGCTGCCCTTAATCAACTTGGCTTCCCATGCTATCACATGCAGGAGGTTATCCTTAACAAGGCCAACAAGGGTCATCTCGATTTCTGGCGCAAGGTGGCGAATACCCCGCCGGGAACGCGCCATGACTGGAATTGGGTCTTTGCCAATTACGCCGCCACGCTCGACAACCCGGCATGCTGTGTCTGGCAGGAGCTATTGGCCGAATATCCCGACGCCAAGGTCCTGCTGACCCTTCACCCGCGCGGTGCCGAAGCCTGGTACGACAGCACGATCGACACGATCTATTTCACCGAGATTCTGTGGCAATTCAAAGTGCTGGAGTGGCTAACGCCCTTCGGCCGGAAATTCGGAGACATGTCGCGCAAGCTGATCTGGGGCCGTACGCTCAAAGGCGTGATGGACGACAAGGCCAAAGCCGTCGCGCGCTACAATGCCTATATCGAGGAGGTGAAGGCCGCCGTTCCGCCGGAAAAACTGCTGGTGTTCAAAGTGACCGAAGGATGGGGACCACTGTGCCGGTTTCTCGGCGTGGCGGAGCCGCAGGAGCCGTTTCCGAACCTAAACGACCGGGACGCGGTCAAGAAGGTGATCCGCGACATGATCAAAGGATCGTACATCACGCTCGGGGCGTATGTGACGGGTGCCGTGGCTATTCTTGGCGGGCTTTGGTGGGCGTTGGCGTAGCGAGCGTCGGATGGGTTAGCGCTGCGCCGTTCCGCCATATTCCTGAAATTACCAGCTAAATCCTGATAAAATCGCCACTGGGCTAAGCCCCTCTTGCGCGGCCTCAGTGGGAGCGGTTTGGGGGTGCAGCGCGTGGATGCCCGACAAGACCCAGCAGGAATCGATACCCGCCGCCTTGGCGCCGGAGATATCCGTACGCAGTGAATCACCGATTGCCAGCGTGCGTTCCCGCGATGTGCCGAGCATGGCGAGTGTGGGCTTGTAGATCGCCGGGTCGGGTTTGCCGCGTTGAATCACGTGGCCGCCATCGGCCTTGTAATATTCGGCCAGCAGACCGGCGCAGATAATGCGCACACCGTCGCGTACCACTTCCAGGTCCGGATTGGCGCAGACCATGGGCAGGCGGGCTTGCAGGGCGGCTTTCAGCACCGGGGCGTAAAGCTCCGGGTCTTGCGGGCCTAAATCATCATCCGGACCTGTGTTCAGCAGGAAGTCGGCGGCTTGGGGGTCGTCCACCTGTTGCAGGGGCAGTGTGTCGAACACGCCGCGGTCGCGCTCGGGGCCAAGGTGGTAGAGTTTATCGCCGAGCGTGGCGAATTCATCGGTACGATCGCGCAGGCCGATATGCACGGCCTCGCCGCTCGACATGATGCCGGAATACAAATTCGGGCCGATGCCCATGGCGCCAAGCGTGGCGGCGATGGCATGCGGGCGGCGCGGCGCGTTGGAGAGGAATACGACTTTTTTGCCCGCATCACGCAGCCGGGCGAGGCAGTCCAGCACGCCGGGATAGGGTTTGACGCCGTCATGCACGACGCCCCAGAGGTCGACGATGAAACCGTCGTAGCGTTCAGCCAGCGAATTGCAAAACCGCTCATGCGCCTGCCCCTACTGCCTCGGTCACGTTTTTGAACCCCTGCGCGTGCAGCAACTTTGCCAGACCGGTTTTCAACTGCGGGATCAGCGCCGGGCCGGCATAGGCAAAGCCGGTGTAAAGCTGCACCAGGGAGGCGCCGGCGAGGATTTTCGCCAAAGCCTGCTCGGGCGTGGAAATGCCCCCTGCCCCGATGAGCATGAGCCGGCCAGCCGCCAGCCCGTAGGCCCGCGCCAGCATGGCGGTGGAGGGAGCAAACAGCGGCGCGCCGGAGAGGCCGCCAGCCTCCGCCTTATAGCGGCTGCGCAAGGATTCGGGCCGGGCGAGCGTGGTGTTGGAAATGATAAGTCCCGTGATTTTTTGCGCAATACAAACGCCAATCACGGCCTCCAGCCCGTCCTCTGAGAGGTCCGGCGCGATTTTTACAAAAACCGGTTTGTCCGTGGCAATGCCGGAGAGGATGCTGGTGAGCCGGGCCTCTGATTGCAGGTCCCGCAGGCCGGGCGTGTTGGGCGAGGAGATGTTGATGGTGATGTAGTCCGCATAAGGCGAAACCGCGTTCACCAAAGCGGGGTAGTCGCGCTCCGGGTCCGCACCTTCCTTGTTGATGCCGACATTAGCGCCGATGGCGACGCGTGTGCGGTCGGCGAGTTTCAGGTTGGCAAGAAAAACCTCGATCCCGGCATTATTAAACCCCATGCGGTTGATGACGGCGCGATCTTCCTCCAGCCGGAACAGCCTTGGTTTGGGGTTGCCGGGCTGCGGGCGGGGCGTGACGGTGCCAGCCTCGACAAAACCGAAGCCGAGCCGCCCCAAAGCGGTGACGGCCACGGCGTTTTTGTCAAACCCGGCGGCAAGGCCGATGGGATTCTTTAAGCTG
>CAVUED010000014.1:0-3714 GCA_963740445.1 uncultured Alphaproteobacteria bacterium
TCGTGCGGGGATGACAGCGCGGCCGCGCGGCCAATGAAGACTTAGCCGATCACGGCTTTTGGGCCTGATTTTCCATTCCCCTATGACGACTGGGTGAAACATCCAGCCGGGCTGGGCAGTATTCCCGCCGCCGCGCGCGGGAGCGAAGTGGCCATCATCGGCGGCGGCCTGGCGGGCGTCATCGCGGCTTATGAGCTGATGAAGCTCGGCCTCAAACCCGTGGTTTATGAGCAGGGCCGGCTTGGCGGCCGGCTGCGCTCGCAACCCTTCCAAGGGGCGGATGGCATCATCGCTGAACTTGGCGGCATGCGTTTCCCCGTCTCGGGCACCGGGTTTTTCCATTATGCCGATCTCATGGGGTTGGAGACCGCGCCGTTTCCAAACCCGCTGGACCCTGCTTCGCCCAGCACCATCATCGATCTGGAAGGCGAGGCTTCTTATATCGAAGGGCCGGACGACGAGCCGCCACTGCTGCGCGAAGTCGCTGCCGCCTGGAATGCGGCGCTGGAACACGGTGCGGATTTTTCGGCCCTCACGGCCGCGATCCGCGAACGCGATGTCGTGAAATCCAAGGAAATCTGGAATGCGCTGGTGCCTATCTGGGACGAGCGCACATTCTACGACTTTGTTGCCAGCGCACCGGCCTTTCAAAAACTCTCCTTCCGGCACCGCGAAGTCTTTGGTCAGGTCGGCTTTGGCACCGGCGGCTGGGATTCGGATTTTCCCAACTCCATGCTCGAGATTCTACGCGTGGTGGTGACGGGACTCGACGAGCATCAGCGCCTCATCGTCGGCGGCGCCGAGCAACTGCCGCGCAAACTCTGGAACCATGAGGTCGGCGGCGTATCGCTGAAATCACTGCATGGCGGCGTACCGCGACCGGGCGTGGTGGGCCTCGCGCGTGCCTCCGCCGATAAAATCGCGGTGACGGACCGTTGGGGCGACACACGGCATTACAGCGCCGTGCTGTCCACCTGTCAGTCCTGGCTGCTCACCACGGCGATTACCACGAGCGAAGAACTGTTTTCGCAAAAGCTGTGGATGGCACTGGACCGCACACGTTACATGCAATCCTCTAAAACCTTCGTCATGGTGGACCGTCCCTTCTGGCGCGAGCGCGACCCGCAGACCAAACGCTACCGGATGAGCACCACGCTTTCCGATCGACTGACGCGCGGCACCTATTTGTTCGATAACGGACCGGATCAGCCGGGTGTCATCTGCCTGTCCTATTCCTGGATGTCGGATGCGATGAAAGTGCTGCCGCTTTCTCCTGACCAGCGTGTGAACCTCATGCTCGGCGCGTTGAAAGGCATCTATCCGGAGCTTGACCTGGCGCGGCATATCGTCGGCGATCCGGTCACGGTGTCCTGGGAAAATGACCCTGGATTCCTGGGCGCTTTCAAAGGCGCGCTGCCCGGCCATTACCGCTACAATCGCCGCATGTTCTGCCATTTCATGCAGGGCAAGTTGCCCGCCGCGGAGCGCGGGATGTTTCTCGCCGGTGATGATATTTCCTGGACCCCAGGCTGGGCGGAAGGTGCCGTGCAAACCGCGCTCAACGCGGTATGGGGTATCATGCATCATTTTGGCGGCAGCACCGCGCCCGAAAACCCCGGCCCCGGCGATTTGTTCGACCGCATCGCCCCCATTGCATTGCCGGATTGATGGACAGGCTATGGAACTCTATCAAACCCGCGAACCCGTTGGTAGCGGGCTGAATAAACGCAAATGACCCATTGTATTCATTTTGGCATTTGCGGCGGTTGCGCCGTGGATGACCGCGCTGCCATCGATAAATCGTCGCGTCTTGCCAGCGCTTTGGCAAAAGCCGGATTTTCCGGCGCGCCAATCGCACCGCTCATCGAAATTCCGCTCCGCACCCGCCGCCGGGCCGATCTCGCCGCCACGCGCAAGGGTGCCGAAATCTCCCTTGGCCTGCACAAAGCCGGGAGCGCGCAGGTCGTGGACATGCAGGAATGCGCGTTACTCTTCCTGAAATTTTAAGGCTTCTGCCTGAGTTAAGAATTCTGCTGCGCAGCCTTCAGGCGTTCCGCAGCACGGGATCCGTGGTGATCAACTGGCTCGACCATGGCCCGGATATTCTGCTGCGCATGGATGCTGCCTTCACCGGGCCGGACCGGACGAAAATCATTGCCTTCGCGCGCGACGCAACATGCGCTGCGCATGAGCATCGCCACCGGCGTGCAAGACCCGGAACCTGTGGTGATTCTTGCGCCTCCGGTGATTTCCTTCACTTGCGTTCCAGTCGAACCCCCACCGGGCGCGTTTTTGCAAGCCAGCGCCGCGGGCGAGGCGGCGATCATCGCGGCGGTGATTGCAGGGCTGCCGAAACTTACCCTCAAATCCCGCATTGTTGAATTGTTTTCCGGCTCCGGCACGCTGTCTTTCGCATTGGCGCAGCACGCCCGGGTGGAAGCCTATGAAGGCGATGCGGCCTCAGTTGCGAGCGAGGACAAGGCCATTAATACCCATAACCTGGCTGGCCGCATGAGTGTTACGCTACGTGATTTGCACCGCCGGCCGCTCCAGCCCGCCGATATGGCAGGCAGCAAAGTGGTGGTGCTCGATCCGCCCTTCGCCGGTGCCGCGACGCAGATGCGTTTTCTTTGTGCCAGCAATGTTAAACGAATTATCTATGTGAGCTGCAACCCGGAGGCGCTGGCATCCGACGCCGCGCAGCTTCACCGCGCGGGATATACGCTCATTAACGCCACGCCCATCGACCAGTTTCCGTATTCGGAAAATATCGAGAGCGTGACGGTGTTTGGAAAAACCAAAGTAACACCAGGCGTCGGCCTACTGCGCGTATTTTTGCACCACCGGCTGGATATAGGCCGCGATGCGCGCCATGCCGGTGGCATCCGGGTGCAGCGCCGGGCGTGGCGGGGTTTCGCGCGGGTCGACATACAGGCTGGCATCCGTCCGGCCGTTTTTCATCAGTACCGGGCCAGCATTCAGAAAAGGTCACCACCGGACTACCCGCGTAATACCGCGCCAAAGCGGCATTGGTTGTCGCGGTTTGCGTGTCCACCCAGGGCGAGCGGATGGAGGGCAGCACGCCGAGGAGCAGAATATGCGCTCCGGGCAGGCGGTGATGTGTGTTTGCCACCACGGCCTCGATACCGGGGATGGTTTTGGCAGCGCCCCAATGCACGCGGCCAAAATTATTCGCGCCGATGAGGATGATCGCAAGCCGCGGGTGCAGCCCATCCACCTGCCCATGGTCAAGCCGCCAGATCAGGCTCGCCGTGGTATCGCCGACAAAACCAAAACCCAGCGCGTGATAGGGCGCGTAATAGCGGTTCCAGACAGGCAGGATATTATTGTAGCCGAGCGTTCCCTGGCGCTGCCAGTAATAGGTGATGGAATCGCCCAGCCAGATGACTTTGGCGCCGGGCTCCGCCTTTGCTTGCGCCAGTGTCTGCTCCCAATGTGCCCGCCACCAGGGCAGGTCCGTGCGGCCGATCGGCGCTTCCGCGAGGTTAACGCTTGCCTGCGCGGCCAGCGGCAGCAGCAGAAAAATCGCGAGCAGCAGTTTTTTCATCATAGTCCCACCAGCAGGAGCACAAAGCTGGCAGAGCCAAAAATGGCGCAATACCATGCGAACGGAACCAGCGCCCAGGTGTCATGATTACGAAAGTAACGCATAAGAAAGGCCGTGCTGGCATAGGCCACAACTCCCGCCACAAC
>CAVUED010000015.1:0-18466 GCA_963740445.1 uncultured Alphaproteobacteria bacterium
CCCTACCGGACTTTAGAGCCGGATCACTTTTGATCGAATCACGAGGTGATTGCGATCAAAAGTGTGAATCCGCCTCTCATCAATGTTTTAGAGGGCGATCGTTTTGAGGCGGCGCAGAATGTCTACTTAAAACGATCACTCCTAACCGCGTGTCTTTGTTCGGCTGATAAGGTCGGTTTCTTCGTCGCTTCCAAACTTAAATCAGGCCGCACACGACTCAAACCCGCGCCGCAATGCCGGCCTGTTCAAATCCCGCCCGATGAATACAATCCGGCTTTTTCTTTCCTCGCCCGCCTTCCAGGGCGCAACAAAATCACCATCTGCGATCATATGCACCGCCTGGAACGCAAACCGCCGGTCCTCGTTTTTGTAGGAGAGTATCCCCTTCGTCCGCAGCAGGTTTTGCCCCTGGGTCTGCAAAATATGCCCAATCCAGGCCTGGAATTTTTCCGCATCCAGCGGCGCCGCGCAGGACAACGAAATGCTCGTCAGATGCTCATTATGCGTATGCCCGGAATCCTCATCCAGAAAATCCGGCACGCTTTCCAGCACCCGCTGCAAATCAAACGCATTCAGCCCCAGCAGTTTATCAATCGGCACATCCCCGCGCGTGGCTTTATGAATTTCGGCATAGCGGTTGATGCTCTTGATCCGCGCCTCCACCGCCGCCAGTTCTTCCGGTGTCACCAGATCCAGCTTGTTCAGCACAATCACGTCAGCAAACGCCACCTGGTCCTCAGCCTCCGGTGAATCCGCGAGCCGCGCCAAAAAATGCTTGGCATCGACCACTGTCACAATCGCATCCAGCCGCGTCTTCGCCTTCACGTCCTCATCGACGAAAAACGTCTGCGCCACCGGCGCTGGGTTCGCCAGCCCCGTCGTCTCCACGATAATGCCGTCGAATTTCTGTGCCCGCTTCATCAACCCGCTGACAATGCGGATCAAATCCCCCCGCACCGTGCAGCAGATGCAGCCATTGTTCATCTCGAACACTTCCTCGTCCGAATCCACAACGAGGTCGTTATCAACGCCCAGCTCGCCGAATTCGTTGATGATCACGGCATATTTTTTGCCATGATTCTCCGTCAGAATCCGGTTCAGCAACGTGGTTTTGCCCGCCCCCAGGTAGCCGGTGAGAACGGTCACGGGAATAAGATCAGGCATCACTTCATATCCAGTGCATTTAAAATTTCAGGTGTCATACAATAGCTGCTTTGGTTGAATGTGGCACTGCATCGGCTGTCGCCAAGCCTATGCCGAGCAGCAAAAACAGCCAGCCAGACATGTAAAGCACGGGGAACTCATCGGACGAACCAAACGGCCAGACAAAAGTGACGACGGCGATGAACAGGCCCACCCGAAGCGGGTCCGGCGTCTGCCGAAGGCCACGGAACAGCGCCCCCAGCCAGATCAGGATCATGGTGACAAACAGGACCAACCCCGGGAACCCGGCATCCGAAAACGCCTGGAAATAGAAATTATGCGGGTGCAGATTACAGGCGCCCAGGCCAAGCTGCGTGGGCACAATGCCCAGCGCCGGCAACCCGGCGGCGAATTGCGGCTGCGGGCAGAAGGCGCGGAAACCGTTATAGCCCCAGCCATGCCAAGGCGAGGCAAGCCCCATTACGGTCGCCCGCGTATAAAGCTCGCCATAGGGGCTGAGGGTGAAATGATGCAGGTTGCGGTAAGTCTCGCCCACGAGCTTTGTGTAGGTGGGTGGCGAGATGATCGGCGTCGCCAGCAGGACGAGAACAGCGACGACGACAATAGCCACGGCAACCCGGCGCAGTTGCGGGATGAACACGGCGGTGCCGGCCAGGCCAAGCACGGTAAAAATCGTCCCCATGCGCTGGCCGATGAGAACGGATGTCACAACACCCAGGGCGGCGAGCAAAATCGCGCCGATGCGCCAGACGCTGCCGGGTTTGGAGAGCATGGCAAGTGCCGGTGGAAGCATGGAGACAAACAGCAAATGCCCGTATAACGCACCGGCACGCGGCCGCCGGAACGGGCCGGTCAGCGAGCCGTCGCCCCAGCGATGATCCCCGAACAGATTGGTGCCGGTGATATATTGCTGCCAGGATTCCACGCCGATCCACAGGCATGAAAGTGCCACCATGAGCCACGCCAGGCGCCGGGCGGAAGCCGTGGTGAGCACCCAGTTTTGCAGTGCTGCCGCAAAAATAAACATCCGGATGATGACGAGCGCCTGCACGAATGAAAGCTGCCAGCCAGCCGTGATGAGACCCAGGGCAGGCAGCGGCAAGGAGCAGAACATAAGCCAGACCCACCACAGCATGGCCACCATAAACCAAGGTTTCCGCGCCCAGGTGAAATCGGCGTTACGCCCTGATTCCACCAAAAAAAGCACATCCGTTACGGCGATACATATCTCCGCGAAAACCCAGGCATGCAAAAGCCCCAGAGGCACCAGCAATGTCGCGATCAATGCGACGTTTCTCATCTTGCCGAGCGGCATCAGGCGGCCTCTTTTCAGAATTTACATTGATCTAACAAAAACTTCCGGCCGGCTTATAGCGAAGGCTGACTATCTGACAATGTCCCGGATATTGCCCTATGGCGGCGTTATGAGACAGATTGAACCGGATTTCCTGCGCGATGGACGCTGATCTGATGATCAGATCCACGTCCTCAGGCCCGCACGGTGACATACGAGCCGGGCGCATCCTCGATCGCCCGCAAACTCCCCTTGCCCGGTATCCGCGCCGGCACCTGGGTCTTGTCAAACCCGGTCACCCAGCGCTGCCAGTCCGGCCACCAGGAACCGGCCACCTCTGTCGCCTCGGCGAACCATTCCTCAGGGCGCGCCGGCATCTCCGAATTCACAAAATGGTTGTACTTGCCGCCCTCCGGCGGGTTTACCACGCCCGCGATATGCCCGGACGCCGCCAGCACAAACCGTACCGGCCCGCTGAACAGTTTTGCTCCCTTATAGGTGCTCGTCCAAGGGGCGATATGATCTTCCCGGCAGGAGAGAAAATATGCCGGAATATCGATCGTCCCGAGATCGATCGGCACCCCTTTCATCGCAATACCGCATGGCTGCGCCAGCAAATTCTTCTGGTACATGTTACGCAGATAATATGAATGCATCGCCTCGGGCATCCGTGTCGAATCGGAATTCCAGTACAGCAGGTCGAAGGGAAACGGCTCCTTGCCCAGCAGATAATTATTGACCACAAAACTCCAGATCAAGTCATTCGCACGCAACATATTGAAGGTCGCCGCCATGTCGCCGCCCTCCAGAAAACCATGCTTGTGCATTTTATCTTCGAGATTGCTGAGCTGTTCCTCGTCGATGAACACGCCCAGTTCGCCGGCATCGGTAAAATCCGTCAGCGTGACGAGGAACGTCGCGGTCTTTATCCGGTCGTCCTGCTTCGCCTTCATGTAGCCCAGTGTCGCCGCCAGCAATGTGCCGCCAATGCAGTAGCCGATGGCATTCACCTCACGCGTCTTCGTGGCTTTTTCGATCGCGCCGAGTGCCGCGAGCACGCCGTCGGCCATGTAGTCATCAAAATTTTTGTCGGCCAGCCGCGCATCCGGGTTCACCCAGCTCACCATGAACACCGTGTGCCCCTGGGACACCAGATAGCGCACCAGCGAATTTTTTGGCCGCAGGTCCAGGATATAGAACTTGTTGATCCAAGGCGGGAAAATCACCACCGGCCGCGCGAACACCGTCTCGGTCACCGGTGCGTACTGGATCAGTTGCATCAGCTCGTTCTGAAACACCACCTTGCCGGGTGAGACAGCGATGTTCTCGCCGACCTTGAAAGCCTCGGTATCCGCCATTTTGATCCGCAGATTGCCTCGTCCCTGCTCCAGATCGTTGAGCAGGTTGTTGAGCCCCCGCACGAGGTTCTCGCCGCCGGTTTCGCGTGTCCGGCGCAGCACCTCGGGATTGGTCAGCGCGAAATTCGACGGACTGAGCGCATTGATGAACTGCCGCGCGTAAAAATCCACCTTCTGCGCCGTTTTTGGCTCCAGCCCATCCACATGCGTCACCACGTCGTTGATGTAGCGCGCGGAGAGCAGATAGGACTGCTTGATAAAGTCGAAAATCTCGTTCTGCCGCCAGGCGGGGTCGGCAAAACGCTTGTCCTTCGGGTCGCTCTCGATCACCGGTTCCGGCGCTTCGCCCATCATCCGCCGCGTCGTGTTCTGCCACAGCGTCATGTAATCCCGCCATAATCCCATCTGCGCCTGCACCAGCTGCGCCGGGTTTGCCAGCAGCTTTGCCGTCATCTCCAAAAACGCCCCGCCGATATTCAGCGGGTCCAGAGTCACGCCCTCACTCGCCTGGCGCTTCAGCCAGTCGTTCACCAGCCGCTGGGATCGGGCCGCGATATCGGCCATCGACCGACCCAGAAACTCGGCATCGGGCAGTTTGATATCTTGTCCCTCGTGCACTGGCGGCTCAGACATTGGCGGGCAATCCTTTCCGTGGCGGCGGTTCTCGGGCAAACAGAGGCAAAGCGGCTGGGCCGGGCATTTGGCGAGGGAGAAAGTTCTATGACGGGTCGGCGTCTCGGTGCTGCATTGTCAGGCCTTCTGGCTTTTATTCTGGCAGGATGTTCGGGTCCGGTCGGTCTGTACCATAGCATCGAAGGTGGCGCGATTGCGCAGAACCGGCAACCCCCACCAGGTGCCGACCTGCCCTACCCCAACCTTGCCAACGTGCCGCCGGCGCCGCCGGTTGTCTCGCCCGACGAACAAGCCATCATCGCGCAACGTGCGCATGGCACAACGCCGGATGTCTCGCCGCCGTCGCCAGGAGCGCTGGCCGGGCTGTCACTTCCCACTGCCCCGCCACCACCACCCAAAATCCCGGGGCTCAAGCTGCCGGCCACGCCATCCACGCCACCTCCGGCACCTGTTGCCGCGCCAGCCCCGCCGCCGCCTAACGGCACCCCGGTGGCCTTCGCCTTTCCGCCCGGCTCGGCGGTATTGCCCGCGTCCGAGGCCGCCGCATTGCGCAACCTCGCTTCCACCAGAGGCGCCGCAAAACTGCTGGTCGGCGGCTTTGGCGACGGCACCTCGCTCACTTTGGCCATCGCCCGCGCCCAGCGCCTGGCCGCCGCGCTGACCGCCGATGGCGTTCCGCCGACCGCGATCAACCTGGTTGCCCAGGAATCCGGTTCTGGCGGCTTCGCGCAATTAGTCTATTAAAGTGCGATCGGCTTAAGTTCGTATCTGGCGATTCCAATCAAACCGCTATTGCTCTAAACCCGTACAACCATCCCGAGAGAGACCCGAGCCTTTCATGTCCGACGAAT
Organism: uncultured Alphaproteobacteria bacterium; assembly: GCA_963740445.1. GTDB lineage: Bacteria > Pseudomonadota > Alphaproteobacteria > Acetobacterales > Acetobacteraceae > Acidocella. The sequence goes on from CAVUED010000015.1 coordinate 5,301, forward strand.
TCCACCGCATCCGCCGCCTGCCGCCTTATGTCTTTGCCGAGGTCAACGCGGCCAAAGCCAAGGCGCGCGCCGCCGCCGAGGACATCATCGATCTCGGCATGGGCAATCCGGACAGCCCCACGCCGCCGCATATCGTCGCCAAACTGGTGGAAACCGTGCAGGATCCGCGCAGCCACCGCTATTCCACCAGCAAGGGCATCCCCGGCCTGCGCCGGGCGCTGGCCGGCTATTACGACCGCCGGTTCGGCGTGAAGCTGGACCCGGAAACCGAAGTCATCGCGACGCTTGGCTCGAAGGAGGGTTTGGCCAACCTCGCCGCCGCCATCACCTCGCCGGGCGACACCATCCTGGTCCCCAACCCGTCCTACCCCATCCACCAGTTCGGCTTCATCATCGCCGGCGCCTCCGTGCGCTCCATCCCCGCCGAGCCGGGCGAAGAGATGCTCCAGGCGCATCGACCGCGCGGTGCGTCACTCAGTGCCCAAAACCCACGGCGCTGATCGTTAACTTCCCCTCCAATCCCACCGCCTACATGGCGGACCTGGATTTCTACCGGGAGCTTGTGGCGCTCGCCAAAAAGAACGACCTCTTCATTATCTCGGACCTCGCTTATGCCGAGATCTATTTCGACGGCACCCGCCGCCTTCGATGCTCCAGGTCCCAGGCGCCAAGGATATCACCGTCGAATTCACCTCGATGTCCAAGACCTACTCCATGCCGGGCTGGCGCATGGGCTTCGCCGCCGGCAATCCGCGCCTCATCAACGCCCTCACGCGCATGAAATCCTATCTCGATTACGGCGCCTTCACCCCCATCCAGGTCGCCGCCACCGCCGCGCTCAACGGCCCGCAGGATTGCGTGGACGACATGCGCGCCTTGTATAAGGAACGCCGGGACATTCTGATCAAAGGCCTGCACGCCGCAGGGTGGGACATGCCCTCCCCCGCCGGCTCGATGTTCGCCTGGGCCCCGATACCGCCCCGCTTCGCGCATCTGGGCAGCGTTGGGTTCTCCAAGCTGCTGATGGAAAAAGCCAAGGTCGCGGTTGCGCCGGGCATCGGCTTCGGCGAATACGGCGATGGCCATGTCCGCATCGCGCTGGTCGAAAACAACCACCGCCTGCGCCAGGCGCATGCGCAACATCCGCGCCTTCCTCGCCACGGACAATGCCGGCCCGTCAATGAGCGCCGACGGAGGCCGCGCTTTGAAACCTCTGCGGGTTGGTATTGCCGGGCTCGGCACCGTCGGCGCCGGCGTTTGTCTGCTCCTGCGGGACAACGCCGAAATCATCGCGGCGCGGGCGGGCCGGCCGATTACCGTTACGGCGGTATCAGCGCGCGACAGGTCCCGTGATCGCGGCATCTCGCTTGCCGGCATCACCTGGCACGACAATCCGCTTTCCCTGGCGAGCGATGAAAACGTCGACATCGTCGTCGAACTGATCGGCGGCTCGGAAGGTACGGCGAAATCGCTGGTCGAATGTTCCATTGCGGCGGGGCGCTCGGTCGTCACCGCCAACAAGGCGCTGCTGGCGAATTCACGGCACCGCGCTGGCGGCGGCCTCTGAGGCGGCTGGCGTCACGCTGGCTTTCGAAGCTGCCGTCGCCGGCGGCATTCCGGTCATAAAGACCCTGCGCGAGGGCCTGGCCGCGAACCGCATTGAGCGTGTGGCGGGAATTCTGAACGGCACCTGCAATTACATCCTCACCACCATGCGCGAAGCGGGCCGCGATTTCGCCGAGGTCCTGGCCGACGCGCAGGCTCTTGGTTACGCGGAAGCCGACCCGGCCTTCGACATCGACGGCGTGGACGCCGCGCATAAACTCGCCATCCTGGCGGCCCTCGCCTTTGGCCAGCCGGTCGATTTTGCGTCCGTGCATATCGAGGGCATCCGCCGCATCAGCGCGCTCGACATCAGCTTTGCGCAGGAGCTTGGCTACAGGATCAAGCTTCTGGGCATCGCCCGGCAAACGCCCGAAGGCACGGAAATGCGGGTTCACCCCGCCATGGTCCCGGAGAAGAGTCTGCTGGCGGCGGTCGAAGGCGTGTTCAACGCGGTCCTCATCGAGGGCGACTTTGCCGGCCCGGTCTTTTTGCAGGGTCGCGGCGCCGGTGCCGGCCCCACGGCCAGCGCGGTCGTGGCGGATATTATCGACATCGCGCGGGGGAACAAAATCCCGGTCTGGGGCACGGCACTTGACGCACTGGGCGAAAGCCGCGCCGTCGCCATCTCAAAACATATTGGCGCCTATTTCCTCCGCCTCATGGTCGTGGACCAGCCAGGCGTGCTGGCTGATGTTACCGCGATCCTGCGCGGTCATGGCATATCCCTCGAATCCATGCTGCAACATGGCCGCAAGCCCGGCGAAGCCGTGCCTATCGTCCTTGTCACGCACGAGACTAACGAGGCGGCCGTCAGCGCCGCCATCACGCAAATCTCGGCACTCTCTTCCGTGCTGGAGCCCCCCGCCTTAATCCGCATTGAGCCCAAGTAAAGGAAACCCGTCATGACTGAACGCCGCCTGGAAGACGTCTCGGATCGTAACCTCGCGCTCGAACTTGTTCGCGTCACGGAAGCGGCCGCGCTCGCGGCCTCACGCTGGATCGGCCGGGGCAAAAAAAATGAGGCCGATGGTGCCGCGGTCGAAGCCATGCGCAAAGCCTTCGACACGGTCGCCATAAGCGGCACGGTCGTCATCGGCGAGGGCGAGATGGACGAAGCGCCCATGCTCTATATCGGCGAGAAGGTCGGACAAGGGGGGCCGGCGATGGACATCGCCGTCGACCCGCTGGAAGGCACCAACATCACCGCCAAGGGTGCGGCCAACTCCATCGCCACCGTGGCCCTGGCCGAGCGCGGCAATTTTCTGCACGCGCCCGATATTTACATGGAAAAAATCGCCGTCGGCGGCGGCTTGCCGGAGGGTGTGGTCAACCTCGATGCCCCGGTCGCCGAGAACCTGCGCAACCTCGCGCGTGCCAAAGGCATCGACGTCTCGGAACTCATGGTCTGCATGCTCGACCGTGACCGCCACGCCGAACTGATCGCCAAAATCCGCGAAGCCGGCGCCCGCATCACCCTGATCGGCGACGGCGACGTCGCCGGCGTCATCGCCGCAAGCGAGCCCGGCACCGGCATCGACATCTATCTCGGCTCCGGCGGCGCGCCGGAAGGCGTGCTCTCCGCCGCGGCGCTGCGCTGCATCGGCGGCCAGATGCAGGGCAGGCTGTTGTTCGAGGATAACGCGCAGATCGCCCGCGCGCTGACCATGGGCATCACCGACCCCAACAAAATTTACAGCATCATGGATATGGCCAAAGGCGACGTGATGTTCGCCGCCACCGGCGTGACCTCCGGCCCGATGCTGCGCGGCGTGCGCCGGTTGAGGGCAAAGGCGCGATCACCCATTCCATCGTCATGCGCAGCAAATCCGGCACCGTGCGCTATGTCGAGGCGCACCATAATTTCGCAACGAAGACCTGGGCGCCGGAGTAAGCGGCGCTAGTTTGGGTGCGATCCAGCCTGAAACGATCAGGCTCTAAGCCTGGGCTTTATGGTCTTCGCGCGCCGCACCCCAGACCTCGCGCGCGGCGTCGGCGTTGAGGGCGGCAATGGCGAGACCGACCGCTAGGTCCGGCCATGCGGATCGCCAAAGATAGCTCGTGACCAAGCCTGCCCCAATGATCGCGATATTGGCCAGCACATCGTTCCGTGCGGAGAGAAAGGCGGCTTTTGTAAGGCTGCCGCGATGGTGACGGTAACGCGTCAGCATGAGGGCACAGGAAAGGTTAACGGCGAGCGCGCCAGCACCCGTCAGCGACAGCAGGCTTGCATTGGGCGCCACGGGGAGATTGAATTTTTGCCAGGCGGTCCAGAGTGTCGCCAGGCCTGGGGCAAGAAGAATGCCGGCCAAGGCCATGCCGGCCCGCGCGCGGTTTTGCGCTGTCCAGCCGACGGCGGCGATGATGAGGAAATTGACCGAGGCGTCTTCGAGAAAGTCGATGCTGTCGGCGAACAGGGAGACGGATCCGATGGCGCGCGCCACGGTGAACTCGACTCCGAAATATGATAGATTGAGCAGCGCCACGATGAGGATGACGCGGCGCAGGGCGTTATGCGAATTTTCTGATGCCATGTGCTGTACTATCACGGATGCGCGCCGCTAACAGCCGCTGCAGCCTTAACCAGTTGTTTGTTTTACCAAAAAGCCAAAAAAAAGCGGGGTAAAAACCCCGCTTTTGGTTACCGGCGCAGGTTCAACCGCCCGATCAAATCCTGGTAGCGCTTGGCATCCTTGCGCTTCAGGTAGTCGAGCAGCGAGCGGCGCTGGCCAACCAGCATCAACAAGCCACGGCGCGAATGGAAATCCTTCGCATGGGTTTTCAGATGCTCGGTCAGGTTTGTAATCCGTTCGGAGAGCAGGGCTACCTGCACTTCCGGGCTGCCGGTGTCATTGGCGGCGGTCGCGTATTCAGCAATCAGCGTCGTGCGACGCTCGGCGGTAATCGACATCGTGATATCCTTCACGAAAAATGTTGAAGCAAACGCTCCGGCTTCAGCCACCCTTCGGAGAGTTGGGCCAGGGCCAGAACGCGCCCCGCCGCCAGCACGCGTACCAGCCCCTCATCAGGGTTGGCACCATCTGGAATCCGCCCCATCAAATCCACCAGGCTGATCGCCTGGCCTTGGCTAAGGGCGTGGGCTTCCGCAGCCGTCAGGGCCAGTGCCGGGATGTCGTCCAGCGCGGTCTCGAGCGGCCGAACAAGCTCGGCAAGTGCGGGGGGCGTATGCGCTGGATTCAGGATCGTGTCCATAGAAACCGCCATGCTTTCATTGAAGGGCCCCACGCGCAGCCGGCGCAGCACCACAATATGCCCCACCGTTCCGCAGGCGCGGGACAAATCCCGGGCGAGCGAGCGCATATACACCCCCTTGCCGGACTCCACCTCGAATTCCGCCGTATCCGCATCCGGCCGGCCGATCAGCTCAAACCGGTCCACTTGTGCCGGCCGTGGCGGCAATTCTGGCGGCGCGCCCGCTCTTGCCAGATCATAGGCCCGCTCACCCTCGACCTTGATGGCGGAGAAGGCCGGCGGCACCTGCATGATATTGCCCCGGAACGCCGGAAGTGCGGCTTTTATCTCATCATCTGTGGGCCGAACGTCAGAGGTTTCGGTCACCGCGCCCTCGGCGTCATCAGTGTCCCGCGCCTCGCCGAACCGAATGGTGAAATGGTAAAGTTTCGTCCCGTCCATGACATAAGGCACAGTTTTGGTAGCCGCTCCGAGCGCTATCGGCAGTATACCCGTCGCCAGCGGGTCAAGTGTACCGCCATGCCCGGCCTTCTGCGCGTCCAGCGCGCGCTTCACCTTGTTCACCGCCTGCGTGCTGGTAATCCCTTGCGGTTTGTCGAGAATCAGCCAGCCGTCAATTTTGCGGCCGCGCTTTTGCCGAGCCATTTAAAAATCCAATCCAGAATGAGACACGGCTGATAGGACAAGCCGCGCGCCACGGAAAGCCGTTATCCCAGCAAGCCAGCTCCGCAACTTTTCTAATCCAGCTTATCTTAGAGCCGGATGACATTTGATGGAATTGCTAGCGATCCCATCAAATGTCTGAATCCGCCTCTACTCATATGTTTAGAGGGCGATTAGATTTTAAGATGAACCATAACTGGTTCGTCTTAAAATCATCGCGCTCTAATTAACTGCCCATCAACCTCTCTCTGATGAAAATGGCTTGTCCGGCAAAAGGTCCGACGATCTCACTGCTTGAAGGATAGCCTCAATGTCAGACGTCACGTCGATCACTGATCTTCAGGGGTCTCATTACAATGCAGACGGCGCAGCACCCCGCAGCCCCAGCCTGGCCAAGCCGGGTTTGCCGGACCCACCCGCCGCAAAGCGCGAGACATTCCTCGGCTTTGCGCACGATGAAGCCAGCGCCACGATACTGCACGAGGCGCTGGACGGCTATCTGCCCGACAACAACCAGATCCACATTGTCGACTTCCGGGCTTGCCTGACCATCCTTGCCGCCATGACAACGCCCGAGATCATCCTGGTGGACCTTTCGGGCGAGGACCAGCCGATCAACGCGATTATGGAGCTGGCGGATGTCGTGGAACCCGGCACCATCGTCCTGGCCATCGGCGAACTCCAGAACGTCAATTTCTACCGCACCATCACCAAGGGCATGGGTATCAAGGAATACCTGCCAAAACCCCTCACGCGCGCTAATATTGAGTGTAACTTCCTGCCGGTCATCGGCAATCTGAAAACGGAGGCCCAGGGACCGCGCAGCGGCCGCATGGTCACCATCTCTGGCGCGCGTGGCGGTGTCGGCACGTCCACCATCGCCACCAACCTCGCCTGGTTCATCGGCACCGGGCTGCACCGCCATACCGTCCTGCTGGATGCCGAGCTCCATAGCGGCACCATCGCGCTCAATCTTAACGTCGGGGTCGATAACGGTCTCGGCATCGCGCTGGAAACACCCGAACGCGTCGACCATCTCCTCATCGAACGTTCCATGCAGCCCGCCGGCGAGCGCCTCCACGTCCTGGCCGGACACGAACGCCTGGACAAGGAGAGTAATTATAAACCAGGCAGCGCCGGTAATCTCATCGCGGCGCTGCGGACACGTTATAATTTCCTGGTCGCAGATACAGGCGCGCGACTCTCGCCATTTTCGCGCGACCTGTTGTTTCTCGCCCAGCAGCGCGTCATCGTCATGGACCCGAGCATGATCGCGATCCGCAACCTGGAGAAGCTGCTCACTTTGCAATCCGGCCCTTCGCAATCGCCGCGAGTCATGGTCGTGCTCAACAAGGCCGGCACGCCGGGCGGCCTCAGCCAGACCTATATGGAGCAGATCATGGGCCTGCGCTTCGACGCCGTGATCCCCGACCTGCCGCGCATCGTGCCCAAAACCACCCAGTTCGGCACCCAGGCCGCAAGCCTGCGCGGGCCATTCCGTAACGCCATCGCCACGCTGGCGGGAACGCTCGGCGCCACCGCCCTGGCCGAGGCGGGATAACCGGACGCTGCCCAGGACCGGATTAGGCTTATGCGGAAAAATCGGCTATAAAGCGGGGTAATCTGACGCTTCTGGAGCATCCGTTTTTATGTCTGAGCCGCTTGCCGCCACACCACCCGAGTCCCCAAAAGACGACGCCTATGACGCCGCGTCGATCAGCGTCCTGAAGGGGCTGGATGCCGTCCGCAAACGGCCTGGCATGTATATTGGCGACACCGATGACGGCTCCGGCCTGCACCATATGGGCTTCGAGATCATCGACAATGCGGTGGACGAAGCGCAAGCCGGTTATGCCACGCATGTGGTTGCCGTCCTCAATGGCGATGGCAGCATGACCGTGAGCGATGACGGGCGAGGCATCCCTACCGATATTCATGCCGAGGAAGGTATTTCCGCCGCCGAGGTGGTGCTGACCAAGCTCCATGCCGGCGGCAAGTTCAACCAGAACTCCTACAAAGTGTCCGGCGGCCTGCATGGCGTGGGCGCTGCCGTGGTCAATGCGCTCTCGGAATGGATGGAAGTGCGCATCTGGCGCAACGGCGAGGAGCATTTCATCCGCTTCCAGCATGGCGAAACCGTCGCGCCCCTGACCCTGATCGGCCCGGCTGACCACCCCAACGGCACCGAAGTCACGTTCAAACCCTCCGCCGGCACGTTCACCCATACCGAGTTCGACTATACCGTGTTCGAGCGGCGGTTGCGTGAGCTTGCCTTCCTCAATTCCGGCCTCAGCATCATATTGCGTGACGAGCGGCACGAGCCCTTCCAGGAGGCCAAATTCTGCTACAAAGGCGGCGTCGCGGAATTCGCCATCTGGCTCGACCGCGCCAAAACCTCCATACTGAGCACACCCATCACCTCGATCGGCGAGGCCAAGGAACACGGCATCAGGGTCGAATTCGCGCTGCACCTGGAATGATTCGTACCACGAGACCATGCTCTGCTTCACCAACAACATCACCCAGCGCGACGGCGGCACGCATCTCGCCGGCTTCCGCGCGGCACTTACCCGCGTCGTCTCCAAATATGCACAGGGGATGAGCAAGAAAGACAATCTGGAGCTCAACGGCGAGGATATGCGCGAAGGCATGACCGCCGTGCTCTCGGTGAAAGTGCCGGACCCGAAATTCTCCTCGCAGACCAAGGACAAGCTGATCAGCTCGGAAGTGCAGCCCGTGGTGCAGTCCGCCGTGGCGGACGCGCTCAGCCATTGGTTCGAGACCCACCCGAAGGAAGCCAAGAACATCGTCGGCAAGGTGATGGACGCTGCCGCCGCGCGCGAGGCGGCGCGCCGGGCGCGCGAACTCACCCGCCGCAAAGGCGTGCTGGACATTTCCTCGCTGCCCGGAAAACTCGCCGATTGCCAGGAGCGCGACCCCGCCAAATCCGAACTGTTCCTGGTCGAGGGTGACAGCGCCGGCGGGTCCGCCAAACAGGGCCGCGACCGCAAATACCAGGCCATTCTGCCGCTCAAAGGCAAGATACTGAATGTCGAGCGCGCGCGTTTCGATAAAATGCTCGGCAGCCAGGAAATCGGCACGCTCATCACGGCGCTCGGCACCGGCATCGGCCGCGGCGAGCCCGAGCAAGGCGGCTTCGATGAGACCAAGCTGCGCTACCACCGCATCGTCATCATGACGGACGCGGATGTCGATGGCTCGCATATCCGCACGCTGCTGCTCACCTTCTTCTACCGCCAGATGCCCAAGCTCATCGAGCATGGTTATCTCTACATTGCCCAGCCGCCGCTCTATCGCGCCAAGCGTGGCAACGATCAACGCTATCTGAAGGACGACGACGCGCTCGAAACCTTCCTCCTGGAGCGCGCTCTGGGCGAAGCTGAATTGCAGGCGGCCGACGGCACGCTCTATGCCGGCGACGAATTGCGCGGCGAAATGGCCTGGATCGGCCAGGCCGTGCATCGCTTGAAGGCGCTCTCGAACCTGCTGCCCGTTACCTATCTGGAACAAATGGCCATCACCGGCCTGCTGGCGACCGACGCCCTCGGCAAGCCTGAGCGTGACCAGGCTTTCGGCCGCCCGGCTGAACTCTTACTCACTCCCCACCGAGCGCGGCTGGGTTGTGACGTCGGATGCGGCGGGCGTGACGTTGGGGCGCATGGTTCGTGGTGTGGCGGAGCGCTACACGGTGGACGCCGCCGTTTTGCGCACCACCGAGGCGCGCTATCTGGCCGAGCGCGCACCGCGCCTCGCGGCCTTGTTCGGCACCGATGCCTCGTTAAAAATCGACGGCCCCGCGAAACCCATCCACGGACCCGCCGCCCTGATGGACATCATGCTCGCCTATGGCCGCAAGGGGCTGGCGATTAACCGGTTTAAAGGACTCGGCGAGATGAACCCCGAGGAACTTTGGAAAACCACGCTGGACCCGGACGTCCGCCGCCTCCTCCAGGTTAAGATCACCGATGCCGAGGATACCGACCAGATATTTTCCACCCTCATGGGCGATGTCGTCGAACCCCGCCGTGATTTCATCGTCACCAATGCGTTGAAAGTGGCCAATCTGGATACTGAGAGCGCGATGATTTTAGATGGACCACTTATGGATCGTCCTGAGATGCTGAATCGCCCTCTAAACATATGAGTGAGAGGCGGATTTCAGACATTTTGTGGGATCGCTCAGCGACTCCATAAAATGTCATCCGGCTCTAATGCCTTTTATCCAGCGCAGGCAGGTGCCGTGTTTTCAGGTTTGATGCCACCGCGCTCTTGCCTCCGGAACACAACGCCGCTAAGGAACGCCCCGGATATGGGCGCGTAGCGCAGCGGTAGAGCACCACCTTGACATGGTGGGGGTCACAGGTTCAATCCCTGTCGCGCCCACCAAATTTAGAAGAATTTTCTTTTCTTTTTACAATCCAATGCTGCGCGTAGACAATTTTACTCCAATTCGTCATGAAATGCCGAAGAAAAAAATTAGTTTTCAAGGAGCGCACAAAACATGAGCATTCAACTTGGCCAGATAGCCCCTGATTTCGAGCAAGATTCTTCTCAGGGCAAAATCAGACTATACGACTACCTCGGCTCCTCCTGGGGCATTCTGTTCAGCCACCCGAAGGACTACACCCCGGTCTGCACGACCGAGCTTGCCGAGGTCGCCCGCCTCACGCCGGAATGGAAGAAGCGCAATGTGAAGGTGCTCGGCCTTTCGGTCGATACCACCGACCGCCACGCAGGCTGGGAAAAGGATATCGAGGAAACGCAAGGCCAGAAGGTCAACTTTCCGGTCATCGCGGACCATGACAAAAAAGTCTCGGACCTTTACGGCCTGATCCACCCCGAGGCCGATCCGTCGGTCACCGTGCGCTCGGTCTATATCATCGACCCGAACAAGAAGGTGCGCCTGATCATCACCTACCCGCCCTCCACGGGGCGCAATTTCGCGGAAATCCTGCGGGTGGTGGATAGTCTGCAACTCACCGACGCTTATAAGGTCGCAACGCCGGTGAACTGGGAAGACGGCGACGACGTCATCATCGTCCCCTCGCTCTCGGATGCGGATGCCAAAATCCGCTTCCCCGAGGGTTTCAAAACCCTGAAGCCCTACCTGCGCATGGTCAAGCAGCCAAAACTCCCCCACAGCGCGTAATTCGGGCGGCCGGGTCCAGGGGCTATAGCCTCCATCGCATAAAAAACGCCCTGTCCCGTATTCGGGTCAGGGCGTTTTTGCGTTGCAAAAAAAATCCTTCAAGCACAACGCGGCGGGGTAACTTGCAAGTTAAACTTCGCGCAAACCCCAGGCGTAAAAATACGGGTTCTCGAATCCTGGCTTGCCGTAGCGCAGTCTTTCTCCGTTTTTGGTCAGCACACTTCCTCCGGCGGCTTCCAGCACGGCCTGAGGTGCTGCTGTGTCCCACTCCATGGTGCGGCCCAGGCGCGGGTAAAAATCCACCACCCCTTCAGCGATGCGTAAAAATTTAAGCGCCGAGCCGATATTGGTCAGCGATGCGACCTTCTTGCCCGCCAGATACGCGGCAAGCTCCGGGTCGTCGGCGTAGTGGCGGGAGGCCATCACGGTAAGCCCCTCCGCCGGAACCCGGCGTGCGGATATCGGCAGCGTCTCCCCGCTGGCAGTTTTTTTCCACGCTCCCGCGCCAATTAACCCGAAATGGATTTCATCCAGAGCCGGTGAGGCCACCGCGCCGAGAACGGCGACGCCGTCGCGCACAAGGCCGATATTGGTGCAGAATTCCGGACGGCCGGCGGCGAATTCCCGTGTGCCATCCAGCGGGTCCACCAGCCAGAATTCTCTGCCCGGCGCGGTGACCCGCCCGGCGGCAACTTCCTCCTCGGCGATTACCGGAATTTGCGGCGTGGCGGCGCGCAGCCCCTGCACGATGATCGCCTCGGCCTCCATATCCGCGATGGTCACGGGCGAGGTATCGGCCTTGGTGTCAACCGCGAATCCGGCTTCGCGCAAGGTGCGTATTCTGGCGGCCGCTTCGCCGGCAAGGCGAACGGCAAGATCAAGAAGGGCATGGTCGTTCATGCGGCCCGTGTACGGCATCCGCTTATCCTGGCCAAGTGGACCAAAAATGTTATGCTGTCTTTCAGATCGATGACAGGGGTCAAAAAATGCTCGAAATCGCGTTTGCCAAAGCCGTTCTGCCAAAAGCCGGGCGTGCTGGTGGTGCCGTTAGCTGAAGGTGCCGTACCTGCCGGGCTGGCGGCGGCGCTGGACAAGGCGTTTTCGGGCGGGCTGAAACGGGCGATCGAGGCTGCCGAGTTTACCGGAAAGAAAGGCCAGCAGGCAGCGCTTCTGGCGCCGAAGGCAGGTTTCAAACGTGTACTGGTGGTGGGCACCGGCAAACCCGATGCCTTCACATCCCGCGCGGCCGAGGAACTCGGCGGCGCGATTGCCGCGGCTTTGTCCAAGGAGCCGGAGGACGGTTCTGGCCGAGGCGCTCGATCCCACGCTCGCCGCGCATGTCGGCCTTGGCGCGCGGTTGCGGGCCTACCGGTTCGACAAATACCGCACGACACAGAAAGAGGACGAGAAGCCCAAACTCGCGAAATTCACCATTTTATCCGCCAATGCCGCAAAATCAGGCGCCGCCTATGCGCCGCTCGCCGCCGTGGCGGATGGCGTGGAGTTCACCCGCGACCTGGTGACGGAGCCCGCCAACGTGCTCCACCCGGTGGAGTTCGCCGAGCGAATCCAGGAATTAAAAAAACTTGGTCTTAAAGTCGAAGTGTTCGACAAAAAAGACCTGGAAAAACTCGGCTTCGGCTCATTGCTGAGCGTGAGCTGGGGAAGTGCGCGCGAACCGCGCATGGTGGTGCTGCAATGGCTCGGCGCCTCTGGCACGGTTGGCCCTGACGGTAAAAAGAACAAAAAACCGAAGGACCCGATCACCTTCATCGGCAAGGGGGTGACCTTCGACACCGGGGGCATATCCATCAAACCCGCCGCCAGCATGGAAGATATGAAATGGGATATGGCCGGTGCCGGCACCGTGGTCGGGCTGATGGCGGCACTCGCGGGCGGAAGGCGCATGTCGATGCGGTTGGCCTCGTTGGACTGGTTGAGAACATGCCGTCGGGCACGCGCCCTGCGCCCTGGCGACGTGGTGAAAAGCTATTCAGGCCAGACCATCGAAGTTCTGAACACCGATGCCGAAGGCAGGCTCGTGCTGGCGGATGTGCTGTATTATGCGCAAGAACGTTTCGCGCCAAAATACATGATCGACCTGGCGACGCTGACCGGTGCCATCATCGTCGGGCTCGGGCATGAATATGCCGGGCTGTTCAGCAATGATGACGAGTTATCTGAAAAGCTCATCGCCGCCGGCAAACTCACCGACGAGAAAGTCTGGCGCATGCCATTGGCCCCGCTGGGGGAGAGCTACGACAAGAACCTGAAGTCTCAGATCGCCGATGTGCAGAACATCGGCGGCGGCCGTGCGGGGGGCTCGATCACCGCCGCGCAGTTTTTGCAACGCTTCGTTAACGGCAAGCCCTGGGCGCATCTGGATATTGCCGGCATGGCCTGGGCCGCCAAGGACTCCGTGACGACGCCGAAGGGCGCTTCGGCCTTCGGCGTGCGGCTGCTGGACCGTCTCGTCGCGGATGATTTCGAGGGGTGATTCAATGGGGGCGGTTCATCT
>CAVUED010000016.1:0-5745 GCA_963740445.1 uncultured Alphaproteobacteria bacterium
AGGGTCGATGACCAGCACACGTCGCCCACGCGCACACGCCTGGCATTGCGCAGCAGCACCCGCCAGTTTCGCCATTGTCCAGCCTGCGGTCCAGCGTAATACCAATCCGCGCAGCACCTCGCTTATCTTCCGGGTGCGCGTTGCCGCGCAACGCCACAAGCTGCGCCGGAATCACCTTGGTATCGTTCACCACCAGCAGATCACCGGCGCGCAACAATTTTGGCAAATCCCGCGGCATGATCGTGCAAATCATCGCCCACATGCAGCAGCCGCGCCAAATCGCGCGGGCGTGCGGGCGCGGTGGCGATCCGCTCGTGTGGCAGATCGTACCCAAAATCGGATAGTTTCATCGGATAGAACGGCCAAGCGGGCCAAAACCCTCCTGGCTTTGCTTCGTCACGAATAGGCCGCCTTGTCGGAGGCGAGTTCGATCAGGTTGCCATCCGGGTCCCGGCAATCGACCGACATGATATCGCCCAGCGCGCCGATGCGCGACACGGGTCCGCGCTGGATGGAATCCCGCAGGCACGCAATTGCGCCACCGCGTCTTCGGGCCGCACGGCGATCACAAAGCACAAATCCAGCGTTCCCGGCTGGGCAATTTTGGAGTGCGGAACGACCTCGTGCCCCACCTCGTGCAGGTTGATTTTTTGCGCGCCGAACCGCAAGGCGGTGCGGTTGCTGCCGCCATATTCCTCTCGTTCCATGCCCAGCACGCGCTGGTACCAGCGGCGGTCGCGTTGAATACCCGGCATGTCAAAACGATATGGTCGATCCGGTCGACTGTGAACTTCATCCGGCAAGTCCCTCAAAAAAATCATTGCCTTTATCGTCCACCACAATGAACGCGGAAATCCTTGACCTCGATTTTCCACACGGCTTCCATCCCCAGCTCCGGATACTCCAGAACTTCGACCTTGGTGATGTTGTTCTGCGCGAGCACGGCGGCCGGCCCGCCGATCGAGCCCAGGTAGAACCCGCCATGCGCCTTGCACGCATCGCGCACGGCCTTGCTCCGGTTGCCCTTCGCCAGCATGACCAGCGAGCCGCCCGCCGGCCTGGAATTCATCCACGTAGGAATCCATCCGGCCCGCCGTGGTCGGACCAAAACTTCCCGTCACCATGCCCTCCGGCGTTTTCGCCGGGCCCGCATAATACACGGGGTGGTTCTTCATGTAGTCGGGCATGCCCTCGCCCCGGTCCAGCCGTTCCTTCAGCTTGGCGTGGGCGATATCGCGCGCCACCACAATGGTGCCGGTGAGCGCCACCCGCGTCTTGATCGGGTACTGCGACAGCGTGGCGAGAATCTCCGCCATCGGCTTGTTCAGGTCGATCGCGACGACCTCGCCGCGCCAAGATGCTCGGTGGTGATCTCCGGCAGATACTTTCGCCGGGTCGGTCTCCAACTGCTCCAGAAAAATCCCATCCTTGGTGATCTTCGCCTTGATCTGCCGGTCCGCCGAGCAGGACACGCCAATGCCGATCGGCAGGCTGGCGCCATGCCGCGGCAGCCTTATCACCCGGACGTCATGGCAGAAATATTTGCCGCCGAACTGCGCCCCGATGCCGATTTGCTGGGTCATCTCCAGCACACGCTGTTCCATCTCGGTATCGCGGAACGCATGCCCGGTCCGGTCGCCTTCAGTCGGCAAATTGTCATACCATTTCGTGCGAGGCGAGCTTCACGGTTTTCAAGGTCAGCTCGGCTGAGGTCCCGCCGACCACGATCGACAAATGGTAAGGCGGGCAGGCCGAGGTCCCGAGGGTCTTCGTTTTTTCCTCGATAAACGCCAGCAGCTTTTCTGGCGTCAAAACGGCTCTCGTCTCCTGGTATAAATAGGTTTTGTTGGCCGAGCCGCCGCCTTTGGCGATAAACATCAGCAAAAACTCGTCCGCATGGTGCTCGCCCGGTGCCGCCATGATATCGAACTGAACGGGGAGATTATCCCCGGTATTCCGCTCTTCATACATCGAGAGCGGCGCCATCTGCGAATAGCGCAGATTGGTCTCGGTATAGGTGCGGTGCACCCCCCAGCTGATCGCCTCTTCCTCGTCGCCCTCAACCCACACACGCTGGCCCTTCTTGCCGAACACCAGGGCCGTGCCGGTATCCTGGCACATCGGCAAAATGCCGGCGGCGGAAATATTGGCGTTCTTCAAAAACTCCAGCGCCACGTAGCGGTCGTTCTCGCTCGCCTCGTCATCACGCAGAATCTTCGCCAGTTGCGCCAGATGCGCCGGCCGCAGCAAATGCGACACGTCGCGAAACGCCGCGAAGGCCAGTTCGCTCAACGCATCCGCGCTGACTTTCAGGACGGTTTTGCCGTCGACCTCAATCGTGGAAACCCCGGCGATGTCGAGCTTGCGCCAGGGCGTATTGTCCTCCCCCAAAGGGAACATCGGCGCATAGGCAAAACCAGGGCTTCGTTTTGTCGTTGCGTTCACCTAGGAATCTTTCTGGCGCCGGCGGAAGGCATCCAGGCTCACCACCTCGGCCGGCACGTCCGACACACGGGCAGGCACGTCGTCACCCTCGGGAGCGGGCATCTCGCTCACTTTCATGGGTTCGGGCACAGTCACCTCGAACTGCAGGCCAAACCGCACTTCCGGGTCGGCAAAGCTGGTTATCGCCGCCACGGGGATCGTTAAAATAGACGGCACACCGCCAAAGGACAGCCCGACCGACATCGTACGCCCCTCCTCGTCAACGCTTAAGGAGTGGAACTGGTGCTGCAGCACGATGGTCATCTCATCGGGGTATTGCGCGCGCATCCGGTCGGGGATCACAACCCCCGGATAGGCCGTCTTGAACGTCACATAAAAATGGTGGCCGCCGGGCAGCCCGAGTTGCGCCACATGGCGCACCGCGCTCACCACCACCTGGCGCAGCGCATCCTGCGTCCAGTCATCATACGGCAATAGTGATTCCGGTACGGTCAGATCGTCTTCAGCCATTACTCAACCCCCAAAAGCCCGCCACATTCGAGGCGCCGGTGATCAATACCAGTCCTTGAACCAAGTGTTAAGTAGGGCGGTACCTTAACGCGCGTCGCGCTCATAGTGCCGGTAATATTTCTCTGTCACCAGATCGGTCTGCACCACCACGGCAATGTCCGTGGTGTTGAACTGGCGGTCGATCACAGCACCTTCCCCCACGAAGCCACCAAGCCGCAGATAGCCTTTTATCAGCGGCGGCAGGCTCATCAATGCCTGCTTCGCATCCAACCCGGCCGGATCGCATCGCAACATTTCAACATAGCGCGAAGCCAGCGCCCGCGGCCTTATCCCCGGCGGCGCCAGATGATGCGTCGCAAGATAGGTCAGCTCGCCCGCCAGCGCATCCGGGTCCGTTCCATTCAGGCTCGCGCAGCCAAACATCAAATCCACGCCGTAATGGAACACATAAGCCGCGATGCCCCGCCAGAGCAGTTGCATCACCGCGCGCGAGCGGTATGCGGCGTCCGTGCAACTGCGCCCCAGCTCCAGTTTCTGCCCCGGAAAATTCTCCAGAACGGAAATATCGTACTCCCCGGCCGAATAGAACCGCCCGATTTTCGCCGCCGCGTTCTGCCGGATCAGCCGGTACGTCCCAACGACACTATGCGCGCCTTCGCCCAGGTCATGGTCGACCACCAACAGATGGTCCGCCACGGCATCGAACTCGTCAGCATCACGCCGGGCCGCCACCGTCGCCGCATCCGCCTGCGCCCCCATTTCCTCATAAAACACCCGGTAGCGCAGCGCCTGCACGGCATCGATTTCCGTACTGCTTGTCGCCAGCCGCCGACGCCGAGATTGCCCGCGCGCAGCTCCGTGAACCCGGTGCTGCATTGCCAATGGCAAATCGCGGCAGCTCGGGCGTGACATTCGTGTTCACGTCGCCGTCCGCCGGCCAAAAAGTTCGATTTTGATCACGTCCGCGTGGCAAATCCCTGCCGACCGGCGATGTCCCGGCGCAGTATCTCGGCATCCGGTGCCGCGAATTCCAGTACCGCTCCACTGTCCTGATCCACCAGATGGAAATGATTCCGTTCACCGCTTGCCTCGTAGCGCGCCCGCCGGCTGCCCAAGTCCCCGGCGCGCCAGAATGCCCTTGGTCTCCAGCAACCGCACGGTGCGGTACACCGTTGCCAGAGAAATCCGCGCATCCACGCGGTTTGCCCTGCGGTGCAACTCGTCCACATCGGGATGGTCGGTGGCCTCGGACAAGACCCGGGCAATCACCCGGCGCGGGCCTGTCATCTTCAGCCCGTTCTCTATGCACAGGCGCTCGATGCTTATATCCATCGCAAGCCTTTTGGCCCAAGTTTTCCCAAGGTCCAGCCTTTAACAGAGATACAACCATGACATCCACCCTGCCCGCGCATCATAAGGCCATCGACATCACGGCGGAACCTGCCCGATGACCTTCGTGCGCACCCGTCTTGCCCTTTGATACGCTCGCCACCGGCGAAATCCTCCTGGTCCGCCTGAAGGGCGCGGACCCGCTGGCCAACGTCCCCCGCGCCGCCGCCGACCAGGGCCACGACCCGCTGGAACTGACGGAACAGCCGGACGGCACCTGGTTGCTGGTCATCCAAAAAGGATAAAAGCCGCTATTTCCCGATGCGAGAATCCGGCGAAAACCGCATCGAGAATTTCCTCCACCCCGATCACCCCTGTCAGCCGCGCCAAAGCATGGGAGGCCGCGCGCAATTCCTCGCCGCGCAACTCCGGCTCCGCCACCGCCAGAGCGCGTTCCAGCGCTTCCGCCGTATCGCGCACGCAGGCAATCTGCCGGGGCCGGGCGAGTGCCGCCGCCCCTTTGGTATCGGTCAGCCGGGCCGCTGCCGCCGCCAGCTCCTGCCATAATTGCGGCATCCCCGCACCCGTCGCGGCGGAAACCGCCAGAACCCCGGGCTGCGAAACCCGGATAAATCCGCTTTGGTGACGACCAGCAGCACGGCCATCCCCGGCGGCGTTGCCGCGAACACAGGATTGGGCGCGGCCGCACGGCGATGATTAAATCCACCTTCGCGGCGCGGCCTCCGCCCGGCGCACGCCCTCGGCTTCCACGACATCCTTGGTTTCCCGCAAGCCGGCAGTGTCGGTCAGGTGCACCGGCACCCCGCAATATCCACCCGCACCCCAATCGCGTCCCGCGTCGTGCCGGGAATCTCGGACACAATCGCCACCTCCTCACCCGCCAACGCATTCAAGAGCGTCGATTTTCCGGCATTCGGCGGCCCAGAGAATCACAAATTCCAGTCCTTCCCTCAGGCGTTCCGCCGCCGGCGCCCCGCCGAAACCGTGAGCATTTCGTCGCGCAATACGGCGATCCGCGCCAGCAATCCGGCCTCGACCGCTTCAGGCAAATCCTCATCCGGGAAATCAATGAGCGCTTCCTGTTGCGCCATCGCCTGCCGCAAAACCTCACGCCATGTCTCGCAGGTTTTTGCAACGCATCGGCGCCATCCAGCGCCTGGGCCCGCTGCGCCTCGGTTTCCGCAGCGATAAGGTCCGCCATCGCTTCGGCCGCCAGCAAATCCATCCTGCCATTGCCATGCGCTCGGCGGGAGAACTCGCCCGGCTCGGCATGACGCGCCCCTTCGCTCCGTGAGCGCAGTGCTCACCGCCGCCAGCACGGCCCGGCCGCCATGCAGCGAAATTTCCACGCGATCCTCGCCGGTGAAACTTTTCGGCCCAGGGAAAATCGTCACCAGGGCATGGTCCAGTACCTGGCCGTGCCACACAATGTCGCGCAAT
>CAVUED010000017.1:0-54583 GCA_963740445.1 uncultured Alphaproteobacteria bacterium
CGACATCAATTATGAGAGTCACGCCGGCAAGCCCTATCGCTATGCTCTGGGCGAGCGGCAATCACCAAGGGCCGAGTCTTCCTCGATTCCATCGTCAAGATCGATGCGGAGACCGGCACGGTCGCCACCTGGCAGTGCCGCCGGCCTTTATCCGGGCGAGCGGTGTTCGTGCCTTCGCCGTCCGCCGCGGCCGGAGGATGACGGCGTGCTGCTTGTCGATCGTGCTCGACACCGGCAAGGACCGCTCCTTCTGCTGTTCTACGCCGCGAGCCTGAACGAGGTGGCCCTGGTGGCCGCGCCCCTATGCCATCCCCTTCCACTTCACGGCAATTTCTTCCCCGGCGCCCCCAGGTAACTCGTTATAGTTGCGAAGCTCATTTGTTCGCCGAACGAGGTGGGGAGTCGCTTTAACCGCCCTAGGAAGCTAAGCCTTAGCCCTAAAGAACTTTCACGCGATCGAAGCTAACACGCATCGCAATTGGGAATCGAGAAACTTGTCTCATGTTTTGATTGCGAACAAGAAATTCACCTATCCTCACGGTCCTAAGTCCGCCGTAGTGTAGATCGCACGAAAAGGGCGTTGGAAGAGTCGCTGGAGGCGGCTGCAACGGGGTCAGCAGATCCTGAGCCTTCATGGCGTGAAGAGTTATGGCAAGGATCGTGACCTGCGCGCCCCTGTCAAAAAGTCAAGACTTGGTCAAGCTGGAGCGCGCGATGTTGCTTCTCCGGTCAGAATATGGAGCAATTCGCACGGGAAGAAGATGAAGGAGAGTGACGAGTTTCGACTTTTCCCGCGCGACGTGGTACGAAAGCTAATCCAGAAGCTCGTGATAAGGTGATTGGTTCTCCCGGGGCTTGACTTAGCCAGGCTAGCCGACATTCCGGTCCAAATTCAAGGCAGCTCCTTGAATCAGAGCCGCCGCCCGTACCCTCTAGCAAACCTAAAGGGGAGTCAGGGGGGGTCAACACACGCCAGCGCGATGCGCCCGCGGGGTGGAGATTGTCATTCGCGCGACGCCCTTGCCTGCTTGAGCGCGTTTGGTTTAAGAAGTGGCGTCCACCGTTCCAGAGTTTATCCAGCGGCTCGGCCATCCTCGACAAGCTCACCCGCAAGGGGCTGACCGAGACCGACGTGGCCGAAGCGATGCGCGAGGTGCGCCTGCGCGCTGCTCGAGGCCGACGTCGTGCTTCGACGTGGTGCGCGACTTCACCGACGCCGTGAAGAGAAGGCCGTCGGCCAGGCCGCCTGCGCCTGCACCACCCCGCCAGACACGGTTATCAAGATCGTCCATCTACGAGCTGGTGCGCGTGCTGGGCTCCGACGCTCAGGGCATCGACCTCGCCGGCTATGCCGCCAGTGGTGATGAACGCCGGGCTGGGTGGCAAGGCTGGGAATACCACTACCACCGCCAGCTGGCCAAGCGGCTGACCGCGCGCGATAAGCAGAAAGTGCTGATGGCCGCTCGATACGCGCAGGCCCGCGGCGCAGGAGCAGCTTCGCGTACTCGGCGAAGAAAGACCGGCGTGGCGGAACGCTGCCCATCTGTCGCCGGCGAAGACCCTGGTCGCCATCGCCAAGCGCGCGGTGAATCGAGATGGCCAAGCGCGGCGGCTACGACGTGCTGCTGCTCGACACCGCCGGGCCCTACCCATCGACGAAGAGCTGATGGCCTGAAACCGCCGCTATTGAGCGGATCGCCCAGCCGCATGAGACGCTGCTGGTGGCCTACGTGCTGACCGGCCAGGACGCCGTCAATCTCGCCAAGAGCTTCGATGCCCATGTCACGCTGACCGGCATCGCTTACCCGGGGTCGACGGCGGATGGCAGGCGGCGCTGTGCTGTCGATGTGGCGCGGGAACCGGCAAGCCGATCAAGCTGATCGGCGTCGGCGAGGAGCTCTATGCGCTGGAGGACTTCTACCCCGAGCGCATCGCCGGCCGCATGGACGGCGAGGTGTCGGCCTGGTGGAGAAGGCGATCGAGACGGTCGAGCTCGACAAGGCCGAAGCCATCGCCCGGAAGGTCAAGAAGGGCGCCTTCGACCTCGACGACCTCGCCGAGCAGCTGGAAGCAGATGGCAGAAGCTCGGCGGCATGGGCGGCGTGCTCAACGCTGCCCGGATTGCAGAAGAAGCAGAATCCCACGACCGTCAATCTCGACGACAAGATCCTGAAGTGCCAGCAGGCGATGATCGGCTCGATGAAGCGAGCGGAGCAACCTGAAGCTGCTCAACGCTTCGCGCAAGAAGCGCGTGGCGGTGGCTGGTGCAGGACATCAACCTGGCCCGGCGAAGATGCACCGGCAGATGGCCGACATGATGAAGGCCATGGGCAAGAAACGCGGCATGCTCGGCGCCTTGTTCGGCGGCGGACCGCCGCCGGAAATGCCGGCCGAACTACCCGCCCTGCGGTTTGCCGCAAGGCGAGCTTTTCCTCCTCCCCCGGCGGCTTTCCCGCCTTCCAGGAAATTTTCCCGGCTCGCCATTGCCGCGCGGCCTCCCCGGCCTGCCGGATCGAAGAAACGATGAAATTACTCTTAGCTAGGAGAACGAGACCATGTCACTGAATATTGAACAGACTGTCGCGGGCCGGCGCCAAGAGCTTATTACCGTATCGTCATCGCCGACTCGAGGAGCCCGTGACTGGACGCTATATCGAGCGGGTCGACGATGATCCGCTTGTGCCCAAGGCTCGGCCGATCGCGTCAAGTGGTCGAGGAACGGATCAAGCAATCGCCTGAACGACATGCGCCGAGCTGATGGACCGCGGTGTCGCGCTTTCTCGACGTCGCCGGCGGTATTCCGCAAGCGCGACGCACGGATGAACCCGAGCAAGGGTCAGCCCGGCGCCAAGCGGCTCGAGCGCGAGGAAGCCAAGAAGACCGCCGCCGAGGAGAAGGCCAAGGCCGGCAGGCCGAAGCAGAGCAGGCCGCCGCCGAAGCCGCCGCCGCGCCGCCCTCCTGCTGGAGGAGCCGGCCGCCGAGCCTGAGGTTCAGGCCGCCGAAGCCGGAGCCTGCAGCCGAGCAACTCTGGCGCCGCGTCGAGCAGAGCCTGAATCCGGAGCCGATCGTGCTCGAGCCGCGCTAATGGTCGCCGCGAGATCGGCGCGGCGCAAGGACTGAAAGGCGAAGGGCGCCGGCTGGTCTACACCGAGGAGCCCGCCGCAATAGCCCGACGACACGCTGGAGGATGAGCGATGCGCATCGAGATCGAGAGCATTCGGGTCACGCCGAAGGCGCTGATCGCTCGCATCAAGGGCGTGACCACGCGCGAAGCGGCCGGAGCGCTGAACCACACCAAGCTCTATATCGACCGCGGGCTGCTGCCCGAGCGCGACGAGGAAGCGGGCACCATGTCGATCCTGATCGGCCTCGCCGTGGTCGACAAGGACGGTGCCCTGATCGGCACCGTCGCCGCCATCCAGATCGGCGCCTGCGGCCTGCACCCATCGAGATCAAGCCGGCCGCCGCGGTCCGACCGTGCCGGCGCGCTTACCGGCTACACTGTTCCCGAGGTCGATGTCGAGGCCGGCCGAATCGGGCTGGTGCCGCCGGGAAGACCTGTTCGAAGAACCTCGTCGCGCGTTGTCGATCCCCGCGCCGGTAGAAATCCAGTAAATCTGGCACCATTGGTAGAATGGATCGCCCTGGCCCGCCCGGGCCACCGGTGGAGCGCCCACGTCATGACCGAGCGCCAGCCCCTTCCCTGGCTGGTCCTGCTGGCTGGCTTCGTCGCGCTCGGCACTGCTGGCTATTCGCGGCCCGGTTCGTCGGCTGGCTCAACATCGTCAATGCCATGGCGCTCGCCGATCGCCGCCTTCTCGGCGTCGCACTCGACGCCGGCATCTTCGCTTTTCACGGTGCGGCTGATGCCGCTGATCGTCGCCAATCTGCTGCTGATCTCTGGACCGCTGCTCGCGCCGCTGGCCTGATCTACATCAACGACATCGCCGCCGTTCTGCCGCTGCTGCTGGATCATCCGCGTCGTTCTTCTTCGTGCACGAGCCTCGGCACGATTCCGGCATTCAGCTCAATTACATCATCGTTGCCGCGGTCGCCTTCGCCATCTACGGCATGACCCGCTTTCGCCTGGTGGTTGCCGTGATCGCCATTGGCATGGCGCTGCACATTGCGGCGCGGGTCGATGTTCCCTGCTGGAGCGCTGCTGACATCGCCGCCAACCCGGCCCTGCTCGCCGTCTTCACGCAGTTCTTCGCCGCCACCACGTTCTGCATCATCGCGCTGGTGGTCTTCATGCTTTCACCGTGGCCGACCGGGCCAGGGCCGAAGCCGATTCCCTGCTCATTACCATCCTGCCCGAGGCGATCGCCGAGCGGCTCAAGCGCTGACCGCAGAACAATTGCCAGAGCGTGGCCGAGGCCTCGTGCTGGTTCAACGATCTGGTCGGCTTCGACGGCGGCCCGATCGGCTCGGCGCGGCGCGCACCGTCGCCCTGCTCGACCCGTATCGCCGACTGATCGAAGTCCGGATCCGGCTGGCGGCGGTGATGGGGCGAGAAGATCAGCAACCATCGGCGACGGCTATATGGCCGGTCGCCGGCGCTCAACTCGCCGCAGCCTATATCACCTGAAGCGGCTGGCGCGCATGGCGCTGCTGGAACTGGCCGATTGTGGCTCGCCTCTCTCCGCGGCGCACGGCGTTGATTTGAAGATCAGGGTCTGGCATTGCCGACGGCTAGTTATGGCCGGGGTGATCGGCGCCGACAAATCTCCGATGACGTTTGGGGCGAGACCGGCGGTCGCCTCGCGCCCTGGGTATTCGCAACGGGATTCCCGGCGAGATTCAGGTGTCGGGCGCGGTGCGCGAGGCGCTTTGCGAGGCCTTCATATTCGAGTCGTGGGGATCTATCCAGATGAAGGGCATCGGCAAGCTCGTCGCCGCTGAAACAGGAGCGCCTCGGGATAGCACGGTGAAGCGCGAGCATGAGCTCTTCTTGGCGCGTTAACCGCGCTCACCATTTTCCCCGAGAAATTATCCGGGTCCGCTTGGCTTGACTCGGCGGCAGGCGGAGGCCGGAGGGCAAACGGCAGCTCGGCGTCATCGACATCCTGACTTCGCCACCGACCGGCACCGCTGGTTGAGCACCACAGGGCCGGCCGGCGGCGGCGCCGGCATGGTGGATGCGGGCCCAACATCGCCGCCGCCGCGATCGATGCGGCCCGCGCCGCTGCGAGCCCGGCACGCGGCGACGTCTATCTCGCCGCGCGGACGCAGCCTGACGCAAGACCGCGTGCGCGAGCTCAGCGCATGGGTCCGGGCGCCATCCTGCTTCTTGCGGACGGTTCGAGGGCATCGACCAGCGCGTGCTGACGCGCAACATCGAGGAAATCTCGATCGGCGATTATGTGCTGTCGGGCGGCGGAGCTGGTGGCGCAAGGGCTGATCGATGCCTGCGTGCGGCTCCTTCCCGGCGTCGCCAGCAACGAACTGCTGGCCGAGGAGAGCTTCGCCTCCGGCCTGCTGAAGATCCCGATTACACCAGGCCTGGGCGTACTGGAGGGCCTAACCATTCCCGAGATATTGCTGTCCGGCGACCACAAGAAAATCGCCGAATGGCGGCGCGAACAGGCCGAGAAGCTGACCGAGCAACGCCGGCCGATCTGTGGCGGCGCTTTCGTGACCGCAACCTTGATCGAGGTCAGAGCCGCCGCCCGCCGGCCGGTGCTAATGTGAGGCCATTCAGGAGGTGCTGGGCATGAAGACCATCATGGTGCTTGCGGCGCTGCTGCTGTTCGCCGGTTACGAACAAGGGCGCAGGATGCCGACATCGCCGCCGGCGCAGCTACGCCAGGAGCAGTTTCTGCGCCGCCTGCCACGCCGTGTTGCCGAACCAGGAATTCTCGCCTCTGCCGGAAGCCCGCACTCTTCAAGCGGTGGCCAACACGCCGGGCATGACCGAACTCGCGCTCACCGTCTGGCTGGAAGTCCACCCCACCATGCCAACATCGTCCTCAAGCAAGACGACTTGGATAACGTCGTGGCTCTTATTCGGAGCTCAGAGTACAAACTGAAGAGGACTTCATGGCGCGGAACAGGCTGGGCTGATTGCGTCGCTCGCGCGGCCGCGGTTATGCCCTTGCCCGCTGGCGCAGGCTCGTGACCATCCTGATCGGCAAATACGCGACCACCGATGACTGGGCCCTGCGCCGACCCCAACTCCCAGATCAGGCGCGGCGTGTTCTACGGCCCCGGTCTCCACTGCATCCTCGCGTGGTCCAGCCCCCCGGCCCCTGGTGCACCGAGGCCTACGAGTTGCGCCGCCGGCAAGGCGATAGCTATTTCCGCACCCTGACCTTCGACTGCTTGCTCAAGGACGACCACAGCAGGATTCCTGCCGGAGAGCCAGGACTGGATCATGCTCTATCCTTGCAAATGAAGGGCTTGCGGCGCGGATTGTTCATCCACAGACGCGCAACCTTGCGTTAGGACTGCGTGACGCTTTCAGCCCGCGCTTCACGCGCTACCAATCAAAAGAACTGCGTTCGCCGCAAGGCTTTAAGCCCAAGGGAGTGCTCGATGAAGGTCATTGCCATGAATATCATCGAGCAGGCCGGAAACCGAGGCTGCCGCCTTCAAGAAACGCAAGATTCCCGAATTCGTTCCGGCCGACACCCTGCGGGTCAGCGTCAAGGTGGTCGAGGGCGTAGCGCACCCGCGCGCAGGCTGATGAAGGGCGTGATCGGCCGTGCCGGCGGCGGGGTGAATCAGAACTTCACCGTACGAATATTTCCCTATGGCGAGGGCGTGGAGGCGGCGTCAGACCCATCTCGCCGTCTCCATCTTGATCGCGGCGGCGCCGAAGCGGCTGCGCAGTACCTTGACGTACTCGGTGCCAGCGCGGGCGTGGCGCTGCCCGACGTGTTCATGTGAACGGCAGGACTGGGGGCTGCCGCCGATGATTCCCGGCTGGCTGCGCGGATGCGGCGTACGCGCCCTTCTCTCTCTCCCGCCATGTTGCGCCAACATGCGCAACGCCTGGCGCGCTGCGGATCGATCACGTCATGGGGCTCGCGCGGCTGTTGGGGTCCCCGCGGGCGCGCGTCCGGCCGACGGCGCTGACGATGTTGACTATCCGCTCTACGATCTCCGGCCTTGCTCGCGCTCGAAGGCCATGGACGCCGCCGCGTCGCCAGGATTCGGACGGTGCCCGACTCGCTGCGCGCGGCGCTGGCCGAGAACGCCATCCAGTTGTACGGCGTGCTGATCTTCGAACGCGACGGCATGCGCGTTCGAAGCCTCCGGCTGCAAATCGCCGAGGCACTGGCCACCAGCACAGACGACTCGCCAACGCTTCCAGGGGCTGGTGGCCGCGACGACATCGCGCTGGGCCTGAAGCACGGCCTGCTGGCGCCGAGGAGCGCGAAATCCAGGTGGGCAACGCGGCACCATCGGATACTGCTCTCGTCGCGCTCGAGCGTGCGGCGCTGCTGTCGCCGCATGCCGGCAACGAACCGGGCGGCGTTTCCTTTCGCCGACCGCGCTCGCGCGCGCCTGGCGGTACCTACCTCGGTCTACGCCGGCTCGCGGCCGCATGTTGTGCAACTCGAGGATGTTGCGGACGTGCGCGACCAGGTGAACCTGCCGGGCATGATCGATATGATTTCCGAATGGGCGCCTGGAAATCTTCGCTGACGCTCGAGCGCTGGCCGGACGACGAACGCTTCGACGCGCGCCGGCCTACGGCGCTGCGCGCACACGGCCCGCGGAACGGCGCGCCGCGCCCGGCCGCACGACGCCGCGACGCGTCCCGCTCGCGGACCTACCGCGTTCAACTGAATCGGCAAGTTCAACGTTCGCCGACGCCACGCGCTGGTGCCGTGATCTCGCCGCGCTCGGGATCAGCCACGTGTATTGCTCGCCGTACCTGCGTGTTCCGGCAGCCTCCATGGCTACGCATCGTCGTTGACCATGGCGCAATCAGTCCCCAACTCGGCAGCCTGCTGACCATTTCGAGCGGTTCGTGGCCATGCTGCTGCGCATGGGGTGCTGCAGACCGGCGACGCGGTCCCACCATGTCGGCATCATGGGCGCCAGAATGCGTGGTGGATGGACGTGCTGGAAATGGGCCGGGCGTCCGCGTACTGGATCATTTCGACATCGACTGGTCGCCCCTCGACGCGGAGCTTGCGGGCCGCGGCGCCGGTGCCGGTTCGGCGATCCGGTCATCCGCGCTCCAGCGCGGCGGGCTGCGGCTCGCTCTTCGAGCCGGAAGCCGGCGCTTTCGCGCTCGAAGATTCGGGTGACCGCTTTCCCATCGATCCGCGCGAGTTTCCAACGCTCGTAGCACCTGCGCTCGGAGCGCGCCGCGAGCGCGCTGCCGCCGGAGGCCATCGCCGCCACCGCGAACTCGTGGCCGATGCCGCGGTGCGCTGCCGCCGCGCACTGTCGCGGCTGCGGCGGAACGCCGTCGCCGGTGTGCCGGCACGGCTGTCTGCGGCAAGCGCGAGCTGGCGCAGGTCTGGCGGCGGCGCCACCGGGCGCTGGCCGACTATCGCGGCGGTCGTGACGGACTTCAACCGGTGTGCAAGGAACTCCGGCCAGCTTCGAGCGTCTGCACGCGCTGCTCGAGGCGCAGGCGTTCCGGCTCGCCGACCGGCGCGTCGCGGCGGACGAATCGGCGACCGCCGCTTCTTCGACGAGGACCTCGCCGGCGCTGCGGGATCTGCAAAACGAGGCCGTGTTCGACGAGCACAACGGCTTCATCCTGCAGCTCGGCGGCGGGAAAAATCGACGCGGTCCTGCGCATCGACCATCCGGATGGGCTCTACGACCCTGCCGAATATTTCGCGCGGCTGCAGGCGCGATACCGGCAGTTGATAGCAGGGACCGGCGTGCCCGCGAGCGGAATACACCCCCACGTCGTCGTGGCAGAAGATCGTCGCGAGCCGCATGAGCGGCTGGTGGTCAGTGGCCGATCGAGCGGCGATACCGGCTATCGCTTCGCGAACCTCGTCAATGGCCTCTTCGTGGCCTGGCGCCGCCCGTGCCCGCCGTCTCTATCGCACGTGGCGCGAGTTTCGTCGGCGCCGAAGCGCTTCATCATGAGATCACCGTGCGCCGCGGCAAGGAAGCGATCATGCGCGGCCCGCTCGCCGCCGAGCTCACCATGCTCGCGCAGGGTGCTGCGGATCGCGAGGGCCGATCGGCGGACGCGCGACTTCACGTTCAACGTGCTGCGCCGCCATTGGGAAATCTTGTCGCCCGCTTTCCCGTCTACCGCACCTACGTCGCAGGCGGCGGCGCGTCGACGCAGGATCGGCACGGCATCGAGTGGGCCGCGGCGTGGTGCGCAGCGGCGAGTCGCGCGCCGCCGACGGCAGCGTTTTCGATTTCCTGCGCGCCATGATGCCGCAGCACCCCCGGCAGGCGCCGCGCCCGGACGGCGAAGCGCAATACCTGGTGTTCGCCAGCGCTTCGAGCAATTCACGTCGCCGGTCGCCGCCAAGGGCGTCGAAGACACGGCCTTGAACACGTTCAACCGCCTCGTCGCGCTCGAACCCTACGTCGGCACTCAATCAGTTCGGGACCAGACGGTCGAAGCGTTCGACAACGCGACGCAGGAGCGCGCGTGCAGCGGCCGGGCAACGCCGCCGACCCTCGACGCACTGACAAGCGGTCGAAGGACGTGCGTGCGCGGATCGACGTGATCTCGGAGCCTCCCGACGCGTGGCAACGGATCGTCCGCCGCTGGAGCCGCCAGAACCGCGTGCATAAACGCCAGGTCGGCTACGAGGAGGGCCTTGCGGTACGAATACCTGCTCTACCAGACGCTCGTCGGCACTCGTCCCGCCGGCGCCATCGACGCCGCGCCTTCGGCAATACCGTGAGCGCATCCAGCAGTACATGGCGAAGGCGGCGCGCGAAGCCGTAGAAGTTCGACATGGTAGCCGGCTCTGGTGATGCCGACTACGAGGCGGCACTTGCATCGTTTGTGGCGGCGCTGCTCGACGGCGGCGACCGACGGTTCCTCGGCCGACCTTCGCCGCCGAGGGCGCGTTGGCTTCGCGTGGTTCGCTTTGCTCGACAGCTTCCTGCATGGCGCTGGTCAAGCTCGCGGCGCCGGCGTGCCGGATTTCTACCAGGGCCACGAAGTTCGGCTCAGCTCCGGCTCGCTGATCTCGACAACCGGCTGCGGTGGTGGACGCCGCCGACCGCCTGGACCGCAGCTCGCGCAGCTCGAGGCTCGCGCGCGGACCGTGCGTTCGCGGTGACCTGAACGCGATCCCGTCGTGGTTCGCCACGCCAGGCCATCTACCGCCGGAAGCTGTGGCTGACGCATCGGCTGTTGCGCTACCGCGCGGCGCACAGCGAAATGCTGGCTACTCGGTGACTACCGACCGGTCACCGCGACCGGCGCGCGTGCCGACCACGTGGTCGCGTTCGCGCAGGGGTCGACGGGCAGGCGCGCGCGATCGCGGTCGCAGGCCGCCTCTTCGCGGCGTCGCTCGGACTAGCGCCCTGGCACGCTGCCGTTGGGGGCAAACCCGCGTGGGCGATACCACGCTCGATCTCGGTCTTCCTCCTCCGCACGCACCCAACCAACCTGCTCTATGCGCGAGAATTTCACCGTGGACGACGGACGCCTCGGCGATGGCCGATGCGTTCCGCCTCTTCCCGGGCGCGGTGCTGCATTACGTGTGCTAAATGGTATTGACCCTACGGACACTGCCCGGTTAAGAGTGCTCTGCAGGGAAGTCCCTCGACCCTTCTCGGTCATATGCCCGACGAGGCTGGGTGGTCCGGGCTTCGCCGCGATTGCGGCCGGTTCAGCCGCCGCTCATCAATGGGTGTGTTCGGCCGAGGAGGAAGCCGCCGAAATTCGCTCTATAGCGGCCATTGATCCCTCACGCGACAGTTCGCGTCTTACATGACTGCGTGACAGCGGAACAATTTTGTGCGTCTACCTCTGATTATCGATTCGCCTTAACACCAGAATGCGGTCGTGATCACGGCGTTTTCTGCAGCCTCGTTAGCTATTCAGGAGGTATCAGAATGAATAGAAACATGGCCACCGTCGCCCCGTACCTCATGTCGTCCGCGTTTGATCCAGCTGACGCGTTTTATGATTCCTATGCGATATTTAGGGGCCAGTTGCTATGGTGTCCCCCTCCCATCGATGGATGCAACACGGTCGTTAACAGTCTGAATGCGCGCATTTTCGACATTCCTCTTGGGTACTTCGGCCTTATCTTCTACTTGTACATGTTCGCATTGGCGGCACTTCTCGTGTTCGACCCATTTTCGCGCGGTTTGCGCTCTGGGCGCGCTGCTTATGCCCGCCGGCATATTTTGTCGAGCACACTTTATTGTTCATGTCGAAGATGATGTTGCGCTCGGGTGTTGCGAAACCGCCAAAGTTGAGCAGATGACAGTCGCCGCAGGCCTGCACATGCAGGCCGGTTGAGGCCGTGGTGGCGAGATCGGCGGCCATCACGCCGGCGGCGCCGCGGAAGAAAGTAAAAGGCGAAACCAGCATCCTCCCGTAACGCACCGGCACCAGTTCGGGAAGTCGTTCGGCATCTGAGGCCTGCAATTGCGCGATAGGGTCGGCGCGTTTTTGAGGCTTCTTCCAGGTCTTGTGCGCAAGCCGCGGCAAAGCCTCACGCAGCCGCTTGCCGGCCTCCATAAGTTCGGTTGGCGAGCGCGCTATAGGAATTGCATTAAGGTGGGCAGGGGGGGTAACGGGTTTCGCGGCCGTATGCGCTTTGTGCTTAGCCATGGGTTTCTTTCCATGTGATTGTCATGATTGCTAGAACGACATAGATTGAAAGCAGAAATTCAACATTGATATCGATATCAATGTTGAAGTCCAGATTTTTGCTGTGACTGTCCACAAGAGGGTTAAAACCACAGGCTGGCGCCAAGATTTCGATAAAACATATGTAATGTTTTTGTTAACGGTACTCTTGGTTTTTTCGGCGGCCAACATCGCGCGCGACTTACATAAGGGATGCTTTGCGTTTGGTCATGTTTTTAACGGTATGGTGCGGCAGCGGGCCGCAAGTAATGTTATTTTAATATAATGTTATCCGATGGGCTTATGAAATTGTTCATTGAGCCTTGCTTCACATGATATAGATCAATTACAAATCCCGGTAATTTCCTATAGAGATTACGCTTATGTGTGATTGCAAGCCGGGATAGTTGTCAGGCGGGAAGTTTCTGCTGCAATCGTTTGTCAATTATGAGTTCGGCCGCCGCTTCGGTCGTTCCATTGGCGGCGGTACCGGCTGATAGCCGTAATAACTGTGCACCAAGGGGCAGCGGCAGACACCCCGAAGGCCCATGAACTCATTACCTACAGCATAGAAAATACGAACTTTTAGAACGGGAGAAACATTATGAAATGGAATTATTCACTGCATCGGTTCTCGCTTGCAGCGGTTGGCGCGATGGTTGTTAGCGCAGCCGGCATGATATCCGGCCCCGCATGGGCAGCAGACTCGTCGTCCGCAGGAGCGCCGCCGCCTACGATGGTTCAGCAGGCCGTTACCGGCGTTGCCACGGTCGA
Organism: uncultured Alphaproteobacteria bacterium; assembly: GCA_963740445.1. Taxonomy (GTDB): domain Bacteria; phylum Pseudomonadota; class Alphaproteobacteria; order Acetobacterales; family Acetobacteraceae; genus Acidocella. The sequence continues at coordinate 12,530 of CAVUED010000017.1, forward strand.
AATCGATAGATCGAACCACGCGCCAGATATTGTTGAGCGACCCATCGGGCAATTATCTCACCGTCACAGCCGGGCCTGGAGTACGCAACCTCGCACAGCTTCACGCCGGAGATCAGGTGGAGGTCACCTATCAGGAGGCAGTTGCTGCCCAGGTCGCGCCTCCCGGGAGCAATGTCTGCCGCCCCATCGGGTGAAGCCGGCGCGGTCCGGGCCGCGCGTGGCGAGTTGCCCGCGGGTGCGGCCTATTCAGTGGTTCGTGCGACTGTTCGCGTGGACGCGGTGGATAATGCTAACCATACGGTTACGGTTACGGGGGCGGATGGCGTTGCCCATACGATTCTGGTGCGCAGGCCGGCGATGCAAGAGTTTGCCAGTCAGTTGAAGCCGGGCGACAACGTGCAAATTGAGTATCTTCAGGCAGTAACGATTACAACGAGCAAGATGCAACCTTAAAGGGACACGTCTCTAACGTCGTGGTTCTTTTTCAATTCGTCATGCAGGAAGAGAGGTCTGCTTGATGCCTGAGGGCCCATCGAAGAGGCAAATCGTGCTGGCTCGTTTGGTTATCGCGCTGATAATTGCTTTGCTCATTTTTGGTTTAATCCGCTACAGCCGCACTCCGACAGCGTTACGGGTTCTCTGGCATGAACTTCTCGAACGTCCCGGCGGGCCCATGACATTCCGCTTCATTCTCCAGCCCGCCATGGCGGCGATTGTCGCAACTCGCGATGGCATTAAGGACGCGCGGGCGAGGCGCTCTCCCTATCTCTGGGCCATTATCGCCAATTCGGCGGAACGTGGTAGCCGCCTGTATGAAGGACTGATCTCCACCGCCCGGATCATTCTTCTGGGGCTCGTGATGGACGGGATTTACCAGATCTTCGTGCTCAAGTCATTCCGTCCGGGTCAGGCGGTGATCATCGCTCTCCTGCTCGCCTTTATCCCGTATGTGCTGCTGCGTGGACCGGCCGCGCGTATTGCACGCCGGTGGCGCGGCGATGCCTAACCACAAAGGACATCGTTATGACCAATGAACACGTGACCTCGACGTCGAGCCCGCCCGCCACTTCATTCGAATTGTCGGCTCGGAACACGAGTTTGTCATTGCAGCGTACGCGCTTGAGCGCGGACCGCACGCTGATGTCGGTGATCCGAACGTCCCTTTCGCTCATCAGCTTCGGATTCACGATCTTTCAGGTATTCCGTAACCTCAGTGCAGAAAATCTACTGAAAGCCGGCGCTGATCCGGGGCGGCGTTTCGGCATAGCGCTGGTCCTGCTAGGCATCATCATGCTCGCCATAGGCATCATCTATCATGGACAATTCATGTATGGGTTGCGCAGCGAGCGCAAGCAACTGATCAAAGATGGCGTCATCCAGGGCAAGAGCCCATTCCCGGCTTCGTTCACGCTCATAACCGCATTGATCCTTCTTGGGATCGGCATCACGGTAATCATAAGCATGCTCTTTCACATCGGCCCGTTTGAGTGAGGAGACCGTCACAATGGCACATGCAAGGAAAAGTCCAGAAAGGCCGAAATGGTCAATACGAAAAGTGTCGAAAGCTACACTGTCACGTTGTTGTGTAAAAGTAATGTAACTTCCAATAACCAGGAGACCGCAAATGGCTAAGACAAAAAAACCAAACATCCTAATTCTATGGGGCGATGATATTGGCTGGTGGAACATCAGCTACAATAGCCGCGGCCAAATGGGCTACCGGACTCCCAACATCGACCGCATTGGTAACGAAGGCGTGGCCTTCACCGACTATTACGGCCAGCAGAGCTGTACCGCCGGCCGCGCCGCCCTCATCACCGGCCAGAACCCGATCCGCACCGGGCTGACCAAGGTTGGGATGCCGGGAGCCGATATCGGTCTTAGCGCGGAAGACCCAACCATCGCCGAGTTGCTCAAGCCATTGGGTTATGTCACCGGTCAGTTCGGCAAAAATCATCTCGGCGACAAGGACCGGTTCCTTCCAACGATGCATGGTTTCGATGAGTTTTTCGGCAATCTCTACCATCTCAATGCCGAGGAAGAACCCGAGAATCCAGACTACCCCAAGAACCCGGAATTCAAGAAGCAGTTCGGCCCGCGCGGCGTGCTGCAATGCCTGGCTGACGGCAAGGGCGGGCAGACGATCGAGGACACCGGGCCGCTGACCAAGAAACGCATGGAAACCATCGATGACGAGGTCACCGAAAGGGCGCTCGGTTTCATTGACAAGTCCCACAAGGAAGGCAAGCCGTTTTTCATGTGGTACAACACCACGGCCATGCATTTTCGCACTCACCGCGCCGACAAACATAAGGGCAAGAGCGGGCAGGGGGATTACAACGATGTCATGGTCGCTCACGACGAGCATATCGGCCAGATGCTGGACAAGCTCGATGAACTCGGCATCGCCGAAGACACGATCGTGATGTACTCGACAGATAACGGCCCGCACTACAATAGCTGGCCGGACGCCGGGATCACGCCCTTCCGTAGCGAGAAGAACACCAACTGGGAGGGTGGATGGCGCGTGCCCGCGTTCGTGCGCTGGCCGGGCAAGATCAAACCGGGCACTGTTCTGAACGACATTGTGTCCCACCAGGATTGGCTGCCGACGCTACTGGCCGCCGCAGGAGAACCGGAGATCAACGTAAAACTACTCGAAGGGCACAAGGCCGGCGACAAAACCTTCAAGGTACATATCGACGGGCTCAACATGCTTGCCTATCTGACCGGCGAGACGAAGGAGAGTCCCCGGAAATTTTTATTCTACATGAGTGACGATGGGGATGTCCTGGCCATCCGCGGCGGCGATTGGAAAATGGTGCTCATGGAGCAGCGTGCCAAACAATTGGCGTGTTGGTTTGAACCTTTCGTGAAGCTGAGGGCACCGAAGATGTTCAACCTCCGCCAAGACCCATTCGAGCGGGCCGATGAGAACTCCAACACCTACTGGGACTGGGTCATCAGCCATACCTTCCTGCTCTATGGCATGCAGGCGCTCGTGGCTGGGCAGATCGAGGAGTTCAAGAAATTCCCGCCCCGCCAGAAGCCGGCCTCGTTTAACCTGGATGCGGTGTTGCGGCAGATACAGGACGCAAGCGGCGGCGCTAATCATTAGCATGTCCATGCTCACCGCCCACTCTAGGGCGAGCGTGCCGCCGCTGTCGTTCGGGCGAATCTCCAAATTTCTTAGCAAACCGTTTGTACTGGGTCATCGAGTTCCTTGTTCATATCAAAAAGACTCTCCACTTGTCCGAAGCAAGTCTCTCCTAATCCAGGTGAACATCTGGTCTAATCCTGCCAAGATCGAAGTGGAAAAAGATGATTATGTGCCTATGTATTGAGGCCGTAGAAAAAGGAGCGGAAAAATGGCTATAAAGAAATTGGATAAAGAAAACTGGGGGCCGTACTTCGATCGGCTTTCCAAAAATTTGCCTGTGGAACAAGCGGAGATCAAGGTTTCATCTCTGAATCTTGGTAATCAGACCGAAGCGGAGTGGTTGCGGATCATGGGTGTCACCTATGATCACAAAAATGACATCCTTGTAATTTCGCTCGATGGTTTAGAACACATAATCCATCGGCCCAAGGTTATATTCGTTGATGAAATAAATGGCGTATTAAAAAGTTTTGAAGCCATGGACGCGGACGATGTGCAGCATATTGTCCAATTGCGTAAGCCACTTGCTTTGCGGTCTCCCACGTCGTCTGTAGATGAAGTCGACGAAGCAGGCGAAGAATTGTTCCCCGCGAGCGATCCTCCATCGTGGGCTGGCTCAAGCAAAAACCGTCCGGGGGGGTGATACTGCCCGGTCTTTTTCCCTTACGGATACGGTAGCTCGTCTATGCGTGGCCATCAAACTTGTCGATGATCGCCACGGTGAAATTTTTCCCACGCCAGCGGCCGTCGGCGTACTTCCATGTGAAGACGACGAAACAACCGGCAGGGAGCGATGTGGTTTGCAATTTGGCGGCATGAATCCCAAGCCCGGCATCACCTGTTGGTGTTTCATGCACGGTTGCCCAATCATCATCGCTCCAGCGGACAACGCCAGGGACTATCAAGTTCGACACGCAGTACCTGCCCCGCTGGCATCCGGCTCCGCCGCCAATTCTCCCGCCAGTCGCGGCAGAGTGGCTGAGTCTTCTCGACCAGATAACGCTGCACGGTCTGCGGTGGTAGGTCGAAGACCGCGCCGTCGCGCAGGGAACGGAGCAGCTTCACATACTCGGCATGCGCCCAGACCAGAGGCATCGCCGACCCAGTTGGGCGGCCGCGAAACAGCTCCCGATCCACGATATCATCGCCATCCCAGACCTGCTCGGGCAGTAACCCGCCCTCGCTGGTGCAGCTCTCTATTGTTTTGCGCAATTGCTCAGCTTGCGCCATGTCATCGGCGGCAATCGCGTAATGTGCGCGCTCGCCAGTTAGCAACGGCCATGGGCGTCCATGCCCTGTGCCGTCGAACGGCCGCCCGTCGTCATGTTCTCCATAGCCGTCGCTGTTGTAGCGCCGCCAGACCGGTCCTTGCGGAAGTTCCACCCGGGTCAGATGGTCGATGACGGTAACCGTATCGCGGATGCGTGGATCGTCGGCTGACCGCAGGCCAAACCGCACCAGGGCCAGCGCATCGGCGCCCACGAGTTCGTCCTCGGCAATTTCGGAATCGCCTGCCGGACGATTGCGCACGGCGATACGCCCATGCGCCGGCACACCCGACAAGTCGCGATCTCCTTCGCCGGCAAGACGCAGATAATACCCCGCCACGCCGCATTTTTTTGCCAGATCGGTGCCAGTCACGTAGATCCAGCTTTCGATATCGGCATTCCACGCATCCGCGGTCTCTCGTAAAAAAGCCGCGACGGCGTGCTCATCCATCCGCTCGGCGAGATCGGCGGCAGCGAGCAAGCCTGCGATTTCCACCGCGATCGTGGCCGGTGTGTAACCGGCATTCTCCTCCCACCGATCCTGGTCCGTCGCTGGCCCATTACAGATGATGAAGGCGCAGGCACGCCTTACCATGGGCCAATATTCGGCGAGCTCAACCTCCGGCACCGCGCCGTTACGAAAAGCAAGATCGAGCAGCAAAATGGGGAATGCCGTTTCGTCCATCTGCGTTCCGTCCCAATAGGCCGAGCCGTCGAGCCAGGTATTCTGCCGCCAGTGCCCATCGTCCTCCTGAATGACTCGCAGATAATCGAGCGCGCGCCGCGCATCGCCAAGCGCCCCGCAGGCGAGCAACGCACCGGCGGTTTCGACCAGATCGCGCGGCCACACCAGATGATAACCGCCGAGATCATCGTCGCCTTTACTTGCCCCCCATGGGATCGACAGGCTGGCGATTGAGCCGCCTGGAAAGAGCGGGCTTTCGTGGCAGCGCAACATGGCGGTGCTCACCCTGTAATAATTATGCGGTGCGCTCTTGTGTGCCGGATCGAGGGGTTGCAACCCGCTTTGCCAGTTCCGCCAGTTCATAACGTATCCCGCCTCGGCCCGCTTGTAGCCGCGCACAAGGCTGGCAGCCGCCTGGAACGCCGCCGTCTCTGGTGTGCGGCCGAATCCGATGGCCAGCAGCAAGGGCGCGGTCGCATCGATCTCGGCAACAAGGGCGATGTTGCCGTCGGCAGCGCGGTCATAAGTTTCGGCGAGATACCCATTGCGTTGCAAAATCTGCCAGCCGTCGGACGCGCCAACAAAGCCCACGCTGCGCGCCGAAAACCCGGTCGAACATGCAAGCGCCAATGATGTGCCATCGCCGGTTGCAAAAAGCATCTGCGCTCCCTTGTAATCGCCGAGCCATCCGGTGTTGTGCGCCCCGCCATTCACCAGATGCGGGGCAAGCAGCACGAATAATCGCAGACCAGTTATTCCCGCACCAGGGATCAGCCGGACCTGCTGGAGTACGCAGTCATGTATCGGGTCCGCAACAACATGCTTCTCGATGGTAAAGCGCTTCTGCTTACAGGTGTTGGTAATGTTGAACAGTGGCACCCCATCCGCGTAGCGGCGGGTCTTGCTGACCGCGTGGCGTTTCTCTTCGGCAAAAAAGCCTCCTGCCATGCCGTCGGTCACGATCAGCCCGCAATCGCGCGTACAGGCCCTGTCCACACCCGGATAATAGATTTCATCAAGAATGCCGTGGCTATGCGTAAACCACACCGTGCTACGCGGCGAGAGCGCGGTGCCCACGCCGTCTTTTGCGCTCGTAGTCCAACGCGGCTCGATTCCGGGGAAGCCTGGGGCGTTGGTCATGCCAAATGTCCTTATTGTCGAGCGCGGTGCTGTTGCCGAGCCAGGGCCTATATATGCCTCGCTTTTGACATTGAAACCGCCCTGGTCCCCGTTGGCTGGATAGAAACTGGATTGAATTAAGAGTGAGCCATACCACCACCAGAGTCCAGCCTGATCGTTTCAGGTTAAATCGCTCCGCGCTCTAAACGGCCGTGATACTGCTCCGGAACGACAATGGATCGGCGATGTGGGCAAACGGCTCCCAGGTACTGCCGACACCGCGCACAATAATGGTGCCATAGTTGAAAATTCGCCCGGTCAGCGGTTGCTGAACCTCGACGCTCTCAACCTTCTCGCGGTTCATCTCTTGCGTACTGCGGCTGAAGAACCCCGCTTTATGGATGACGCGGCGATTGGTAACGGCTAATTCCGTCGAGCTTCGTCTGATCCAAGCCATGAAAAGACGCCACAAACCGATCAAGCCGAGCACAGCCGCGGCGATTTGGACATAGGGCCGTATGTCCGGTGCGGCGAAGGCTCCCGCAGCCAAAACAACGATGGCCAATACGATCGTTATGATCGACCGGAGATAGATGAACCAGTGCAGCCGCGTCTTACTCAGCACAATTTCGCCGGGCTGAAGGATTTTATCGACATAGCTCATGGCAAGCTCCCGAAAAAATACGTGATAGCATGACCGGATATGCGCCAGTCATCCTCGGTGCCGACTGGCCGGACTCTCTTAAAGCATCGCTAGTGGCTGCTTCCGGCGGGGCGGCTTATGGAAAGCGTCGATCGTCGCGAGGTCCTCCGCGGTCAGTTTGAGGGCGGCGGCCGCCACGTTCTGCCGCACATGCTCCAGGGTCGCGGCTTTCGGGATCGAGATCGTCGCACCATCGCGCAGGCTCCAGGCCAGCGCGATCTGCGCCGGTGTGGCGCCATGACGCTGCGCCACGCTTGTGAGGGCTGGCGAGCGCAGCAGCTTTCCCGCCTGCCCAAGCGGCGAATAGGCCATGATCGGCATGCGGTGTTTACGGCACCAGGGCATCAGGTCGAACTCGATGCCGCGCTCGTCGGGATTGTAGAGTACCTGATCCGTGGCGCAGGCGCCTGCTTGCGAGACTGACGCCAACTCCTCCATGTCATCGGTATCGAGATTCGACACGCCCCAATAGCGGATATGGCCGGCCTCACGCAGGCGCTCGAAGGCTTCAACCGTTTCGGACAGAAAATGCCCGCCGCGCCAATGGAGCAAATACAGATCGATCCGGTCGGTGCCGAGCCGTTTTAGGCTGGCGGCGCAGGCTTTTGCCGTGCCCGTGGCCGAGGCGTTGTGCGGGTAGACTTTGCTGACCAGAAACACGCGCTCGCGCTGACCGGCGATCGCCTCGCCGACCACGCGTTCGGCGCCACCCTCGGCATACATTTCCGCGGTATCGATCAGCGTCAAGCCCAGATCGATCCCTTCGCGCAACGCGGTCACTTCGGCTTTCGCCTGCCCGCGTGTCTCGCCCATATACCAGGTGCCTTGGCCGAGCGCGGGCACTGCCGTGCCGTCCGGCAGGTGAACAGTGGGGATCATGGCGCAACTCCTTCTGCTTTGGAAATCAGCGCATAAGCCGGAGCACCGCCGCGTTCAAGTCTTCGAGCGTCGACCGTTATGCCGTCGGCTGAAGCGGTGAGATAAAAATTCAGCGTGGCATAACGGCCCGTCTCAGGCATCGCCGAGGCTGATGCCGAGACCACGCGCGGTGCGCACCAAGGTGCCGTCAGGATCCACCAGCTTCGGGCTTTCTATTGCCGTGGCAAGCGGCACATCGACGACACTGCGGTTCTGCCAGGCGACCATGCGATCGAAGCATCCTTTGGCGATGAGGTCCACGGCATGGACGCCGAAGGCCGAGGCTATGAGCCTGTCGTTCCATGTCGGCGGGCCGCCGCGCTGCACATGACCAAGGACGGTGACCCGGGTCTCGGCGCCGGTGAGCGCGGTAATCACTTCGCCGAGGATATGACCGATGCCTCCATAGGTCGCGGTACCGCCTATGTGCTGCTGCAGAACGCTGCCGCCAGATGGCGCGGAGACGGCTTCCGCGACGATGACGAGGGCGAAGTTCCGTCCACTCCGCCGCAACCGATCGATATGCGCAGCCACCACCTCTATCGCGTAGGGAATCTCGGGGATGAGGATGACATCGGCGCCACCAGCTATGCCGGCGGCGAGAGCGATATGGCCTGCATCGCGGCCCATCACCTCGAGGATCATCACCCGGTCATGGCTTGCCGCGGTTGGCTGCAACCTGTCGAGAGCCTCGGTGGCGACCATTACCGCCGTGTCATACCCGACAGAGTTTTCGGTCGCCCCGATATCATTGTCGATCGTCTTGGGAATGCCTACGAGGTTAATGCCGCCCTCTTGCGCGAGCCGGCGTAGAATTGTGAAGCTTCCATCCCCGCCGACACCGATCAGCGCGTCGATTCCGAGTTGGCGTGTGCCATCAATCACTTCCTGCGACCGGTTCATCAGCGTGCCATCCGGCATCGGGAAGGCGAAAGGATTGCCCTTATTCGTCGTGCCAAGGATAGTGCCGCCCAGGCGCAGGATATTGACGTTTGAACTACGCGGGTTGAGCTCCTCGAACTCGAGCGGACGGCGTAATAATCCCATGATGCCGTGGTGGATACCGTAAACGCGCCAGCCATAACCTTGCACGGCGCGGGCGACAACGGCACGGATAACGGCGTTGAGGCCAGCGCAGTCGCCCCCGCTGGTCAACAGCCCAATGGTCTTCTGGGGTTGGATTGGGGGCTGAGTGGTGGTCTCGTCGGTTGCTTTCGCCATTATACGGTCCTTTTTCTTACCATTCAGCCCCGCATCTCAATGCGGCAATTCGTGTCGGAATTCGGCCTCGATTTCCCGAAAAGGAGAGCCATGCCCTGATAGGATATTTTGGATATGGGTAGCTACCGCAGTGCAACCAAGTCAGAGCTGACCCCTGGTGGAACGGGTGTGAAGTTGAATTAAGTCAATGTTCTCTACAGGTCTCTCGGCTAAGCTTTTTCACGTTACACCAGGGTAAGGTACTGGCCAGCTGGTCTTGCGGCACGAAACAAAAGATCAAGGAGGCATCCTGTGCGTGTGCCTTTCGTATCGTCTGATATCTACCCTCTCGTGAAAACGGGCTGCCTCGCCGATGTAAAATTATCCCTATACCGCGCGTTTGCGGAACAGCCAGCCTGCGGCGACCAGGCTTGCCAGCGCCAGTGCCGCCATCGGTAAATATTGCGGCATCAGAGATATAAAGCTTGGATGTTCGAGGAAGCTGCGGCGGATGATCACCAACGCGTAACGCATCGGGTTGATCCAGGTAAGATATTGAATGATCACCGGCATGTTGGAAATGGGCGTGGCAAAGCCGGAGAGGATGATCGAAGGTACCATGAATAAAAACGCACCGAGCAAGGCCTGCTGCTGGGTGGCCGCGAGCGAGGAGATCATCAGACCAATCCCGGTGACGGCCAGGACAAAGAGCAATAGTCCCAGGTAAAGCTGCGGCAAGCCGCCATAAAGCGGCACCTTGAACCAGAAGACCGTGGCAAGGATGATAACGCTCCCCTCAATCAATCCAATCAGCAGGCCGGGGATGCTCTTGCCGAGTAGAATGTCGATAGGCCGCATCGGGGTAACCAAAATCTGGTCGAATGTACCGGCCTCGCGCTCCCGCGCCACCGATAGAGCCACGACCAATAGCGTAACAACTTGCGTCAGCAGGCGACGATTCCCGGAATGATGAACCAGTGAGAATCGAGGTTAGGGTTGAAGAGCGCGCGCGGGTCGAGCTGAGCCGGTGGCGATGGACCACCATGCGTGGCTGTCCAGCTCTGGCTGTAACCTGTGATGACCGTATTGGCATAGCCGAGGATGAGTAAGGCCGTGTTTGAATTGCGGCCATCGACAATCACCTGCACCGGTGCGGGTTTGTGGGTCAACAGGTCGCGGCTGAAGCGAGGATCGATGACCAGCACCATCTCTACCTGCCGTGAATCGATCAGTGACTTTATCCGGTTGTCGCTTTTCAGCACGGCGACTTCGGTGAATGCACGCGAGCCGGAAAAATGGGCCACAAGATCCTGTGCCGCGACACTGCGGTCCTGGTCATATACCGCGAAGGGCACGTGATTGAGATCGTAGCTCGCCGCGTAACCGAACACGACGAGCTGAATCAACGGCGGGCCGACCAGCACCATGCGGCTTTTGCCGTCACGCAGAATGGCGAGGAACTCTTTAATGATCAAAGCGAGAACGCGGCGGAGCATGGGATCAATCCAGCCGTTTGCGCGCGGCCAGCCTCGCCGCGCCAAGAAAGAATATCGCCATGATCAGCAATGCCAAAAGGTTAGGTAGCAGGACCGACCAGACCGTACCGGCGAGGAACAGGCTTTGCAGAATGGCGACAAAATAGCGGGCGGCGACGATATGCGTAATCATTTGGATCGGCGCCGGCATGGTGCCGATATCGAAAATAAAACCGGAGAGGATGTAGGCGGGCAGAAAGGTTGTGATAATCGCGATCTGCCCCGCAACGAACTGATTTTTAGCGATGGTCGAGATGAGTAGTCCCATGCCAAGTGATGCCAGCATAAACAGGCTGGCGGCGAAGGTGAGAACCAGGAGTGAGCCGCGGAGTGGCACGCCGAAGAGAAACACCGCGATGGCCACGGCCATCACCATGCCGCTCATGCCGAGCGCGAAATACGGCACCACCTTTGAAACCAAAATCTCGTTCATGCTGACGCGCGTGACCATCAGCGCCTCCATGGTGCCGCGCTCCCATTCGCGCGCAACCACCAATGCGGTGAGCAGAGCGCCGGTGAGTGTCATGATCACGGCGATCAGGCCAGGCACCAGATAATCGCGGCTGCGCACCGCCGGGTTGAACCAGATGCGCGGCTGCACCGCGATCGGCACCGGGTCCGCCACGCCGGATGCCGCGGCTTGTGAGGCGATCCAGATTGCCCAGCTCTGCTGCACGTAGTTTTCGATGAGCCTTGCGTTATTGGCATTAATGCCATCGACAAAGACACCGATATCGGGGCTTTTCCCGGCGGCGAGGCGGCGGGCAAAATCGCCGCGCAGCCAGACAAAGCCGGAGATTGTTTCATGCGATAACGCGGTTTGCGCCGCATCCGCGTTCGGGAAATTACGCGGGGTAAAATAGGGCGAGTTCGAAAATTGCGCGGTGAAACTCGAAGCCGCGGCACTCGGCTGTTCCACCACAATGCCAAGTGCCACGTGCTTTGCGTCGAGCGACACACCATAGCCAAACAGCAGCAGCAGAATGGCCGGCAGCAGAAAAGCAATGGCAATTGATGACGGGTCGCGCAGAATTTGCAGGGTCTCTTTGTGGATCAGGCCCCGCAGCCGCATCCATATTCCGGGTTTCATGCAGCCTTGCCTTGCGCGGTGCTGCGCGCTGTATCGGCTTCGATCAAGGCAATAAAAGCATCCTCCATTGAAGGGTTAGGATGACTTTCATTCCGGCAGGCATCTTTGAGCGATTCCGAGCTGCCCTCGGCGAGAATACGGCCTTGCCCCATAATCACCAGGCGGTCGCAATATTCTGCCTCATCCATGAAATGCGTCGTGACCAAAACGGTGACCCCGGCATCGGCCATTGCATTGATGCGTTGCCAGAATTCACGCCGCGCCAGCGGGTCCACACCCGAGGTTGGTTCATCCAGGAACAGAATATCAGGTTCGTGCATCAGGGCGCAGGCAAGCGCCATGCGCTGCTTGAAGCCGAGTGGCAGGTCACGGCTGGTGGCATCCTGAAGCGGGCCAAGCTCGAACTCGGTGAGTGCCCAGTCGATCCGCGCGGCACGGTGCGCGCCAGTAAGCCCATAGGCGGAACTAAAGAAGCGCAGGTTCTGCATCACCGACAAATCACCATACAGCGAGAATTTCTGCGCCATATAGCCCAGCCGGCCACGCGCCGTTGCGGCGGCCGTGTGCAGATCGAAGCCATCGACGCGCAACGTACCGCTGGAAGCCGGCAGCAACCCGCACAGCATGCGGAAGGTCGTGGATTTGCCAGCACCATTGGCCCCGAGCAGGCCGAAAATCTCACCGCGTTGGACCGCGAAGCTGATGTCATCGACGGCAAGGAAATCACCAAAGTGCTTGATGAGTTGTTCAACCTGGATCACTGTTCCAGTTTTGAGCGTTGATTTTGGTTTGGATGGCGGCGTGCTCGTGACGGGTGACGGTGTCGTACCCGGTTCCGCAGTTCCGGCCTTGGATTTTAGCAGGTCGATGAACCGATCCTCAAAGCGTGGCGGCACTGGCGTGACGCTGATATCCGTCAGGCCGGCCTCACGCACAAGTTCAGGCGTTGCGCCGATGTCGAGCACTATCCGGACGGTCTCGCCCTGGATCACCGCATCAGTGACACCGGGGCGACCGGCTAGTGCTGTCAGCAATGCGCGTTTCGGCAAATTGGGTGCACGGACCTGAAAACTGCGGCCGGCCATTACCTTGGTAAAATCACCCGGCGGGCCCGCGCCGATCAATTTGCCTTCATGCAGGAGCAGAACTTCGTCGCAGCGTTCCGCCTCGTCGAGATAGGCGGTGGAGAGCAATACGCTCATTCCGGCACCGCGCACCAGATGATCGACGATCGACCAGAGTTCGCGGCGCGATACTGGATCAACGCCCACCGTTGGCTCATCGAGCAGCAGCAGGCGCGGCGGGTGGATGAGGGTGCAGGCGAGGCCCAGCTTCTGCTTCATTCCGCCGGAAAGTTTGCCGGCAAGGCGCGATGTGAAATGCGCCAGGCCGGTCATGTGCAACAATTCAGTATACTGCGCCGCCCGCTGCTCCAGCGGCATCCCTTGCAGGTCGGCATAAAGATTGAGGTTTTCCTGCACCGTCAGGTCTTCATAAAGGCCAAACCGCTGTGGCATGTAGGAGATCATGCCCTGCACGGCGAGAGGATTGGCCGCGACATCAATGCCAAACACGCGGATCGAACCGGAATCAGCACGTAGTAATCCGGCGATCAATCGCATCAGCGTCGTTTTCCCCGCGCCATCCGGGCCGATCAGCCCGGTTACCAGGCCGGGTGCAGTGGTTGCGCTGACCGCATCCAGCGCCTGGACAACGCGTTTGCCAATCATGAAGCGCCTGCTTACCTGATCTAGGACCAGTGGCGCAGTGTCAGTGATGGGTTGCATCGCCGCCGCATACGGCCGGGCCGCGCGGCGCATTCTTCGCTGCATCGCGCGTCAGATCGATGGTTACGGTTGCCGGCATTCCCAGCCGGAGTTGGTCGTCCGAATTACAGACATAGACGCGAAGCTGATAAACCAGCTCGGCGCGCAAATCCGGTGTCTCCACATTTTTTGGCGTAAATTCAGCCGTGGGCGAGAGATACCCAACCCAGCCAGGATAAATTTTGCCTGGGATAAGAGTTGGTGGTGATATCAGCTTCCATGCCGAGCGTAATCTTGCCGAGGGACGTTTCCGGCACATAGGCCCGCACCCAGAGCGGGTTGGTCAACGCAATCGTATATACGGGCGTTTGCGGCGAGGCCATGTCGCCAGGTTCGAGAATACGATTTTCAATAATTCCGTCCGAAGGCGCATAAAGCTTCGTATCCTGCAATTCCACAGCCGCGAGGGTGGCCTGGGCGGCAGCGGCATCATAGGCTGCCTGGGCGGCGGCAATATCCTCCTGGCGCGGGCCCTTTACCGCTAGAATATAGGCCTGCTTTGCGGCTTCATAATTTTGTTTGGCACTATCATACGCCGCCTTGGTATCATCGCGTTGCTGGCGGCTGCCGGCGTTGGTCAGCGCCAAAGTTGCATAACGTTTATAATTGGCGGCGTCATTCTGATAAATGGCGGCCAGGGCATCCATCTGCGCCTTCGCTTGCACAATCTGCTCGGGGCGGGACCCGGCCAATAGGGCCGCCAGCACCTGCTTTTGGTTCGCTGCCTGCGCCTGGGCAGCAGCCAGCGATGCAGCATAGCGCTGATCGTCCATTATCGCGATCAGCTCACCTTTTTGGACATGATCACCCTCCTGAACTAACAGTTTTGCAACGAATCCATTATCGTTGAACGCAGCCTCAACCTCACGGATATCGACATTTCCGTAAAGGGTCAGCCGATTATTTCCTTTATTTCCATTAAGGAAATAAAAACCAGCGCCACCGATTATCGCGATAACAAACAATGCGGCGAGTATAACAAAACCCTTACGCCGGTTCATCATCCAGCAGCCTTCATATGTAGAGGCGATAGCGGAATGTACGAACGATTCATTTTGTGGCTTAACCTTTGTTTGGCCGGATTAGGCGATCAGCGTTGGCTTAAGGGCGATGCCTTCCGGGGAATCTGTTAGATCGTGACACTTGCAATGTCCTTGATCCAGGTCAATCCCCGGTACGGCGGATCGTACCGGTTAGTTCCAGTGCTGTGGCAACCGTATTTGAAATGGTACCGTATTTGCGGATATTTTCGTGCACGAGCGCCAGCCGGCGATCAGGCTCGTCGGTGTCGATAATGATTTCATAGTCGATCCGCAGCATTTTCGGCGGTGCATCCTGGCGAATGCCGTGCAACTTTATCTCCGCGCCGGAAAACTTGAACGATAACAGCGGCGCAACACGCTCCAGACCTTTCAGCATACAGGCTGCCACGGAGGCTAAAAACAACTCCGCCGGATTAAAGGCATCCAGCCGGCCGGCAAGGTCTGTGTCCAAAACAAGTATTGCGTCTTTGCAAAAGGCGGTACCACCATGAGTATCATCCCGGCGCGCATAAACTGAGTATTCAAGCATCACTACATCTCCCAACGCCGCAGCCAGTTAGGCTTGAACCTGCTTGGTGCCGGGCACCAGAAATGTCGGCTCTTTGTCATTCGGCATGGCTGCCAGCTCATCGGCAGTGACTCGCGCATAAATCTCGATCAAATAACCGGATGGATCACGCATCCAGAGTTCATGCAAAGGCGTACCGCGCCAAGTGGTGCGTGGCGGCTTCACGATCTCCGCTCCCGCAGCATGTGCCCGGTGATAGCTCTCAATCACCGCATCCCGGTCCGCTACGCCAATGCCCAAATGGTACATGCTATAGGTATCCAGCGCTCCACCTTTGTCGTTCACGAGTAGCACGAAATTCAGCGCGAGGTGCGGTACAATGAAGGTGCTGTACCGCGCAGTCATATCCTTTGGCTCCACGCCAAAAAACGCCTGGTAAAACGCCGTGCTGGCGCCAAGGTCGGCAACCCGGATGCTGAGATGGAATTCACGCGGCTCGGCAATCATTGCGGCCATAGCATGGTCTCCTTGACATTCATATTTAGGGATTGAAGAACCTGGGCAGAAGGGCCCTCTGGTGCGGTGGCAATGCGTAGTAAATCGGCACGGTGGAGTGGGTCATCCCCCACACCGGCGATGGCTCCTTGGAGCGCCGTTTCAGCCCAGGCAGGGAGGTCTGCCAGTCTGTAGAGTACCCACTGCGCGGCACGGCGCTGTTCGATCAGGTTCGCAGCGCGCAGAATCGCTAAATGTTTCGAGACTTTTGGCTGTGGGGCTTCCAACGCATGAGTGAGTTGGCAGACACAGATTTCTCCATAACCACTGATCAACGCCAAGCAACGAAGGCGTAAGGGGTCCGCGAGTGCGGCAAAGAATAAAGCTATTTGTTCCATGCTTCTTTATATACGATTGTCTTGTATATGCGCTTAAGGGTATATACGATGGCCTGCTATGCCGCTGGTGCGTGAATGCCTTAAATCCGACAAATGCCGCGGCCTTTGACATCAATCACATTTATCGATAGTTCTCGAAATATGAAATCAACCGATGCAATTCTGGCGCTTAGCTCGCTGGCGCAAACCACGCGCCTGGAGGTATTCCAGCTGCTTGTGCGGCATGAGCCGCACGGGGTCGCGGCTGGCGATCTGGCCCGTGAGTTGGCTGTTCCGCCGAATACGATGTCGACACATCTGGCCATCCTCACGCGGGCCGGGCTTGTGGAAAGCCGGCGCGAAAGCCGTTCGATTATCTACCGGGCCAATTTAGAGCGGCTGCGTGAAATGACACTGTTTCTGGCGGCTGATTGCTGTGGTGGCCGCCCTGAACTTTGCGCCCCATTGGTCGCCGATCTTATCCCCTGCTGCTCTTCGAAGGAAAACGCTCATGCCTGAAAATACCGGTTCCGACCGACTTTATAACGTGATGTTTCTTTGTACTGGAAATAGCGCGAGATCGATCCTGGCGGAATCAATTCTACGCAAGGATGGCGCTGGGCATTTCAGGGCCTACTCTGCCGGGAGTCATCCAAGCGGCACCGTGAACCCCTTCGCCCTGAACCTACTCGCGAGCTTGGAGTATCCAACTGAGGGGCTGCGCTCGAAGAGCTGGGATGAATTTTCGGGTCCCAGTGCGCCTGCGATGGATTTTGTATTTACGGTCTGTGACAACGCCGCCGGCGAGATATGCCCGGTATGGCCGGGGCATCCGGTGACAGCGCATTGGGGGATCGATGATCCCGCAGGGGTTAAAGGTTCTGACGTTGAAAAAGAAAAAGCCTTTCTTCAGGCATTCAAATACATGAAAAATCGGATCGGCGTGTTTTTAAGTTTGCCGCTCGCCAGCATCGATAAGATGGCGCTCAGCGCCAAGCTGCACGAGATCGGCCGCGACGAAGGATCGTCAACACCGCGTTCCGGTGCCGCCTGATGTCAGACATCGATGTTATCATTTATCATAACCCCGCATGCGGCACCTCACGCAACACGCTGGCAATGATCCGCAATGCCGGGATCGAGCCGCATGTCATCGAGTACCTGAAAACGCCGCCTGACCGCGCGCTGCTCGTGCAGTTAATGGCGCGTGCCGGCCTCACGCCACGCGAATTGCTGCGCGAGAAGGGTACGCCTTACGTTGAACTCGGTCTTGGCGACCTGGCTTTGAGTGATGAAAAAATTATTGATGCCATGATGGCGCACCCGATCCTGATCAATCGGCCATTGGTGGTAACACCAATGGGGGTGAAACTTTGCCGACCTTCGGAAGCGGTGCTGGATATTCTACCGCAGGCGCAACGCGGCGCTTTTGCCAAGGAAGATGGCGAGGCCGTTGTGGATTCCACCGGCCAGCGCAGCATTTAACCGACGGCAAATACCGCATATTTTAGGATACTCCGATGCTGGCGCTTGCCATTTTTCTAGTCACGCTCGTCTTCGTCATCTGGCAACCACGCGGGCTCGGCATCGGCTGGAGCGCCATGGGGGGTGCCGTGCTCGCCTTGCTCACCGGCGTGATCGGCTGGCACGATGTGCCGACGGTCTGGCATATTGTCTGGGACGCCACCTTCACCTTTGTCGCGCTGATCATTATTTCGCTGCTGCTGGATGAAGCTGGGTTTTTCCAATGGGCGGCGCTGCATATCGCCCGATGGGGGCATGGCAATGGCCGAAAATTATTTCCCCTGGTGGTGTTGCTCGGCGGCATGATTGCCGCGGTCTTCGCCAATGACGGCGCGGCATTGCTGCTCACCCCGATTGTGGTGGCGATATTGCTGAGGCTGGATTTTTCTCCCACCCAAACGCTGGCTTTCGTCGTGGCGACCGGCTTTGTGGCGGATACCACAAGCCTGCCGTTGATCATTTCAAACCTCGTCAATATCGTGAGTGCGAATTACTTCAACATCACCTTCAACCGCTATGCCGCGGTTATGGTGCCGGTGGACCTGGTGGCCCTGGCGGCCACACTCGGCGTGGTCTGGGTTTATTTCGAACGAAGCATTCCGGTGCGCTACGAGATGGAAAAACTTGAAGCCCCAGCCCATGCGATTCATGACCACCTTATCTTCCGTGCGGCCTTTCCCGTGTTGGGGCTCTTGCTGGCCGCATATTTCGTGCTTGCGCCGCTGGGGGTGCCGGTCTCGGTGGTCACCGGTGGCGGTGCGCTTGTGCTCCTGGCTTTGGCCGGGCGATGGTTTCAGGGCGGGCGTGGCGCTGTCATATCTGTGCATAAAGTGCTTCGAGAGGCGCCCTGGCAGATCGTTATCTTTTCGCTCGGCATGTATCTCGTGGTCTATGGGCTGCGAAATGCCGGATTAACCGATTACCTGGCGACCACTCTCGTTTGGCTTTCTGGGCATGGTATCTGGGTGGCAACCATCGGCACTGGTTTTGGTGCTGCGATTTTATCCTCGGTGATGAATAACATGCCGGGTGTGCTCGTTGGCACCCTGTCCATCCAACAGGCGCATGGTATTCCCGCGCTGACACATGAGTTAATGATCTACGCCAATATCATCGGCTGCGATCTCGGGCCGAAATTCACCCCCATCGGCAGCCTCGCCACCCTGCTCTGGTTGAATGTTTTGTCACGCAAGGGCATCACCATCAGCTGGGGACAATATATGCGAGTCGGGCTGGTCATCACGCCGCCGGTACTGTTGGTGGTTTTAGTCGCTCTGGTTTTGTGGTTGCCGTTTTTGGGTGCGGCATGAGTTATCTTCCCGAGGATAATCTGATGCCAGCGTTGCAGCCGGAGCTGCTGGCGATGCCTGATCCCAGCCGCCTGGAACCGAACGTTAAATCCCAGCACCCGCCGCGCATTCTCCTGCTCTATGGTTCATTGCGCGAGCGCTCTTACAGCCGCCTGCTGGTGGAGGAAGCTGACAGGCTGCTGCGTGCCATGGGTGCTGAAACCCGCATTTTTAATCCGCGCGATTTGCCCATCGCCAACAGTGTTTCAAAAGATCATCCAAAAGTGCAGGAACTCCGCGCTCTATCGTTATGGTCAGAAGGGCAGGTATGGTGCAGCCCGGAAATGCACGGCGCGATTACCGGCGTGTTCAAGAATCAAATCGACTGGCTGCCCCTGGAAGAAGGCTCGATACGGCCAACACAAGGCCGCACGCTCGCTGTCTGCCAAGTCTCCGGCGGCTCGCAAAGTTTTAACGCCGTCAACACACTTCGTCTGCTGGGCCGCTGGATGCGGATGTTCACAATCCCCAACCAGTCAAGCGTCCCGAAGGCTTACGAGCAGTTCGATAAGGCCGGAAGAATGCTGCCAGGACCACTTTACGACCGCGTTGTGGATGTGATGGAGGAGTTGATCCGCTTCACCTGGCTGTTGCGCGATCGGTCCGATTACCTGGTGGATCGCTACAGCGAGCGCAAGGCTTCGTTTAAATTGCCTGGGGCATTGTAAAGCAACCTTGGCTAACTCTCGGAAGTTTCTGTCACCGATGCCGCGTCGCTCATATATTTGTCGCAGATGAGTGGATTTCAAACTACGCCCTCTACGCCCTCTACGCACGCGTAGCGTGAGGCCCAATTCGATTTTGCGACGAATGCGCACCCGAAGCTATTGACTACTTGGTGGCGTTGGTTGTTGTAGCCAATCTATCCGGTTCGGAACAATCTGCCCAAGAGCCTCGTTGCTAACCCCTTGGGCAGTAAGGACGGCACTACATTTATTTGCATAAATATTGCAGTCGAGGAGCATCTTGCGATCATCCCGACTTAATTTTGATGGATCAAATATCACGCCACGAAGAGTATCGTTCCCATCGCTGTAGAGATAACAAACAGTACCGTTCAGACACATTCGATTCCCTCGTATCGATACAGTCTGATCGGCGTATTTTGTGGCATCGACCATAAAGTCATCGACTGATATCGCATTTAAGACTTCTGGCAACTCTTGGACTGCTTGGGATTGTGTGGACTCTGGCGAGGTCGTTGATGGTGTGCCGCTACCAGCGACCCACACAAAAAGAACGAGCAGCCCAGCGGCTACGCCCGCGATGATCAAAACCATGTTTGAGCCGGATGCTTTGTTTTGAGCAGGGGGAGATATAGCTACGCTGGCCGACGAGGGTACCGCTTGCCGTGTGTCAGTTGGGTTTTTGATTCCGCAATGAGGGCAAGTCTCAGCTTGGTCACTGACCTCTTTCCCGCATTCTCTGCATAGTTTTAGGGCCATAGCATCCTCGTATTGTTGCGGATTCGAGAGTACCAACAGTCCTGGACATGTCTAGAGGGCGCGGCACGCTTCAACGGTATCGAACCTATTAGCTTGCATCATCGCCCACCGTCTTTCTGCCCGAAACCGGCAACCCGCCGAGCATCTCCAACGCTGCCGCTGGCTCCGCCATGCCGGTCGCCTAGCTGAAGCGCACGTCCACGAGCCATCCGACACAGTAAGATTAGCGCGCTGTAAAGCAACTTTGGCTAATCGAAGTTTTGGCGAGGCAGCGGAGATATTGCGCGGTCAGGGTCGACGATGCTGTCTTACATTCGCGCGCGGCATCAGTTAATGCCCGCCAAGCGGTTCATTTGGTTGCCCCCGAATGGGTGAAACAAAGCTGGACTCTACCCAATAGGCAGTGTGATTTCTATCCATCTGCATACGATCGATAAAATCAAGATTCTTCCAGGAAGAATCATCAATCACTATACCGGTATCTCCTGCGTGGAGTTTGATGCAGCTTGCTTTCAAAGCCGCTCTGATCGCTTGAGTTTTCCCGAGCTTGTCTTGGGCAATGGCGGCGTGATGGTATGTAGTCTCAAATGTCTCAAGGTCCTGCTGATGCGGACAGGCCATTATGGTTCCGTTAATCACTCCGGGGTTTCCGATAAACACAGTTGTGGTTGACGATCCTGGTGCTGGAGGTGCGACGGACGACGCATCTGGGGAAGCTGCGCGCGTGGAGTGAACTTCTGTCGAGGTTCCAGAGGCGGACCAGTTTGACGCACCAGATTGCGAAGAGGGATTAGATGCCACGTTAGTTATAAGGCCAGTGACAACGAGCAGCACAAAAAAGCCACTCACGGTTAAGTATCCGGCCTTGACCGCTTTGTTCGCTTTAGGCGCCAGCATTGGCGGTTCTGGACTGGAGTTAAACATCCCCCTAGGGGTCTTAATGCCGCAATGCGGACAAGCCTCAGCTTGGTTGGGGACCTCTTTCCCGCACTTTATGCATGGTTTTAGGGCCATAGCATTCCCGGTTCGTTACCGACTCGATAGTACCTTGATTTCCGGAGGTGTCTATAGGATGACGGTCGAAGCCACGGGGCCGAATCCTGGGGGCCGGCGGTGGTTTGTTCGCGTGATCACGAAATTGTGATAATTAGCCCGGAGGACCCATAAATTTCGCTCCGGCGGTACTCTGTTGGAGTAGAAACCCGATACTTGGGCTACAGAGCGTCGCGTAACCCCTTGAAAACCCTGGCGGACCCGACGCGATTCGAACGCGTGACCTTTGCCTTCGGAGGGCAACGCTCTATCCAGCTGAGCTACGGGTCCTACGCCATCCCTTTAGCCGCAAACCCCAGCCCCGGCAACGGGAGCTTTTTTGCCCCGCCAACCTTGCTCGTGAAATTAAACCTCGACCAGATATCTAAGCCTCGATGATGACTTTAAGCGCGCGGGTGTCTGCCGCATGTGCGAAGGTCGCATAGGCTTCGAGGATGTCGGCGAGTTTAAAGTGGTGCGTGATGAGGCGCGTCGGGTCGATCTTTTTTGACCGTAGAATTTTCAATAGCATCGGGGTACTGGCGGTATCAACCAATCGAGTGGTGATGGAAATATTCCGGTCCCACAGGGATTCCAGATGCAGGTCCACCTTTTTTCCATGAACGCCTATATTCGCAATGGTCCCGCCAGGTGCAACGAGTTTCTGGCAAAGTTCAAATGTGGCTGGAATCCCAACGGCTTCGATGACCGTGTCGACACCACGGTTCCCGGTCAGTTTCATGAGTTTCGCAGCCGCCTGGCCATCGTGACTATTAATGGTCGCGGTGGCGCCGAAGCGCTTTGCAACCTCCAGGCGGTTATCGTCGAGGTCGATCATGATGATCTCAGCCGGTGAATAGAACTGGGCCGTGAGCAGGGCGGCCAATCCAATCGGCCCCGAACCGACGATGGCAACGGTGCTTCCAGGTGAAACTTTACCATTGAGCACGCCGCATTCGAAGCCGGTCGGCAAAATGTCGCTCAACATTACCAGCGCGTCTTCATCAGCGCCGTCGGGAATTGGGTAGAGGCTGTTATCGGCATAAGGGATACGAACGTATTCTGCCTGTGTACCGTCGATCTTGTTGCCGAGAATCCAACCGCCGGTGGTGCAGTGGGAAAACATCTGGCGGCGGCAATATTCACACTTTCCACAGGCGGTAACGCATGAGATCAGAACACGGTCACCGGGTCTAAAAGCCGCGACAGCTGAGCCAACCTTCTCGATGACGCCAACGCCCTCATGGCCGAGAATTCGCCCGGGCTCACAAGTGGCCACATCGCCCTTGAGAATATGCAGGTCGGTCCCGCATATCGTGGTCTTCGATATTTTAACGATTGCATCTGTCGGCTCAGTGAGTTCCGGCTTCGCATGGTCCTCGAACGCCTTCTTGGATGGCCCCTTATAAATGAGCGCTTTCATGTCTGGAAACTCCATTTTCTCGTCGTCAACGAGGCTTTCCTCGCCCACCGTATCGGCAAGCAAGCCATTATTGCGAACGACCTGGTCTACTCAGTTTACAATTCTTTATAGCCACCTGAGGATGCGGCTCGATAAACTCGGAAACTACGCATACCATTCGCCAAGATGCAGGCTTTGGACCAACTGGCCACAAATTTAGTAGCGTGGGAATCCAAAAAGTCCCGAGCTAGAAACGAGCGCGCCCTCCTTTTAAATTGAGCCGCCTATGCCCTGTGTTCAATCCATGCAAGCCCCTCGCGGGCGAGCATAAAACCATTAATGAAGGGTACTGACGCAGTTAGGGTTTTTAATCTGGCTATAGCTGCCTCCGGTGTGCATTTTTTATCCAGAACGTCGCGGTACAGCTTGGCAACCTGTACCATATCCACGTCTTGGGGTGAAAGGCGGAAATGGCTCACCCCCATTTTTTGAAGCTGCGCCAGCTCATGAAAATGCACGACATAACCATGCGACATTGTCTGCGTGCCATTGACCGTCATGATGGATTGCCCATCGATGGTATCGGCAGGCAACCCGTCTGCATCGAAGCTGCAAACAAACTGACAGCTATCTTTGTTAAGACCATGCGAACGCGCATGGTAACAGCGCATGGCGACAGAAAGAGGCTGCCGTCCGAAAACCATGACCTCGGTTTCAACGGCGCCGGTTTCCCCCGCAACGATACCAATAGCGGCGGCGGATATTTCAACGGGCAGGACAATGCGCTTCGCGTTATTGCGTATAAGAAAATCGCGCGTACTTTCGTTGAACACGTTGATAAACGGGCCAATGACATGGGGCTTTCCCTGCAAAGCCCCAAGACAGGCAACATCATTGGCTTCAATCATAAAACCAGCCTCAACGCTGGACCGAACAGCTTTCATCTCACGGTCTGACGTGACCATGGCCAGGGTGGACAGGATAACTTCCTTACCCGCCCTGCGAAGTCTGTCTGCCACAAGCGGGAAGAAATCTTCAAAGAACACTTCCCGCTTGGAACAGACAACCTCACCAAGATAGACGCAATCGACGGGGGCTTCGTCGGCGATACGGAAATAAAAATCGCGGCGTTTTTCTACGGGCCAGTGAAAAAAAAGCGGGCCGAGAGTCAAGCGGCTGTCTGGAGTTTCAGTCATCTTGCTATTTGCCGCCTGTTTCGTCATCGCCAGCCTTTCTTGTAGGCGCCGAATGTTTCGCGTCCGCCTTCGGCTACGGTCTTTAAATCATTCGTCACGACCGATGATGAACCTCTTGCCAACTCATCAAGAACTTTTCGGAAAGCGCCAACAACCTGAGAGACATAGGCGCGGCTGCGTTGACGGCCTTCTATTTTCAGGGCGGTGACACCGGCTGCCTTGAGTTGGGGCAGAATATCGATGGCATTCAGGCCGATCGGCTCTTCAAACAAATAAGAAGCACGGCCATGCGTCACATACCGCCCCTTGCAAGGCGTGGGGTACGCTGCGGGTTCATCCTGGGCAAACTGGTTCAGCGTAACATTGCCCAGACACGACTTCATACACGCGCCGTCTTCTTTATAAACAACGTGACTGGCGGGAGCGCAGACACCTTCACTGGTCGGCGAAAGGCCCGTTATATAGGACGAAAGAAAACAGCGTCCTTCCGACATCGGGCCTACGCTGCCGAAAGCAAAGACCTCTGTTTCCATGCCTGTCTGTTGAATGAGCGATGTGACATCTTCTATCGATAGAACGCGTGGCAAAACAACGCGTTTGACATCAAAATGATCGCGGTAAAACAGGATGGACAAGGAATTGCCAGCGGAAGCCTGAACCGAGAGATGCCGGCGCAGGGATGGGTGACGGCGCGTGGCATAATCAAGCACACCAATATCGGCCAGGATGATGGCGTCGGCTCCAGCAGCGGCGGCATTGTCCACGGCCTGATGCCAGGGTTTTTCATCACCGGCGCGCGGAAATGTGTTAATGGTGATCAGGACTTTGCGTCCACGCTCATGAGCATAGGCGACACCTTCCGTCATTTCGTCCATATCGAAATTAAGGCCGGGATAATTGCGGGCGTTGGTGCAATCACGAAAACCGCAATAAACGGTGTCGGCTCCGGCAGTTATGGCCGCACGCAAAGCAGCCGGCGTTCCCGCGGGACAAACAAGCTCGAGATATGAAGACGTCATAGGGCGGCTGCTTTCGTTCGTTTTTCGCGGACATCGAATTTGGCAAAACGCGTTTTCAGGGCCTGAATTTCCACGCGGAGATCATCGCATTCGAGCTTTGTATGTGTATTTTCCAAAGACGGATGACGTTCTTCATACATCTTCGCAAGGCGGTCTTTCACGCGCTCGGCGGCTTTGTTGATGAAAACAACCGCCTTGTGCGACGGTTTTGCAAAAGGCCCGCACAGAGTGGTTACGTCCTCCAGAAGGTTTATTTCCTCGCGGTCGAGCGTGTTGCGCAAAGCCACGACCATTGACGTATCCCCGGTGATCTCGATAGCGCGCGAAAAAAACAGCATGTCGCTGTCGATACGGCCTTCAAGCAAATCGAGCAGAGCGACGAGCTTTCCTTTAACGCATGCATGATAGGGAGGAGGTCGAGCGCCAGCTAAAGTCAAGGATGTCGGGCCCTGCCCGAATTTCAAGACAAATTGATGTGGAAGATCGGATGGTTTTATACAAATTACAGCAGCATCCAGCCGTGTAAGATTATGGAACAGGCGCGGATGCCTGTGGCGCATACTCCGCATCAGAATGCCGATCATCCGCTGCAGCAAACCAGCGGGTATTATCCGCATTGCCGCACGGGCAAGGGGAATGGGGAGTTGATCTGGCTTCATGCGGAAATGATCCTGTGTACGCGCGCAAATTGGCAGTTAAATGCGAGGGTACAATCTCTGAAGCCGTCGAAAACGCCTTTGATCTGAATCAAATGTATCACTAATTTTTTGGGCGCGCCATAAGGTACTCGGGTGACAGGCCCTACGGTCCGAAAAATATCGGCCCGCCTCCGCAATCTGCGGCTATTGCCAAACATCTGTCACAAGTCTTTCGACGACAGACATTCAAACGTAAATCAAATTAACAGTCTGTTATTTCGTGACCTTGGGACAAAGGCTACGCGCAAAGCATTTTATTGGCCCGGCACGCCCTTGGATGTCGAATACTCAAAATGCAGCGCCACATCCGGGTACACAATCGCGTAAATCGCATGCGCCGCCACCGCCGCTTCCGCGAATCCTTGCAGAATCAGTTTCAATTTTCCAGGGTAATTCACAATATCCCCCACCCCGAAAATCCCCGGAACAGACGTTTCCATCGCCGCGGGGTTTACCACGACATGGTGGCGCTCCAGATCAAGTCCCCAATCCGCAATCGGCCCCAGCTCCATCGCCAGACCAAAAAACGGCAACAGAATATCCGCTTCAATCCGCCGCGTTCCGCCGTCCAGATCCGCCACTTCCACCGCCTGCAGCACGCCATCTGCGCCGTGCAGCGCATGCAACTGATAGGGGATCACCATGTCGATCTCGCCGCGCGAAGCCGCCGCATCAAGTTGCGCCGCACTCTCCGGTGCCGCGCGGAATTTTGCCCGCCGATGCACCACGTGAATGCTCCGGGCGATGCCGTTCAACGCCAACGCCCAGTCCACCGCAGAATCACCCCCGCCGGCGATCACCACGCGCTTGCCCCGCATCGCCTCGCGCCGCTTCACGTAATACTGCACCGCGCCCGTCGCTTCATATACCGCGAGATCCTGCAAGGGCGGCCGGTTCGGCCCAAACGCCCCGGCCCCTGCCGCCACAATCACGGCCTTTGCATGCACCTGCGCGCCTTTATCGGTGGTGAGCACGAATGCGCCTTTTTCACCCGTCAGCGTTTCCACCCGCTGGCCTAAAAGCCTGGGCGCCGCAGAAGGGGGCAATCTGCGCCTCCAATTGCGAAATCAACCCCGCCGCCTCGATTCCCGGATGGCCCGGAATGTCATAAATCGGCTTCTCCGGATACAACGCCGCGCACTGGCCGCCGACCTCGCCCAAGGCGTCGATCAGCACGCAGGACATCTTCAGCATCCCGCATTCGAACACCGCAAACATCCCCGCCGGCCCGGAGCCGATAATCGCCACATCAGTGAACAAATTTTCCATGTACCGTGCTCTGCCGCAGTGCTCTTCCACAATCAAGCGCTTCGCTTAAAAAGGGACCATGCGAGTCTCTCTCCCCGATGAAGCCGCCACCCAGGATTTGGCCAAAAAACTCAGCGCCCGCGCCAGGCCGGGCGATGTGCTCCTGCTGGAAGGCCCGCTCGGCGCCGGCAAAACCAGCTTTGCCCGCGCCTTCATCCGCGCGCTGACCGGCGACCCCACGCTGCAGGTTCCCAGCCCGACCTTCACCCTTGTGCAGCAATATGAAACACCCGCCGCCACCCTCTGGCATTACGACCTCTGGCGGCTGGATAACCATCGCGCCCTGGAGGAACTCGGTTGGGATGAGGCGCAAGAGGGCATCGTGCTGGTCGAATGGCCGGACCGGCTCGGCCCGCTCACCCCCGCCCATGCGCTGCGCCTCACGATCTCGCTTAAGCCTCCGGGCCGTGAGATAGTCCTTGAAGGTGATCAAAGGTGGTTCGATGCGTCCTGATACAGCGGTGATTTTGAGTGCGGGGCTGGGTACGCGCATGCGCCCGCTTACCCTCATCACGCCGAAACCGCTGCTCCCCCTCGCCGGCCGGCCGATCCTGGCCCATGTGCTGGAGCGCTTGCGGGCGGCGGGCGTGAAAGACATCCTCGTCAATGCGCATCACCTGGCCGACCAGATGGCGGATTTCTGCGCCGGGTATAGCGGTGTCACGCTCCTGCGGGAGAGCGCTCTTCTGGGGACCGGCGGCGCCATCACCGCCATGCGCGAGAAGAACTTGTTGCCAAACGCGCCGTTCTATATCGTCAATGGCGATACCTACTGGGTGGACGGGCCGAGCGAAATGCTGGGCCGGCTGGCCGAGGCTTTCGATCCTGAAAAAATGGATGTCATGCTGCTGCTCGCCCGCGCCGCCGGGGCGGTGGCGGAAACCGGGCGTGGGGATTTTTTATGGCCGCGCGATGGCGGTCTGCGCCGCCGGGGCGAGCGTGAGGTCGCCCCTTATCTTTTTGCCGGGGTGCAGATCGTCTCCCCCACTTTGTTTGCCGCTGCCCCGCCGGCACCGTTCAGCATGAATTATTTATGGGACAAGGCGCTGGCGGCTGGCCGCTTAAGTGCCATCGTGCATGACGGCATGTGGTTCCACCTCTCCACGCCCGATGATCTCGCCCGCGCGGACGCCGTGCTGGAGGCGCGGGAAGTGGGTAATACGACGTGAATGCATACGGCGACCGCGAATCGGCAATACGCAAAATGAATGTCGGCGCCTTCTCGCCGGAAGCCGCTCTTCTTCCCTCTTTGGCAAAACTCTGGCTGGGCCAGGGCGGGACAAGCAGCGACGGGCTGATTATTCTGCCCAGTCGCCGCGCCGCGCAGGCGCTGGCCGGGGCCTTCCTCGAACAAAATGAGGGACGGGCGCTGCTGTTGCCGCGCATCATCGCCTTGGGGGCGATCGACGAGGCGGGGCTCAGCCTTTCAGGCGCGCTGGACCTTCCCCCCGCCATCGCGCCCATGAGTCGCCAGGCGGTCCTGGCAAAACTCATCCTTCGCCTGAACGGGGCGAATGGCGCGCCGGTAAAACTCCATGCCGCCTGGGCTCTGGCCGCGGATTTGGGCGCATTGTTGGACGATGCGGATTACGCGGAGGTCAATCTGGGCGAAACTCTGCCCGGCGTGGTGGCGGCGGAACTCGCCAGCCATTGGCAGACGACCTTGGATTTTTTGAAAATAATCACCGAGAATTGGCCGCATATTTTGGCCGGCATGGGGCGCGTAAACCCGGCGGCACGGCAGATCGCTCTCATCGACGCACAGAACAAAGCCTGGGGGCAAAATCCGCCGGCCTATCGCGTCTGGATGGTGGCGGCTGAAGGTAATCCGGCAATTTGCCGCCTCGCACGCACCGTGGCCGGGTTACGGCAAGGTTTGTTGCTCCTGCCAGGTTATGACTTCGCACTCCCGGACACCGCCTGGGAGACGCTGGACGACAGCCACGCGCAAGGCGGCATCGCCCGGCTGCTCGGCGCTATCGGCGCCAGGCGGGATGAAATTTTGCATCTGGCTGCTCCGGCTTCCCGCGTACCGCAAGGACGGAGCAAATTATTATCCTGCGCGCTATTGCCCGCAGCCAGCCTGGGTACGTGGCAGCAGGCGGGAGGATTCGATACCGCCGGGCTGCTGAAGCTGGAAGCGCCGGACGAAGCGGCGAATGCCACCGCCATCGCCATGATCCTGCGCGAAGCACTGGAGGTGCCGGGCCGCACCGCAGCCCTCATCACGCCGGATCGGGGGCTGGCCCTGCGCGTGGCCGCCGCGCTGAAGCGTTTCGGCATCACAGCGGATGACAGCGCCGGTGAGCCGCTGGAGCAGACGCCACCAGCCGTTTTTCTCCGTCTTCTGGCGCGCGCCGTCGTGACGGATTTCTCTCCCCTGCCCCTGCTGGCCTTGTTGAAACACCCGCTGACCGCGGCCGGTCTGCCGCCGGAAATGTGCCGGGACCATGCGCGCAGGCTGGAGGTTTTTGCTCTGCGCGGGCCACGCCCTGGGCCGGGATTCGATGACATAAAATTCCGGCTGAATAAGGAAAAACACCCGGAAGAAACTGTTTTTTTGGAACGGCTGGAAGACATGGTGCGCCCGGCCATTTTGCCGGTGCAGTTAAATCCTGCCGAGGCGCTGCGCATTTTACTGGCGGCCGGAGAAAAACTGGCCGCAACACCGGAAGAACCTGGCGCGGCGCGGTTATGGTCGGGCGAGGCGGGACTGGCACTTTCCGAACATCTGCTCGAAGCCCTCGCCGTCTTGGAGGATATGCCTGACATCGAGGGCAAGGATCTCGCCGATTTGCTGGATGCTGTTATTGCAGGTGCTGTGGTTCGCAGGCCGCGCACCAAGGACGGACACCCCCGAAATCGCGATCTGGGGCGTACAGGAGGCCGCGTTGCAGAGCGTGGATGTGGCGGTACTGGGCGGATTGCTGGAAGGCGTGTGGCCGGCGCCGGCTGAGCCTGGGCCGTGGCTGAGCCGGCCGATGCGCAAGGCCGCCGGGCTGCCATCGCCGGAGCAGAAAATCGGCCAGGCGGCGCATGATTTTTTCTCCCTGGCTTGCGGCTGCGCCAAGGTGGTGCTGGCGGCACCGGCACGGCGCGAGCGGGCGCCGGCCGTACCGGCACGCTGGCTGACACGGCTGAACGCGCTGCTGGAGGGTGCGGGTTTGGCGCTGCCGCGGCATGATGCAGCGTCCTGGGCAGGGCAGTTAGACCATCCGGTAAAACCCGAGCGCCGGGAAAAGCCACGCCCTTGCCCACCCACATCCGCCCGGCCAAAAACGCTCAGCATTTCAGACTTCGCAACGCTGATGGCCGACCCTTATGCGATTTATGCCCGGAAAATCCTGAATATCCGGGAACTGGACGGGCTGGACGAGGAGAGCGACCAAAGTTCCTTTGGCGAAATTGTCCATGCCGGCCTGGCGGAATTTTTTGGTGACAAAACGAATTTCGAGGCACTGGATAGGGTGCAAATTCTGACCGTGAAATTGCAGGCCGCGATGCGCCGGGCCCGGCCGCGCGCGGCGCTGGAAAACTGGTGGGCGGCGCGGATGGAGCGCATCGCCGGCTGGATTTTGCAGGCCGAACAGGACCGGCGGGCAGAGCACGGCGCGCCGCTGGCGATCGGCCTGGAGCAAAGCGCGAAACTCGATGTACCGGGCGGATTTGTGTTGAGCGGCCGGGCCGACCGGATTGAAAAGCGCCAGGATGGCAGCGTTATGATCATGGATTACAAAACCGGCACGCCAGCCTCCGTGGCGAAGGTCGAAGCCGGCAGCGCGCCGCAATTGCCGCTGGAGGCGGTGATGGCGCAGGCCGGTGCGTTCGGCCTGGAATTTTTGGGGCCTGTGACAGAGCTGACCTATTTGAAAATTTCCGGCCGGCATGAGGCAGGCGAGGAGCGCCAGATAAAGCCTAAAAAGCCAAAGACATTGCAAGATGTGATCGACGATGCCGCGGCGGCGCTGCCGAAAACATTTGAAAAATTTGCCCGCGCCGGGACGCCTTATCTGGCCAGCCCCCACCCCAAGCGCGCGAACGCGTTCGATGTTTATGCCGGCATTTCCCGCCGTGCCGAATGGGCGGGGGAGGAGCCGGATAATGACGGTGATTGAGACCGCCAATGCGCAGCAGCGCGCGGCATCCGACCCGAAACTTTCGGCCTTTGTCGTGGCCTCGGCCGGTAGCGGCAAGACCAAGCTGCTCACGGACCGGCTGCTGCGCCTGTTGCTGGCCGGCACGGCGCCTGAGAAAATTCTGTGCCTGACCTATACCAGGGCGGCGGCGGCGGAGATGACGATCAGGCTGAATCGCAAACTCGGCGCATGGGTGGTGATGCCGGGGAATACATTAGCGGCGGAATTGCGCGCGCTGGACGTGCTCCCGGATGAAAAAAATCTAATTCTGGCACGTAAACTTTTCGCCGATGTGCTGGATTTGCCGGGTGGGATGCGCATCGGCACGATCCACGCTTTCTGCCAGTCGCTGCTGCGGCGCTTTCCGCTGGAGGCGGGATTCTCGCCGCATTTCGAAGTCGCGGATGATCTGGAGGCCGCACGCCGCCAGCGCGAGGCGCGCGAGGCGGTGCTGGCGGACCCGGATCAACGCGCCTCGATTTTCGCGCTGGCCGGGGAGACGGACGAACAAAGTTTTGCCGCACTGACCAGCGAATTTGCGAAGAACTCAGGCGATATGCTGCAAAAGTTTTCAAGCGAGGCTATCACGGCGATGCAGCGTGCCGCGCTGGGTGCGGGGGATGAGACGGACGAAGTTTTGCTTGCGCGCGCGGTGGTGCTGCCGCGTGAGGCGCAACTGCGCGAGGCGCTGCTGTTGCTGGCGGAGCGCGGGAATAATTCGGGACAAGGCTGGGCGCATCGCGCGCTTGATTGGCTGGCGCAACCGAAAACACAGCGCGCGGAGACCTGGGATGCGTGGAGGGCGATCCATTTTACCGATAAAGGCAAAGGTACGCCTCTGACGCTGCATAATTTTTTCGGTAAGAGTTTGGCGAATGAAGAGTCGGGGATGCGCGATGAGATCACCACGGCCTGCAACCATATTCTGCGCGAGGATGAAAAGATAAAAGCCGTGAGGCTGGCAGCGTTGAATGGCCATCTGGTGCGTCTTGCAGTACCCATTTTACGCAATGAGCGGGACCAGAAAAAACTGGCGGCGCGGCTGAGCTATGGCGATCTGGTGCGCTATACCGGGAAATTGCTGGAAGACCCCGGTGCTGCCTGGATACTTTATAAGCTTGATGGCGGCATCGACCATTTGCTGCTCGACGAGGTGCAGGATACCGCACCCGCGCAATGGGAGATTGCCAATGCGATCGCCGACGAATTTTTTGCCGGTGAGGGCGCGCGCGACGTGCCGCGAACCATTTTTGCGGTCGGCGACGCGAAACAGTCCATCTTTTCATTTCAGGGTGCTGACCTCGAAAGCTTCGAGCATTACCGGGCAAAGTTCCGGGACAAGGTAACCGGTGCCGGCGAAAACTTTCTGGACGGACAGCTCTCGGTATCGTTCCGCTCGACCGCGCCGGTGCTGGCTTTGGTCGATGCCGTGTTTGCGCAAGGCCCGGTACGCGCCGGCGTGTGCCGGGGGGAAGAAACGCTGGAACATGGGGTGAGCCGTGCGGGCCAGGCGGGGCGCGTTGAGCTTTGGCCGCTCACTTTAGCGGCACAGGCGGCTGAACTGCCGGATTGGGCGGTGCCCGATGAGTATGAGGGCGCGGAATCGGCCAAGGCGATCCTGGCGCGCGAGATCGCGGCTCATATAAAAAACCGGCTGGATGCTGCTGAGGTTTTGCCCGGCCGTGGGCGCATTGTATCGCCGGGAGATTTTCTCATCCTGGTGCGCTCGCGCGATTCTGCTGGTGAGTGCGATCACCAGCGAATGCAAGGCGCAAAAGATTCCAGTGGCGGGGTTGGACCGCATGGTGCTGACCGCGCAGCTTGCGGTGAGCGATCTGCTTGCACTTTGTGACTCACTGCTTCTGCCGGAGGACGATCTGGCGTTCGGGCAATTTCTGGTCTCGCCGCTGGGAGGGTTGAGCGATGACAGCCTGATGGCCCTGGCGCTGCACAGGCGTGGGAGTTTGGTGGCGGCTCTGTACGCACGTAGTGGCGAACGAACCGACTGGGCGGAGGCAAAATCGTTTTTCGAGGCGCTGCGGGGCAAGGTCGATTTTTTATCCCCCTTTGCAGTGTTGAGCGAGGCGCTGGGCGTGTTGGGGGGGCGGGCAAAACTGCTGCGGCGCCTGGGCACGGAAGCGGCTGAGCCGATCGACGAATTTTTGACCGAGGCGTTGAAATTCGCGCAAATCGAGCCGGGCGCGTTGCAAATTTTCGTGCATGAGCTGCGGCAGTCGGGCGCGCAGATCAAGCGCGAGGCGGAGGCGGGCGGCGATGTGGTGCGGATTATGACCGTGCATGGCGCCAAAGGGTTGCAGGCACCCATTGTGATTCTGCCGGACACGACAACGCTGCCAAAGACGGATCAGAAGCTTTTTTGGCTGCCCACGCCGCAGCAACCCGACGCGCAAGTGCCGGTATTTTGCCCGCGCACGGCGCTGCGGTCCCGCGCCGTGGCGGCGGCGGCGGCGCAGGCCGCGGCGGCGCAGGCGGCAGAATATAACCGGCTGCTCTATGTGGCGCTGACACGGGCCGAAGATGAATTGATTATCTGTGGTGCCGAGGGCGGGAAAAAACTGCCGGAGGCAAGCTGGTATGAGTCTGTGCGCGCGGGGTTTACGCGGCTGTCCGGGGTGACTGAGTCCGATGGCAGGCTTGTTTATGCCTGCGCACAAAGCGCGGCGCCCGACAGGAAGTCCGAGAGCAAGGCGGCGCATGAGGCAGCTCTGCCCGCCTGGGCGGGGGTAGCGCCGGGTTGGGTGGCGGCGCCGCCAGCGCAGGAGACGACCCGGCCAGAACGGCTGGCACCAAGCCGGGGGGTGGATGATGAGACCCGCCAAGCGATTGCCGCGAGCCCGCTGGCATCGGGGTTGTCGCACTTAAACGGAGCCAGGGCGGCGGCGATCGCAAAAGGTCGTGCCGTGCATGCGCTGCTCCAGCATCTGCCGGATTTGGCGCCGGCTGAACGCAAGGCGGCGGCGTTGCGTTATGTTTCCGGCATGGCGGAACTGGCCGGGCAGGCGGGAGCGATCTGCGATTCGGTGCTGGCGGTTCTGGATGATCCGGCGCTGAAAACGCTGTTCGGCCCTGGTAGCCGCGCTGAGATACCCTTGGCCGGCGTGGTGGGGGATGTGGAAATCGGTGGGCTGGTAGACCGTCTGGCGGTGACTGAGGCGGAGGTGATCATCGCCGACTACAAGACCGACCGCGCCCCGCCGGCGCGCGCGGAAGACATTCCGCCCGCTTATCTGCGGCAATTGGCGGCCTACCGTGCGATTCTGGCCGCAGATTTACCCGGATCGCCCGGTGAAATGCCTGCTGATCTGGACCGAAACCGCGGCGGTGATGCCGGTGCCGCCAGACCTGCTGGACACGTAATGCCCCCGGCTTGATCGCATCCGGTTTCAACGCCATGTTAGGTGCAACATCTAAGGATTTTATCATGAGCAAAGCCGTTACCGATGCGACGTTTGGCGATGATGTTCTAAAGGCCAGTGCCCCTGTGCTGGTGGATTTCTGGGCGGAATGGTGCGGACCGTGCCGCGCGATCGCGCCCTCGCTCGAAGAGCTGGGCACGGAATTCGCCGGAAAACTTGAAATTGTGAAGGTGAATATCGACGAGAATCCGATGACACCCTCGCAGTTTGGTGTGCGCGGCATCCCGACATTGATATTGTTCAAGGATGGCAAGCCAGCGGCGACCCAGGTGGGCGCTGCGCCGAAATCGGCGTTAAAGGCCTGGATCGAGAAAAGCCTGTAAGCACGGAAGCGACGAGGACCGGGGGAGCGACTCCTCCGGTTTAGTCGGCGAGAAAAATCGTCGCCTGGCTAGGCGCCGATGAAGGCAGGCCAGTGCCCAGATATGTAGCCGAGAATATCGGCATCCGGGGTGGCGCGCTCGAGGTCGCGCGTGATGAGATGATAGTCCGGCGGATAATAGGCTAACGTCACGGGAGCGCCGGGCGGAATGGCGTCCCAACAACTTCGCATGGCCTCTGGCGGGATGAGTTCGTCATGCCCGCCATAGAGAAACAACGCCGGCTGGCGGAAATTCGCGCAAGCTGCCTGCGCCTGACCCATTAGCGCCACCAGCCCGGCGACATTATCCAGCCGCGGGGCGCGGATGGTGAGCGGATCCTTCCCGAAGGCGATGAGGGCGGCGGTGTTGTCGCTGGCCCGGATATGCACGGTCTCGCCGGTGAAGCGCTTGGCCGGGACAACGGCATCCGCCAGATGCAGCACAATGTGGTAGAAGGGATTGAGCGCGGCACCGCCCCAGACGGCGGGGGCGGAGAGAATATAGCCATCCACCGGCGGTGCATGGGGCGAAGCGCCCAGCAAAATGCCAATGGCGCCGCCCATGCTCTCGCCCGCGATGAACAGTTTTGTATGCGGATATTTTGCCCGGAGGATGACGGCCATGTCCCGCGCCTCATCCACCAATGTGGTTGTGCCCGGCCAGTAGCCGCGATTTTTCGTGGCCCCGAAACCGGACTGGTCCGGCGCATACACCGCAATGCCGTGCCGGGTCAGTACATCTGCCAGCATCGCCCAGCCGTCCCGGCTGTCGTCATAGCCATGCAAGGCCAGAACCACGGCGCGGGTGGGGCCTTGTGCCGGGTAGAGCCTGTAGGGCAGGGACGCGCCATCCCGCAGCGCAAAAAAACCGGAGGTGATGATGGGAAAACCTGGGGCCGGCCTGGGCGTGCCGAATGGAGTGGCCGCGCAGCCGGACAAAACCAGCGCCAATAAGAGGCCCAATAGCTTGGGGTTCCGGCATGATTGCCGCTATCATGGACGAGGACTCCATTACCGCAAGGCAGGATAAATGGACAGCACCAGCGCCAAGACCCCAACCGAAATAATTCATGTCAAAACCAATGCAGTCTCCTGCGACGGGGGTGATGGCCCGCGCGGCCATCCCAAAGTCTACCTGCGGATCGCGAAGACGCAAATCATGTGCCCCTATTGCTCCCGGCTCTTTGTTCTGGAACCGGGTGCGGTGGACGCCGCGCATTGACCGCTCCCCGTCTGGTTCTGGTTGACGGCTCGGGTTTTATCTTCCGGGCGTTTCATGCGCTCCCCGACATGACGCGGCCGGATGGCGTACATGTGAACGCGGTGTTCGGTTTTTGCAACATGATCACGCGGCTGATGAAGGACCATACGGGAACGCATCTGGCGGTGATTTTCGATGCCGGGCGCACGACGTTTCGAAACCGGATGTATGATGCCTACAAGGCGCACCGGCCGCCACCGCCGCCCGAACTGATTCCGCAGTTTGCGTTGATCCGCGAAGCCACGAACGCTTTTGGCTTGCCCAGCATCGAGCTTGCGGATTGGGAAGCCGATGATCTGATCGCGGCCTATGCGAAAGCCGCGAGGGAGGCTGGCGGCGAAGCGATTATCGTGTCGTCGGATAAGGATTTGATGCAGTTGATCGGACCGCATGTGTCCATGCTCGACCCGATCAAATACACGCCGATCGGCCTGGCCGAGGTCGAGGTAAAATTTGGCGTGACACCGGACAAGGTGATCGAGGTGCAGGCGCTGATCGGTCGATTCGGTGGATAACGTACCGGGTGTGCCGGGGATCGGGCCGAAGGGCGCGGCACAACTGATCCAGGAATACGGCACGGTGGAAGCGGTGCTGGAAGCCGCGCGCACTGAGCAGATGAAGCCCGGTAAAAGGCGGGACATGCTGATTGAACATGCGGATAAAGCCCGTATTTCGAAACAGCTCGTTATTCTCCGCGACGACGCGCCGCTCCCGGAACCGTTGGAAGCATTGGTGCTGCGGCATTGGGACGATGCCGTGCTCTCGGCGTTTTTGGATGCAAACCAGTTTAAAAGCATCAAGCACCGGCTTGCCTTGATCGATACGCCGGAAGCGGCCGCGCGCGGCGCCGGTGAGCGTGGCGCCGTTTGGCGGGTATGAGACGATAACCTCGATTGATGTTTTGAAGGGGTTGGTGGACGCGCGCGCGGCGCGCGGGGTTTGTCGCTCTGGATATGCAGACCGACAACCGGTTGTCGCTGCATGGCAATCTGGTGGGAATTGCGCTGGCCATAGAGCCGGGCGGCGGAAAATATATTCCATTGGCGCATAATCTGGGGCTGGAGGACGCGCCGCAGATTTCCGCTTCGGTGGCGCTTGAAACATTGGCGCCGCTGCTGAGCGACCCTCGGTCATGAAGATTTTTCACGACGCGAAATATAATATTGAAGTTTTAACGCGTGCAGGCGCGGGAGAGATAGCGCCGGTCGACGACGTGATGCTGATTTCCTATGCGCAGGATGCGGGCAATTTCGCGCATGACCGCGAGACACTGGCGGAAAAGCATCTCGTCCACATCCGTAAAGAGTTTCGATTCCGTGGCGGGGAGCGGGCGTAACAGATTGGCCTTCGCGGACGTGCCCGTGGCGCAAGGCAGCGGAATATGCCGCGGAGGCGGCGGACGTAACGCTTCGTCTGTGGCAGCGCTACTCAAACCGCTGTTGCGGAGCAAAAAATCGCTGGCGTTGTACGAGCTGCTGGAGAAGAAGCTGATCCCGGTGCTGACCGCATGGAGTTTTATGGCGTGATGGTGGACCGCGCGGACCTCACATTCAATGTCGGTGGAATTTGAGGCCGGATGGCGGACATCGAAGCCGACATTCACAGGCTGGCCGGCCAGAACTTCAACGTCGGTAGTCCGAAGCAATTCGGCGAGATTTTATTCGAGACGCTGGGAATGCCCGGCGGCAAGCGGAAAAAACCGGCGCGTGGGCACGGATTCCAC
The DNA here is from genome assembly GCA_963740445.1 of uncultured Alphaproteobacteria bacterium. Lineage (GTDB taxonomy): Bacteria > Pseudomonadota > Alphaproteobacteria > Acetobacterales > Acetobacteraceae > Acidocella. Next base: position 50,348 of record CAVUED010000017.1, read on the forward strand.
CGGTGCTGGAGGCGCTCGCCGAGACCGGGCGTGAGGTCGCTGCAGCGCGTGATGGACTGGCGGCAGCTTGCCAAGCTGAAATCGACCTATGCCGACGCGCTGGTCGGGCAGATCGACCCGAAGACCGGGCGCGTGCACACAAGTTTTTCGATGGCCGCGACGACGACCGGCCGGCTTTCCTCAACCGACCCGAACTTGCAGAATATACCGATCCGCACCGAAAGGGCGCGCGGATACGCAAGGCGTTCATCGCCGCCCCGGGGCGCAGTCTGGTCTCGGCGGACTATTCCCAGATCGAATTGCAGGCTGCTCGCCCATGTGGCGAATATTCCGGCGTTGAAGGATAGTTTCGCACGCGCGAGGACATCCACGCGCGCACCGCCTCGGAAGTGTTCGGCGTGCCGATGGCCGGGATGGATGCGGCGACGAGGCGGCGGGCGAAAGCAATCAATTTCGGCATCATTTACGGCATTTCCGCATTCGGCCTGGGCCGGCAATTGGGCATATCGGGGGCGAGGCGAAGACCTATATCGACGCCTATTTCAAGCGTTATCCGGAAATCCGCGCCTATATGGACAGCACGAAGGAGCAGGCCAGGATCGATGGATTTGTGCTCACACCCTTTGGCCGGCGTTGCTGGGTGCCGCGGATAAAGGATAAAATTCCGGCGTTGCGCGCCTATGCCGAGCGCCAGGCGATCAACGCGCCGCTGCAAGGCGGGGCGGCGGATATCATCAAGCGCGCGATGATTCGTCCCCGAAAGCGCTGGCCGGCGCGGGGTTGTCGGCAAAATTGATCTTGCAGGTGCATGACGAACTGCTGTTCGAGGCGCCGGACGATGAGGCGGCCGCGACGGCAGTGCTTGCGCAAAAAATCATGCAGGATGCCGCAAAAATCTCCGTGCCGCTGATTGTGGAAACGGGGATTGGCAAGAATTGGGGTGATGCGCATTAGCTTAACACGACACAAATGGCTGCCGGAGCTGCTTTTAGGCCGTCATACCTTTATCCCGCCGCATCCTTAAGCTAAAACCGGCAGATGAACACAGCTCTTCCTAACAGTTTGCGCTCTGGCCCGGATGGGCGTGGGCGGTTTGGCGAATTTGGCGGCCGGTTTGTGGCGGAGACGCTGATGCCGCTGATTCTGGAGCTGGAGGCCGCTTATGAGGCGGCGAAGGCGGACCCGGGTTTCCAAAGTGAGCTGGATTATTATCTGAAGCATTATGTCGGCCGGCCGAGCGCGATGTGGTTTGCCGAGCGGCTGACCAAAGAGCTGGGCGGGGCCAAAATCTACTTCAAGCGCGACGAGCTGAACCATACCGGCGCGCATAAAATCAACAACTGCATGGGCCAGATTCTCCTGGCCCGGCGCATGGGCAAAACGCGGATTATCGCGGAAACGGGGGCCGGCCAGCATGGCGTGGCGACCGCGACCGTTTGCGCGCTGTTTGGGTTGCCGTGTACCGTCTATATGGGGGCGGTGGACGTCGAGCGCCAAAAACCCAACGTGTTCCGCATGAAGCTGTTGGGCGCCGAGGTGATCCCCGTGAGTTCCGGCGCCGGGACGCTCAAGGACGCCATGAACGATGCCATGCGCGACTGGGTCGCGAATGTGCGGGATACATTTTATATTATCGGGACAGCCGCCGGGCCGCACCCCTACCCCGCGATGGTGCGGGATTTCCAATGCGTCATCGGCAACGAGGCCAAGGCACAGATTTTGAAGCCGAAGGCCGGCTGCCTGATGTGGCAATTGCCGCGATCGGGGGGGGCAGCAATGCCATCGGCCTGTTCCACCCGTTCCTGGACGATACCTCCGTTCGCCTCATCGGCGTCGAGGCGGCGGGGCATGGTTTGGATTCTGGCGAACACGCGGCAAGTTTAAGCCGTGGCCGCCCCGGCGTGCTGCACGGCAACCGCACCTATCTTCTGCAAAACGACGACGGGCAGATCCAGGAAGCCCATTCCATCTCCGCCGGGCTGGACTATCCGGGAATTGGCCCGGAACATTCCTGGCTGCATGACATCGGCCGGGTGGAATATGTGGCGATCACCGACAAGGAGGCGCTGGCGGCGTTTCAGCTTTGCACGCGGACGGAGGGGATTATTCCGGCACTTGAGCCCGCCCACGCGTTGCACATGTGGCAAAAATCGCTGGCGGGTTGGACAAGGAACAGATCATCCTCATGAATTTCTGCGGCCGGGGCGACAAGGACATTTTCACCGTCGCAAAATATCTGGGCGTCGAATTATGAGCCGCATCGCCGGCGTGTTCGCGGCCCTCAAACGCGAAAACCGGGCGGCGCTGATCCCCTTCGTGGAAGCCTATGACCCGGACCGCGCGACCTCGCTGGCTCTGCTGACCGGCATGGCGGCGAACGGTGCCGATATTATCGAAATCGGCGTGCCGTTTACCGACCCGATGGCCGACGGGCCGACCATCCAGGCAGCCGGCCGCCGCGCGTTGCTGGCCGGGGCGAGCCTGAAAGGCGTGCTGGGGCTGGTGACGGAATTCCGGGGCGGGAATGACCATACGCCGCTGGTGCTGATGGGATATTTGAACCCCATCCTCTCCTACGGCGTCCAAAAATTCTGCGCCGATGCCGCGGCGGCAGGGGTGGATGGGCTGATCGTGGTTGATCTGCCGACCGAGGAGGCGGATTTGCTGCTCCCGGATGCGGCGAAGAACGACCTGGATGTAATCCGTCTGGTCGCCCCCACAACCTCCGATGCGCGGCTGCCGCTGGTGCTTAACGGCTCTTCCGGCTTTGTTTATTATGTCAGCATCACCGGCATCACCGGCACCCGCACGGCCTCGGCGGCAGATCTTGGCGCGATATCCCGCGCATCCGCCGCGCGACGGACCTGCCCATCGCGGTCGGGTTTGGTGTGCGCACCCCGGCTCAGGCAACGGTGGTGGCACAATTTGCCGATGGGGCGATTGTCGCCTCCGCGCTGATCGAGAGGCTATGCCAGACTGATGTGGCAACGGTACTGGCGGATGTGGCGGCGCTTAGTGCCGGGATCCGCGCGGCCGTGAAGGCCGAAGCGTAACCCTTACTGGCTCGCCCAGACGATCCGGTGCATCCACATAATTTCCTGCGCGGCAAACCGCAAATCCGGATAGACAGGGTTCAGGCTGCTTAGCTCGATGCGTGAGGCAGTGCGGCGGGTAAGCAGTTTGGCCATGACCGCGCCATCCATCGCGCGGGCGACCACACGGTCCCCCACCCGGACGGGCGCCGCTGGTGAGACGATGATGGCATCACCCTCGCGGTAGACCGGCTCCATGGAATCACCCGAAATGCTCAGCGCGTAGGCATTCGCATCGCTGGTTTGCGGAAGCTCCACCTCTTCCCAGCCCGCACCCGCAGGGTAACCGCCATCGTCAAAAAACCCTTCGGCGCCGGCCTGCGCCATGCCAATGAGCGGAATTCTGCTCCGCCCCTTCGGCCGCGCATCTGGCACCGTCCGCGCTCCCATCACCAGGGCCGTGAAATCCTCCAGTCTGGCGCCGGTCGCATGCAAAACCTTGGACAGACTTTCCGTGGAAGGCCAGCGAAATTTTCCATCGAGGGCGCGGCGTTTGGAGATGTTAAAACTGGTCGGGTCCAGCCCGGCTTTGCGCGCAAGGCCAGAGGGAGAAAGACCGTTTTCAGCCGCCAATGTATCGATAGCGCGCCAGATATCGTCATGCCGCATGGAGGAGAATCGCCAATCCCGTAATTTCAGCAAATTACACAGGCTTTTTAAGAAGCGAAAGAGGCGATAGGAATTTTGTCCGGTTTTCTCGCCGAGTTTTGATTCAAAATGTAACTTGTTCTTGCTTTGTTCTTTTAGTAGGAATATATTCTTGAATGTTAACGCAACCTTAAGTAATTAAAATCACGTCACTACACCAAAAAGGAATAAGCTTCATGGCTTTCACGCTGCGCAACCTCTCTGTCCTTGCCTATGCCAATGGTTTTACGCTCTGGCACTACAAAGCCGGGTCCGAACCGCTCACCCAGGCTCGGACACAAGGTTTTTTTGCCGACGCGGCGGACCTCATGGCGCCAGGCGATATGGTGATGCTCACCGGCGCAGAGGGCGGCACAATCGCCACCATCGCCGGCCAGGGTAAGCAGATCGCTCTGGCGCCGCTCATGTGACTAGAGCGCGATCCGTTCATATCAAATCACCTAATGATTTGATATGAACGGTAAATCGCCCTCTAACTTGCATGAAGATTCCGCAT
>CAVUED010000018.1:0-82561 GCA_963740445.1 uncultured Alphaproteobacteria bacterium
GGAGGCGCTGCCATAGCTCACCATCATGCCGAGCGGTGCCAGGCTATCGATACTGGCATTGAACGTGTCCTTGCCAACGCTGTCATACACCACCGGGACCATGGCGCCGCCGGTGATGCGCCTCACCTCGGCCGCCAGATTGGCGTGACCAATGATGGTGTGCCGCGCGCCATGGGCCTTTGCCAGGGCGGCTTTTTCCTCCGTCGAGACCACGCCGATGACATTCGCCCCGATATGGCTCGCCCATTGGCAGAGAATCAGCCCGACGCCGCCGGCGGCCGCATGCACCAGGATCGTCTGGCCTTTTTGTACTTTAAACGTGCGGTGCAGCAGGTATTGCGCGGTCATGCCCTGCAGCATCATGGCCGCCCCGGTTATGAAATCGATCTCCTCGGGCAGTTTCACCAACCTGTCCGCGGGGATCACCCGTTGCGTCGCATAGGCGCCGATCGGCCCGCCGGCATAGGCGACCCGGTCACCGGGTTTAACGTCCTGCACGTCATCGCCGACCGCCAGCACCACGCCGGCACCTTCCATGCCCGGTGTCGCCGGCAGCGGCGCTTTGTAGAACCCGGTGCGAAAATAGACGTCGATATAATTCAGCCCGACCGCTTCATGGCGGATCAGCGCTTCGTTGGGTCCCGGTTGCGGGGTGGACACCTGCTCCCATTTCATCACCTCCGGCCCGCCGACATTGTGGATTCGGATCGCCTTGGTCACGCGCTATGTGCTCCCGCCAGTTTCTCGAGGTCCAGCAATGCGCGTTTGGTCGCCAGCCCCTCGCCACCAGAATACCCTCCAAGACCCGTGGTGCCCAGGACACGGTGGCAGGGAATGAAAATCGGGATCGGGTTGGCGGCGTTGGCACCGCCAACAGAGCGCGCCGAGCCCCCTGCCACGCGAGCGATCTCGGCATAGCTTCTGGTCTGACCCGCCGGAATCTGCCTCAGCGCCCGCCAGACTTTTTGCCGGTACGCGCTGCCCGATGGTTTCAGCGGAAAATCCTCATGCAGCAACCCGCTGTCAAAATACGCCTCCAGCGCTGCTTTTGCACGGACCAGCAGCGGCGAAGCATCCTGGACACTGCCCCAGCCCCATTCAAGCGCGACGATGGCTTCATCTTCGGCGAAAATCGTCAAATCGCCGACCGGAGAGTGCATGGACAAAGCTGGCATGGTTCGCACGCTATCTTGTGGACAAGCGCTGATCAAGCGGCGGTAGCCCGATGCGCCGGCGAATATACCCTTGCCGCGGCGCGGAAGCCTGATTCAACATTAAGCACGGCCACCACCCAGGACGAGACGATGACCGATCCGATTGTAGCCCTCGGCCAGACTGTGAGTGTGTCGTAATGCGGCTGAGCGGTATGGTCCGGCCACTATGCCTCTGTTTGGCGCTTGCCGCCTGCGCCGGGCCGCGCATGGAATCGCCGGCGAATTTTGGCGCCCCGACGCGTCTCACCTGCGTGCCCTATGCCCGCGCCATCTCGGGCATCGAGCTCGATGGCAATGCCTGGACCTGGTGGGATGAAGCCGCCGGCCGTTACCCGCGCGCGCAAACCCCGGAAGTCGGCGCCGTGCTGGTATTCGCGCCGCATGATTCGATGCGCGACGGGCATCTCGCCGTGGTCACGGCCTTGAAAGGGTCCCGTGAAATTCTGGTGACGCAATCCAACTGGCTGCCGCACCGGATCGAACATAACCAGCCGGTGGTCGATGTCTCGCCCGATAACGACTGGACCGCAGTGCGCGTCTGGTACCCGCCGGTGCACGAACTGGGCAACACGGTCTATCCGACCTATGGGTTTATCCTGCCGCATTAATGATTTAGACCCGTGTTCATGATGCGGGGCGCTTTCACGGTCGGGATGTGGACGCTGGCAAGCCGCGTTCTGGGCTTCGCCCGGGATATTCTCATTGCCGCGATTCTGGGCACCGGCCCGGTGGCTGATGCGTTCTTCGTCGCCCTCCGGCTGCCTAATTTGTTCCGGCGCTTGTTTGGTGAGGGCGCGTTCAACGCTGCCTTTGTACCCTCCTTCTCCACCATCCTGCACCAGGAGGGCATGGAAGCCGCGACCGGCTTCGCCGAGGAAGCGACGGCGGTGATGATCTTCTGGCTGGGCAGCCTTACCGTCATCGGCGAGATTTTCATGCCCTGGCTGCTTTATGCCCTGGCCCCCGGCTTTGCCGGGAACCATGAAAAATTCACGCTGGCCGTCGTGCTCACGCGGATCATGTTCCCGTATCTGTTTTTCATCTGCCTCACGGCGCTGTTCTCGGGTGTGCTGAACGCGATGGGGCGCTTCGCCGCCGCGGCGGCGGCACCCGTATTGTTCAACGTGTTTTCCATCGCCTTCATGCTGGGCTTAAGCCGCTACGTGCCCAATCCCGGCTACGCGCTGGCCTGGGGCGTGACGGTCTCCGGCGTGGCGCAATTGGTGCTCCTCGTCATCGCCATGCGCCAGGCGGGAATTCGCATCACCGTGCCGCGCCCGAAACTCACGCCCCGGATACGCAAATTGTTCCGCCGCATGGCGCCGGGGCTGGTGGGTGCTGGGGTAACCCAGCTCAACGTCTCCATCGATATCATCATCGGCACTTTGCTCCCCGCCGGTTCGGTTTCCCTCCTGTATTATGCGGACCGGGTGAATCAGCTCCCGCTCGGCGTTATCGGCACGGCTGCCGGCACGGCTCTGCTGCCGGCGATCACGCGGCATATCGCGCTGGGCGAGGAAAATGCTGCTTTAACCTCGCTCAACCGGGCGCTGGAATCCGTGCTCATGCTCACGCTGCCGGCCGCCATCGGGCTTGCCGTCGCGGCCCGGCCGGTGATGGACGTGCTGTTCGTGCGCGGCGCGTTTTCACTCCACACGGCGACCCTGGCGGGATATTCCTTGACGGCTTTCGCACTCGGCCTGCCGGTTTTCGCTTTGGTGAAGATTTTAACCCCCGGATTCTTTGCACGCGGCGATACGGTGACGCCGCTCAAAATCGGGGTGGCGGCGGTGCTGCTCAATCTCGGGCTGAATTTGCTGTTCATGCACCCGTTGAAGGCGGTGGGTCCGGCGCTCGCCACCAGCCTGTCCTCCGCCTTCAACGCCGCCCTGCTTTTGCTCCTGCTCCACCGGCGCGGCCATTTTGCGCTGGACGCTCCGGCACGCCGCCGTGTGCCGCGGATTTTGCTGGCGGGCGCGATCATGGCGCTCGCCCTTTACGCCGCTGAATTTTTGATCCTGCCGCCGGGCAAAACCACGATCCCGGAATTTCTGCTGCTCACGCTGGCCGGCGGCGTTGCCTATGGCGGTTCCGGCATTTTGCTGCGCGCCTTCGATCTTTCGGAACTCACGGCATTGTTGCGCCGCCGAAGGAAAAGACAAGCAACCGGTTGACCCGCGCAAAATTCCAGGACAACACACCGGCCATGGCACGTATATTTTCTGGCATTCAGCCGACCGGCATCGCTCATCTTGGCAATTATCTCGGCGCGATCCGCAACTGGACGGCGCTGCAATCGGGCGATGACGAATGTGTTTTCTGCCTTGTCGATCTGCATGCCATCACCGTCTGGCAGGAACCAGCCGCCTTGCGCGAGCAGACGCAGCAAATGACCGCCGTGCTGCTGGCCTGTGGCATCGACCCGCAGCGCAGCATCCTCTTCCACCAATCAGCCGTGCATGCGCATGCACGGCTGGCCTGGATTTTCAACTGCGTCGCGCGCATTGGCTGGCTCAACCGCATGACCCAGTTCAAGGACAAGGCGGGCAAGGACCGCGAGGCGGTTTCCACCGGGCTGTACGTTTACCCGAACCTCATGGCTGCGGACATCCACGCCTACCACGCCACCAAGGTGCCGGTGGGCGATGACCAGCTTCAGCATATCGAACTCGCCAACGACATCGCCGAGAAATTCAACCATGATTTCGGCGTGGCGTTCTTCCCGCGCATCGAGCCGCTGGTGCTGAAGGAAAGCGCGCGGGTGATGTCGTTGCGCGACGGCACGAAAAAAATGTCCAAATCCGATCCGTCGGATCAGTCCCGGATCAACCTGACCGACAGCGCGGACGTTATCGCCACGAAAATCCGCCGCGCGAAAACCGACGCCGCGCCGCTGCCCGAGCATGTGCGCGATCTCGCCGAACGGCCCGAGGCGCGCAATCTGGTTGGTATCTATGCCGCGATGACCAACACCACGCCGCATGAGGTGCTGGCTGAATTCGCGGGTTCGGGCTTTGGCGCCTTCAAGGAAAAACTGGCCGATGCGCTGATCGCGCATCTGGAGCCCATCGGCATGAAAACGCGGGAATTCCTCGCCGACCCTACATCGCTCAACAAGCTGCTTGCCAGCGGCGCGCAACGCGCAGCCGCCATTGCCGACCCGATTGTGGACGAGGCGGAACGGCTGGTCGGGTTTTTGCCAAGGCGGTAAAATTACCGGGGGCTTTTTCTTCCCTAACCCGCCCGGTTATCCACGAGATCCGTCACCACGCCGGGGTCTGCCAGAGTCGACGTATCGCCCAGGCTGTCGGTCTCATTGGCCGCGATCTTGCGTAAAATGCGGCGCATGATCTTGCCCGAGCGGGTTTTCGGCAGCCCCGGCGCCCATTGAATCACATCCGGCGCCGCGATCGGGCCGATCTCCTTGCGCACCCAGGCGATGAGTTCCAGGCGCAATTCCTCGCTCGGCTCGGCATCCGCCACCAGCGTCACATAGGCGTAAATCCCCTGGCCCTTGAGGTCGTGCGGGTAGCCGACCACCGCGGCTTCCGCCACTTTTACGTGCGCCACCAAAGCCGATTCCACTTCCGCCGTGCCCATCCGGTGGCCTGAGACGTTGATCACGTCATCCACCCGCCCGGTGATCCAGTAATACCCATCGGTATCACGCCTGGCGCCGTCACCCGTGAAATACAGGCCCTTGAAGGTCGAGAAATAGGTCTGCACGAAGCGCTCATGGTCGCCGTAGACGCTGCGCATCTGGCCCGGCCAGCTATCGGCGATGCACAGATTGCCCTCAGCGGCGCCTAGCAACTCTTCGCCCGCGCTATTCACCAGCACCGGCTTCACGCCCGGCAGCGGCAGCGTGGCCGAGCCCGGTTTCTGCGCGATCGCGCCGATCAATGGCGAGATCAGGATGCCGCCGGTTTCCGTCTGCCACCATGTATCCACGATCGGGCAGCGCGAATCCCCCACCACGCGGTAGTACCAGTTCCAGGCCTCGGGGTTGATCGGCTCGCCGACCGAACCCAGCACGCGCAGGGATTTGCGCGAGGTCTTCTTCACCGGCCCCTCGCCGTAACGCATCAGCGCGCGGATGGCGGTGGGGGCGGTGTAGAAAATATTGACCTGGTGCTTGTCGATGACCTGCCAGAACCGTGACGTATCGGGGTAGTTCGGAATGCCCTCGAACATCAGCGTGGTCGCGCCGTTGGCCAGCGGGCCGTACACGATATAAGTATGTCCGGTGATCCAGCCGACATCGGCGGTGCACCAGTAAACCTCGCCCGGATGGTAATCGAACACATATTGATGCGTGAAGCTGGCCCACACCATATAGCCGCCGGTGGTATGCAGCACGCCTTTCGGCTTGCCGGTGGAGCCTGAAGTGTAGAGGATGAACAGCGGGTCCTCGGCGTTCATCTCAGCCGCGATATGGTTGGGGGAGGCCGCCGCCGTAACCTCGTCATACCACACGTCCCGGCCCGCCTGCATGGCGACCTCGCCGCCGGTTACCCGCACGACGATTACGTTCTCGACCGAGGGGCAGCTTGCCAGGGCTTCATCGGCGTTTACCTTCAGGGCCACCTTGCGGCCACCGCGGCGGCCTTCATCGGCGGTGATCAGCGCCACCGAGCCGCAATCCTGGATGCGGTTGGCAAGACTATCCGGCGAGAACCCGCCGAAGACCACGGAATGGATCGCACCAATCCGCGCGCAGGCGAGCAACGCGACCGCCGCCTCCACCACCATTGGCAGATACACGGTAACAACGTCGCCTTTTTTAATGCCCTTATCCGTCATCGCATTGGCCAGGCGGCAAACCTGGTTGTGCAGCTCACGGTAAGTCACTTTTTTTGTAAAATTCGGATCATCGCCCTCCCAGATGATCGCCACCTGGTCGCCACGTTCCGCCAGATGCCGGTCCAGGCAGTTGGCGGCGGCGTTCAACGTACCATCCTCGAACCATTTGATCGAAACATCGCCGGTGAAAGAGGTGTTTTTGATTTTTGCCGGCGGCTTTATCCAGGTAATGCGCTTGCATTCCTCGGCCCAGAACGCATCCGGCGCATTTGCCGCCCGTGTCGTCATGTCGTCATACTGCGCCCGCGTCACCAGCGCCGAAGCTGCAATTTCCGGCTTCACCGGGACGATATCCGCATCCGACATTTTGACCCTCCATTATTATTTGAAGCTTCCGGCACTATGCCCAAAATTCCCCCGCACCGAAAGTGTGATGCAAATTGGTATCGCGCGCGGGGCTGGAGGGGCGGCCGCGCGCCAAATAAATGCGTTATACCAAAGTGCATTCCTGGTGGCCCTTGGTATAAGGCGCTGTATTATGAGCCAGATCCAGGGCCACGCTACGAAGTCGTTGACAATTCCGTACGTTTCTGCGTCAGATTTGAAGGCAATCGACTTTGGCTTGACTTGGGAACGTGCACCCGGCGACCGGACGCATATCGAGAACTCGACAGAACCCGGTTGTCCCTTAATCCGCGCGGCGGGCGCGCGGCGGGCTCAATGTAAGGAGCGACGACTAGATATGGCTACCGGCACTGTTAAATGGTTTAACACCACAAAAGGATATGGGTTCATTGTTCCGCAGGATGGCGGCAAAGATGTGTTCGTTCACATCACCGCCGTGCAATCCGCGGGTTTGCGCGGCTTGAACGAAGGCCAGAAGGTGACGTTCGACATCGCGATGGAACGTGGCAAGGCCGCGGCGATTAACCTAAAGGCGGTCTGAGACACCGGGTTGCTCCCCGCGCCACTGGAACAGCCACAAGGATTGAATAACGTCTAACGGGGCCTCAACAGCCCCGTTTTTTGTTGCACACCGCTACATTAATATTAAGTCACTAAAATCCTGAACAAGAACTATGACTGAGAGAGTGTGGTCGTATCGGGGAACTAATGGACAGTCTCAATTCGCCCCTTCCGGCGCCAGCTTTCGAATTCGGGAGCGAGCCTGCCTGCGCCATGCTTGATGACGCGGTGCGCCGTTTCGGCCCGCGAATGGCGATGGATTTCCTCGGCCGGCGCTGGAGCTATGAGGAGCTTGGGCGTGTGACCTCCCGCGCCGCCGCCGGTTTGCAGAAAATCGGGGTTACAAAAGGCGTGAATGTTGGGCTTTGCCTGCCCAATTGCCCTTATTTCGTCATCATGTACCACGCCATTTTGAAGGCCGGCGGCACGGTGGTGAATTTCAACCCGCTCTATACGTTGCGCGAGATCGAGACGCAGGCCCGCGACAGCGATGTCTCCATCATGGTCTCGCTGGACCTGACCGTCATCCAGGACAAAATTGGCAAACTGGCAGCCGGCGGCTTGTTCAAACGGGTGATCATATGCCGGATGAGCGCCGCCCTCACGCCCGCAAAATCAGTGCTGTTCCGGCTTTTCAGGGCCAAGGAGCTCGCGCGCATCCCCGCCAACGCGCCTTATATTGAATTCGAGCGGCTCATCGCCGGGCCGGCCGCGCCATCGCCGGTCGCCATCGACCCGGCGCAGGATATCGCGGTGCTGCAATTTACCGGCGGCACTACCGGCAAACCCAAAGCCGCCATGCTCACCCACACCAATATCAGCGTCAATGTCGCCCAGGTGCTTACCGTCATGCCGGACATCACGCCGGGGCAGGAACGTATCCTCGCGGTTCTGCCGTTCTTCCATGTTTTCGCCATGACGGCGATCATAAATCTTGGGCTCAGCATCGGCGCTGAAATTTTACTCCTGCCACGGCCAGACATAAAATTGATCATGCGCACGATCCATCGCCGCCGGCCCACCGTGCTGCCGGGTGTGCCCACACTCTTCACCGCCGTCAGCAATGCCGCCGAGGCCACGAACAAGACCGATTTGAGCTTTATCAAATTCTGCATCTCCGGCGGCGCGCCGCTTTCGGGGGAAGTTCTCGACCGCTTCGAGCGTATCTCGCATTGCCAAATTCTCGAGGGCTACGGCCTGTCGGAATCCTCGCCCGTGGTCTCCTTTAATTTACCGGGCGCGGTCAGGCGCGGCAGCGTCGGCCGCGCCGTACCAGGCACCGCCATCGATATCCGCGATCCGGAAAATCCCACGCTCGTTCTTCCACAGGGCGCGCGCGGCGAGATTTGTGTGCGCGGGCCGCAGGTGATGCCGGGTTATTATCACCGGCCAGAAGATACCGAGCAGGTTTTCTTAGAGGACGCGCTGCGCACCGGCGATATCGGCTATCTCGACGAGGAGGGCTACCTCTTCATCGTCGATCGCATCAAGGATTTGATCATCTGCGGCGGCTACAATGTCTACCCGCGGGTGATCGAGGAAGCCGCCTATCGGCACCCCGCCGTGCAGGATGCGATTGCGATTGGCGTGCCGGACAAATATCGCGGCCAGGCGCCGAAGCTCTTCGTCACGCTCCGCGCCGGGCAGCACGCGACCGGAGCTGAAATTCTGAGTTTTCTGGCCGGGCAACTGAACAAGATCGAAACACCCAAAGCCGTGGAAATCCGCGACAGCCTGCCCAAAACCATGGTCGGCAAACTCTCAAAAAGGAGCTGATCGCGGAGGAAAACGAACGCTTGAACAAAGATTAATCCGCAGGTTAAAAATCACAAATCGTAAGGCGGGGCTTGGGCATAACGCGGCAGGTCATCGGCGATGCAAAACCAGCCCAGCCGCTCGGACTCCCAGCCATGCACGGTCGGGCGCACGAGATCTGGCATATCCAACGTACCAAGCGTGACCCCGACCGAGGCGCCCAGGCTATCCGTCATGTATAATTGCGCGCCACAATCCGGGCAGAACCAGCGCGTGGCATGCGCCGAGGAGGCAAAAGACTTCGCAAGCCCATGTGTGAGTTTGAACCGTTCCGGCGCCACCTGGAGCCATGCCAGCACGGGCGCGCCACTCGGCCTGCTGGCATTGCCGGCAGTGGCAGTAATCCACCACGTCGCTGGCATATTTCGAGATTTCGTATTTAATTGTGCCGCAAAGACAAGCGCCGGTCAGGTGCATTCGCTAAACTCCGTCGTATGATTAATATGTTTAACACCTCATCGCTGCACAGGAGATGCATATGTCGAACAATCTGAAATTTTATATCGATGGCGCCTGGGTAGACCCTGTGGTGCCGAACCGGATCACCGTGATCGACCCCTCGACCGAGGAGCCGTTTACCGAGATCTCCGGCGGCAGCCTTGCGGATGTGAACCGCGCCGTCGCCGCCGCGAAAGCCGCGTTCCCGTCCTTCTCCCGCACCTCCTACAAGGAACGGTTGGAGCTGCTGGAGCACTGCCTGGCGATTTATGACCGGCGGGCCGATGAGATCGCCGCAGCCTGCGCGCATGAAATGGGCGCGCCGATCGGTTTTGCGCGTGAATTGCAGGTTGGCGCCGGCCACGCGCATTTCTCCAAGCTGATCGAGGTGTACCCGCACTTCCAATGGAGTGAAAAGCGCGGCACCACGCTGGTGGTGAAGGAGCCGATCGGCGTGGTCGGGCTGATCACCCCATGGAACTGGCCGTTGAACCAGATCGTCAGCAAGGTCGCCCCGGCACTGGCTGGCGGCAACACGATGGTCCTGAAGCCGAGCGAAATCGCGCCGATCAACGCCATTATTTTCGCCGAGATCATGCACGAGGCCGGTGTGCCGAAAGGTGTGTTCAACCTGGTCAATGGCGATGGCCCCTCGGTTGGCCAGAAGCTCGCGGAACACAAGGATGTCGACATGATGTCCTTCACCGGCTCGACCCGCGCTGGGATTCTCGTGGCCAAGGCCGCCGCCGATACGGTCAAGCGCGTGGCGCAGGAACTGGGTGGCAAATCCGCGAATATTCTCCTCCCCGATGTCGATCTGGAAACCGCCGTCCGAAAGGGCATCGGTGCCTGCTTCATCAATAGCGGCCAGTCCTGCGACGCGGCGACGCGCATGTTGGTGCCGCGCGCGCTGCATGACCGGGCGCTGGCTTACGCTGCCGACGAAGCGGGCAAGCAGATCACGGGTGACCCCTGGGCAGACGGCACGGTGCTTGGGCCGCTGGTCAGCCATATCCAGTTCGACAAGGTGCAAAAGCTGATCAAGACCGGCATCGATGAAGGCGCCACCCTGGCCGCTGGCGGGCTTGGCCGGCCCGAAGGCCTGAACCGTGGCTATTACGCCCGCCCCACGGTCTTCGGCAACGTGACCCGCGACATGACCATCGCGCGCGAGGAAATCTTTGGCCCGGTGCTCTCAATCCTCCCCTACGATACCGTGGAAGAAGCAATCGATATCGCCAACGACACAGTGTACGGGCTGGCGGCCTATGTGCAGAGCAAGGACCTGGAGAAGGCGCGCGACGTGGCGCGGCAGATGCGGGCCGGTAGCGTCTACATTAACTACCCGGAATGGGACCTGGCAGCGCCTTTTGGCGGGTACAAGCAATCAGGCAACGGCCGCGAATATGCGGATTTCGCGTTGAACGATTTTCTCGAGATCAAAGGCATGGTCGGCTACGGCGACTAACCTCGGGCGCCGATTAAATTAGAAAGGAGCGGAGGGCGCTGCCCTTCGCTTCTTCGCCTCACCTGACCGCAAACTCGGCCTCGGTCAGTTTGCGGATTTCCTCCACCGTCACATCCGGCGCGCGATCGATCAGCGTCAGCGACGGGGTTTTGGTTTTATCCACCTCGAACACCGCCAAATCCGTGATGATCAGGCTGACCACGCCCTTGCCGGTGAGCGGCAGGTTGCATTGCTTCAGGATTTTCGGCTCGCCCTTGGCGGTGTGCTCCATCAGCACCACCACGCGCGGCACGCCGGCGACGAGATCCATCGCGCCGCCCATGCCTTTGACCATTTTGCCGGGCACCATCCAATTGGCGAGGTCGCCATTCTCCGCCACCTGCAAGCCGCCGAGGATGGAGATGTTGATATGTCCGCCGCGGACCATCGCGAAGGACGCGGCTGAATCAAAAAAACTCGTGGTCGATATCTGCGTGACCGTCTGCTTGCCGGCATTGATCAGGTCGGCGTCTTCCTCGCCCTCATACGGAAAGGCGCCCATGCCGAGCATGCCGTTCTCCGACTGCAATTGGACCGAAATATTTTCAGGGATATGGTTGGCCACCAGCGTCGGGATGCCAATGCCCAGATTCACATAAAACCCATCCTGCAGTTCCGCAGCCGCGCGGGCTGCCATCTGGTCTCTTGTCCAAGGCATTTATGCACCCCTCCGGCGAACGGTACGTTGTTCGATGCGCTTGTCTACCCCATCAAGCTGGATCAGGCGTTTAATGAAAATACCCGGCGTGATGATATGGTCGGCGTCGATCTCTCCGGGTTCGACCAGATTTTCCACCTCGGCCACGGTAAATTTCGCGGCGGTGGCCATGATCGGGTTAAAATTCCGCGCCGTTTTGCGGTACACAAGGTTGCCCTCGGTATCGCCCTTCCAGGCATGAACAATGGCAAGGTCCGCGAACAGGCCCCGTTCCATCACATAATGCCGCCCCTCGAACTCCCGGGTTTCCTTGCCCTCGGCCACATCCGTGCCATAGCCCGTGGCGGTGAAGAACGCCGGAATCCCAGCCCCGGCGCGGATGCGCTCGGCCAGCGTGCCCTGCGGGTTGAATTCAATCTCCAGCTCGCCGGCGAGATATTGCCGGGCGAAGGTGGCGTTCTCCCCCACATAGGATGAGATCATTTTCCGCACCTGCCTGGTTTGCAGGAGTATGCCCAGGCCGGCATCATCAATCCCGGCATTGTTGGAAATAATCGTGAGGTCCTTCACGCCGAACTCACGGATCGCCTCGATCAGCACATTCGGAATCCCGCACAGGCCAATCCCCCGGCCATGATCGTCATGCCGTCCTTCAACTGGCCCGCCAGCGCCGCCGTGGCATGGGGAAAGATTTTACTGACAGCCATGGGTCCTCGCAGATGTTTTGGTTGTGGGCCGGATGTTTATCGCTCCAAGCGTTTATCGCTCCAAGCACATAGCAACACCCATGCCACCGCCGATGCACAACGTGGCGAGACCCTTCTTGGCGTCGCGGCGGGCCATCTCAAAGAGCAAGGTGGTGAGAATGCGCGCACCGGATGCGCCGATCGGGTGCCCGATGGCGATCGCGCCGCCATTCACGTTCACCTTTGCCGGGTCCAGCCCGAGTTCCTTGTTCACCGCGCAGGCCTGCGCCGCGAAGGCCTCGTTGGCCTCGATCAAATCAAGGTCTCCAGCATTCCAGCCCGCGCGGGCGAGCGCCTTTTTGGAGGACGGGATCGGTCCGGAGCCCATCACCGCGGGGTCCACACCGGCGGTGGCAAAGCTGGCGATCCGGGCGAGCGGCGTCAGCCCGCGTTTTGCGGCTTCCCCAGCGCTCATGACCACCAGGGCGGCGGCACCGTCGTTAATGCCCGACGCGTTGCCGGCGGTGACCGTGCCATCCTTGGCGAAAGCCGGGCGCAGTTTGGCCAGGGCCTCGGGCACGGTATCGGCGCGGATATATTCGTCCTGGTCCACCACGACCTCACCCTTGCGGGTCGTCAGCGTCACGGGGACGATCTCGTCCTTGAACCTGCCGGCTTTTTGCGCGGCGCCTGCCTTCTGCTGCGAGCCAAGCGCCAGCGCGTCCTGTTCGGCGCGGGTGATCTGCCATTTGGTGGCGACATTCTCGGCGGTGATGCCCATGTGGTAGCCGTTAAATGCGTCCCATAACCCGTCCTTGATCATGGTATCGACGAAGGTGACATCGCCCATTTTCGTGCCGCTGCGCAGATAGGCCGCATGCGTCGCCTGGCTCATGCTCTCCTGGCCGCCGGCGATGACGATGCTGGACTGGCCGGTCATGATCTGCTGGGCGGCGAGGGCAACGGCGCGCAGGCCGGAACCGCAGAGCTGGTTGACGCCAAAGGCGGTTTTGGAGTTGGGGATGCCGGCGGCGCGGGCAGCCTGACGGGCGGGATTCTGGCCCTGAGCCGCGGTCAGTATCTGGCCTAAAATGGCCTCGTCGATATCCTCGGGCAAAAGACCGGCGCGCTCGATCGCGGCTTTCATCGCGGCGGCGCCAAGAATATGGGCCGGAGTGGTCGCGAAAACGCCGTTAAAACTGCCAACGGCGGTCCGGGCGGCGGAAACGATAACGATATCTTCCATCACTTGTATTACCCCTCGTTTTTGACGTCTTGACCTGCATTCAGCATACGCGGTGCACCCAATCCGCGAAAGGCTGCCAGAGCACCGTTTGTGCATTTGTGCCCGCGACCATGCCGATATGTCCCGCCGCCGGTTCGATGATCGTGGCATCCGGCACCAAAGCAGCCAATGGCCGGGCGGATTTCGGCCGGCACCAGTCTGTCGCGGCCGGGAATGGCGAAGAAAACCGGCATATTCAGCAAAGCCGGGTCCACGGCCAGGCCCGCGACGCGCCACGTGCCGCGCGCCGGCGTGTTGGCGCCATACCATCCGCCCAAAGTTTCGCGCGCCACCGGGGCGGCCAGCGGCACACCATCGGCCAGCCAGTCCTCCATCGCGACAAATCGCCGCGCACGGGGCGAGTCTTTGCGCTGCGCGGAAAAGTCCCGGTATTTATTCCCCACGCCATGCGGGTCGATCATTGTAAACAGCGTGTTAAGGGCGTCGATCGGCAATGTGCCGGAGAAGCGCATCATGCCTTCCATGGCCGGCAGCGCCTCGGCAACGCGCTTGGCGGCAACCGCATCAACGGCATGGAAGTCCCATGGCGTGGCAAGCAAGGCCAGCGCGCTGATTTTGCCGGGTAAGCGCAAAGCCGCCGCGAGGGCCAGCAGCCCGCCCATGCAGTAGCCCGCCAAAACCACCGGGCCGGGGATGGCGGCCAAAGCGCGCTCCAGCCTTCCGGCGATATAATCCGTAAGGGTAAAGCTCCGCTCCACCTCTCCGGGCCAGCCCCAATCCAGCAAATAGGGGTGCATGTTCTGGCTGCTAAGCCAGCGCAGCATCGAGCCGCCCTCCATAAGGTCCAGCACATAGGCGCGGTTGATGAGGCTCGGGACGAACAGCACCGCGGGGCCGCTACCACCGTAATCGAGCAATCGCGTTTCCCCTTCTTCCCAAACGGTGGGCGGGTCGCGCATCTGGCGCGTGTAGGGGGCGGCCCGGTACGCCGCGATCCCGGCGATCAGCGCGCGGTCGGCTTTAAGAGCCTCTTCAAACGCCGCCGCGAGCGCCGCCGGATCCGTCTTGTCCGGGTCCTCGCGCCATAAATTCGGCCAAAATTTGTTCCAGTTCAGCGATGCGGCGGTTAAGCTGCTCGACCTCGCCCAGGCCAGGCTGAGATGCAGCAGCAGCGGGCGCGGTCCCCGCCGGCTGAGCGGTGCTGGTGCTTCCGGCCGGTAGGTCATGCGGCGGATACATCATGGCGGCATTCGCCGCTTGCGCCCACAATGCGACAAGTGCCGCCCATGATTCCCGGACTTCGCGGTCCGCTGCCATGGCGGTCAATTCGCTCTGCCATATGGCCACGAGATCCTTGGCCAAAGCGTCGTCCATGCTGCATTCGGCTCCCCGGTCGCCCAACCAGTTTATATCCTAGCGCGATCATAAGTTATTCGCCATAAGCGAAACAACATGCTAGCCTTTGCACTGCACAATTTTCGTGAATTCGCGGGCGGTCACTAAGCGTCCGCAAGGTGGAGTTTAAGAAACATGAGTGAGACGGCAGCAGCCTGCACCACAGCCTGTAATCGTCAAAAAATACGCCAACCGGCGGCTCTATAACACTGAAAGCTCGAGCTACATCACGCTCGACAACCTGGCCGAAATGGTCCGCAAGGACCGCGATTTCGTGGTCTATGACGCGAAATCCGGCGAGGATATCACCCGTAGCGTACTCACCCAGATCATCGTGGAGGAGGAAGGCAAGGGCCATGCGATGCTGCCGACCAATTTCTTGCGCCAGTTGATCGGGTTTTACGGCGATAACGTGCAGAGCGTCGTGCCGCGCTACCTGGAGCAGGCGATGTCGAGCTTTGCCCGCCAGCAGGAGACCATGCGCGCGACCGTGCAGAAAACCCTGGAGCCTTTCCTGCCGCCGGGTATGGAAGATGTGGGCCGCAAGAACATGGCGATGATGGAACGGGCGATGACCCTGTTCACGCCGTTCTATCGGGAGGGGGGCGAGGTGAAAGCCAACCCTGACGCGGCGCAGGAATATCAGGAAGAGATCATGAGCCTGCGCGCCGAAGTGGAGCGCTTGCAGCAGCAATTGGCCGCCTTGCGCGCCAAACCCAAAAAAGGCGAATAATTTATCCTGAACCGCCAAGATTTTGGCATTTCAGCAAGGCGAATGTGCTACACTCCGGCGCTACCGGAGGGACGTGTCTTCAATAATCAAGGTCAGTTCAAAGTGCGGCACTCGCGCCGCGACGAAATCATCGCCTTGGCGGGATTTCTTGTTTCTGTGCCTGATCGTGGGGCTGTCCGGCATTGGCATCACAACATTCAGCCTGCATGGGTGGTATCTGTCTTTGAACCAGCCCAGGCTGCTCCCGCCGGTTTGGGTGTTTCTGCCGATATGGATTGTATTGTATCTCATGGTCGCCCTGGCCGGGTGGGAAATCTGGCGCATGCCGGATGTTGGCCTGCGCGACCAGCAGGCCCTGACGGCCTGGGGCTGGCAGATCGGGCTTAAAGCGCTTTGGACACCGGTGTTTTTTGGCCTGCACTGGCTATTGGCGGCGTTTGCCGTGGGGCTGGTGCTGTTCGGTGCGATTTTATTCACCATCCTGCGGTTTGCTCGCCTCAACCGGGCGGCATCCCTGCTGATGCTGCCTTATTGCGGCTGGGTGGGGTTTGAACTGTATTTGAACGCGGGGTTCTGGTGGCTGAACCACTAATGCGCTAGAGTTCGATGCCATGAGATATATTTTTACCGCTGCCATAGGTTTTGCTCTGATCTTTGCCGGTGCGCCGGCCTTCGCCCAGATGTCGATGGGCGGTAGCAACTCCAATATGATGGGCGGAAACGCGCCAAAATTACGACCGCATGTGCCAGATATCGCCCCACCGGCACTGCCGGGTGCCGGAATTGCGCCACTGGCGACCGGCCCGGCGCTCCAAAAACCCATCACTGGCGACCCGACGACTGCTTTGTTCGCCGCGGTCAATAGTGGTGATTACAACGCGGCGCAGGATGCGGTCAGCCGCGGCGCGAATATGAACGCCAAAAATGCCCTCGGGGAAACCCCACTGAATTTGTCCGTGGCCCTGAACCGGTCAAGCATCACGTTCATGCTTTTGTCCGCCCGCAATGAGGGCGGAGGCGATGTTATCTCGCCCGGGCCCGCTTTTCCGCCGGCGCCGGCAGGAAAAGCCAAGCATGACCAGATGCACGTCACACCGGCGAAGGATATTGCGGCCGTGCATGAAACCGTACCCGTGATGGGGAACAATCCGGGCAAACCCGATCCATCGGCTGGGTTTTTGGGATTTGGCCCCAAAGGTTAGCGCTACGATCCACCTGGTTCGCAATATCCAAGTTAGTCGGATAAAATTGCTCCGGGTTTCGTACCGAAGCAGCGCTATTCCGTCCGTGAAATTCTTGACATTTTATTAACAGTTACACAATCTCCGGGTGTAACTTCGACGATTCGCCGAAGCTTCAGGTCGTACAACTCTCCAGAGAAGTGATTGGGGCATAATTGATGGATTTTCCCCAAGCCAACGTTGTCTCGCTTGACCGCAATAGTATCGGTGACGTCGATGTGAGGGATTACGCATCTCTGAAAGAGCGGTCCGCTCTCTTGGGAGAGATCAATCGCGTCCGCCAGGAAGAACTTCCCGAGCGCAAGGTCTTTCTGGTCGTCATCAACATTGCCGACACGAAGAAATACGACGAAATTATTCATGTCTTTGGGTATAAGTTCGCTGACGCTCTTTTAAGCATCCGGCTCGCGGATCTGGAATTCATCCATACCCGGCAACCAGTCTTCCGCGTCGGTTTCTGGAGTATCGGTCTGGTCTTTTACGCCCAAGACCAGCAGGATTATGAATTCAGCCTTGGTCAGACTGACCTCCGTACTGGCAAAACCAGTGATCTGCCGCGGAATTCCGGTCTCCATCAAGGCGGGCTTTGGTGTTTGCGACCTGAAAAAAGGCCTGGGATCGGCGGAGGATCTGTTGCAGGCTACCTACCTGGCCGGACAGGCCGGTGCGGCATCCCCGGACGGATGGGCGGAATGCAATTATGATCTGGCCGATGACCACCGGCGCGCCTTTGCGCTCATCTCCCATGCCGGTCATTCGCTCACGACGCCCTATG
Source organism: uncultured Alphaproteobacteria bacterium (assembly GCA_963740445.1). GTDB lineage: Bacteria > Pseudomonadota > Alphaproteobacteria > Acetobacterales > Acetobacteraceae > Acidocella. The sequence continues at coordinate 17,478 of CAVUED010000018.1, forward strand.
AATTCACGTTGAGCTACCAGGCGCGTGTCGATCTTAAAACCGGGCAGAGCAATGCTGTCGAGGCGTTCCTGCGCTGGCACCACCCAACCCTCGGGCTGGTGATGCCTGACTGAATTTATTCCATTGATTGAGATGACCGGGCTGGTTCGGGAGTTGACGTCCTGGGTGCTCCACACGCGCTTGCGCAGGCGGCAAAATGGCATGCGGCCGGCTATAAATTGAAAATTTGCTTGAAAATTTCGGTAAAAAATCTCGATGAAGATGATTTCGTCGATAGGCTTTCATTATTATTAGACACTCACAAGATTAATCCTGCGTTTCTGGAGCTGGAGTTTTCCGAAAAATACCACTTTTCGAATATCAGTGTCGCGCGCGACCGTTTGAGGGCGTTGCGCGATCTGGGCGTGAGTATTTCAATCGACGATTTTGGTACCGGAATAAACAGCCTTTCGTCGCTGCAAAACATCCCGGCCAATGTCATCAAAATCGACCGGCGTCTGATAAAATCAGTGATCGATAATCCCAGGCAGCAGGCTTTGGTGAAATCCCTCATCCGCATGGCCCACGATCTCGACATGCAAGTGGTGGCCGAGGGGCTGGAAACCCCAGCGGTGTTGGAAATGCTGGTCGCTTGGCGTTGCGATTATGCGGAAGGATATTTGTTCAACCGCCCGATGCCGGCCGAGGCATTCATGGTATGGTATAGTCACAGATTCTCAAAACCCTGATTTGGCGGGCCGTGCGGATCGAGAAATTGGAGCGGGTAGCGGGAATCGAACCCGCGCATCAAGCTTGGGAAGCTAACAGGCTACCATTACATCATACCCGCCCATGGCCGCACACATAATCCGCCGCCCTCAGCCATGCAAGCGTCGCGTCCACAATCTTGACCGCGCAGGCGCGCCGCGTTAGCGATGCGTCACCTCGTGATTTGTCCGGCCGGATTGCGGCGAGGCTGGCGTCTTACCGTATGATAAGGCGCCGGAGGCAAAATAAACGCGCTAAAGAGGCTGTGGCGCCACCATACGCCACCTCCCCCCGTGGCCGGGCGCGATCCAACCAGTGAGTCACGCCCATGTCTGATACCGCCGACACCCCCAAACATCGCCTCGCCACCGCCCTCATCCATGCCGGACGCATCCGCTCCAATCTGGATGAAAACGCCGAGGCGCTCTTCCTGACCTCCGGCTTTGCCTATGAGAACGCGGAGCTGGCCGAGGCCGTCTTCGCCAATCAGGTCCAACATTACCAGTATTCGCGGTTTGCCAATCCCACGGTGGCGATGTTGGAAGGTAAATTGGCGGCGATCGAAGGGGCAGAGGTCTGCCGCTGCACCGCAACCGGCATGGCGGCGGTGTCCTCAGCCATGCTGGCGGGCTTAAAAGCCGGGGACCGCGTGGTCGCCGCCCGCGCGCTGTTCGGCTCCTGCCACTGGATCGTCAGCACACTGCTGCCGCAATACGGCATCTCCACCGTGTTCGTGGATGGCGGCGATCTTGACGCATGGCGCGATGCACTCAGCGTTCCCACGGCCATGGTGCTTCTGGAAACCCCCTCCAACCCGATGCTCGACATAGTGGATTTACGCGCCGTGTCTGACCTGGCGCACGCTGCCGGCGCGCTCGTGGTGGTGGATAACGTGTTCGCCACCCCGTTGCTGCAACGTCCCATGGAATTCGGCGCCGATATCGTGGTCTATTCCACCACCAAGCATATGGACGGCCAGGGCCGCGTGCTCGGCGGCGCCGTGCTCGGCCGCAAAAAATGGATGGAGGAAGTCTACCAGCCCTTCTTCCGCAATACCGGCCCAGCACTCTCGCCCTTCAACGCCTGGGTGATCCTCAAAGGGCTGGAGACCATGGCTCTGCGGGTCAAGGCGCAGTCACAATCGGCGGAGGCCATCGCCAAATTCCTGGAATCAAGCCCGAAAATCTCCCGCACGCTCTACCCCACGCTTGCTTCGCATCCGCAACGGGAGCTGGCCATGCGCCAAATGTCCGGCGGCGGCACGCTGGTGACGTTCGAGCTGAAAGGCGGCAAGGAAGCCGCTTTCGCGATGATGAACGCTTTTAAAATCATCACCATCTCGAACAATCTCGGCGATACCAAATCTCTCGCCACGCATCCGGCCACCACCACGCATATGCGTATTGGGGCGGAGGAGCGGGCACGCCTTGGCATTACCGACGGCACGGTACGCCTCTCTGTCGGGCTTGAGGACACTGCCGATCTTATCGAGGAGTTGGCGCGGGCTTTGACGCACGTGGCTTAGAGCGCGATGATTTTCAGATGAACCAGTTATGGTTCATCTGAAAATCTGAATCGCCCTCTAAATATATGAGTAGAGCCGGGAAGACATTGGCAGCCACAAACCACACTGGTATTGTCAGCTCCATTAATTTTCGGGAGTTTCAAAATGTCGGCCAATGCTGTTTTTACGCGTCTGCCAAGGGCCGATCTTGGGGAACTTGTCGCCGCGGCGACCGATGAGGACCCGCAGGCGTTCCAGGCTTTTCTTGCCGCCAACGGCACCTCAGTCGCCGATTTTGACTATGACGGAGAGGTTTTTTCCACCCTCCTGCCAATTCTGTCCGAGGATTATGATATCGATCTGGAGACCAGCGAAAACGAGGTTGTGGCCGATATTGCGGAAGCAATTGAGTCGCTGGTGTTCATTCTCACCGTGGATGACCAGAAAAAATACCTCGCCAAGCTGAATCCAGATAATTTTTCCGAATCCGAACTCGCGGAAGCCTATGAGGACTTCACCGAGGAGGAAGAGGAAGACGCCGGCGAAATGATGCTGGGCGCCATTACCGCTTTGTACCAATGCTTAGGCGAGGTCGATGCGGACCATGTCGTGGTCGTCACGATCGGGTAAGTCACGGCGGCTGGCTCGGTGCTCAAAGCCCAAGCCAGCCAAATTTCCGTTCGATCGGAAAACGCTCTAATTCTTGGCGTTCTGCGCTTGGGCCTGCAAATCAGCGGCTTCTGCCAGTATCCGATCCTCCAGCCCGCTTGCCGTCGACGGGTCAGCCGGTGAGTTCCACCCACTGGCCGTTCTGCTGGACCTGATGGAACACGCTGACCTGTATGGCATTCGCCGTCATCTGCTTGCTCAGGATATAAGCATTCACCTTGAACCGCTCGTTTGGTGTCGCCGGGGGCACGTACCAGTCGGTGATAACAACGCCACCGAACGGGTCGGCCGAGACCAGCGGCATGAAAGACAGCGTATCCAGCGTCGCACGCCACAAATAGGCGTTTACCTGGATGGATGCCGCCGCCCCATTGCTGGCGCCGCCAGAACCCTTGCCCAGGGTGAATAGTGTCCCGCCAGTGTTCGTCGCCATTGCACCTGGCAGTCCGCTGGTTTCAGGGTTGTAAATATCCGTCTGGGTCGTCGGCTTGGCCCCGCCGCAGCCTGTCAACGCAAGTGCCGCCGCCAGCAACCCGGCCGGCACGCCCATTTTTTTAAAGATCTGCAATTTGACTCTCCAAACCCTAAGCTGCGGGCTGTTTAGCCCCCAAGCCTGCATCCGCCAAGACCTCGAACAATTGGCAAAGAAAAAGGGTAGCGGTTGCCCGCCACCCTCGTCCCGCGCCGTAACCTGGAGATTACAGACTTACCACTTAAAGGTCGTGCCGCCCGAAACCATCTGCACCTGGGCGTTGCCGTTGGTGTTGTTTCCCGGAACACCAAAAGTGTTGCCCGGCTGATGACGATGGCCATAAAGATACTCGACGAAGAAGTTGAGGTTCTTGCTGAGCACATAGTTGCCGCCAGCGATCAAGCCATATTCACTCAACGTCCGGGCCACGCTCGTCTTGCCCGGAACATAGGCGCCCGAGGTCTGGGCATTGAAATAGCTGGCGCCCAGAACATAGGGGCCAATCACGTAAGAAGCGCCGACGATATACGAAATGCCGTTACGCGCACCTTTCGGCGTGAAACCATAACCGTCTTCCACCTGGCCGCCCTTGATGTTGGCGCCGACGGTCAGGCCCGCAAAGGTGGTCTGCGCGCCAAGCTGATACACGCTCAGGTCGTTATAGCCACGCGGTGCGGCGGTAAGAGGGATCGTCCCGGTATAGTTGATCGGCGCGCCATAGAGCCAGCCGCCGGAGATCTTGCTGTTGAAGCCTGCGGCTATTCAGCGCATATTGCACCATGCCATCGACCGTATTTTTGCGGGTTGCCCGATATCGGTGCTGCTGCTGGACGACGACAAGGCCGCGCAGCCGGAACCCGCGTAGCTGCAGTTGGCATAGCCTTGCTGGAAGCCATTGGAATTCGGCTCATAGCTGATGCTGCCGCTCAGGCCGCTGAAGCTTGGCGTGAGATAGACAATCTTGTCGGTGGTGTAGAGTGCGCCCTGATCGGCGTAGATGAACTGGCCAGGAGCGGCGGCGGAGGGGAAAATCTGGTTCGGGCCGCCTTCGGCAGACCACTGGGCACCGTCGCCAAAAGCTTCGATCACGCCGCTCTGCAGCAGGGTGTAGGCGCCGTCCGTCTGACCGAAACGGGCAAAACCAGCCCCTGGCGTGCCGACATAACCATAAGCACGGCGGAAATAGAGCGAACCGGTGCCGTTGCGTGCTGCCGTGCCGTTGCTGTTGACGCCTTTGCCGGCATTGGAAAAGGTGATCCGGGTTTCAGCGTGCACACCATAGGCAATGCCGTTCATCGTCTCGGCGTCAAAGCCCGGATAGAGGCGAAAATTGCCATCCGTGGAGACCGGGTTCAGCTTATTAGCCGGGCGGCGAACTTTGTTGAAGGTCGAGTTGTAGCCCGCGACTTCGAACTGCATGTAGCCGTTGATGTACACGGAGACCGTGCCCGGTGCTACCGGTTTCGCCGGCTGTGCTTGCGCACCGCCAGCAGTGGCGAGTAGCCCGCCCGTCATAGCCGCGGTGGCCAACAGTAACTTTCGCATGAGTAATCCCCTTTTAGGCCGGTCAACCGGCGGATAAATCGTTTTGACTTCCGTCGTAATTCTCTCAACAATCCGGCAACGTCACCGGGCTGTCGGAAGCCCTTAAAGCCCTCATCTTAAATGACGCAATGTCCGAATACTGGTCCGCCAGCAATTAACGATTGGTGTTGCGGCGCGGCCACATGTATATGACATTACTGTGAAATCTTCTTTTGAAACTTTATGACGTATTCATGAAGTTTTCATTATGACATGAATTTTTTGGTCAACTCCCTACTAATTGTATATTATTTTAGTGGGCCAGTTTTACCATTGGCCATCAGCTTACATATTTCGCAACGCTTCAACATTTACTCGCATAAAAACGCATCAATCGCGCCGGCACCGGCGCAGGTTTTGCCCAAAACCAGGACAGACCGGCCGGCAATACCTCCCAGCGCATAGGGTTTTTCCGGCCCCGCCATACGGGCGAGGGCGCAAAAACCAAAAGCGCCGAGAACTGGCGCGTTTTGGTGGCTTGCGGTTGGAAAAACCGGCGAACAAAAGAGTATTTTTGCCCCCGCCCGCCGCGCTCGCACCAATTCGCTCCCGCTATGGACGGAGGATGTCAGCAACTGGCGACGCTGAGGGGCCAGCCAGCCAGACCGGCGGCCGCCGCGCAAGTGCAAGCCCGCCCGGAGTTTTGCCGCTAGCCTGGCATCTCCCGCCACGACCAGGGCGATCCGGCGGGCCCGGCAAAATTTTGCGAGTTTTTTGCCAAGGGCAACGCGGTCCGGCACGGAATCGTGCCGGAAGACCACGCCGCATAAGCCCGGCGGCAGCGCGCGCAGCACGGCGAAAAGATCCGGCATCCTTGTCTCATCGGAAAAAAGCCAGAGCGGCGGGGGTGCCTGATCACGCTTTACCCTCCGGCCCCAGGCGATTAACTGTTCATCCATGCCGCACCTTACGACGATCGCGCAGAGTCTCGAAAACATCCGTGCCCGCATTGCCGCCGCGGCACGGGCCGCCGGGCGCGACCCGGCCAGCATTACCTTGATCGCGGTTTCCAAAAACCACCCGCGCGATGCGGTTTTGGAGGCTTTTGCAGCCGGCCAGACCGTCTTTGGTGAGAACCGCGTGCAGGAAGCCGCTCAAAAATTCCCTGTTCCCGGCGCTCGCCTGCATCTGATCGGCGCGCTGCAGACCAACAAGGCGGCAGAGGCGGTACGCCTGGCTGACTCCATAGACTCCCTCGACCGCCAGAAACTCGCCGACGCCATCGCCCGCGCCGCCGACGCCGCAGGCAAGATGCCGGACCTGCTTGTGCAGATAAACATAGGCGACGAGCCACAGAAATCCGGCATCGGCACACAAGCCGCCGATGCGTTTATCCGCGCGATGAAGTCCCGCTTCGGGCCGGCATTGAAGGGCGTGATGTGCATTCCGCCCGCCCGCCGCGATCCATTACCATTTTTCCATCATCTCGCGGCACTGGCGGACATGCACGGGCTGGCCATTCGCTCGATGGGCATGTCGGGCGATTTTGAGGCCGCGATCGCCGCCGGGGCAACACATATCCGCATCGGCACGGCGATTTTTGGTGACCGCCCGTCGCGGATTGCAGGATAGAAGCACGCATTCCAGTCTTCGGAAATTTAGGCTCCTTCAGGCGGTTTCTGTGGCAATACTAATTAAATGTTAATTTAAACGTGATATTTTGCCTCCCGTACTCTGTGCGGCAACATGAATAGCTTGTATTGCCTCGTCCGGATTTAGGTATTCATAAGGTATTTAGCGGAGAGACTATTTTCCCGTGATCAGATTATCGGTCCCTTTCCGGCAGGCGATGTCACGGCTCACACTTCCCGTGATGCTGATGTTCTCCCTTGGCCTGGTACTGATTGGCCGTGCTGACCAGAATTTGTCCAGCCATTTGCGGGCCGGGCTCGATGATCTTCTCGCCCCGGCCTACCAACTTGTCTCCGGGCCGATCGAGGCGGCCGAGCACAGCACCGGCGTGATCGGCCATCTTTTCGACCTGGACGCTGAAAATGCCAAATTGCGTGCGGAAAATGCCACCCTTCTACAGTGGCGGGCCGTCGCGATGGCCCTGGAAGCCCAGAACAACACGCTGAAAGCCACCCTCCACTACGTTCCTTCGCCCCTACCATCTTACACGACGGGTAATGTCGTAGCGGACCTCGGCGGCGTGTATGCCCGCTCGGTCCTGGTCGTGCTACCCGCCTCGAACAGCGATCCCGCCGCCCTGGTCGGTGCTATCGCCATGGATGGAAGGGGCGTCGCCGGCCGCGTCGTAGAAGCCGGCAGCCGCTCGGCCAGGGTCCTGCTCATCACCGATCTCAACAGCCGCATCCCCGTGGCACTCGGTGCCAGCGGCGCCCCCGCCCTGATGACCGGCACGAACGGCGCAGACCCTGCCCTGCTATATTGGGCGCCGGGCCACCCGCCGGCGGAAGGGGCCATGGTTCTCACCAGTTCGGTCGGTGGCGCTTTCCCGCCCGGCCTTCCCGTGGGTGTCGTGCATTACGATGCGCGGAACGAACCGGTCGTTCTGCCCCTGGCAGATCTCGATTCACTCCGCCTGTTGCGGCTTTTCAGCTACCCGGAAAATTTGCCGGTGCTCACACCGATTCCGCACAACCAACCCAAAATCGTCGCCAAACACGCACAAAAGCACTAGCGCGTGAGGAAGCCATTATGCTCTGTTCCGGTTTTACCGCGCAATTTTATGGCTCAGTTGAACCGCTGCGTGGTTCAACTCCAATCCATATTGCGCTGGCATGACACGCGGTCCCGCCATGCGCCGGCATCCTAGCCTATGGCGGCAGATAGATGCCGCCTCACGTTACGCCTTTCCCGTGGGTTTCCTCATTTTTGGCCTGTTCGTCATCGGCATGCCTTTTGGCCTGCCCGGCCAGGCGGAACTGCGGCCGGTCTATGCCATGGCCTGCGTGTTTTTCTGGTCGCTCTATCGCCCCTCTTCCCTGCCCGCCCCGCTCGTCGCACTCACCGGCCTGTTGCTGGATATGCTTTGCATCTCGCCGCTCGGGCTCTGGGCCGTGCTGTTGCTCATCCTGCAAGGCGCGACCCTCGCCACGCGCCGCCGCCTTGTTCCGCAAAGCTTCTTCTTTGTCTGGGCCGTCTTTTCCGCTTTCGCCGCATCCCTTGCCGCCCTCGCCTGGGCGGCGCAGTCCATCCTGTCTCTCACGATTTTACCAGCCCTGCCGCTCGTCGTGGAGATGCTTTTCGCCATCGGGCTCTATCCCGCTTTCGCCCGTTTTTTCATCCGCGCCCATCGCGGCCCCGCGGCGGTCGAGCTGGCGTGACCGGGGGGTTGGCTAAAACCTGGGCGTTATGTCCATGAAGCGCGACAACAAGGAACGTTCCGCCTTCACCCGCCGCACATTGCTTATCGGCACCGCGCAGCTCGGCATTTTTGGCGCCCTCGCGACAAGGCTCTATAAACTCCAGGTCTCCGAGCATGGCAAATACGCCCTGATGGCTCAGGCCAATTCCATCTCTGAGCGTCTGGTCGCCCCCGAGCGCGGCCTCATCACAGACCGTTTCGGTATTGTCCTTGCGGGCAACCAGCAGCATTGGCGCGCCTTGTTCATGCAGGCTCAGGCGCCGGACCCCAAGGCGGTTCTGGACAATTTTTCCAGGCTCGTCGCGCTCTCCAGCGAGGAACAGGCGCGCATCGCCGCTGATCTGGCCGATCGGCCCCGCTATATTCCTGTCCTCCTGAAAGACTATCTGGATTGGCCGGACATGGCCGCAATCGAGGTCAACACGCCGGACCTACCCGGCGTCATCGTCGAGGTCGGCACCAGCCGCATCTATCCGTTTGGCCCAAGCCTTGCCCATGCCGTCGGTTATGTCGCCAGGCCGAATCAACGCGAGGTCCAGGCAGACACGGTCCTGGCTCTGCCCGGTATGCGCATCGGCCGCACCGGCGCCGAGGCCGCCCAGGATCTTGTTCTCCGTGGAACGCCTGGCTTTATGCAAACAGAAACAAATGTGCATGGCGAAATTGTCCGCGAGGTTGCTCATGATCCCGGCGTGCCGGGAGAGACCGTCGCGCTCGCCATCGATTCCGGCCTGCAAGCGCTCGCCGTGCAGGGCCTTGGCGCCAACGCTGGCGCCGCCGTGATGTTGGATGCCAAAACCGGCGAAATCCTCGCGATGGCCAGCACCCCCTCCTTCGACCCGGCGCTGTTTGACACAGGTGTGCCTGCTGCCACCTGGGCCAACTGGATGGCGGACCCGAGGCACCCGCTGCAAAACAAAGCCACCTCCGGCCTGTTCGCGCCGGGCTCAACCTTCAAACCCACGGTTGCCCTGGCCGCCCTGAAATGCGGCGCGCTCACCGAAGATACGATCCTCACCTGCCCTGGATTTCTGAAACTCGGCGATCATACCTTCTGGTGCGACAACCATGTCGCGCACGGCTCCATAACCGTGACCACGGCGCTGCAGGTCAGCTGCGACGTGTTCTTCTACCAGGTCGCGCTGCTGACCGGCATCGACCGCATGGCCGACATGGCCCGCCAGCTTGGGCTCGGCACGGACCTTAAGGCCGACCTGCCCAACACCGCGGCCGGCCTGGTGCCGACGCATGATTGGGCGCACGCCCAGGGCATTCATTGGGTGAAGGGCAGCACCGTCGTGCAGGGCATCGGCCAGGGTTATACGGTGGTAACACCGCTCGCTTTGGCTACCATGATCGCACGCGTCGCTTCAGGGCTGGCCGTCGGACCGCATATCGCACGGCGGATTGGCGGTAACCTGCAAAATGCTTCGGCCCCGGGCAACTGGCTGCCGCTCGACATCGACGACCGGCATCTCGCCGTCATCCGCCAGGGCCTGTTCGAAGTTGTGAACACGCCCCAAGGCACCGCCTACGCCGCACGCCTCACCATCCCCAACGTGCAGATGGCCGGCAAAACCGGGACCGCCCAGGTGCATAACGACACCGCCGCCGAGAAGCAGGTCAATTTTAACGACGCGACCATCCCGTGGGCCGACCGCCCGAATGCCCTGTTCGTCGGCTTCGCGCCCTATGACAACCCGCGCTACGCGGTCGCCGTGATCGTCGAGCACGGCAACTGGGGATCGGAATCCGCCGCCCCGATCGCGCACGACATGATGACCTATGCCATCACCAACGACCCGGCCGGGCGGGACGTACCCCTTGCCTCGGCGAATCCCGATGAAGCCACGGCTTTAGCCGCGCAGTCTGCACCGGGCCGCACGGAAACACTCCAATGAACACCAACTCCATCGCCCTGCACCGCCCGTTCCGCGACCGCTCCTTCGGCCTGGCCCGCAAGTTTCTGAGGCTGAACTGGCTGTTCGTGATCTGCGTCTGTCTGCTGGCCGGGGTTGGGTATGCCGCATTGTATTCCGCCGCCGGCGGCTCGCCCCAACCCTATGCCAACAGCCAGCTCTACAGGTTTTTCGCCGCCCTGCTGCTGATGCTCGCCATTGCCATGGTGGATATTCGCATCATCGCCAAAACCTCCTGGTTCGCCTACGCGACCGGCATTCTGCTGCTTCTGGTGGTCATGAAATTCGGCCATACCGGCCTCGGCGCAAAGCGCTGGATAACCATTCACGGCGCGGAAATCCAACCAAGCGAGCTGATGAAGCTTTTTCTGGTCCTGGCCCTGGCGTCGTATTTCCATCGCGCCAGCCATGAACGCGTCGGCCATCTGCTGTTTCTGCTGCCCGCGGTGCTGGCAATCCTGTTGCCGGTTGGGCTGATCCTTAAGGAGCCAAACCTCGGCACCGCCGTCATCACGGCCCTCATCGGCGGCACCGTCATGCTGGGTGCCGGCGTGCGCTGGTGGAAATTCGCGCTCGTTATCGCCATCATGGCCATCGCCGCACCTGTGCTCTACCACCATCTGCACGACTACCAGCGCGCCCGCATCACCACCTTCCTCAATCCGGGGTCGGACCCGCTCGGTGCCGGCTATAATATCATACAGTCAAAAATAGCGCTCGGCTCCGGCGGGTTTTCGGGCCAGGGATTCCTGCACGGCACACAGAACCAGCTTAATTTTTTACCTGAAAAACAAACCGATTTTGTCTTCACCATCATCGCCGAGGAGTTCGGCTTTATCGGCAGCATCGCGGTGATGGGACTGCTGATCTCCATTATCGCGATGGCGCTCTACACCGCGATCTCCTGTTCGCATCAATATGGCCGGCTGGTGGCGCTCGGCATCGCCGCCAATTTCTTTCTCTATTGCTTCGTGAATCTCTCGATGGTCATGGGGCTTATCCCCGTCGGCGGTGTGCCGCTCCCCCTCGTCTCCTATGGCGGCTCGGCGCTCACCGCCGTGATGCTCGGCTTTGGCGTGCTGATGTCAATCCATGTGCATCGCGACGTGGAATTCGTCCGGGAAGAATTTTAAGCCAGGCTCATGCAACTCCTCGTCTTCGATTCTGGCATTGGCGGCCTCGGCGTGGTGCGGGAAATCCGCCGTCTGCAACCCAGCGCCAGTATCACCTACCTCGCCGATAACGGCTTCTTTCCTTACGGCGAAAAGCCCGACGCGATATTGCTTGCGCACATCGTCAAGCTCATTGGCGAGGCCATCGATGTTTTTAAACCAGACGCCGTCGTCATCGCCTGCAACACCGCCAGCACCATCGCGCTCACCGCCTTGCGCGCCGCTTATCCGGCGATGCCGTTTATCGGCTGTGTTCCCCCCATAAAACCCGCCGCCGCCGCCACCAAAACCCGGCATATCGGCGTGCTTGCCACGGCCGCGACCATCCGGCGGACCTATCTGCAGGAGCTTATCGAGGCCTTTGCGCCGGGCTGCGCCATCCACAGCCTCGGCACCCCCACGCTCGCCGAACTCGCCGAACAAAAATTCCGGGGCCATGCGGTGGATGTCGCCGCCGCCATCGCGCCGCTCTTCGCGCAACCAGGAGCAGACGCCATCGACGCCATCGCCCTGGGTTGCACCCATTACACGTTTCTGCTCCCCGAGTTTGAAGCACTGTATCCAAACATCGCCTGGTTCGACCCGGCGCTCCCCGTCGCGCGCCAGACCCTCACCGTGACGCGGGATTTTCCGCCCTCGCCTGGCCCGAATGCCGATACGGCATATTTTACCGCTGCACTGGCCGACGCTGAAATCATGCAGGAAAGGCTGGCGGAATTTGGATTTGTGAAGGTGCAGCAGGGCTTCGCCCCGCACCCATGAGGGGCTCTGTCCGTTAACCCCGCCTACCCTTCCTTTTCCTTGTGATACGCAAACGACGAATTGATCATATCCAGCAAATGCTGTCCCGCCGTCGTTGGCGCGTATTTTGGCGTCTCACCTGGCTTCAGGCAGGTTTTCAAGCATTCCACAGGGGCTGAAAAATCGGGGTCGAAAAAATAGGGCAGCGAATACCGCTCACGCCCCGACATATTGACCACCCGGTGCAGGGTGGAGGTGAAAACCCCATTGGTCCAGCGCTCCATCATGTCGCCGATATTCACGACAAAACTGCCCTTAACCGGCGGCGCGTCGATCCACACGCCCGCCGCATTGCGCACCTGCAAGCCGCCGGCATCGTCCTGCGCCAGCATGGTCAGGCAGCCGTAATCCGTATGCGCCCCGGCGCCGATTTGCGCCTCCGTGATATGCCCTTTTTGCGGCGGGTAGTGCAGCGGCCCCAGCGTCGTCATCGGCGCCTCCAGCCAACCGTCAAAATATGTTTGCTCCAACCCCAACGCGCCCGCGAAGGCCTGCAATAATGTACGCCCCAGTTTTTCCATGGCGTCGTAATATTCCTGCATCACGTCGCGCCAGCCGGGCAAATCCGGCCACTGGTTCGGCCCGTGCAGCGGCGTTCCGGCGCGCACCAGCGGATGCTCGGGCCCCAGATCGCGCCCGATTTTTATCCCCTCCTTCAAATCCCCGGCTTTGGTCTGCTTTGCAGGGTCCAGATTCTCACCGCCCATTTGGAACCAGCCGCGGTGGCAGGCGGATTTCTCGATCGCGATCTCCGCCTTTTTCTCAGCGGACTGCGCAAAAAACCGCGCAGCCTCGGCATAAACCCGCGCGATAAGCTCCTGCGGCACGCCATGGTTCACCACATAGAAAAACCCGATATTGCGGCAGGCCTCGCCGATGGCGCGCACCACCTCAGCCCTCGCCGGTGCCGGGCCGTGCAGCAAGGGGGAAATATCGATCACGGGGATTTCATCCAGTGAGACTTTTGCCGCGATCAGGCCGGGGTCGAGTTGTATGATGTCTGACATGGCCATAATGCTAATCCCAGAACCGCCAACCATCCAGAGGTAAAATTGACCAAATATCTCTTAGGCATCGATCTCGGCGCCGGCAGCCTGAAAGCCACCGTAATTACCGGCACTGGGGAGGTGGCAGGTGAGGCGAGCCACAAGATCACAACCTCCGTTCCGCATTTCGGCTGGTCCGAGCAGGACCCGGCGGAATGGTTCGAGGCCCTTTGCATGGCTGTGCCCGCCGCCATTGCATCCGCCGGCATCCCCGCCAGCGCCATTTCCGGCATCGGCATATCCGCCGGCGCGCATATTCCCGTGTTGACCGATGAAGCCGGCACGGTGCTGCGCCCCGCTATCATGTGGAACGACCAGCGCAGCGCAGCCCAGGCGGCCGCTTTGCACGAAGCCGCCGGTGCTGAGATCATCGCAACCTCGCTCAACCGGGTGAACCCGACCTGGACGCTCGCCATGCTCGCCTGGCTGCGGGAAAACGAACCCGACGTGATCGCCCGCACCAAGCACCTGTACCTCGCGAAGGACTATCTGCGCTCACGCCTCACCGGCACGTGGGAGACGGATTTTTCCGACGCCGTCGGCGCGTTGATGGCCGATAACGCGACCAAAACCTGGTCGCCAAAACTTTGCGGCCTCATCGGCTGGGATATGTCTTCCCTCCCGCCCATCGTGAAGCCCACGGATATTGTGGGCGGCGTGACCGAACAGGCCGCTGCGCGGACGGGGCTTGAGCCCGGTACGCCGGTCGTGTGTTCCTCCAACGACACGACTGTGGAATTCTTCGGCGTTGGCGCCACCAAACCCGGCATCGGCGCGGTTAAACTCGCAACGGCCGGCGTGCTGTACCTCGCAACGCTTGGGCCCAGCGTGAACCCGCCGATCTCCTGCTATCCACATATTATCGACGGCATGTTCTACACCGCCACGGGAACCAATTCCTGCGCCTCGGCGCATCGCTGGCTGCGCGATATCATGTTTGCCGAAGGCGGTTTTGACGAAATGGATGCACTCGCCGCCGGCATCCAACCCGGCGCGGACGGACTTCTGTTTCACCCCTATTTGCAGGGCGAGCGCGCCCCTTACTGGGACCCGCTGCTCCGCGCCGATTTCATCGGACTGACGATTTCGCACACGAAGGCGCATTTCGCCCGCGCAATGTATGAAGGCATCGCCTTTTCCATCCGCGATCTGCTGGAGGCGGCGCGCGGATTGGGCTTAAGTTTCGGCACGATACGTTTAATGGGCGGCGGGGCACGGAGCACGGTCTGGCGGCAGATTATCGCCGATGTCACGGGCCTGACCATCGAGCGCACGGAATCCGCCGATGCCTCCTTCGGCGCCGCACTCATCGCGGGTATCGGCACCGGAATTTTTGCCTCGCCGGAAGACGCCGCCGCCAAATGCGTCCGGCTTCTGGACACGACCGTGCCAGATCCAGATGCTCACAAATTCTACAGCGATTTATTCGGTATTTACAAAGACGCGCAATCCGCCCTGGCCGACATCAACCACCGAATCCACGCGCTGGTGAAGGTTTAGATCGTATCGTCGATCACATAGGCGCTCGTGATGCCGCCATCCACCGTATAGGCCGAACCCGTGATGTAGCTCGCCTCATCGGAGGCCAGAAACGCCACCAGGTTTGCAATTTCTTCCGGCTGACCCAGGCGTCCCATCGGCATATAGCGCCGCCGCAGCAACCAGGCTTCCTCATCGGCCATGAACGCCTGCACCAAAGGTGTCGCCACCGGCCCCGGACATATCGCCACCACGCGGATTTTTTGGCGCGCATACATGATCGCAAGCTCACGCGTCATCGAGAGAACGCCGCCCTTCGCCGCGGTGTAGGCGATTTGCGGAAACGCCGAACCCACCAATGCGACGATGGAGGCGTTGTTCACAATCACGCCAGCACCTGCCTGCAACAAATGCGGAATGCCAGCCTTGCAGCAGAGAAACACCGAGGTCAGGTTCACCGCGATCGTGCGGTCCCACACGGCAAGCTCGGTCTCCACCGGCCCGTCATCGCCGGCCAGGCACACGCCGGCATTGTTGAAGATCACGTCGATGCCGCCAAAGGCCGCCGCACCTTTCGCAAACATCGCTTCGCATGATTCCTGCCGTGTCAGATCACCCACCACGGCAACGCCCTTGCCGCCCGCCGCCAACACCGCATGGGCCGTCGCCTCGGCCGCTTCGGCGCTGATATCGGCGGCGATCACCAAGGCACCCTCGGCGGCGCATTTCACCGCCGTGGCCCGGCCGATGCCGCCGCCCGCCCCGGTGATGAACACGCGCTTATCTCTCAAACGCATGCGAGAATCTCCTTCAATTGCGCCACCAGCCCACCGGCGCCCGGCGCAAAACTGCCGTCAAATGCCGCCGAGCCGATGGTGAAGGCATCCGCCCCGGCTTGCGCGAGGGCGGCTATCCGTGCCGGGCTGTCCACCGCCCCGGCGCAGACCAAACTGCCGCGCCGCCCGCATCCTCGCCTTGCGGCCCGGACCAGATCGAGCGGGTCGGCCTCCGTCGCGCGATAGGCCAGCAGATCGACGCCGGCGCACCCCATCGCCATGAAGGCGGCGGTATCCGCCTCAACCCGCGCCGCATCGCCGCCCAGCACGGTTGGGTGCCCCACGGGGATGCCCGGAAAGGGGTAATATTTTACGCCCGTCCCTTCCAGGATCTGCAGTGTCTCCGACACCTGCGTGCCGCCGAGCAACCGGTCGATGCCGATTTCAACGCCCATTCTGGCCGAATTTACCGCCGCTTCGGGTGAGGTCGCCACCACTTCCAGATAGCTCACCGCCCCCATGGCCTTGATGCCGGCATTCAGCGCCAGCAGCGTTGCCGCATCAACGCCGATATCCTTGAACCCGACATGCCGTAAACCCAGCGGCGCGATCTGCTCCAGCACGCTCAGGCAATCGCTCACCGTCCGGTCCTGCCTGGTCAACATGAAAATAAAATCCAATGCCGCGCCCTCGCTTTGTGCGGGTAATATCTCTCACTGCTGCACCGGCCGGGCAATAACCGGGAATAAAAATTTTTTCTGCTCCCGCATAAACCGGGCTTCGACATTGTGGTGCAACAGCGCCGCCGCAGCCACCGGCAACAAAATCGCGGGCGGCAGCCACGCCCAGGTAAACAACGCGGCATCCCCCCGCGCCAGCGGCGCCAGAAGCATCGCAAGACCGCGCTGCACCGGCTCACTCAACAAATACAACGGGTAGGAAATCGCCCCCAGATATTGCGCGCCCCGGCTCTCCAGCACCGCGCCCCATTTTTGCCGCTGCGCCAGCATGGCCACCGCCCACACCAGCGGAACCAGTGCCTTTTCCGCGCCGCCCAAAGCGCCGACGGCGCAGGCCCCGGCAAGACAAATAACAAATACCGTTATCCCCCCACCGCGCAGCAGAACCGCACTGCCCAGGCCCAGCGCGAAATACGGCGCCGCAAAGGGCAAAAATGCCCGACTGAACTGCCACCATGGCGGCAGATGCAGCGAGATGATACAAAGCCCCAAGTGCGAGCATGCCCAGCGCAAATCCGCCCAGCCGTTTCGGCGAGATCAAACCCATGACCACGTAAAACTGCCATTCGGTTGAAAGGCTCCAGGCCGGCCCCAGCAGTGTCACATAGGCGTAAGGCAGCACACCCTGCGGAATCACGCCCTGGAGCAGCAACACATGCGCCGCCAGGTGCCAGGCGAAATCCGGCGGCAGCACCGGCTCCATGATGTTTCGCGCCGCCACCCCCACCCAGGGCATCGCTGGCAACGGGTTGCCCATTGCCAGCAGCGCGACACTCAACGCCAAAACAACAAAATACACTGGCAGCAGCCGCCGCGCCCGCGCTGCCATGAACGGCCAGAATCTGGCCCCGAACCGCTCCAGCGAATTCACCATCACCAACCCGCTGAGCGCAAAAAACAAATCCACCGCCGCCTCGCCATGGCGGAATGGCGCCGCCATCCAGCCGGGCACATCGGTAAACGGCATGGCATGGCCCAGCAGTACATAAACCGCGAGTACGCCCCGTAGCCCATCCATGCGCGTCAGCCGTTGCATTATTGCAACTTAAGCGCGCATCGCCGGCGGCGTCAAAGCAGGCCCGCGCCTACCCTGAAACCACGCGGCTTTGGCTAGAGCGCGATCCCCGGGCTGATTACCGCGCCAGGCCCAGGCGCGGCATTTCGATCGCCGGACAATGGTCCATCACGACATTGAGGCCAGCCTTGCGGGCGGTCTCGGCCACGGCCTCATTCACGACGCCAATCTGCATCCAGATGGTTTTGGCGCCCAGGCGGATGGCGTCGGCCACCGGACTGGCGACCTCGGCGGCGTTGCGGAACAATTCCACCATCTCGAGCGGGGCGGCGTCATCGAGTGTTGCAACCACCTTGCGGCCGTGGATTTCCTGCCCCGCGAGGCCGGGATTGACGGGCGTGACATCAAAACCCTGCCGGATCAGAAAATCCATGACCTCGTAGGAAGCACGTTCGGGTTTGTTGGAGGCGCCCACCAAGGCGATGCGTTTTGTGGTCGTCAGAATGTCGCGGATATTGTCGTCTGGCATATCTCTTCCCCTGATGTTCGGCTGCAGGTAAGGCACTTGTATGAAAAAAGGTCTTTTCGGCTGCCTGGTGTTAAGCATTTTAACTATCCTCCTTTGGGCGATGCCGAATCAACCCCAGGCCGGGGACGTGACGATGCCGGCGGGGAAATTCAATTCGCTGTCCTATGCGCCGTACCAGGCATGGCAGTCGCCGATGGATAAGGACTACCCAACCGGCGCGGAGGTGGCGAAGGATTTGAAGCTGGTGGCAACCCAGGCCAAAGGCATCAGGACGTATTCGGCGATCGAGGGCAATTACGACATCGGCGCGCTGGCCAAGCAGGCGGGATTGAAAGTCTGGCTCGGAATCTGGCTCAGTTCCAACCCGAAGGATAACGCAAAGGAAATGGCCGCCGGCATTGCCGAGGCGAATGCGCACCCGAATACGATCACGCGGGTGGTCGTGGGCAATGAGGTGCTGCTGCGGCGTGATTTATCGGTGGATGATCTGACCGCCGACATTGATTATGTCCATGCGCGGGTGAAGCAGCCGGTGGCCTATGCCGATGTGACGGATTTCTGGCGGAAGTTTCCGCAGGTAGCCTCGCATGTGGACATCGTGATGATCCATTTTCTCCCTTATTGGGAAAACAAGCCGCTGAATGTGAACGCGGCGATCGCGAATATCAAAACAACCACCGACGAATTTAAAAAAATGTTTCCGGGGAAGGTGATTTCGATCGGAGAGACCGGATGGCCGAGCCGCGGGCGCTGGCGTGGCGATGCCGCACCAAGCCGGGTGAACGAGGCGGTATTTCTGCGCGAATTCGTGACCTTGGCGGACCAGGAGGGCGTTGACTACAATTTGATCGAGGCGTTCGACCAGAACTGGAAATATGCGGATGAGGGCGTGGCCGGGGCTAATTGGGGCATCTGGAACGCGCATCGGGTGCAGAAATTCCCGCTGAACGGGCCGGTGACGGAGCACCCCGACTGGCCTTGGTATGCCGCCCTGGGCGCGCTGGCGGGGAGCCTGTTGTTCTGGTCCGTGGGGTTCAGAAATATCCGGCTGGCGGTGCCGTCCTTCGCGCTGGGGAATGGCTACGCGATTGCCTGCATGGGCACGTTGCCGATGCTCTATGACAACTGGTTGCGGCTGGATGCGGTGGTCAACCTGTCGCTGCAGGCGGTGTTTGCGGTGATGGTGATCCGGCGGGCCGATGCGGTGCTGACCGGCGCGCCGCTGCCACCGGTGACGACGGGCGCCATGACGCTGGCGGCATTGCGGCGGGGCCGGCTACTGATGAACTACGATTCGCTGTGGTTCATCTTCCTCGCCAGCGCGGCGATTTTTCAGGCGATGCTGGTGTTTGACGGGCGCTACCGCGAATGCGCCGATGGCGGTGTTTATCATCCCCGTGATCGCTTCGGTGTTCCGGTTCTGGACTAAGGACAAGCCGAAGATGATGGGCTGGGAGGAAATTGTCGCGGGCAATGCGCTGGCAATTCTGTCGATTGCAAGCGCGGTGATGGAGGGTGGCGACAATCTGGACTTTGTAAAATGGAATGTGGCGGCTTTGGTACTGGCGGCACCGGTGCTGATGGCACAGGAAGGCAAACGGGGCGTGCGCAAGCCGAAGAAGGTTAAGGTGCGGGGGTAGGACGCCGATGAGAGTGCGAGCTATTCAGCGCGTGGGGCGGCTAGGCTCCAACCTGACCAGGAAAGCTTGGTTAGGCCCGTGTTAGTTCAGGTCCGTATCCGGGGCCTCAGGCGCTTTGTTG
Organism: uncultured Alphaproteobacteria bacterium; assembly: GCA_963740445.1. Taxonomy (GTDB): domain Bacteria; phylum Pseudomonadota; class Alphaproteobacteria; order Acetobacterales; family Acetobacteraceae; genus Acidocella. The sequence goes on from CAVUED010000018.1 coordinate 37,023, forward strand.
TCTTGCGTCAGATCACGCGCGACTTCCGGCTTGTGCAGCAATTTGTTGATGCGCGTGGCTTCTTCCAGCGCCTCGTCGGCCAGAAATTTCAGCTCCGGCGTCACGCGCAGGCCGAGTTTCGGGGCCACCTGAGCGCGCAGAAACGGCGCCACGCGTTTCAATGCCGGCAACAGCGGCGTAATATCCTGGTTGCCCAATTTCGTCACAAACACCATCGCATGCTTCAGGTCCGGCGACATCCGCACCTCGGAGATCGTCAGATGCGCCTTGGCCAGGATCGTGTCGTGAAATTCGGTGCGGAGAAAAATCTCCGCGAGCGCATGCCGAATTTCCTCGCCAACCCTTAACTGCCTTTGCGACGGTCCCGTATTACGGGGCGACGATTTCGGTTTCATAGCATTCCACCACATCGCCTACGCGCAGATCCTGGAACCCGGCAAAGGACAGGCCACACTCATAGCCGCGCGCCACTTCCTTCACGTCGTCCTTGAAGCGCTTCAACTGCGAAAGGTCGCCCTGATGGATCACCACGTTGTCGCGCAGCAGGCGCACACCGGCACCGCGTTTGACCAAGCCCTCGGTAACATAACAGCCCGCGACCTTGCCGGTTTTGGTGATGTTGAAGACCTGGCGGATTTCCGCGTAGCCCAGGAATTTCTCGCGATGCACGGGGGCGAGCTTGCCCTTGACCAGCTTCTCGATATCGTCCGCGACCTCGTAGATGATCGAATAGTAGCGGATGTCCACGCCATCCCGGTGCGCCAGCTCCCTAGCCTGCGCATTGGCGCGGACGTTGAAGCCAACGACGATCGCATCAGATGCTTTCGCCAGCTGCACATCGCTTTCGGTGATCTGGCCGACGCCGGAATAAAGCACGCGCACACGCACTTCCTCGTTGCCGACCTTGGTGACGACCACCGAGATCGCCTCGGCGGAACCCTGCACATCGGCCTTGACCACCAGAGCCACTTCCTTCTGGGCTCCGGCCTGGATACGCGCCAGCATTTCTTCCATCGTGCCGCGCCCGGCGGTCTGCGCCGCGGCGGAGCGCTCGCGCAGTTTTTGGGCGCGATATTCGACAATTTCGCGCGCCCGCACATCGCTTTCGACCACGACGAACGGCTCGCCGGCAATGGGGGCAGCGGAGAGACCAAGGATTTCAACCGGGGTGGAGGGTGTCGCCTCCTTGACCGTCCTGCCCTTGTCGTCCTGCATCGCGCGGACACGGCCCCATTGCGCGCCGGCCACCACGATATCGCCGGCATGCAGCGTGCCCTTTTGGACCAGCACGGTCGCGACCGGGCCGCGGCCACGGTCCAGCCGGCTTTCGATCACGGCACCTTCGGCTGTCCGGTTCGGGTTCGCGCGCAGTTCCAGCACTTCCGCCTGGAGCAGAATCGCCTCTTCGAGCTTATCCAGCCCGATCTTCTTCAGCGCCGAGACTTCAACATCCTGGGTCTCGCCGCCCATTTCTTCCACCACAACCTCGTATTGCAGCAGTTCCTGGCGCACGCGGTTGGCATCCGCCCCTGGCCGGTCGATCTTGTTCACGGCCACGATCAACGGCACCTGCGCCGCCTTGGCGTGTTTGATCGCCTCGATCGTCTGCGGCATCACGCCATCATCGGCGGCGACAACCAGCACCACGATATCCGTGACCCCGGCGCCGCGCGCGCGCATGGCGGTGAACGCCTCATGGCCTGGCGTATCGAGGAAGGTGATCTGCGCGCCCGAAGGCAGTTTCACGGTGTACGCGCCGATATGCTGCGTGATGCCGCCTGCCTCACCAGCCGCGACGTCAGTATGACGGAGCGCATCCAAAAGGCTGGTTTTGCCGTGGTCAACATGGCCCATGATCGTCACGACAGGCGGACGGGGCAGCAATTCCGTATCGGTATCTTCCTCGCCTTCCAGGCCGACTTCCACGTCGGCATCCGAGACGCGTCGGGCTTTATGGCCAAACTCGTTCACCACCAGCTCGGCGGTGTCGGCGTCGATCGCCTGGGTAATGGTCGCCATGACGCCCATCTTCATCAGGGCACGCACCACCTCATTGCCGCGGGCGGCCATACGGTTGGCGAGCTCCTGCACGGTGATGGTCTCCGGCAAAATCACCTCGCGCACGACCTTCACACCGTCGGAGCGGAGCAGCTCCAGCTCGGCCTGCCGGCGCTCACGTTCGCGCTGGCGGCGGACGGATGCCAGGCTGCGGACTTTTTCATCCTCACCCTCAAGGGCGGCCTGAACGTCGATCTTGCCGGCGCGGCGGCGATCATCGCCGATTTTCTTCGGCGCAACGACGGGCACGCCGCGCTTGGGCGCGGGGCCGACGCTCGGCCGGCGCACGCCGCGCGGGGTTTCGTCCTCGTCATCGGCGCGCAGGCCGGGGCGTCCACCGGGTTTGAGCTGCAAGGTTTCGCGCGCGGCGACCGCTGCCGGCGCGGGTGCGGCCGGGCGGGCTGGTTTCGCCTCGGCCTGGACAGACACAGCCGGCTTTTGTTGCTCAGGCTCAGCGCTCTTGGCCTCTGCCGGCGGCGGGGCCGGGGGTTCGACCTCCGGGGCGGGCTCGGGTTCACGCAATGCGTCCTCTTCGCGCCGGCGGGCTTCCTCGGCAGCGGAGAGGATGGAGATTTTTTCCTGCTCCCGGCGCTCCGCCTCGCGCAAGGCGGCAATGCGTTGCTGTTCCGTCAGCACACGCTGGCGTGTGGCGACCTCGGCGGCGGTGAGCGCACGCGGGGCCGTGCCCGACCGCGGCCGCACGGCGGCGGGTTGCTGGGGTGGCGGCGCGGACACCTGACGCTCCGCTTGTGGCTTTAATGTGAGGGTCGGCGAAGGCTCCGCCGGCGCTGGCGCCGGTGTTGGGCCCAGACCGCGCTTCTTGCGCACTTCAACCTGCACGACTTTCGACCGGCCGTGCGAGAAGCTCTGCCGCACCGATCCGGCATCGACAGTATGTCCCGCATCGGTGCGCGCAGCCGGGCGCAGCGAAAGCCTGCCTTTGGTCTCAGTCTGGTCGTTGCCGTCACTCATGCCTAATCCGGTCCATTCAACAGTCTTGGCTGATTTGCGCTTCAGCCTGGTTGGGCACTACTGCCCGCTTAAAATCCCGCCCGCAACTCCTGTGAGCCGCAAAACCTCATTTTGCATTTTTGTGGCGAGGGAGCCTTTCGCGATTGCGACATGCACGACCTGCTCCCGCCCAAAAATCTGCCCCAGCTCGGCCGAGGTTAACACTGCCACAACAGGTAAATCCCGACCGCCGATAAAACGCGCCCGCTCTTCCGCACTACCATCCACCGCTTGGCAGACCAGCCCGGCTTTACCGGAAACCAGCCATTCCCGGGCCTTCTCAAAACCCGCAATGGCATTTCCACTCCGCCGCGCCAGCCCGCAAAGATCAAAAATCCGGCGCTTCAGCGCCGCTTCCACGCGAGCCCGCAAATCTGGCGGCACGTTCACCTGGGCTTTGGCCGCCCGCGAGAACACGCCATTTTTAAGGCTCTTCTCTATCACATCGCCGGACGCACTCAACCATAGTCCGCGCCCAGGCAGGGTTGCGCCGACATCGAATACCAGTTGCCGCTCCGGCCCCACGACAAACCGCAGCATGGATTCGCGCGGAAAACTTGCCCGCTGGACCAGGCAGCGCCGAAGCGGTCCGGTTTCCGGCGCGTCGTCCTCGTCGAGCGGTTCAGGTTGCGTTGCCATCCTCCTCGAACCAATGCGCGCGGGCCGCCATGATGATCTCGTTCGCAGCTTCCTCGGTCAGTGCCTCGGCGCCGACAATCTCCACCAGTTCGTCACCGGCCAGATCCGCCAGATCGTCGAGCGTCTTCACGCCCTTCTCGCCCAGCGCGATGAGGTCCTTGGCGCTTAATGCCTCGATCGCGGCGATCTCGTCGGAGACGCCGAGCGCAATGCGCCGCTCTTCCAACTCGCCGGCCTGTTTGGCGAGTGAGGTTTCGGCGCGGCGCTGAAGTTCAGCCGCCACATTCTCATCAAAGCCCTCAATCGAGGCAAGTTCGTCCAACGGTGTCATAGCCAGATCCTCTATTGTTTCAAAACCTTCGGCCACCAGCAGGCCGGCGATCACGTCATCCACATCGAGCGCTTCCACGAACAGCCCGGTCTTGCGGCGGAATTCCTCCTGGCGGCGCTCGCTTTCCTCGGCTTCGGTGAGAATGTCGATGTCCCAACGGGTGAGTTGGGAGGCCAGGCGGACATTCTGGCCGCGGCGGCCGATGGCCAGGGAAAGCTGGCTGTCCGGCACCACGACTTCCACACGTCCGGCTTCCTCGTCCATGACAACTTTGGAAACCTCAGCAGGTGCCAGCGCATTCACCACGAAAGTCGCAACATTGGGCGACCAGGGGATGATGTCGATCTTCTCGCCTTGCAACTCAGCCACGACAGCCTGAACGCGCGAACCGCGCATACCGACACAGGCACCCACAGGGTCGATCGACTGGTCGCGTGAAATCACCGCCATTTTGGCGCGTGAGCCGGGGTCACGGGAGACGGCCTTGATCTCGATGATGCCGTCATAGATTTCCGGGACTTCCTGGGCGAACAACTTGGCGAGGAAGCCAGGATGCGTGCGGGAGAGGAAAATCTGCGGCCCGCGCTGTTCCTCGCGCACGTCGTAAATGAACGCGCGGACACGATCGCCATTGCGCAGGTTCTCGCGCGGGATGGTCTCGTCGCGGCGCAGCAGCGCTTCGGCGCGGCCCAAATCCACCATGAGGTTGCCGTATTCCGTGCGCTTGACCACACCGTTGATGATCTCGCCAACCCGGTCCTTGAATTCGTTATACTGCTTGGCGCGCTCGTATTCGCGCACGCGCTGGACGATGACCTGCTTGGCGGTTTGCGCGGCGATGCGGCCGAAATCGATCGGCGGCAGCGGATCGACGATGAAGTCGCCGACATTCTTCTCCGGCGCGAATTTTTTGGAGATGGCAACGGGAATTTGCGTCTCCTCGTTTTCCACCGCCTCAACAATCTCGGTCCAGCGCGACAGCCTCACATCGCCGGTTTTGCGGTCGATGGTGGCGCGGATGTCCTTCTCGTGCCCATATTTGGCGCGGCCGGCTTTCTGGATCGCCTGTTCCATCGCCTCCAGCACGTCATCGCGTTCAATTTGTTTTTCACGCGCGACGGCATCGGCAACGAGCAACAATTCCGGGCGGTTAACTGCGGTATCCATGTAAGCAGAATCCTCGATCAGTTGGTCGATATGGGTTGTGTGGCAAATGCGATGAGCGCATCGGTAAGTATCAGCTTGGCTTTTTTAATGTCGGCGCGCCTGAGGCTTAGCACCTCGCCGGTCTCGATCTTTAGTTGCGCGGCCTCGGTATCGGCCCCCACCAGCACGCCGGTAAAACGCTTGCGCCCGTTGGGGCCGGGGAAATTCAGTTCGATTTTCGCCTCGAACCCGGCATAACGGTTGAAATCCTTGGTCCGGGTCAGCGGCCGGTCGATGCCAGCCGAGCTTACTTCCAGCGTCCAGGCGGACGTTATCGGGTCCTCGACGTCCAGCACGGCGGAAAGCAGATGGCTGACCGTGGTGCAGTCATCCAGCGTGAACGCCGCGTTATCCGCCCGGTCCGCCATAATCTGCACAGTGGGGGATTCAGTGCCCATAACCTGCACACGCACCAGCTCATACCCCTGGGCTTCCAGCGGTTCGGCGATGATCTCGGCGATGCGGCCCTCAAGGCCGGTATGGGTCGGGCGGTTTTCAGTCACGGTTTAAGCAAAATTCCAATAAAAAGGGCGGCCGGTTAGGGCCACCCTATGACAAAGTCGGGTTTTAATTTTTTTAAGTCATACGCCGGTTTGGCGCCGCAAGCAAGCGATAACGCGGCCGCTCCCGGCACGCCATAAAAAACGGGGGCTTGCGCCCCCGTTTCCGGTAGAATTTCGGCAGGTTAGGCCGAGTAGTACATCTCGAACTCGACCGGGTGCGGCGTGTGCTCGAAACGGTACACATCCTTCCACTTGAGTTCGATATAGCTCTCGATCTGCTCCTTGCTGAACACATCGCCCGCCAGCAGGAACTCATGGTTGGCTTCCAGCGCCTGCAATGCTTCGCGCAAGCTGCCGCAAACCGTCGGGATGCCTTTCAGCTCTTCCGGCGGCAGATCGTAGAGATCCTTGTCCATCGGGTCGCCGGGGTGGATTTTGTTCTTGATGCCATCCAGGCCGGCCATCGCGATCGCCGAGAAGGCAAGATACGGGTTGGCGGTCGGGTCGGGGAACCGCACTTCAACACGCTTCGCCTTGGGGTTGGTCGTGTAGGGAATACGGCAGGAAGCCGAACGGTTGCGCGCCGAATAGGCCAGCAGCACCGGCGCCTCGAACCCGGGGATCAACCGCTTGTAGCTGTTGGTCGAGGGGTTGGTGAACGCGTTGATCGACTTCGCGTGCTTGATGATCCCGCCGATGAAGTACAGGCACATCTCGGAGAGGTCCGCATAGCCGTTACCGGCAAAGAGCGGCTTGCCGTTCTTCCAGATCGACTGGTGGGTGTGCATGCCAGAGCCGTTATCGCCATAGATCGGCTTGGGCATGAACGTTGCGGTTTTGCCGTAAGAGTGAGCGACGTTGTGAACGCAGTATTTATAAATCTGCATCTGGTCGGCCATCTTGGTCAGCGTGCCGAACCGGGTTCCCAGCTCGTGCTGGCTCTGCGCCACCTCATGGTGATGCTTCTCGATGGGAAGGCCCATCTCGCCCATCGCGGAGAGCATTTCGGCGCGCAGGTCGGAATCGCCATCCACGGGCGGAACCGGGAAATAGCCGCCCTTAACAGCCGGGCGATGCCCCATATTGCCTTCCGGATAGTCCTTCATCGAGGAGCCGGGGCCTTCGATGGAGTCCACCTGATAGGTGCCGAAATTGCCGCCGGTGCCGAATTTGACGGAGTCGAAAATGAAGAACTCAGCCTCAGCGCCGACCACGATGCTATCGCCAATGCCGGTCGCCTTGACATAGGCTTCGACCTTTTTGGCGGTGGAGCGCGGGTCGCGCGCGTAGCCCTGGCCGGTCGAGGGCTCGATAATATCGCAGAACAGGATCAGGCTCGGCTTGGCCGCGAACGGGTCCATCACCGCGGTATCGAGGTCCGGTTGCAGGATCATGTCGGACTCGTTGATCGCCTTCCAGCCGGCGATCGAGGAGCCGTCGAACATGAAGCCGTCAGTCAGGGATCCCGCATCCACGGTCGAGACATGCTGGGCGGTATGCTGCCACTTGCCCTTCGGGTCGGTGAAACGCAGATCGACGTATTCGACCCCGTTCTCCTTGATAAGATCCAGAACTTTGCTCACGCCGTCTGCGCCGTCAGCGGGCTTCTTCGCCATACTTAATCCCCGTTATTTGATAAGTTAATCGTAAATCCACGGGGCCGCACCACGCGGCCCCGAACATTCTGCTGCAAACCCGACATGTTAACCATGCCTTGGCGTCAGAACAATACCTGTTCAACAATGCCGGTTTAAATGGCGGCGTCGCCCTTCTCACCGGTGCGGATTCGGATCGCTTCTTCGACGGTCGAGATGAAAATCTTGCCATCGCCGATCCGCCCGGTGCGCGCGGCGTTCATGATCGCCTCGACCGCGCGTTCGACCACAGCGTCCTCGCAGATCACCTCAATTTTCACTTTCGGGAGGAAATCCACCACGTATTCGGCGCCACGATAGAGTTCGGTATGCCCCTTTTGCCGTCCAAACCCCTTCGCCTCTACCACGGTAATGCCTTGCAGGCCCACCTCGTGCAGAGCTTCCTTCACTTCGTCGAGCTTGAACGGTTTAATGATCGCTTCGATCTTTTTCATATCTGGTCCACGCCCATCATGCGGCGGGCGGCCTCCTTAAGTGTTCGTTCGGACAGCGCTTTTGCGCGCCAGCCAATGGGCTGGCACAGCTAACCTTGCATGCACCGTGCCAGCGCGCAATTCAGGCCCCAACGCCGGGTTGCACAAGGATTACAAAAAACGAATGGGCCAGTTTGCCCAACTTGCAGCGCCTTGTGCTTAATTTTTCAGCAGGCTTGCTGCACATCTCCCAGGCACAGTATTATGAACCCTCCCTACAGGATCCGCGCCCTTGAAACCTGCCAACACGCTTCTCGAACAGACCGGCACCACCATTTTCACCATCATGTCGGCGCTTGCCGCGCAACATGGGGCGATTAATCTCGGCCAGGGGTTTCCCGATACCGAAGGCCCGGCCGATATCGTGCAGGCGGCGGCCGATGCGTTGCTCGACCACCGCAACCAGTACCCGCCACTCACCGGCCTGCCGGAATTGCGCGCCGCGGTCGCCAGCGCAAACAAGCGCTTCTATGGGCTGGACATCGACCCCGTCGCCGGAGTCGTCGTCACCTCTGGCGCGACAGAGGCCGTCACGGCCTGCCTGATGGCGCTGATCAACCCCGGCGATGAGGTCATTCTCATCGAACCGCTTTTTGACACCTATCTGCCTGTGGTCACCATGCTGGGCGGAGTCGCGCGCCTGGTGCGTCTCAGCCCGCCGGATTGGGCGCTCCCCCATGCAGCGCTCGAAGCCGCGTTTTCACCGCGCACCAAGCTACTGCTCCTCAACTCGCCAATGAACCCGACCGGCAAGGTGTTTACGCGCGGGGAGCTCGATTTCATCGCGGACCTCCTGACCCGGTTTGATGCCTATGCCGTCTGCGACGAGGTCTACGAGCATCTGGTGTTCAAAGGTGCTGCACATATCCCGTTGATGACCTTGCCCGGCATGGCGGAACGGACCCTGCGGATCGGCAGTGCCGGCAAAACCTTTTCCCTCACCGGCTGGAAGGTCGGCTACGTTTCCGGCCCGGCCCGCCTCATTTCGCTCGTCGCCAAAGCGCACCAGAACCTCACCTTCACCACGCCGCCGAACCTGCAACGCGCGGTTGCTCTCGGCCTTGCCAAACCTGATGCCTACTTCGCCTCGCTCGCGGATGATCTGCAGGAACGCCGGGACATTCTCGGTAGCGGCCTGCGCCGGCTCGGCTTCGTTACCCTGCCCGCCGATGGCAGCTATTTCATCACCGCGGATTTTTCATCGCTCGGTTTTATCGGGGACGATCAGGCATTCTGCCGCGCCATCACCGAGCAGGCAGGTGTGGCCGCCATCCCGGTTTCGGCGTTTTACGCGGAAAACCCACCGACCCATTACGCGCGCTTCGCCTTCTGCAAGCAGCCCGAAGTGCTGCTTGAGGCCATCGCGCGGCTGGAGCGGTGGCTCTCGGCCCCTAAAAAGTTGACGGCCACTGGCTGAGAGCGGTACGACGCGCCGTGGTCCCTTCGGCCCACAATATGAGAAGTCCTGATGGCGGACGTAGCTCAGTTGGTAGAGCGCCGGTTTGTGGTACCGGTTGTCGCGGGTTCGATCCCCGTCGTTCGCCCCAGAACCTTGGTTGAGCGCGCATATGGCCGCCCAACCAACACCATATGGACACGCAAATGATCGCGGCCCTCATCCTCGCCGGTGGCAAGGGCACCCGCCTTGGTGGTGTCGATAAGGCTTTTTTATCCCTCAACGGCCAACCGCTCATCGCGCATGTTCTGGGCCGGCTGTCTCCTCAGGTCCAAAAAATCGCCATCAGCGCGAATGGCGATCCCGCGCGCTTCAAGGCCTATGACCTTCCGGTCCTGCCCGATGCCTTTCCCGGCAAAGGCCCGCTTGCCGGTGTCGCTGCCGGGCTCGGTTGGGCAAGCGCTATCGGCGCTGATACGCTCCTGACTATCCCTGTGGATACGCCCTTCATTCCCGAAAATCTTCTCTCAGCCCTCACGCCAGGCCCCAGCGTTGCGGCCTATGACAACCGCCAGCACCACCTCATCGCACTCTGGCCGGTCGCCTTCCTGCCCGTTCTTGAAAATTTTCTTGGCAAGCCCGGCAACTACAAAGTCCGCGATGCGCTATCTCTCTGCGCCGCAAGGCAGGTGGCTTTCGGCGGGCCAACGGATCCATTTCTCAACATCAACGCACCGGATGATCTGCAAGCGGCGTCCGGGAGTTTCGCATAGCGCAACACCGGTCAGCGGCTCAGATGGCGCGGCAGAAAATCTCCACCGGCGCGATCAGTCCCCGCTCCAGCGCGCCGGTCAGATTCGCGATTTTCTGCGCGGCGGATGGGCCCATCAGAAGATGTATGCCGAGCGGCGGCAACCCCCCGCCCTGTGCGGCGCGAGCGCGCATCTCATGGAAAAATTCAATGGCGAAGGCACTGCGGCTGCGCACCTTTTCCACCACAAACCCCGCCGCTTCCAGAAGCTGCCGATAGGTGGAGGGCGTTTCAACAAAGCTCGCCTCCGGGCCGGATGCCCATGGCAGCGGAAAGCTCAGCTCGCCTTCGCCATGTTCGCGCATGACATCGTAAATCCCGAAGACGCCGCCGGTTTTCACCACGCGCCGCGCCTCGGCGAATAATTCTAATTTGTCCTGAATGTTCATGCCCACATGCAGCATATAGGCGCCGTCGAAACTGCCGGACGCAAATGGCAGGCTGAGCGCGCTGCCCTGCCGGTAGGAAACCCGGCTCTCCAGCCCGACAAGCTTCGCCAGGGCGGCGGCGGCGCGCACATAATCCTCGGTCAGGTCGATCCCAGTCACCCGGCAGCCTCGTTCATGCGCGAAATAGCGCGACGCGCCCCCCAGCCCGGCGCCGATGTCGAGAAGATGCAGCCCTGGCCCAGCCGCCAGCCCGTCTGCGAAATCGACCGTGGCTTGCCGCCCGCCGATATGGAATTCATCGACCGGCGCCAGATCGGCCGGTAGGAGCTGCCCCAGATCCTTGCCCGCGGCTTCCAGAGCGCCGCAAATCACCCGCTCCAGCCTATCATGCGCGTAATGCCGCGCCACGCTTTGCTCAAGCTTCATCCCGCCGCCCGGCGCCAGAGCGCAATCGTTTGAAGTTGAACTCGCGTGGCGGTTCAACTGGGCCATGAAATTGCCCGCCAAAACATGATTAGAGCGTGATGACCTTAAGATCATCACGCTCCGGTGGTCTGCTGAAAGCCGTTCAATGCTGATTCCCGGAGACGTAGAGTCCCCGGCGCAAAAATCAACCCTTGCGAACGCCAATCGACGCGAATTTCTTGTTGAATTTAGCGACCTGGCCACCGGTGTCGACCATGCGCTGCACGCCGGTCCAGGCCGGGTGGGATTTCGGGTCGATATCGAGGCGCAGCGTGTCGCCGGCTTTGCCCATGCAGGACCGGGTTTTGAATTCCGTACCATCGGTCATGATGATGTTGATCTCGTGGTATTCCGGATGAATATTGGCTTTCACCGTGTCTGCTCCATAGGTAGTGGGCCGCCGATCCCGACCGGCAGCAAAGGCTGCGGCATTTACCCGCGCGCCAGTATTTATGCAAGTTTTGCCTTTGCGAAGGCCGCGGCCTGATCCATGGCCTGGCGCGCTTCGGGCAGGAACATCTGGCTGACCTGCCAGACATGCGGTAGGTTATCCCATATGCTGAGATCGACCTCGACACCAGCATCGCGCGCGCGTGATGCGAGGCGCGTTGAATCGTCGAGCAGTATCTCGCGGCGCGCCGACCTGGATGAGCAGAGGCGGTAGACCGGCAAGATCACCATAAAGCGGCGAGGCCAACGGATTCCGGGGGTCGGCGCCGTTGAGGTAGAGTGCAGCGCCTTCGACGAGTTTTGGACCGTAGAGCATACTGTCGCGTTTGGCGTTGGTGAGGACGGTGGCACCTGTGCCGGCAAGGTCGGTCCAGGGAGAAAACAGCAAGGCGCAGGCGGGCATCGGCAAGCCGGCGTCCCTGGCGGCGAGCAAGGTCGCCAAGGCAAGGCCCCCGCCCGCGGAATCCCCGGCGATCGCCAGCCGGTTGGCCGGTACCCGATCCAGCATGGCTCGATAAACCGCGAGGGCATCATCGAGGGCGGCGGGAAAGGGATGCTCGGGAGCAAGCCGGTAGTCGGGCGAAAAAACGCTGAAACCGCGAATGGCGTAGCTGCCGGTTATGGAGCGATGAGTTTGCGGCGAACAGGCGAAATAGCCGCCGCCATGCAGATAAAGCAGGGTGCCAGCGCCGGAATTGTCTGATTGCGCCCATTCGCCACTCAGGCCGCCGATGGCGTCTGGAGATAAACCGCGCGCCCGCGGGCGGGGGAAGCGGGTTGTTAAAAGCAGCCCTGGCGGCAAGCGGGGTTAACGAGCGGGCCAGCTTGCGTTTGACGGTAAACCGCAAAACCGGGTGGACCAGATAGGATTGCCAGCTTGGCATGGAATGACCTTTCGGGCCTTGGTGAGACCTGCGCGCAATACGTAATCCCGCAGCATTGTTATGCTGGCAAGCGATGCGGTTGAATACAGCCCACAATACTAACGTTTAGGGAAGAAATATGCTTTAACGTGAGATTGGGCTCAAAAACACGCCGCAAAAACGGAGAGAATGATGAGGCTTGGTCGTTTAGGCGCCTTTATTTTTGCGCCGCTGATTCTCCCGCTCGGCGCCGTGGCGGCCCCGATGACCCTGAAACTGACGGCTGGCGACATGCTGGCGCAGACGCATTCCCACGCGGTTTTTCTAACCGTGACAGGGACGTTCCGGCAGCTTTCCGGCATACTGCAATACAATCCGGTGGCGAAGACCTGTCGTGTGAATGTGACCTTCGTGGTGGAAAGCCTGGAACTGCCGAATGCGCTGATCCGGTCGCAGACCATGTCCGCCGGGTTTCTGGACCCGGCAGCGTATCCGACCCAGCATTATGCAGGCACCTGCCAAGGCGACACGCTGGTGGGAGAGCTTACCATGCGGGGCCAGACGCATCCGTTCAACATGGCGATCACCTATGAGAAGACGGGAGAGCAGTTGACGGGATTACACCTCGCAGGGGTGCTGAACCGTCACGACTGGGGGTTGAACGGGCTTTCAATGACCGTGGGCAAGATGATCCGCGTGACGAATGATATTTCATTGAACGGCCAGCCGCCGGCGCCGCCGGGTTCGTAGAACCGGAACACGGGCCGGACTACCACATTCCCAAATTGGCGGACCTGGCGCGGCGCACCACGTAAGCCGTCCATGCGAGCTGGATCAGCAGTGGCAGCAGAACGATCGGCAATTCCAAGCCGGGCGGGGCAGCAAGATAGGCAATCGCGGTGGCGCCGCCGATGATGGTAAAACCCCAATGGATGAGGGCAACGATGCGCGCATCCAGCCCGGCGCGGCGGACCACCTGGTAGAGATGGCCGTTATGGGCATGCGCAATGTTGTCCCCCGCCAAAATCCGGCGGATGAGGGTAAAGGTAACATCGTACAACACGCCTGAGAGCAGCAAAGGCACCAGGAGGAAGGATAACGGCTCACCCTCGAAACGCGCGGCGGCGACGCCGAACAAAGCCAGCATGAACCCGCAGAACTGGCTACCGACATCGCCCATGAATATTTTCCCGCGCGGGAAATTGAAGGGCAGGAAGCCCAGCACGCCGCCAGCCAGCAGCAGCGAGGCCGTATAGACAAAAAATCCCCCATAGACCCCGGCAATTCCGGCCAGGAACAGGCAGGCAAACAACGTGACGCCAGCGGCCAGACCGTTCAGACCGTCGATGAAATTCATCGCATTGGTGACAAACAAGAGAAAAAATATGGTCAGCGGAACACCGAGCCAGCCGATATCAACCGTTCCGTAATAGGGGAGCGCCAGAACATGCATCCAGAGACCGGAGGCGACGGCGGCGACGGCGGCGATCAACTGGGTCGCTAGTTTGATGAGGAAGGAGATATCCAGGATATCGTCCAGGAGTGAAATGGCGGCCATGAGGATTGCGGCCGCGATGACGCCAATGAAGTAGCCGCCAGAGAGGCGGGAGACCTGACCGTAGCGATAGAGGAGCAAAACCCCGAGCAGAAAGGCGCTGACAATCCCGACTCCGCCGGATTTTGGCGTGGTCTGGCTATGCGCCTTGCGGGCATTGGGCCGGTCCGGCACCCCGATGGAGATCATGATCCGGACAATAATGCCGGAAAAAATCGCCAGCCCCGCCATAAGGGCAAGGTGGCGCGGGAGGGCGAGCAGGCCAAGGGAGGTTGCAGCATTCATTCGGCGCGGACCATGGCTGAAAGCACGCGGAATTTGAAGATGCGGGGGTCACCCAAATGAAATTGCGGCATAATAAGGCCGCAATCTGGATGGACCCGCACATTGAAGGGCTTGTCTGCTTGTGGCCGGCGCGTCAGAACCGCTCGCAGAGAATGATACCGCTGGAGACAGAGACGTGAAAATTGCAATTATCGGTGGTGGCTATGTCGGCCTCGTATCGGGCGCATGTTTCGCTGAGTTTGGCGTCTCGGTGGCGGTCGTGGAAGCAGACGAAACCAAGCGGCAGATGCTGCTGGGCGGCCATATCCCCATTTACGAGCCGGGACTCGACCGGCTGGTGGCTGAAAACGTCGCGGCTGGACGGTTGGCCTTTCCCGCCAGCCTGAAAGAAGGCATCGCGGATGCGGAAGCGGTGTTCATTGCGGTTGGCACGCCGGCGCGGCGCGGCGATGGACATGCCGACCTCACCTATGTTTTTGCCGCTGTCGAACAGGTGGTGCTCGCCCTCGATCACCCCGCGATCATTGTGACCAAGTCGACCGTCCCGGTAGGAACCGGGCGGAAAATTGCGGCACTGGCGCACAAGTTGCGGCCGGAGCTTGGTATCGAGGTTGCGGCGAACCCGGAATTTTTGCGCGAGGGAAGCGCGATAGCCGACTTCATGCGGCCGGACCGCGTGGTGGTGGGCACCGACAGCGAACACGCGCGCGAGGTGCTGCGCCAACTGTACCGGCCGCTTTATCTGATCGAGGCGCCGATCGTGTTCACCGGGCTGGAGACCGCCGAGCTGACAAAATACGCGGCCAATGGATTTTTGGCGATGAAAATCACGTTTATCAACGAGATGGCGGATTTGTGCGAGAAACTCGGCGCCGACGTAAACGACGTGGCGCGCGGGATCGGGCTGGATGGCCGCATCGGAAAGAAATTTCTCCATGCCGGGCCGGGTTTTGGCGGATCGTGTTTTCCGAAGGATACGCTGGCGCTGATGCGCATTGCGGAGGAGGCCGGGGCGCCGAGCCGGCTGATCCAGTCGGTGGTCGCCGTGAACGATGCTCGAAAGGACTCCATGGCCGCAAGGGTGGTGGCAGCCTGCGGCGGCGATGTGCGCGGGCTGCGCATTACCGTGCTGGGCCTTACTTTCAAGCCCGAGACCGACGACATGCGCGAAGCGCCATCCCTGCCACTGGTGCAGGGCCTGGTCTCGCGCGGCGCGCATGTCACGGCGTTCGACCCGGCGGCGATGGGGGCGGCAAAGGCGCTGTTGCCAAATGATGTGGTCTTCGCCAGGGACGCAACCCAGGCCGCTGACCGACGCTGACGCGCTTGTGCTGGTTACTGAATGGAACGAATTCCGCGCCCTGGCCCCGGCCCAGTTAAAGGCGTTGATGCGGGGCAATGTGGTGGTCGATCTTCGCAATGTTTTCGACCCGAAAGCCCTGCGCAATGCTGGATTCGCTTATCACGGCATTGGTCGGGCACAATAAGATGCCTTCTGTTTCTGTAAACTTCAGCCCTCAGGGATAATGACCTTTGAACGCCACGCACACGCATTATCCGGATTTTGCCAACCCTGAACTGCTGGAGAAAATCACCGCTCCCGCGCGATGCACGGCTGCTGCTGCATGTCGGCTGCGGCCAGCGGCGCACTCGGCGCGGAGCACCACGGCGGAACCCGGCCACGCGGGTGGTGGGCATCGAAAGCGATCCGGACGCCGCCGAGAGCGGCCAGCGGCCGAATCGGATCACAGAGTTGATTCTGCGGCGATGTCGGTCGCGATCCGCCGCCGTTCGCCGCGGATGTCAGACGCGAGCATCGACTGCATTATTTATGACGGCGCCTTGCCACTTCGTCGGACCCGTGGCGCCCTCGCGGGACGCGCCAAATTCCCGTTCCTCGCGGAGGGCGGGACGATGCTGACTGCGCGCGGAGAATGTCGAGCATTGGCGCCTGCTCGGAACGGTCGCTGAAGGGACGTTTGTACGACGCACAGGGCGCCCGACTCCCAAAAGCCCGACGTGCCCCGGTTCACCGCGAACGCGATCCGGATGGGGTTACGCGGCGCGGCAGGGCTGGTCCCGGTCGGACCTGCGCCGCGGCCGATGCGACGCGCGGCGTGAGACGTTTGTTGACGCGCTCGCGCCGGCCTTGGCCGACCTCGGTATTGATCGCGAGGAATATTCAGCAACGGGCTGCGCCGCTGGCATGTCTGGCGTGCCCGACGTCGCCCCGGTCACGGACGGAGCTCACCATCGTCTCGACCATGCTCACCCGATGGCGGGGTCAGCGAGGTGCGGGTGATCGAGCCGTGCGGCGCTCCGGACCGACCGCGCGATCGTACGGCGGTGATCGCCAACGAGCCGATCCGGACCGCACGACTGTCGGAGACCGCGCATTGCGTGCTTTCACCGTCCGCTGCTGCGGGCGACCCCGGGTCGGACGGGTGCACGCGCTGCTCGACGGGGTGGCTAGTGGTGAGCGAATTCGACGATCATCCCGTGATTCATGGACGGTCGGGCAGCGCCCCGACGATCCATCACATTCCGGGCCGTGCATGCGGTGCAGACCAGCACACAGGCACTGGCGGAGGCGTTGCGGCCGCAAAACCCGGAAATCGGCATGTTCCCGAATGGCATTTTTGAGCTGCCTGCCGGATGCGTAATTTTACCGACCCACGACCACCTGACCCTGTTTTTTGGCGCGCTGAACCGCGGGACGACTGGGCGCCGCTGATGCCGGCGATCAATGAGGTCGCGCGCGCGGTCGGCGACCGGCTAAGGATTCCATGTCTGTAACGATGAAGCGTTTTTCAACGCCCTGGAAACACCGCATAAGCGGTTCGACCCGATGGCCGATTATGCCAGCTACATGCGGATGCTCGGCGAGGCCGAGATCGCGTTCATGCCGCTGGCCGATCTCCGAATTCAACCGCTCCAAGTCGGACCTGAAATTCATCGAGGCCGGGGCGGCCCGCGTGGCGGCGCTGGCCAGCAACGTGGTTTATCGGCGGACAGTATCCAGGATGGCAAAACCGGCGTTATTTTCCGGGATGCAATGGATTTGCGCGCCGGCTTGCTGCGGCTGCTGGCCTACCCGGAGGCAACACGCAAAATGGCGGATGCGGCGCGCGCCTATGTCGCATCCGAGCGGATGCTGGCGTATCAGGTGGCCGCGCGGACGGCCTGGTATCGTAGCCTGTGGGAGCGCAGGGATGACTTGAATGAGGCCCTCAAGCAGCGGGTGCCGGAGCTTTTCGCCTGATGGGTACGAGCGCCAAAATAAGGATCGCCGAACATATCGAGGTTGACTGGCTCGAACAGCATTTCGCGGAGGCGATGTGTCCGAACTGCGGCATTGCGGCACCTGCGCAGCAATATCTCGACATCGATTATCGTCCGCCGAACGCAGCGCACCGGTTTATATTGCAAATCTGTCCGCATTGCTCGGCACGGTTTGTCGATAACACCCATACCATGGATTACAGCACCGACGAGCTTATCGAGATTGGCTGGAATACCTATCAAGTGCAATTGGGTGCTGGTGTATGGCCGATTTCCGCCCCACTGACGCGCGTTGAAAAACCAAAGGGCGCGCGGGTGCTGGAGATTGGCGGCGCCTATGGGTTCGGCCTGGATTTTTGTATCCGCGCGCGCGGCTGGCAGGGGGAAGGCTACGACCCCTCCCCGCTCGCCGCCTTTGGCGCCCGCGAGTTGGGGCTGGACATCGCCCAGGATTATTTCGAGGAGAAAGACCTCGCGCGCGGCCCCTGGGATGTGGCGATTGCGACCGAGGTGATCGAGCATCTCGAACATCCGCCGGAATTTTTTGCCTTGATGCGCCGTGCCCTCGCCGATGACGGCATCCTCGTTCTCACCACGCCGGACGCCGAGTGGATCACGCCGGAGTTGAGCGCCGGGGCGCTGATGCCCTTGCTCTCGCCGGGCGCACATCTGGTATTGCAGACTCAGGCCAGCTTGGAGCACGCGCTGCACACCGCCGGGTTCGCGCATGTTGTGGTGCTGCGCGAGGCGATGTCCTTGGTGGCCTATGCCTCTGCGGCACCGTTCGCGCTGAACCAGGATGCCGCTGCCGCGCGGGCTATGTTCCGGCACTATCTGGTGGAACGCGGCAAACTCACGGCACCGATGAGCGATCTGCGCCTTGGCTTTGCCGGTCGCGGGCTGTTTGAAGCGGCGAATGACGGGGATTTGGCCGGCGCTGAGGCGGCCTGGGCTGCGTTGCTGCCAGCCGTCCAGGCGCGCTTCGGCCTCGATCTCGCCACGATGCGAAACCTTCCGGCGGGCGCGGAAAACGCGAGTTTGGCGGAACTGGCGCAAATGATACCGCTAGGGCTTGGCATGATTTTTTACGGCCGTGCCATGCAATTGCTAGGTGCCGGAGCCACCCGCGCCGAGGTACTGCACGTGCTGCGCAATGCCGGTGTTGCTGTTACGGCTGTGCAGGATGCGCTGGCAAAGCGATCTCTGAGGGATGGTTTGTACGCCAGCATCGGCAAGGTCGTCGAGAGTGAGATACTTCTCTGTCTGGCCGAGACCCGCGATCCTGCCAGCGTGGCCGGACTGATCAAAATGGGGGATACCGCGCTCGGATGGCGCGCTTTTGTCACCCTGGTGAATGCCGAAGCCATGGATCTGGCGCGCAAGCTGAAGCAGGCGCTTTTGCCGGATATGCCGGCCCCGCCCTACGACGCCGCCGCGCGCAACGCATTGTTCGCAGCGGGCATCCTGGCGCTGCACAGGCGCGATGATTGGCGCCGCAGCGCCGCGATTTTCGCCCGGCTACGGGATGCGCTGATAAAGCTGGCGCCGCCCGGCACAGTGCCGGATGCGCTGTTCTGGCCGGCTTTACGGGGAGAGGTGATGGCGCTGCACCGGCTGAACCGGGCCGAGGAAGCCACCATTTTACTGCGAACTTTTACAGAAACCTATCCAGGCGCGCCGGATGACCTCATAAATCAACTTGAAGGTCCTGGCGCATGAGCTGTTTACGATGAGGAAACAGCTTCGCGCCTTTTTGCAGGGGTGCGGCGCCTTTTTACGAGGGTGCAAATGGTACACTCTGGTCGCACTCGCCCGCGTGATCGGACAGTTGCGCAGCCCGCGCCAGATTGTGAGCGTCTGGCCGGTGGGCGACATCCAGCTCAGGCCAAAAATTGTCCTGTTCATGCATTTCGACCGGCGCGGCATCGTCCGTCCACAATTGCTCGATTACATGCGCGACTTGAAGAAAAACGGCCGGAGCATTGTTTGCGTGAGCAATGCCCGCAGGCTGAAACCGGCCGCCCTGGCGGCGTTGCAGGAGGTTTGCACCGTCGTGATCGTGCGGCGGAATATCGGTTACGATTTCGGCGCCTGGCGCGATGCGATCGATTTTTTGGGCCTCCCCCGACAGGAAACTGAGGAGATTATCTGCGCCAACGACAGCGTGTTCGGCCCGTTATTGCCGCTAGGCGACGTGCTGCGCCGGCTGGACTACGCTAAGGCCGATGTCTGGGGCCTGACCGAGAGCTGGCAGTTGCGGTATCATCTACAATCGTTTTTTCTGGCTTTTGGGCCGGCCGCGCTGCACGCCGAGGCGTTCCGGAAATTCTGGAAATCTGTCAGGCCGGTGCCCGCGAAATCCTACATCGTGCAAGCCTATGAAGTGGGTGTGACGCAGGCGATGGTGAAAGGCGGGCTGCGTTGCGCGGCACTCTGGGGCTATGAGAGCCTCATCAAACTCGTCGACCAGGATGCAATTGAAAAGCTGATCAAGGCGGAAGAGACCGAGTTCGGTAAGACCGACCCGGTTCAGCTTAGCCGCAAGCGTCAGATCATGCGCATCCGTGGTAGCGTGACGTCCCGGGTGGCGCTCAACCCGACCTCGGATTTATGGCGGCAATTGTTGATGTCTGGCTTTCCCTTCATCAAGCGCGAATTGCTGCGCGACAACCCGACCAAGGTCGAGGATGTGGGGGATTGGGCAGAGGTCGTGCGCGAGGTTCTGGCCGCCGATCCAGAGCCGATCCTGCTTGACCTGCGCACCATGCTGAAAGGCGGCGCGCCCTGATCCGCATGGCGGCGCGGCTGGTGGTGGTCCTGATCTGGACGTTGATGGCCATGCCGGTTCAGGCGGTGATGCTCGCCCTGCCCGGCCGGGGCAAGGAACGATTTGCACGGATTTACTGGCATGGCGTGGCGATGATGCTGGGACTACGGTTGACCGTGCAAGGCCGGCTGAAGGAACATCGGCCGGTTTTGTTTGTGGCGAATTACTGTTCCTGGCTCGACATCATCGCCCTTGGCAGCGTGCTGCCCGGCTGTTTTGTCGCCAAGGGGGAGATTTCGCGCTGGCCGTTGATCCGTTGGGTGGCAAGGCTGGGCCGCACCGTTTTTGTGACGCGCAACCGGGCAACGGTGGCGCATGAGCAAGGCAACCTGACCGCGCGGCTGGCGGCCGGTGATAATATAATTTTATTCCCCGAGGGCACGACATCGGACGGGAACCAGATATTGCCGTTTGCTTCGTCGTTTCTGGTGCTGGCGGACGCGCCGGCCCGCCCCCATGTGCAACCGGTCACGATTGTTTATGACCGGCTGGACGGGTTGCCGGTGAGAAGGTACGACCGGCCCGGCATTTCCTGGTATGGCGATATGAACCTGGCATCACATTATAACCGCATCGGGCGGCGGCGGCGTATTCATGCGACGATTATTCTCGACGCCCCCATCCCGCCCGGAACGTTCCCCAACCGCAAGGCGCTCTCTGCGGCGCTGGAAGTGCTGCTGGCCCAAAATGCCGCCGCACTGCGGCAGGGGCGCGCATGACAATGAACAAGGTTGCCGCGTTTTACCAGTTTCTGCGCCTGCTCCAGCCAGAGGCCGTGCGGGACGAGTTTTGCGCCGCGTGCTCGACACTGGGATTATACGGCACAATCCTGGTGAGCCCCGAGGGGATCAACGGCACGATTGCCGGCCCGCCGGATAAGATAGATGCATTTGTGGAGATACTGCGCGCGCCGACCGCCGACCGCCCGGCCTTCGCGGGGCTGGAGCTGAAATTTTCCACGGCTGGGGACAAGCATTTCGACCGGCTGAAAGTAAAGCTCAAGCGCGAAACGATCACCTTTGGCCGGTTGCTGAATGAGACGACGCCGCAGGGCCAGTATGTGGCGCCGAAGGATTGGAACCACCTGCTGGAGGACCCAGAGGTTGTGCTGGTGGATACGCGCAACGGCTTCGAGGTGGAGTTTGGCACGTTCGAGGGGGCGATAGACCCCGGCCTGACCAGTTTCACCCAGTTCAAGGATTTTGTGGACGAGAAGCTGGCTGGCGCGAAGACCAAGAAAATCGCGATGTTCTGCACCGGCGGCATACGCTGCGAAAAAGCCAGCGCCTATATGGTGGAGGCTGGTTTTGAACAGGTGTTTCAGCTGCAGGGCGGGATTTTGCGCTACCTGGAAGAGATCCCCGAGCCGGAGAGCAAATGGCGCGGTGATTGTTTTGTGTTCGACCGGCGGGTGGCCCTGGGGCACGGGCTGGCCTTGAAGACATCGAATGGTCATCCAAATTTGCTTGACACGACGCCAGGAAACATAGCGGAGTAGCGCTACGTTCAGGAGGGTTCTTAACGAATTGACCTTGACCAGGCTGGCATCGAAGCGCTTTTCCGTCCGGGGAAACCGGATGGAATTAGTCGTATGAACGTGACGGACCGAAAAACCCGTAAACTGCATGTTGTAACGTCATGGCTGCCAGATGAACGTGTACGATAGTGCGCGGATGGCCGATGTGCTCGCACCTTTGGGTTACACCACGGTGGATAGCCCCGAGGGCGCCGACATGGTGATTATGAACACCTGCCATATCCGCGAACGGGCCTCTGAAAAAGTATTTTCGGCGCTGGGCCGGCTGCGGGATTTGAAGGAAGCCACGGGCAATAAAATGATGATCGCCGTGACCGGCTGCGTGGCGCAGGCGGAAGGCGATATTCTGCTCAAGCGCGCCCCCTATGTGGACCTGGTGGTGGGACCGCAGGCGTATCACCGGTTGCCGGAACTGATCGCGCAGGTGCATCGGAGCCAGAAATCCGTGATCGACACCGATTTCCCGGCGGAGAAAAAATTCGACTACCTGCCTGAGTTGGCGGCACCCCAGGGCGTGATCGCGAACCTGACCATCCAGGAGGGCTGCGACAAATTCTGTTCCTTCTGCGTGGTGCCTTACACGCGCGGGGCGGAAGCCTCCCGCCCGGTGGCGAGCATCGTCGCGGAAGCACGGCGCATGGTGGACCAAGGCACGCGGGAGATCGCGCTGCTCGGCCAGAACGTGAATGCTTATCATGGCGAGGGACCGGACGGCCGCGTTTGGAGCCTGGCGCGGCTGCTCAGCGAACTGGCCGAAATCGAGGGGCTGCGGCGGTTGCGTTATACCACATCGCATCCGTCCGACATGACGGAGGAATTGATTTTGGCGCACCGGGATAACCCGGCGCTGATGCCGTTTCTGCACCTGCCGGTGCAATCGGGATCAGACAAAATCCTGGCCGCCATGAACCGCAAGCACAAGGCCGATGATTTCCGGCGCATCGTGGCGCGGTTGCGCGAGGTTCGGCCCGATATGGCGTTCACCTCGGATTTCATCATCGGCCATCCGGGCGAGACCGATGCCGATTTTGCCGCCACGATGGCCCTGGTGCGCGAGACCGGCTTCGCTTTGGCCTATAGTTTCAACTATTCGCCCCGCCCCGGCACACCGGCGGCAGGGCTGCCGCAGCTGGAGCAGGCGGTGAAGGATGCGACGGCTGTATGAGCTGCAGGCGGAACTGCGCCGTCAGCAGGATGCGTTCAATGCCTCGACGGTCGGTTTGACCACCCCGGTGCTGTTCACGGGCCTGGGGCGGCACCCTGGCCAGATCGCCGGGCGCTCGCTCTATGCGCAGCCGGTTGTTGTTGATTCACCGGTAGAGCTGACCGGCGAAATTTTCCCGGTGACAATTACCCACGCCAACCCCAACTCACTCTTAGGAAGTTTAGATAAGGAGCTAATCGCCGCTTGAGCCAGATCATCGCGTCTACGGCTACCCAACCCGTCCCGCCCCCGCGGTCTCTCACTTTGACCTTTGCCAATAACGCGCTGCTGCAGGCGCTGCTTGGCGACCATGACCGGCATCTCGCCCGGATCGAGCAGCGGCTCGGTGTCCGGCTGGCCTGCCGGGGGAACCGTGTTTCCATCACCGGCTCAGTGGACCGGGTTGCCGCGGCGGAGGCCACTTTGGCGGCCTTGTACCGGCAGTTGGAACGGGGCGAGATGATCGACGGGCCGCAAGTGGATGCCGTAATGCGCCTCACGGACCCGGCGGCTGAACCGCGGCTGCCGCTCTCGGACCTGCCGGCCATTCGCACGCGCAAGGGCGCGATCGGCCCGCGAAGCGCCGCGCAGACGGCCTATATCGACCAGCTGGCGCGCCATGAGATGGTGTTCGCTTTGGGACCGGCCGGCACTGGCAAGACTTATCTGGCGGTGGCGCAGGCGGTGGCGATGCTCACCTCCGGCAAGGTGGACCGGATTGTGCTCTCCCGCCCCGCCGTGGAAGCGGGCGAGCGGCTGGGGTTTTTGCCCGGCGACATGAAGGAGAAAGTGGACCCCTATCTCCGCCCGCTCTATGACGCGCTGAATGACATGCTCCCCGGCGACCAGTTGACCAAACGGATGACCACCGGCGAGATCGAGATCGCCCCGCTGGCGTTCATGCGCGGGCGCACGCTGGCGCATGCGTTTGTGATTCTCGATGAGGCGCAGAACACGACCCCCGTGCAGATGAAAATGTTTTTAACCCGCATGGGCGAAGGCACGCGCATGGTCGTCACCGGCGACCTCACGCAGATCGACCTGCCGACCGGGACACGCTCGGGCCTCGCGGACGCGCTGGACACGCTGGAGGGTATTTCCGGCATTGGTGTCGCGCGGTTCAATAACAGCGATGTGGTGCGCCACCCGCTGGTGGGGCGGATTGTGGAGGCCTATGACCAGCGCCAGGCCGCCGCCAAGGAAGTTGCGCGCGAGCGGCACGGATAAAAATGGAACCTGGAAGTACCGGCCCCTTCGGGGGCGAAGTCGTGATTACCGAGCGGCGCTGGAATGCCCATGTGCGGGATGTAAAACGCGTGGTGAGGCGGGTGATGCGAGTGGCAGGCTGCGACGCCGATGTTGTGCTGACCGATGACCTGACCGTGCGCCGGCTGAATTTCCGCGACCGGGGCAAGAACAAGCCGACCAATGTGCTGACCTACGAGCAGCCGCCGGAGATTTTACTGGCTTTTGGCGTGGTGCGGCGCGAGGCCGAGCGGGAAGGCAAGAGCGTGACGGCGCATCTGATGCATCTGCTGGTGCATGGCGCGCTGCATTTGCAGGGCTATGACCATCACCATGTTGGCGAGGCGCGGGAGATGGAGAGCGAGGAAGCGAAAATTCTGGCGCGGCTGAGGGTGGCCAATCCATGGAAAAACCGATGAGCTCCGCGTTAAGCCGATTGTTGGGGAGGCTGCGCAGTACCGAGCAATCGGTGCGCGAATCCATCGCGGAACTGGTGCAGGAAGCCGGGAGCGAGACTTCCATGGGCGCCGCCGGCGAGGCGGCGGGGCTGAACGCCCAGG
Source organism: uncultured Alphaproteobacteria bacterium (assembly GCA_963740445.1). GTDB lineage: Bacteria > Pseudomonadota > Alphaproteobacteria > Acetobacterales > Acetobacteraceae > Acidocella. The sequence goes on from CAVUED010000018.1 coordinate 61,768, forward strand.
AGCGCTCGCTGATCGCCAATGTGCTGCGCCTGCGCGAGATTTCCGCCGATGACGTGATGGTGCCGCGCGCCGGATATCGTGGCGATGCGCGCGGATGTGACGTTGGCGCAGGCGACCGAGCAGATGCGCAAGGAGGGACATTCAAGGTTCCCGGTGTTCCGCGAGCATCTCGATGACCTGCTGGGCATGGTGCATATCAAAGACGTGTTCGCCTATAGCGGGCCGCCGGAGGAATTCGCGGTGGAGAAAATCCTGCGCAAGCCGCTGATGGTGGCGCCGCAAATCGGCGTGCTCGATCTGCTGCTGCAAATGCGCCAGACGCGCACGCATCTCGCTCTCGTGGTGGATGAATATGGCGGGATCGACGGGCTGGTGACGATCGAGGATTTGGTCGAGACGATTGTTGGCGATATTTCCGACGAGCATGACGAGATCGAAGGCCCGATGCTGGTGGAACGGCCGGATGGCGCGCTGGATTTGAACGCGCTGCTGCCGGTGGAAGAATTCGAGGCCAGACTGGGGCCGGTGCTCTCGGAAGATGAGCGCGACGCGGATATCGAAACGGTGGGCGGGCTGGTGTTTAATCTGGCTGGGCGGGTGCCGACCAAGGGCGAGATTATCCCGCATCCGTCAGGCATCGAGTTTCTGGTGCTGGAGGCGGATGCACGGCGGATACGAAGGTTGCGGGCACGAAGAACGGCAACGCCGGAGGCCTTGGGTGTTTCGCGTGGAGCGGTTGTGAGGGAGGCGTTTTAACGCTTTGTTAGTACGCTAAAAGGCATTTAGCACACAAAGTTTGTACGGGTTGTGTCTAAAAAGGAATGAATTTTGGTGCTAAATAATTTTACTGTGAGACGATTTCTCCTTTAACCAAATTCACGTCAAATCGTTGCAACAACTTCACCAAATGTTTCGCGAATATTTCCCTTTGAAAATCCGATGTATTAAATTCATCGATCTCAGAAGATTCAGTACCTTCTTCGAGCAGAACTATGGCACGTGAAAAGCCCAGCCGACCTTGGAACAAGCCTGTCTCATGAATTACGTTCTGCCTCGCTCGAAACGTGCCATCAAGTTGTTCATCTTCTGCGGTCAGCACAAGTAACGCAAAGGTGGATTTATCTACCATATCTTCAAGAATGTCCCGGATTGTATGTCCGGCCCTAGCGCCCGTCTCGTAGGCCTCGATCTGGATGTGGTGCTTGTCTTGCAAATGATCCTTTAGTTCGATCCAGAGCTTGCTCCGGCCATGACCGATAAATACCCCGGGAGCAGGTGGTTTAACGGGCTTTGGTTTAGGTAAGGGTGGAAGTTTTGACGTTCCAGCATGTTTTTCAAAAACCTCAAAAACCCCTTCGATTTGCACTCGGTTTGGAGCCTCAACACTCACAGTAATATAGCGCGCATAAGCGTTTAAAACGATGCTTTTCCTTGTCTCGAAAATCGAGGCGCGAGCATATCCACCGTATTTGCGGTACTCAGGAATAAATTCTTCCAAGCTATCGTACCACCATGTTGCATCTTCATGGCGCACCGAGAAGAAAGAGCTCCCGTCCTTCTTACCTAGGACAATGTCCCGAAACGTGTTGATACCTTCCCTCGACACATATTGCCGAGAAGCATACCTCGTCGTAGTTTTTTTCTTTTTTCACGACAAATTTTTACTCCCTGCATCTACTCGTGGATTAATTAACAAATCGTACAAGATAATCGCTCGGGCTAGCAAGCGTAGGAGTAGGACGAGTTAGCGCAGCATAACCCATCACCCGGCCATATGAGAACCGAGTAGAGCTAGCAAGTCGGCGGTGTTGTTTTGATGGGTTACGCCGTGCTGTTGATGCAGGCAACGAGTAAGACGGTTGGGGCGAGTGTAAAATGGTGTGAATGGCCGGGTCAAGCCCGGCCATGACGTGATTGGCGAAAGGTTAAACCAGCGCGGCGCAGAAACGCTGGATACGGGTGCAGGCTTCGACCAGCGCCTCGGTGGAGGTGGCGTAGCTGATACGGAAATGCCCCGGATACACAAAGGCGGAGCCATGCACGGCGGCGACACCTTCCTCGTCCAGCAGGGCAATGACAAAATCTTCGTCGTTATTGATTTTGGCACCCTTGGGCGTGGTTTTTCCGATGCAGCCATGGATGGCGGGGAAGACGTAGAACGCGCCCTCGGGCTTGGCGCAGGTGATGCCCTGGGCGGCGTTGAGCATGTCCACCACCAGGTCCCGGCGGGTTTTGTAGACTTTGACCATCTCGTGCAGGCCATCTTCCGGCCCGTTGAGCGCCGCCACGGCGGCGGCCTGGCTGATGGAGGAGGTGTTGGAGGTGGACTGGCTCTGCAATTTGTCCATGGCCTTAATGAGCGCGACCGGCGCGCCGGCGAAGCCGATGCGCCAGCCGGTCATGGCATAGGCTTTGGAGCAGCCGTTCATGGTCACGGTGCGGTCACGCAAGGCGGGCTCGACCTCCACGATGGTGGCGGGCTTGAAGCCGTCATAGGTGAGTTTTTCGTAGATATCGTCGGTGAAGACCCAGACGTTCGGGTGCTTGAGCAGCACGTCGCAGATCGGCCGCAGGTCCGCGGCTGAGTAGGCCGCGCCGGTGGGGTTGTTGGGGGAGTTCAAAAACACCCATTTGGTCTTGGGGGTGATCGCGGCTTCCAGGTCCTCAGCGCGCATTTTAAAGCCATGGTTCTGGCTGCACGGCACGAACACCGGCGTGCCTTCGGCCAGGGCCACGATGTCCGGGTAGGAGACCCAGCAGGGGGTGGGGATGATGACCTCATCGCCCGCCTGCACGGTGGCCAGCATGGCGTTGAAAATCACCTGCTTGCCGCCGGTGGAGACGATGATCTCCTCGGGTTTGTAGTCGATCCCGCTATCGCGTTTGAACTTCTCGGCCACGGCTTTGCGCAGCGCCGGGGTGCCGGCGACATCGGTGTATTTGGTGTCACCGGCGTTGATCGCGTCGATCGCCGCCTGCTTGATATGCTCCGGGGTGTCGAAGTCCGGCTCGCCTGCTGAGAGGCTGATAATGTCCCGCCCGGCGGCCTTGAGCGCACGCGCCTTGGAGGAAATGGCGATGGTCTGGCTCGGGCTGATGCGGTTCAGGCGATCGGCAATAAGGTTCATTATCGGTCCCGGTTTAAGTGGTTAGAAGCGGCGGGACCCTAAACCTGCGCCGCGAGGGACGCAAATGGTGCCTGGCTGGGTTAATCCCTCAGGTTGTGCATGTGGAGCAAAATACTTGCAGAGGTTGCTGAATCGGCATAGGGCGCGGACGCGTCATCCAGGCGGGACACCAAATGGCGACGGTTTAAGCGCTTCAACATGGAGATTTAGCATGAAAATCACCCAGATTTATCGGTATCTGCTCCCCGCCGTCACGTTTGCCTGCGCGCTGGGCATGGCCCCGCTCGCAATGGCACAGACGACTCCTGGGGGAACCATGGCGCCCATGACCGCCGCCGCCAGCATGGCGCCTGCGCCCAAGCTGGAGACAGGCAAATTGCCGAAGGCCGATGAGTTCAAAACCGTGGCCGAGGCCAATGCGCATTGCCCTGGCAATACCGTGGTGTGGTCGACCCTGGCGAAGAGCAAGATTTTTCACGCCGCGGGTTCGAAATACTACGGCAAAACCAAGCACGGCGCTTATGTTTGCAAAGCCGACGCGCTCTCCTTTGGCTTTCACGCGGCCAAAAACTAGGCATTTGCGGGTGACGCGGATATTGACTACCCAGGCGGCACAAATAACCGCGTGAGGAGCAAAAACATGGCCGAAACCAACATCATCACCATGCCGTCCGGCGTGAAATACGAAGACCACGTGGTCGGTACCGGCGAAATGCCAAACAAGGGCCAGATGGTCACTGTGCATTATACCGGCTGGCTGGATGACAATGGCGCCAAGGGCAAAAAATTCGATTCATCCCGCGATCGCGGGCAGCCGTTTACGTTCAAACTCGGCGTGCAACAGGTCATCTCCGGCTGGGACCAGGGCGTGGCCACGATGCAGATCGGCGGGCAGCGCACGCTGATCATCCCGGCTGAGCATGGCTATGGCCAGCGCGGCGCGGGCAGCGTGATTCCGCCGGGTGCGACGCTGATTTTTGACGTGGAGTTGCTGGGCGTTAAATAATTTTGTGAAGCAAGGCCAAGGGGACTGCCCGCTGGCCTTGCTTACTTACCTTGGCAGGTATGCCACAGCCGCCTCTTCACTGGGTTTGCGCGTGATCCGCCGGCGGTCCCGGGCGGCGCAGACCATTTCGGCAAAACATTGGCGGACGGCGAACGGTTGGCCCGTGCGGCGGTCCAGCGCGCGGAGGCAGAAATGCACCTGCGCCATGTTCTGGTAATAGTCCGTAAAGGCGTAGTTGAGCGCACCGCCGGCAATGGCGCCCGCGATGGGCACGGCCTGGGCCAGCAGTTTTTCGGATAGCACCAGACCGAAGCGGCTGGCCGCACTTTTCATGAGCAGGTTGAGAGCAAGATGGCTCATGCCGATGCGGGCTGCCCAATAGCCGGTTTCGGCCTCGTCATCGGCAGCACTTGGCCCCCCGAAGGCGAGGACCTCCAGGCAGGCGCGTTTGGTGTCCTCGGTTTCGATGTCCTCACCGCTATCGCGCGCGACCTCGGCGATGGAACGCAGGATGGTGGTGGTGGTGAAGGGAATGTCGAACAGCACGCCTGGCAGGCCGACAAAGCCGGAGGCCGCGCCACTGGCGGCGGTGGCCAGACGGTGGGTTGTGTTTTTGCGCGGGACTTTGGAACGCATGATGCGGGGCACAGCCGTCAGCCCAAAGGTGGCGAGGCCATAACTGTTCCAGAGTGTGTCTTCGACTGCGTCCTGCGCGCGCTGGGTGAGTTCCGCCCAGGCGGTGCCGCCGAAGCGATCGCCGGTTTTGGAGATACGCCCCCGCAGCGCCTCAATACGCCGGCCGAACATGGCGGTAAGGCGCATGACCAAGCCGCGCGAGTTGGCCATGATGATGGCGGCGTGCCAAAGTCTTTCCTGCTCATGGGGGGTGAGGAAGGAAGCGCTGTCCGCCAGAATGTCTGGCATGGGGTGGTAGGTTTTCATGTCCGGCTGAAGACATGTGGCTCCGCCGGACATGAGACAAGTATAAAGCCGCCGGAAAACTTACTCCGCGGCGCCGACGGCCTTCACGGCCTGGACGATTTCCGCGAAAGCGGCGGCATCGTCGAACGCGATGGCGGCCAGAACCTTGCGGTCCAGCTCCAACCCGGCCTGCTTCAGCCCGAAGATGAACTGGCTGTAGGTGAGGCCATGCTCGCGCACAGCAGCGTTAATGCGCTGGATCCAGAGCGAGCGGAACTCGCGCTTTTTGACCCGGCGGTCGCGATAGGCATAGCGCAGGGCCTTTTCGAGACGCTCCAGCGCGATGCGGTAGTTGGTGGACGAGCGGCCGACAAAGCCTTTCGACTGATCAAGAACTTTTTTGTGACGGGCGTGCGTGGTGACGCCCCGTTTTACACGTGCCATTTATCTGCCCCCTTAACCGATACCGTACGGCGCCCATTGCTTGACGGTGATGCCGTCAGCATGGGTGAGCGTCTGGCTACCGCGGTTCTGCCGCTTGGATTTCTGGCTGCGGGCCATGAGGTTGTGGCGCTTCTTGCCGGGGCCGGCGAGAACCTTGCCGGTGGCGGTGATTTTAAAGCGTTTTTTGACCGATGACTTGGTCTTGAGCTTCGGCATTTTGGTCTCCTATCGCATATCCCTGGGTGAGCAGGGCTCCCGAACATCGGGGCGGCGGCCGGGCATGCCTAATGGCCCAAGCGCGCACGCATCACGTTTGACGGTGAAGCGGGGCGTATAAGGGGAGCGGCGCGATATGACAAGGGGATGGCTGGCTTGCAAGCCGGGGGCGTTGGGGCGAGACTCCGCGCCATGGCGGGCAAATCCCCGGATGGGGCAAAATTATATGAGGCGGCACTGAACCACCTGGCCCGCTATGCGGCAACGGAGGCGGGGCTGGCGCGCGTGCTGGCGCGCAAGGTGGACCGATGGGGCCGGTTTTCCACCGATGAGGGAGGCGAGCCCGAGGAGATCGCGGCCGGCGTCCGGCAGGCGAAGACGGCCATTCCGGGGGTTATTGCACGGTTGAAGGAGGCCGGCGTGCTGAATGACACTGCTTTTGCAGCCTCGCGCGCCAAACGGCTGACGCGAGAGGGGAAATCCCGCCGGGCAACGCTGGCGCATCTGGCCGCAAAAGGGGTTAAGGCGCCGCATCTGCCGGAAGATTCTGAGCGCGAGTTGGCGGCGGCATGCGCTTACCTAAGGCGGCGGCGCGCAGGGCCTTTCGGCGATGCGCCTGAGTTGAAAATTCTGGCCGCGATGGCGCGCGGCGGGTTTACGCAAGATGTGGCGCGTCGGGCGTTACGGCTGGACCGTGACGAGGCGGAGGCGCTGATCAAAGGTCTGCACGAATAAGTTTCGCACCTCGTTTGCACATCAGCCGGGGACGCAAAATTTCAGGCACGGCCCTTTATTTGGCGAGCGCAGCCTTGATGGCATTGACATGCGCGCGGCAATCCTGCCCGGCCTGCCAAAGCGAGACGATATATTGCGCGACGACCGCCTGGCTGTTGGTGACAGGAACTGCGGGTGCCGGCGCGCAATGCAGCAAGGGCGCTGGAATTTGCGGCGTGACGGTGACGATGCGCGTGACAGGAGGCTCTGCGGCACAGCCCACGAATAGTATGGGGAGGGTCAGGAGCAAGAACCTCATGGCGTGTTCGCTTGCAGGACGCGGAGGCTGTCCAGCGTTTTTGAAAGCACCGGGGCGACGGGGGCGTTGTCGCTGGAAGGTGCGGCGGTGATCGCGGCGGCGATGTGGCTGGTTGCGGAATCAGTGGCCAGGGTTTGCGTGTCCAGCGTATCGAGGGCGGCGTTCATGGTCGCCTGCTGCTTCTGGTAAGCGGCTATCGCGGCGGTATCGGCCTGATTGGTCTGTTCTAACACCGTGTTGGCGGCATTGGCGGCGGCGAGGTCGTGACGCAGCAATCGTGATATAAAGCAGCAGGCTGATAACCGCAGCCCCAGCGGCGAGGTAGGGCGCGATCGGCCTTATAATTTTTAGAATAATGGCTATCATTGCGGGACTCCGATGAAACGGCCAGTGACGGGATCGATGCTGGAACCGGGTGCAACGTCGGGTGTCCATCGCGCGCGCAGGCCAAAGCCGGCGGAGGTCGCACCCAGGAGTGTGCCGATGCCGGCACCAAAGCCGAAGGGGTCAAAATTCTGCCCCCTGATGACAACCGAATAGATCTCCAGGCCAAAGAATACGGCGGCGCCGATCATGGAGATCAACGCTTGTTCATCGGCGCGGCCCTGGTGGTCTGTCAGCAAGCCGGAGAGATACTTCGTCACGACGCGAGTTCCCCCGCCAGGGCGATGATGCGGCGCGACCAGCCGAGGCCGAAATTTGACCACGTTGGCAAACGCGTTGAGAACTCCAGCCGGCGAACCAACGCCTCGCGCGCCAGCAACAACGCATTACCGGCGCTCAACGCGGCAAGCGTGACCGGACCTAACACGCCGTCAGCAGTTTGACCGGCAGCCTGTTGCAGCCAGGTGACCGCTCGGCGCGGCCCCGCATTCACCGCCGCATCAAAGGCGACGAGGGCCAAAGGCAGCGCCAGTGCATCGCCCTGCAACGGCGCCCAATAATCGCGTCGATAAATATCCTCGGCCATTGCCTCGGTGAGATTAGCGATATCGAGTTTTGGATAGGCCGCGGCACTGATGCCAAATTTTGTGCCGCGCAGATCGCCCTGGCCAACTTGGCCGCCAGTCCAGTTGCCCGGATCGGCAGGATTGTCAGTATAGCCGCCCTCGGCCCCTAAGGTGAAGGCAAAGCAACGCGCAAAATTATCCACGGAAAAGACTCGCGATCAGGCCCCCGCAGGCGGCCGAGAGCAGGCTGATGATCGTCATGCTGGCGCGGCGCTCGGCATCGCGCTCGCCGCGAATACGCGCGATATCCGACCGCATGTCGCTCAAGCTGGTAACCAGCTCATCCATTTTGGCGAAAATTTTGCCGATAACCTGGTCTTCCTGCATCAGATAGCGGGTGCGCCAGGCTTCCAGTGAATCCGCCTTGGTCTCAAGGATGCCAATATCCTGACGGATACCGTTCACATCATTGCGCAACCCGGCGATATCCGAACGCAGAGTGGCGACGGAGTTCTGAATCCATGTTTGCTCCTTAGGCTTGTGTATCGGACAGGGTAATTGGATAGTTTGTGGCCTGGAGCGGAAGGTTTATATTCCAGGCGGTGCCGAGATCGCCACCGATATTCCAGTTCGCGGGCGGTACCAGGCTCGCGGCATTGTCGGTCACGGCGTCGCCACGGCCGATCTGCGTGCTGCCATAGGGGTAGAAGAACAGCACACTGGGCGAGGCATTCGTGATGGCGGCGGAAAGTGTGACGGAGATATGGGTAGCATCGATCCGCGCCGCCGCCGTGGCGGTGATAATCGTGCCAGGTGTGGCGACACTGCCACCATCCATCACCGCGAAGCCGGCACCATTGGCGGCTTGCAGCGGCACGAGCAGATCATTCCCGGAATCATGCGCGATGGTGAGGATGAGGCTGGTGTTGGAGGCACGATAGACATGGGTGATTTGCGGACCACCCTTGGTTGGCAGACCGGTTGCCGGAAGCATCGTAGCGGGGATGGAATCCGCCAGCCCGAGGGCGATGGCGGCATGGCCTGCGGCATGAGCGCCAATGCGGCCATAGCGCAACAGATCCGGCTCGTCCCGATGCTCCGGATCGCCGCCGGTAAACAGGCCCGTGGTCGGGTCATAAGCAGCATTGAGCGGGTTTGAATCGGCTGTTTGCGCAGCAAAGACGACGATGTTATTGGCGCTGACCGCCGCCAGATCGGCAATGGATTCGCGCACCATCTGCACGCCGTCATTGGTCTCGTAAGGAATGGCATTCCAGGCCAATAACGGCAGGTTAGCTGCGGTACGGCCTAGCAGGTTGCGGGTGAGCGCAAGCAACTGCAGAACCGTGCCTTTGTAGAGCGCCTTGTTCGCATACGGCATGGTACTGTCCTGCTCAGACCAGGGCCAGACCAGGAAGGCGATGTCGGATTCATCAATTGCGGAGACAATCGCGGAACTGCCGGTAAGATACGCCGTAAGCGCTGCGAAGTCCGGGCCGCCGCTCCAGGTGGAAGGGTCGGAACCATCTCCGGGGTTTGTGAGAAACGTGCCATTTGCAGCACCGGTTGGAAACAGCGGTGGCGAGGAATTGGAAATCGGGTGGCCGGAGATCACCGAATAGCGATTGGGCGCCAGGTACGTGCCCGATGCCGCGGCGGTGAAGGCATAGGACGCGGCACCGAGATACCAGGCGATGCCCTGCGCCAGCGCAAGCGGGCCACCGGCATTGATAAACCAGGCCGCGTTGGACTGACCCATGACGAGCAGGTTGACGCCACGGCGCGCTCCCAAAACCCAGCGGCCCTGCGCGGCGATAAGCGTGGCGATCTCCGCGGGCTCGAGCGCGCGCTCCCACGTGGCGGCCTCATGAAACCAGCATTGCGCCGACCCCTGAATGCTGCCGTCATGCAGCAGCAAAACCTGCGCATTGGCGCTGGCGGGCAGCGGGTTGGCGATGCCGGTTGCGACCTGCACACCGTCCAGCCAGACATCGACACCCACGCCAGGCGTGTTGCGCAGGATGATCGCATGGCTGTGCCGGCGGGCAAGCGCGCTTGTGAGCACTGTGGGACTGGCGGCACCGGGGAATAGCGTGAGATTGGTACCTTCGGCGCTGTCTGCCTGTAGAATTGTACTGCCGGCGCCGGCTGTGCTGTGGATCAGCGGGATCGGATTGTTATCTACGTAATAAGTCCCCTGCCGCCAGTTTGGCCGGGTCCAGACGAGATAGCGCGTCCACGCCACACCGGAACCGAGTTCCAAGCCTGGATGGATGAGACCCCAATCGGGGTCCAGGCTCGGCCCGTAATTAACGATGCTGGTATCCGGCGCACCGGCAGCCCCGAGATAGCCATTGATGCGCGGTGCCGCGATGGTGGCAACAGGTGCTGTATCCGCGCTGATGTGATAGGGTGTTAAGGTATTACTATTGCCGGATTTGTCGGTAATTGCACCAACAACCGCATTACTGGCGGCCAGCGGCGCGCCCGTGATATCCTGAAGACCATTTAAAAGCCCGGCATCCCACCAACCGGACAGGCCCGTAATGGCGGACGGATAAGGGCCGGTGAACAAGCCCGCTGGCGGCGCGCTGCCCGGCGGCAAAGGTGCCACCAAAGCACGCTTTCCCGGTCCGGCCACCAATGGCGAGCCGGAAGCATTAAACAGCATTGTCATGCGTCACGGTAACCGAAATGGTGAAGGTGCTGAGCCGTCGGGCTGCCGCCAGTGGCGGTTTCGACCCAGACGTAATAGGTCCCGGCGGTCGTGGGCGTGGTGTAGTAGACCGCCCAGAGCGAGTTGGATTGGATGAGCGTTGCAGCCTCCCAACCTGAGCTTGGCACCACTGTGTTGGAGGTAGAAAGCGCTACCTGTGTGGCGATATTTTGTGCTGGCGTGACCGCGCCATTCAGCGGGATCGTACTGACACCATGAACATAGCTGCCACCAGGGTTGTTGATGCCGTATGTCAGTGCGGGCGCCGCTGACACCGCGATAGCAGACGACACGGCGCTGAGGCCGGTGGTGGAGTCCTGCGCCCAGGCGTAATAGGTTCCCGCCGCTGCGGGGGTAAGGGCGGCGGTGAAACTGCCGGCCGCTGTTGCTCGCCGCGGTCCAGCCGGAGGTAGGTGCTGCCGTGTTCTGCGTTGCCAATTGTACATTCACCGCATCACCCGCCGGGCTGACCGCGCCGGTGACCGTCAGGGCAGTTCCGGCCGCGCCTGTCGCCGGGCCGCTGATGGTGATGGACGCCGCCACAATGGTGACCGCGCCGGAGATGGCCTGGACTGTGGTGTCCGTTTCCTGCTCGGCCCAGACATAAAACGTGCCGGCGGTCGCAGGGGTGAGGCTCGCGGTCCACGCGCCATTACTGACGACGGCATTGACCCACGACGTGGGCGGCGTGGTGTTGCTCGTAGAGAAGCCGACTTGCACCGCGTAATTGGCAGGCGACACAGTACCGGAGAGAGCAATCGGCATGTTCAGCGACGCCGTACTGGGCACCGAGGCTGAGGCTGATGGAAGGCACGTTGATGGTAAAGCTGTTGGAAACACCGATAACGGCAACATTGGCATGGTCGCGTACACGAATGGCGTAAGTGCCAGCGGGAAGGCCCGCAGCGGTGAAGCTATAGGCGTTCGCCGTTATCACCGGGCTCGGTGCCGCGAGCCATGTGGCGCCGCCATCCGTCGAATAATCGAGTGCCGTTGGCGCGTCGTTGAACACGCCACCCATTACGGTAAACGCCGTATTGAGCGCCGGGGCCATGATCGAGCCGACGGTCAGGGTTGGCGCGTTTGGCACCACGCCACTCCACCACACCAGCGAACCACCGGAATAACTCAGTCCCAGCAAGGTTGTCGCCGCGCCAGGCGGCAGGATCGTGCTGCCTGAACCCGAGGAGATGCCGGTTCCCATCGTAACGGAGCCGGGGGCCAGATTAATGAGTGTGCAGGAAAACCCGGGCCCCATATTGGCAAAATTCGCCGTGAGCGTGATGGCGGCACTGGCGATGAGAACACGGTTATTGTGTTCGGTGAAGTCTAACACCGTGTTGCTGGTGAGTTCGACCACGCCCTGCTGCATGCTGGGTATTTTATTTTGCACGTAGGTCCAGATGGCGCCAAAACTCTGGACGCTGAGTGTGTTGCTCCCTTGCGCGACCAACAGCTCATCGCTATCGGCCACCGGGCCTGCGGCGGGAAGCTGGTCGATCGTCTGACCACCAAGAAACTGGCCATAGGGCATCCAGGCCAGCGCACCATTTTGCCATAGCGCCACATAGTCGGACGCACCAATGGAGCTTGCCGAATTGCCGGCGGCGGGGCCTGCAAGCCCGGCACCGGCAGGGCCTGTAGCGCCTGCCGGACCGGTAGGGCCGGCGGCACCCTGTGGACCAGCCGGGCCGGCAACCGCCGAAGCCGTCACCGTGATAACGCCATTGCCGTCGATCGAAACACCAGTGCCGGCCGAGAACAATCCACGTAACGCCGTGACCGGCAACAGGCCTGGAGCGCTGTTCGCGCTGATAACAATTTCGTCCGACAACGACATGGCGCTCTGTACCGGGAAATTCGCATGGTCAGCGCCGTTCGCGGCGAGCGTACCCGCGTTTAATGCCAGGCCGGTGCCGACGCCGATGCTCTCCGGCGCACCGGTACCGACGCTCTGACGGCCAAGCAAATCACCGGTCGGCACGCTGATGAGCGTCTGCATATTAGCCGTGAGCTGCGATACGGTAACGGAATAAAGCAACCCTGACTGAGAGAGCGGCAGCAGATCGCTGGCCCCGACCGAAACGGCCGGCGGCAGTTGGGCAATCGTTGTCATTGCGCACGAACTTTCATATTAAACGTAATGTTTCTGGTGGCAGTGGTGAGACCGCCAGCGGCCTTTTGGCGTTTCATTTCCACCTGACACCAAAGGTCATTCTAAATGACCCTTGGTGTCCAGGATCGTGCTTTAAGCGACAGCGACCCAGTTTGTTGAACCTGCGCCTGCCTGTTTTACCCAAAATGTGCTGCCAACGCCACCATTCAGATTTCGAAAGGTCGAACCTGCGGGCGCGGAAATTGCGTTCAATGGTGAACCGCGCCCGATCAGCTCGACAGCACCGGTTGACTCCGCATCCGAGAGGATACGAACCACACCGTTTCCTGCGGGATGCAACAAATATCGCCCGATTGCGTCCGCAGCGTGAGGCTGCCGTCACCGTTAGGAGATACGTAATCACTTTGCGAGAACCTGGCGGCACGCCAGCCATCATTATTGCCAACCCAGTCGATACTGGCACCGGCGGGGATGGTGATCGGAGCGCCAGTCCAATTGCTCTGTGCCGGTGAGGCACCACTGGTCGCGAATGTCGTGGCTACCAGGCAATCGATGGTAAGCTGCCGGTTTTGTAAAACCGGCAAACCGACCTGTGCCGTTGCGGTCGCACCGCCGCCATTGCCCGTGATGGTTACAGTCGTCCCTGCGCCATAACCCGAACCAAAATTGCTCATTTGGATACCAATGATCTTACCACCGGAGATCTTGGCGGTTGCAGCGGCACCTGTGCCGGTGCCACTAAAACTGACCGTGGCCGTTGTATATCCAAGACCAGAATTGACGATTTTCGCAAACGTTATCTGCCCCGCCACGAGACTCGCCTGCGAGGTGATGATACTTGTCACCGGAGCGGCAGATTGTGAAATACTCACGGTATCGACAACATCCGGCACAATAAGCGTATACACACCATTGACGCTGGCCGGGTTGACCGGCCAGGATGGCTTGAAATTCAGAAGATTTCCGCGAATGGTGACCGAGTCTGTGTAGGCTGAAATCGCATTTGTCAGATTAGCTCCGGCATCACCAACAATGACGTTATCCGCCACGAGAATATTCTGCGCGGCGTCACGGATCATGATGCCGACGACATTACCGCTGTAATTTATCCAATTTCCGATGATTGAAAGATCGGTGCAGGCGAGACCAAAATTATCACCGCCACCATCGGCTTCCACATTCTGAACCGCCAGCGATATCCCTGTGGAATCCTGAATAAAGTTGCCACGCGCCGTGCAATACTGCCCACCGCCGATGTTCAATCCAATCAATGCGCCATTGATGTAATTGCTGTCCACTTCAGTATAAATCGAGCCGCCACAGTCAATTCCAAAGGCTGACGCACCGGAGATCATATTACCAGTTACCTTACAATATCCTGTATCACACAGAATACCCGCACCACCCGTTGCGATTGAACTGTTGTTGGTGCAAAGATTACCAGAAACCAGAATATTACGGCCGGAAACATAGATTCCGTATTCCCGGTTCGTGTAGCAATTGTTGTTCGCGATCACGGCGCCCAGAACATCCGGGTTGGTGTTGCCGTAAGTGAAGGGCTGTACGTTTATATTGGTGGCATTGAAATTACCTACGATGATCCCGCAGTTATTATTCCAGCATGTATTCCCAATCACATGCAGCGCGCGTATTTTGCGGGTAAATGTCGGATCCTCGCTATCGACATTAATGCCGTTGCCGTTGTTATCATGGGCGCGGCAATTGGTAAGGCTGAGCGCCATCCAATCCCTGACCGTAAAACCCGTGGGCTGTATTCGCCGTGAATTCACAGCTATCGACATGGTGTTGAGTGGTCGCGGATCATTGGCAAGATAAGTCAGGCCGGAACCATTGGTCGGCCCCTTCGCATTGCGGAACAGGCATCGCGTTATCGACGATTTCGTGCAAGCAGCCTGAACGAGAACCGAGAATGTATTCGCGGTGATGGTATTATTGGCATCAAAAATAATGTCCATCATGAAGGCGTGGCTGCGGAAATACTGATCCAGCAGCGGTAACAGACGTCCCGAGTTTCGATTGCGCGGGACGAGTGAGAATGGTCAGACCTGGTACACCGAGCAATGTGCAAGACATGCCGGTGATGTCACACTCGCCGGCAATGGCGTAGGTTTTTGCGCCAAATCGCACAGGCGCGCCACTCGCAATCGCCGCAAGCAACGCGGCGCTATCGTCGGTCACGCCGTCGCCCTTCGCACCAAAATCTTCGATGGATACAGCATTGCTTACCAGGGCATCGATCGTTCGAGCCGTTGTGGCGCCGCTTGCCGTTGCCGTAAGCGCGCCACCGGGCAGGCCAGGCACACCGCCCATCGCGCCGAGAAAATTCGCATAAGAGACGCCGGCATTGGCGCCCGCTTGCCCTATGGGTACGATGTCACCCGCTCCCGGCGGTGCGCCAGGCGGTAAGAGACGGAATTTCAAAGGGCGTCGCGGTAGCTGACAACGTGGTGCCATTAACCGAGAGATTAGCTCCGATCGTGATTGGCGTGACCGCAGTCGTGCCTGGCCCCAAACCGCCAAGCAGCGTATTGGCGGGCAGCGTCAGCTCGGCCTGCACACCCGCAAGAAATTGCGCTCTTGTGGCCGACAACGTTTGCTGATTTTGAAATATCGCAACCAGGTCGCTATCAGAGACCGAGCTTGCGGGAGGCAGTTGTCCAATTGTCGTCATGCGGCAAATACCTCGAAACAGTTGTAAGGGGGGTACCAGTTGGGTCGGTCAGGGCCTGACCAGCAGATATCATCAGTGCGTTGGCCGGCGCCGGCACGGAGGCAAGCGCAATAACCGGTAGCGCCACGCTGCGCAAGTGTCCGGCCACCAGTGGTCGTGATGCTGACCGTGACAGTGTAGGTTGTCAGCGCCTGGCCACCTGTCAGCCATAGCACCGCGCGCGGACCATCGGCGGAGGACGAAACCAACGTGACATCGCCTGGATTATTCGGGCTCACAGTGATATCCAGCGTGCTGATGGTGTCACCTGGGTTCGCTGTCAGTGCGGGCGAAATATCGAAAACATAATCCAGCGTATCGCCTGGGTCGTTCGCCGGCCACGCCAGTGCTTTGGGTGGCGGAATCTGCGGACCGCGCGGTGTGGGAACAAAACCATCGACCTGTACGTAACGAGCATTCGACGGGCGCCATAAATGGCTGGCCGGGGTGGTCATCGGTGCGCTCCCTAATATTCAATAATAACGATGCCGGCCCCACCCGCCCCGCCTGGATACCCGGCCGGACTGGCACCGGTTGTAGCGCCGCCGCCACCGCCGCCGCCGCCATACCCAGGCGCGTCAATACCAGCGTCAGGGCCGCTGGCGCCGCGGCCATTGCCAGGGCCGCCCCCATCGCCACCACGGCAGGCAACGACAATGGCGTCGGTGCCAACGGAACCGCTGACATTGATCTGTCCACCCGAACCATGGCCACCGGCACCACCGGCATTCGAGAAAGTCGTGGCCGTTCCACCATTGCCGCCCACCCCGCCATAAGCCAGCATGTAAGCGCCGAAGCTCGATGTGCCACCGCTATTGCCAACGGCCGTGGTGGTAGGTGCGGCGCCTCCCAAACCGACGGTCACGGCTATTGTCTGGCCGGGCGTGAGATTATTGAAAATGCCGATCGCCTGCCCACCAGCACCACCGCCGCCGCTCGGCATGGTACTGTGGTATCCGCCGGAACCTCCACCGGCAATAACGGTAACGCGCGTAGCGGTCACACCGTTCGGCACAATGAAATTACCGGATGCCGTAAACACCTGCATGGTGGCGAAACCAGGCCGCAGCGCGGGCAATTTATAAGCGAGAAACGGAGCACCCGGAATGGTGCTTATGTTATCAGCGGTAATTGCCGACTGACCGTAATTCACGGTGACAACATACAGCCCGACCCAATTGCTATCCACCGCTGGCGTTGTCTGTGTGCCCGCGGAAGCTGCCGCACCTGGCTTAACCTGTAGCTGAACGCGCTGAATGCGTTGGGTGTTTTGCGCCGTGCCGGAATTTCCGGGACCGGAATAGGGCTGGCTTGGATTTGCCGCGTTTACATAAGGCAACACAACCGGATTGGTGTCGGTTTCGGAAAATGTCGCCTCTATCAGATAGTTTATGGATTGCCCGGAACTGGCCGGTGCTGCCAGGGTAAAACTCGTTGTCTGCAGATTAATCCCGGTCTTGATGATCTGGTCCGTGATATCCGCTGCCAGAGAACCGAAGGCTGTGGCGTCAACGGTCGAGAGCTGTGTGATGCTGCCAGCCGCGACATTTACCGTGAGTGAGCGGCCAGGCGCGGATGGTGTGCAGGCAAGCCCATCCACCACCACGTTGCTCCCGAGTGTAGCGGCGGTCAGGGCCGCAATCCCCACCATGGCATTGCGGTTAGGATGCAGAATATCCGTATCCAGCGGGATACTCCCCGGATAGACGATGTTACGGTCCATGAATAATCCTCAGTTGGAGATTTTGCGTCCAGGCGATGCTGGAAGTGGGAAGTACCGCTGCTACCGCGGCATAGATTTCGGCATCGCTCACCGTACCGGCGAATTCCTCAGTATCGGCATAAAACATTGGCGCCTGATTATAGCCGCCAGGCCCTATGCTGTAGCCGCCGGCATTGCTGATAGGCGTATTGTTCGGGCGATACGCCGTGAGGAAGAATTGATAGGGAAGATTAGCGCTGCCATATCCGCCAGAGATATTGTAACCGAGATTGACATTATAGCCCCCGGTATCTGTCGCATTCAGCGGTTCAAATATAATCGGCGCCCTGCCGGTCAGATTGGTAAGCATCTGCACCAGACTTGCCCGTGTTGCTCGCGGACTGAGCAGATTACTCCGTATCCGCGCTCTATAAGCCGCATCCGCTTCAGTACCGAGTGGCGCGGCGTGGCAACGCATCTCCCAGATAATCGGTCGACGCAATGTCCAGAAAAATTCCAGATGCGGTCGCGATGCGGCCCTGGGACCGCACGTAGCTTAACAAAGCGTATAACCCGCTCCAGGCGCTCGCCAGGCCCGTAAGTAGGGCATCCAAAATCGGCGTGGTATCGGAGAACCAGCGTGCCGGCAGAACCAGCTTCAACCGCGCCAGCATGTCATTGGTATCGCCGGTCATGTTTAGGCCACCGTCACGGTGCCAGCGCGAACCACGCCGAAAAGCGGCGGCACCAGATCCACAGCACCGCCATTCAGGAGGAGGCCGGAAAGATTGTTGACAGCGCCGGTGGCTGTGTAAGCCAACTGCGCAAGCCTCGTATAGCTCAATGTGGCGCCTACCGGCAGGCTGGCAATATATGTTTCAATCGCGGTGGCAACAGCGGCTACTGCGGCTATGTGCGAAGCTCCTGTGGCGGTGATAAGCGTGACCGCAACATCGGCCGGTGCGACCACAGGCCTCTGCACCGCAAAACTGGTACCGACTGGGCGGACGGCATCCACGGCCTGTTGTACGGTGCCAAGCAGGCTCGCTGGCGGATAGCCCGATCCGTCATCGACCGTCACAACAAAATTCCCCAACTGTGCGGCGCCGGTCTGGTTGATGTTTTCGTTGATCGCGTAACTCAACCCCTGCTGAATACCGGCGATGGCCGAACCTATGGCAATATTGGTGGCGCGCGAGAGACTTGCGAGGTAATTGCCAAACCGGGCGCGGAAGGCGGCATCGCTTTCAGCGTCGAGACCGCCGGTCAAAGCCGCCGCGTTGGTCACTGTGTCCACACCAGAGACAGCAGAACCAAGCAATGCGATGGCGCCCGGCTGCACATTCCCGGCACTGCCGGCAACACTTGCCGCCACAGCCACGTTAAGGCTGGCGACACCGGCCGCCAGTGTATAGCCGCTGGCGGCTGCGTTATAGGCGGCATCGGCGGGATCACGCGCCACAAAAAATCCCTGCGTGTTGGCCGCGGTTGAAACATTAGTTCCAAGCGGAATGAACGCCGCTATACTGGGAGTGAAACGCGCGAACGTAACCTGGCCGGTTGCTGCCACCGCGGCAAGGCGCACAAATCCGAAATCCGCGCCAAAACTATCACAATCCGCGCCCAGGCTGGTTGCCAGCCGCGTCGTCGCCAATACTTGCACGATGAGCCATTGCAGCCAGAGCGCGATTGAGGCGTTGGCCTCCAGAATCGCGCGCAACACGGAACCAACGGTCAAATCCAGCAGGCTTTGCGCAGCACCTTGCACAGAGGCAGCCATTCCTCCACCAACGTGGAGAAATTTTGCAGCGATAATTTCATAAAAACCTACAGAGTGAGTGTGAGG
The DNA here is from genome assembly GCA_963740445.1 of uncultured Alphaproteobacteria bacterium. Taxonomy (GTDB): domain Bacteria; phylum Pseudomonadota; class Alphaproteobacteria; order Acetobacterales; family Acetobacteraceae; genus Acidocella. Next base: position 80,577 of record CAVUED010000018.1, read on the forward strand.
AGGGCGGTCTGTCCGCTCAAAGCGTCCGCGTAGCTCAATGACAACATCACCATGCCATCATCGCCGACCGTCGTATTGATCGCCGGTGCAGGGGTCAGCGCCACCGTTGCTTCCAATAACATCTGCGCGCGCGCCACACCGGTGATAGAAGCCGGTGCACCAGGCTGGCCTATGAACTGCCCAAGCCCGGCCCCGTAGCTAAGTTGCCAAATGTAATCGCCGGGATTGGTGAGGAGGCGCAGCAGCACACGCTGCTGGGTAAGTGCCGCACCATCCGTCAGCAGCAAGTCACCGGTTGGGCCTACAGATAAATCTCCGCCAAATTGCAAAGCAAGGTCCGCCATTATACGGTCACTGAAGGCAGGCCGATCACCACCCTGTGGGTCCGCGTGGGTATGCGTGTCATATACGTTACGCAAGGCAGCAACCGTGCCATGTGCGCCATTCTGGTCGGAGATATCACCGCTCACAACCAGGTTGCCGGTTACATTTACGACCGGTGCCTGTAGCGCGATCGTTCCGTCATTATGCAATTTCAGGAAACTCCCGCTCTGGTGTCTTAACCATAGTTCGCCAGCCGGTGCGGCCATCGGCTTATCCACGGCCGACCAGACCGCCCCAACATCACGCCCTGTTCGGCATCACCTTCCTGCGCGACCACAAGCACCTGGGCACCTGGATTGCGCGGTGCCGCCAGCCCCCACCCAGCACCGACCCAGGGGGAGAGGATCGGCAGCCAGCCACTCAGCACATTCTCAGGCTGGATGAGCACCCTGGCCGCATAGGCCGTGGGGTCAAAGCTTGAGACCAGGCCGAAGCGCGCCACGCCCGTAAGTCCGTCCAGGCCCCCAGCATGGGCCTTCACCAAGTTCCAGAACTGATCCATGCTTATCCTTTAAGTCGCGGCGTAGGCGCGAGCTGTTTGCGTGAAGCCTGACCGTCCCCGCAACGCCCTAAGCATTGCGAAAACCGTATATGTTTGATCGAGCGGGAAATCGGTCCCGGTCAGCGCCAATTGATCTCCTGGAGCCAACGTAACATCGGCCGGCATCGTCCCGGCCAATCGTCGTGTTTTAACCGTCGCGAGATGGTCGTTGCGAAAATCTGTTGAGCCTGCGCTGTCGTGCGATTCGGCCTGATGATCGTCGTCCCCATTCCCGTGCCTTCGGCTTCGCACACCACGGCCTTGTTTCTAGTGTTCCAGGATCTCACGGTAGCTGCCGTCGGCAATGTGGTCGCCATATCGAGCGTCAGATCCACGAAATTCCGGGGCGTAACAAATACGGCCGGACTCGATGATGATGGTCCGAAATTAAGCGTGGTTCCCACGACCGATAATCCAAAGTTCTCCGCTTGTGCCAATGCTGCTAATAAATTCGCACTCGGTTGTCGTGCGTGAGTTAAGTCCCAGCGCGGTGCGCGTGTGATCCAACTCGTAGTACTGCCCGACCGGCGTCGTCGTCACAGCCGCATTAGCGGTCAGTCCATGACGTGATGCGATCGTCGTGGCAATCTGGCTCGCTGTCTGGTTCGCAAACGTCTCGGATATTTCTGTATCGATCAACCTTGCCGACAAATCGCGCCCGGTCAGCGTCGCGCCATATTCTCCAGAAAGTCAATCCGGATATTGTCGATCTGCCCGGTCAGGAGCGTCACATAACCAAGGCCATCTAGCGCTGCCTCGATCGTGATAGTCTGCATCCCCAATGCACTAAGATAGGCCCTGGTGGCAAATGGCGCGGCACCGATGGCGCAGCCGACCCGAAACCTGTCAGCGGCAAAATAAGCGACCAATTCAATTTCGAGCGAAACCGCACCCGGCACCGGCACCCCGCCGATACTCAGGCGCAACCGGGGTTGCTCAACCGGCAATGCCACCTCCCGCCGCTACATTCACAGGCGGTATCACCAACGTATTGATCCCGCGCAAAAGTGGATCGGACAGGTCATTGGCCTGCGCAATGCGTATCCATTGCGTGGCATCA
>CAVUED010000019.1:0-11337 GCA_963740445.1 uncultured Alphaproteobacteria bacterium
GCGCGCGATCGGAGTCGCTTCTGGCCTGTTCGGTCACGCGGATATACTGGACGTTGCGGGTCGAAGGCCACAATAATGTATCCATCCTCAATGGCGGTGACGTTGCCTGGCAGGCCGATCCAAAAAATCCGGTTGCTAGCGGTGCGACGACGCCTAAGCCAGCACATTTTGTTCCACTTATAACCCGGCCCTCAATGCAACTCTGGCCATGGTGCGGGACAATCTAACTTCCAACGAATACCAACTCGTTGATGCCCGGCCTGCACCGCAATTTGAAGGCAAGGTGCTATCACCGGTGGATCTCAAAGCTGGTACGATCCCGGGTGCGATCAATCTGCCTTTTTCAACGCTTTTCACGCCGGACCTTGAAGGTGTTAAGGATGTGACGGCGTTGAACGCTGCCCTGGGCACAGCGGGATTTGTCAGTGGTCGCCCGACGATTACGTTCTGCAATACTGGCCATCTTGCGTCAGCAGACTGGTTCGTGCTGCACGAAGTCCTGAATCACCCGAATGTTCGTCTTTATGACGGTTCGATGTCGGAATGGACACGTAATGCATCGCTGCCGGTTGTTGCCGGGAAGCCAGCTTCTTAAAATCTGACCGTAAGTTTGATTGAACTGGCTTTAATCTTAGCGTGCCTTGAAAATCCAGTAGCTCTGTTGAGTCTTAGCGATTCAACAGAGCTGCATTGAGTTAGGAGGATAGTTATATGACCCAACAACCGCGTGCGCTGTGGAACCCATATCTCGCGGGCATCGCGTTGGGCATAGTGCTGTTTGCGACTTTTTTTGTGACAGGCCACGGGCTGGGTGTCACAGGCGCGACAACATCGATTACCGCGGTCACTGTTGCGTCCGTGGCGCCAGGCGCGATCGCCCCGCATGATTACCTCGCCGCTTATGCAGGCGCTGGTTTGAATCACTGGATCGTATGGGAAGTTATAGGCGTCGCGATCGGCGGTCTGGCTGGCAGCATGCTCGGCAGGCGTTTTGCGCCGCAGATCGATGGACCGCCACGGGTAACGTCGGCGGTCCGTATGATCCTCGCAGTGCTTGGCGGCGCCATTTCCGGGTTTGGCGCACGCTTGGCAATGGGGTGCACCAGTGGAATGGGTCTGTCCGGCTCGGCACCATTGGCGGCGGCGGGGTTTCTTTTCTTGATCGGCTTTTTCGTTGCCGGCGTCACCGCCGGATTGCTTCTTAAATCGCTTTGGCAAGGGAGGTCGGTAGTATGATCGCTCCACTTAATTTGGTAGGTCCGCTTTCCGGAATAGTCATTGGAATCGCGTTCGGATTTATCCTTGAAGGCGCCGGCTTTGGCAGCCCATGTATACTTACGGGGCAATTGCGCTTCACAAACTGGGCTGTGTTCAAAACCATGTTCACGGCGATTATTGTCAGCGCGGCTATGCTATACGCGGCGTCCGGTCTTGGGCTATTACATCTTAATAGTATCTTTATCCCAAGCGTCTATTTCTGGGGCACGCTGCTTGGTGGTGTTGGCGTAGGTATTGGCATGGGGGTTGGCGGCTATTGTCCCGGGACTTCAGTTGTAGGCTTTGTCTCGGGCCGGCTCGATGCCCTGCTGTTCCTCGGTGGTATTGGCGCGGGCACCCTGTTGTTTAATGTTGCCTTTCCCACCATTGGCTCCTGGGTGTATGCGCAAACCGGGCCATCGGCATTGACGTTGCCGCAATTGCTACATTTGCCCGCCTGGGCCATAATTGCGCTCTTGCTCGCGGTTCTCGTGGCGGTAGGCCGCTTGGTCGGGAGCGGCGGCGGTGGGGCGAGCAAAACTCCGGCACCGTCGATCAATTTGCCAAATTCGGTATCAGTTCGCCATGAACACTAAAGGGTAAGAAATGATGAAGTCAAAACGAAGTGTAGTGTCTTTGCTGGCGGTAGCTGTTGGTATGACACCAACTCTGGCACCAGCCATTGGGGCTAAGGCGCCAAGCAGCCTGATTGTGTTGGCCTCGGCTGCACAAAACCCTTGTGCGCCGTCTGGCACTCCTGCGCCACAAAACCCTTGTGCGCCGTCTGGCTCCGCCGCGAAAAACCCCTGCGCACCCTCCGGCACTCCTGCGCCACAAAACCCCTGTGCGCCGTCTGGCTCCGCCGCGAAAAACCCCTGCGCACCCTCCGGCACTCCTGCGAAAAACCCTTGTGCGCCAGCTCCAAATTCTCAAAATTGAACGGATATTTCTAGGAACAAAGCGGCTATCTCCAGAAGAGAATGACATCATCAAGTCGCGATCGTTGCGATTTACCGATGGACAAAAAGCCCAGGCGCGCTCGGCGCGTTGCCAACAAAAAGAACTTGATGGGGGCAGGGCGTTCCGTCGTTGAGCAAGTGTCAACCTGGGCAGAGGCTGGACAAAGTGCACCGTCGAGACTTCTCGGCGGTGCACAGGGTTTTGTTGAATGGGCGCATTACCCGCAGCCGGATGCAATCGACCCTGAATCGGGTTGGCGATTTTATTATCATGCTCACCCGGCCGGGCAGCGGCTCGCGAATGAGCATGGTCATTTCCATATTTTTGTTCCGGGACCAGAGCAAGTTGATGCCGGGCAGGATCGTGGATTCTCGCATTTAATAGGCCTATCGGTCGATGAAAAAGGTTTGCCGCTCCGGCTGTTTACGACCAACCGCTGGGTAACTGGCGAGACCTGGCGGCCGGCGACGGAACTTGTCGGCTTTGTTGAAAAGCCCGCACTCAGCCATGCTGAGCCAAAGGATGTCGCGCAGTGGCTGGCAAACATAATTATTTTATTCGGCGACGAAATACGCGCCTTAATTTCAGCGCGCGATCAGCGTTTTACCGCGCGCGTGCGGCCTGTACCATGCGACCCGCAGGAAGATCGCCGGCTACGGCTCCCAAGCCAATGCCGGATCAGTCTCGCGCAGCGCATTCAGAAACTTTAGGGCATCTGCCAGGACCACGCCATATCGGCAATGCAAGATGGGGTACGATAATTGTTGATAAATGCAGACCTTGGCCTCCCGGCTGTAGTTGAACTCGACAAAGCTGGACTGGATTGTTTCACCGATGGCTGGGGTGGAACGGCGGATGCTGGAACGCGATGGCGGCGAGGTTGCGCGTGCAACATCTCTTGTGCGTTATGCGCCTGGTTCGAATTTCAGCGCGCACCGGCACGACGCTGGAGAGGAGTTTTTTGTTCTTGAAGGCGTGTTCTCCGACGAAAACGGTGATTACCCGCGCGGCTACTATGTGCGTAATCCACCGGGTTCGCGGCATGTCCCATCCAGCACGCCAGGCGCGGTGATTTTTGTGAAGCTACGTCAAATGCCAGCGCAAGAAACTGAGACGCTCCGAATAAATACATTGGACCCGGAAATTTGGCACATTGCGGCTAATGGCCGTGGCCAGGCGCGATTGTTCAGCGCCGATTGGGAGATTGTTGATCTCATGCGGCTGCCGCCGAATGATCCAGGCACAACAGAGGTGTATCCTTCAGGAGTAGAGATTTTTGTTATTGAAGGTAGCATTTTGGCGGCCGGAGAATTGTACCGGGCAGGTTCGTGGTTACGCTTTCCGGCGGGCACGCAATTGCGGCTTTCCAGCCTGGAAGGCGCGTTGATCTACCGAAAAACCGGTCATTTGCCATATTCAGCGAATTGAGTCCGAGCCGATGCAGGACCTCATTATTGAGGGGGCGGGCCTTGCCGGATTGGCTCTGGCCGAGAGCATGGCCGAAAGCGGCGCTGACATTATTGTGCTTGAGGCCCGAGACCGTATTGGGGGATGAATTCCTGAATATAAAACTGGGTTTGGCACTTATGATTTTGGTCCTGCCTGGGGTGGCCGGCTGTTTGCCCAGCAAAACTGTAACACAGCGTGCAATAGTTTCGACCCTGGAATCTGTCGTCGTCCATCAGGGAAAGCGCATTCGCATCTAGTGTCCTGATTCGGAAGTCGTCTGCATTTTAGGTATTTGTTGTGAGGGAGCGCAGGCAGAAGCGTTGAATTGAGGCGAGGATATCGTCGGCGCTCTTGGTCCATCGGAACGGCTTTGGATGGGCATTGTTGGTCTCGATATAGGCGGTGATGGCGCGCTCGAGATCGGCGACGGATCGGAACACGCCGCGTCTGATGGCACGATCTGTCAACAAGGCGAAGAAGCGCTCGACCTGATTGATCCAAGACGCTGAGGTGGGTGTGTAGTGAACATACCAGCGCGGCCGCTTGACGAACCAGTTGCGGATCAGCTTGGTTTTGTGTGTGCCGTAATTGTCCATGACAACATGGATGTCGAGATCGGCGGGCACGTTTCGCTCGACCTCGTCGAGGAACTTGCGGAACTCCTGTGTGCGGTGGCGCGGCATGCATTTGCCGATAACGGTCCCCGCCTTCACGTCGAGCGCGGCAAACAGCGAGGTGGTTCCGTGCCGCGTGTAGTCGTGGGTGTGCCGCTCGGCTTGGCCGGGCCGCATTGGCAGCAAAGGTTGGGTTCGATCGAGCGCCTGGACTTGGCTTTTTTCATCGACGCAGAGCACCACGGCGCGCTCGGGCGGCAAGAGATACAGACCAACAATGTCGCGCACTTTCTCGACAAACATCGGGTCGGACGAAAGTTTGAAGGTTTCCGTACGATGCGGTTGCAGGCCGAACGCCTGCCAAATCCGATGGATCGTGGACGGTGCATGGCCCACCGCCTTCGCCATGGTCCGCAGGCTCCAATGCGTTGCTCCTTGCGGGCGCGTCTCCAGGGTTTTACGGATCGTGGCGGCAATTTCGTCATCACCAATCTGGCGCGGTGCGCCGGGACGTGGCTCATCGTACAGCCCATCCAGACCATTGCGGGCAAACCGATTGCGCCACGCGCCAGCGGTATGGGCGCAGACATCCAGCTTCATCGCGATTTCCTTGTTGGTCAGCCCGCTTGCGGCGGCAAGCACAATGCGGGCGCGCAACGCAAGCGACTGTGGCGCTCCATGTTTGCGGATCAGCGCCGTCAGGGTAGCCTTCTCAGCATCATCCAACATGACAGCCACCGCACGACCCTTCGCCATCCCAGCCTCCCTTCGTCCAAGGTTCAGCCAGAATGTAGCCTATTTGCCGATCAAGACACTAGAGTCGGATGACATTTGATGGAATTGCTCAGCGATCCCATCAAATGCCTGAATCCGCCTCTACTCATATGTTTAGAGGGCGATTCAGATTTTAAGATGAACCATAATTGGTTCATCTTAAAATCATCGCGTTTTAAGACCGACGACTCAGCTTTCGTCATTCACCATGTGGCCGATATTCCTGAAGGCGTCCGGGTTGGTGCGCTTGAGCACAAAACCCCAGGCCAGGCCAACCAGGATGATCACCAGGCCGATCTCCGGAATGGCATTGGCAAAAGCAGACGTACCTGCAAATGTCGCCAGATTCGACACCAGCAGGTAAACCAGCCAGACCTGCACGAAAAATGACACCCACGGTGCGATCACGGTCTTTATCGCGCTGCCGCCGCCATTCTTGCGGAAATAGTTCCACACTGCCACGGACACGACCGCCTGGAGTACCAGAAGCAGGCCGGTGCCCAAGACCGCGAACAGTGTGTAGACGCCGAGATAGGCCTGGTTCATCGGGCTGTCGAAGCCATTAAACACTGCGAACAGCAACAACCACGCCGCTGCGAGGCCGGACTGGGCCATTGAGGCGATATGCGGGCTTTTATGGGCGTCGTGCGTCTTGCCGAAATGCATAGGGATCACGCCTTCACGGCCCAGCGAATACATGTAACGCGAGGCCGTGTTATGAAAAGCCATGCCACAAGCGAACGAACTGGTCAGGATCAGAATGCTCATCAATTGGGCCGCCCAGGGGCCAACGAACTGGGCAGCCGGCGTTAGGAAAAAGTTGCCGGAATCGTTGTAGGCCGTCGCCAGCATGGCGCCTTCCGTCGGGTAGGCCGAAACAGCACACCAGCTGACGAAAGTGTAGAAAACGCCCAGGAAGATCACCGAGACATAGAGTGACAACGGTATGATCCGTTTCGGGTCACGGCTTTCTTCTGCATAGTTGGGGGCCATCTCAAACCCGACCCATGACCAGAAGGCCATGAAAATACCAACAGCGGCGGCCCCGGCAGGAATAACAACAGTACCCACCTTCTGCGCGGCAACCGGTATGGTTACGTGCAGGACGTTCAGCGATTTCAGCGGTAAAGTTGGTTCCTTTGGGGGCAAAGAATACACCGAACGCAAAGATCGTCAGCATGAGCGTTTCCAGGATGAGCGCCAGCCCGAGAACCGCGGCGCTCAGCTTGACATCGCGCACCGACAATACCCCGGCCCCCACGACAGCCGCCAGCGCCAGCCAAATCCAGCCCACATTGATACCCAGATGCGTCATGATCCATTGGTTGCCGAAATAAGCGAAAAGTCCGTAAAGCGAGGCTTCGAAGATCGAATAGCAGGCCAGCGATGCGATCCCTGCCGACATGCCAACCTCACGGCCGATGCCCTGGGAGATAAAAGAATAGAAACCGCCCACCGAGGATACCCGGGTGGCCATTGTGGCATAGCCTATGCAGAAGATCAGTAGCACGACGGTTGCCATCGCAAAGGCCGCAGGGGTATGGCTGCCGGTGCCGTAGCCCGCGGCAAAGGGCACATTTCCCAGCATGGCCAATTCAGGCGCTGCCCCCGTAACGGTCAGGAACAGAACGCCGATAAGACCGACCGCCTTACCGTGTAATTTATGGACACTGGAGTTCTGACGAAATATCCTTGATCGCGTCGGTGTTGCCCGGTTGAGCCATGAACCTTCCCTCCTTATCGATTGCTTGGTTTATTCTTTTAAATTCTGCCCGTCTGCCCGAATTTGTTGAGCATTGGCGCCAATGCGAGCGCGCCCATTTTGAGTAAAGGCTAAAAACGCCAGATTGCCTAGATCACTTCCATTTTGACCTTGCCGCGCTGCGTGCGAAGCCTGGGCGGTGAGGTGCTACCTCAAGCTATTCGTAAGCAATGTCATCATCAGCAAGGTGGAGATCCAAGTCACCGGCCCAAAAGGGGTACTGGCTAAAGCGGCGATGAACGACCTCCCGAACACGCCGGGAGAAGTTATTACTTTTGTTCGGAAGTGGCGTCCCAGATGTGATGAAACTGGGCACTGGAAGTTATTGATTTCGTTACCCGTGCCTGAGGATGCTCACGATCTCGGCTAGGTTTATCCCCGCGTGGGCGGGGGAACCGCAGCTATATGCAGGTAATGTGGCTAATTTCCGGGGGCCATCCCCGCGTGCGCGGGGCCTACATACAAATCGATGATGCCGGCGGCGAGATGGCATTCGGGGCCGTCCAGACCGGACTTCAATGTGAGCATGGCACAACGAGCATCTGGTTCAGATTCCACGGCTCAAACGAGATGACGGATGTCTCCGGATACGGTGATGCCGAACTCGAGGAAGACGGCACCCTCAACGGCGATATCCGCTTCGACAGCTGAGACGAAAGCTCATTCACCGCCAAACGGTGGTGAATTTCCACAGCCTGCTAGGTTGACACGGGCGTTTAAGGCAATAAACTGCCTGAAAATAACAAAAAATACAGGATCAGGCATTGTTCAAAGTGCCGATCCCCCAGGGGTGATGGGCTAGTCGTGCGGGCAATCTGATGTTGCCTTAGGAGCACGTGTGATTAATCGTTGGGTGGTATTGTATATTGTTTCCGGCGATTTTTCCATCGCCGGCGCAGACGGATCCTGCAAATCCCGCAAACAATGGACCACACCGGACGCCGGTAGGGCGATTCGCAGGCGCAAGCCGGCGTTGTGATGGCTGACAACCCTTTGACCAAACCGGCGAACAGCGCCAGTCACGGTCTGTCGGGCTTTGAGCGAGCCGATGTTCACCTCAACGGCGTCACTAAAATTTATGGACTCCACAAGGCGGTCGATAATATCGACCTGACCATCAAAAGCGGTGAGTTCTTCAGCCTGCTCGGCCCCTCTGGTTGTGGTAAGTCCACCACGCTTGCAATGATCGGCGGGTTCGAGGAACCGACCTACGGCAGCATCATGCTGGGTGGCGTCGATGTCAGTCACCAGCCCGCCTACCGGCGCGATGTCAACACCGTGTTCCAGTCCTACGCTCTGTTCCCGCATCTCAATGTTTTCGAAAACGTCGCCTTCGGGCTGCGCCGCAAAGGTCTGCCGCGGGATGAAATTACCGCGCGGGTACGCGAGATGCTGGCGCTGGTGGATCTGACCGGCTTCGAGTCGCGCTGGCCGGCCAAGCTCTCGGGCGGGCAGCAGCAGCGTGTGGCTCTCGCGCGGGCGCTGGTCAACCGGCCAAAATTGCTGCTGCTCGATGAGCCGCTCGGTGCGCTCGACCTGAAACTGCGCCGGCAGATGCAGCTTGAGCTCAAGCGTATCCAGTCGGAGATCGGGATCACCTTCCTGTTCGTCACCCACGACCAGGAGGAGGCGATGGTTATGTCTGACCGTCTCGCGGTAATGGCGGGCGGGCGGATCGAGCAGGTCGGCACACCGGCGGATGTGTACGATAATCCGGTCAGCGAATTCGTCGCCGCGTTTCTCGGTGTTTCCAACCTTCTCTCTGGCGTAATGGATGAGCGCGGTGCCGAAGTTTCGTGGCTACGGCTGGAGGATGGCAGCCGTCTGCAGTTTCAGACATCGCGGTTGAAGTCCGGTGCCGGCGCACTGAAGGCCGGTGTGCGGCCGGAGAAGATACATATTCTCGCCCCCGGCGAGCCGGTGACGCCGGATTGGAACCTGCTCGAAGGGACAGTCGAGGTCGCCACCTATATGGGGGTGAGCCACCAATATGCGGTGCGTAGCCGAGCTGGGCAGAGCTTGGCCGTCTATGTCCAGAATTCTCGGGCTAACGCATGACCTGCGCCAGGGCGATGCTGTGCGGCTCGCCTGGCACCGCAACCATACCTTCATCATCGAGCCGCCTACACAAGCAACACCAGGAGAATGATACCATGAGCAAGACCAAAAAACCGACCGACATGCACGCGCAAGGCGAGCAACCGCCCGGCCTTGATCCAGCATTCATGCGCGGGCTGACCCAACCCCGCTTGTCGCGCAGCAACTTCCTGCGTGGCGGCGCGGCTGGCCTTGGCTTGCTGGCACTCGGCGGAGCGGCGCCGGCATTCGCCGCCGATAAAACGGACTGGAAGGCCTGGTGGGCGAAGCAGAAGCCCACGAAAGACCTGGTGTTCGCCAACTGGCCTTATTACATCGACGTCACCAATAATGGGGCGACACACCCTTCGCTCGATGAATTCACCAAAGCCACCGGGATCAAGGTAAAATATCTCGAAGTGATCCAGGAGATTCCCTGAATTCTACGCGAAAATCGCGCCGGTGCTGAAAGCCGGTCAGTCGACCGGCTACGATATCGTGGTGATCACCAACCGCTGGGAGCTCGAAGAGCTGATCCTGCAGAATTGGCTGACCCCGCTCTGGCATGAGAAACTGCCGAATTTCAAGAAATATGCGGTCCGAACGTGGTTAGCCCAAGCTACGATCCGGGCAATAAATATACCGCGGTTTGGCAGAGCGGCTTTACCGGAATTGCTTATAACCCGAAGCTGACAAAGCGCGAGATCACCTCGATCGACGATTTGTGGGATCCGGCTTTTGCCGGGCATGTCGGCATGATGAACGATAATCTCGAACTCGGCAGTCTCGCGCTGCTGAAACTCGGAATTGATCCGGACAACCTCGACGCCGGACGACTGGGCGAAGGCCGCCGCGGTGCTGAAGGACCAGAAGCAGAAGGGGCTGGTGCGGCAGTATTACGACCAGAGCTATATTAACGCACTGGAGAACGGCGATACCTGGATCACCCAGGCTTGGTCCGGCGATATCTACCAGGCAAACGAGAAGGGCTATAAGGATCTGAAGTTTGTCGTGCCGAAGGAAGGCGTAATGATCTGGCACGACAATATGGCGATCCCCGTGGGCGCGCAGAACCCGCTGAGCGCGCTCGACTGGATGAATTTCTACTACACGCCCAAGATTGCCGGGATCGTCGAAGATTACGTCGATTACGTCTGCCCGGTGCCAGACGCACAGCAGTATATTCTGAATGTGTTGAAGGATCCTGCGGTCGCCAATAGTGAGCTCGTGTTCCCGACTTCGCAGACCTACGCCAAGTCGCATCTGTTCCCTGCATTCAAGAACTACGCCGAGTATCAGAAGTGGAACAGCACCTTTAATCCGATCATCCAGGGTTAGTGCCGATGCTTCGGGGCAGGTTGAACCGGCGGCTGGCGCCGTATCTGCTCAGCCTGCCCAGCTGGGCCTATTTTCTGTTGCTGTTTCTGGTGCCTCTGGGCTCGATGATGGTGATGGCCACCGCCACCGGCGACCCGCTCGACGGCTATGCGAGAGGACGATCTCCGATAATTTCAGCGAATTCATAAGCGCCGTCACGCAGTATCACGCGCAATTCGTGCGCTCCTTCTTCTATGGCGGGCTGTCTACGGTGATCACGCTGCTGATCGCCTATCCTCGTACTGGATCGCCTTCCATGGCGGGCGTCACAAATCCACCTATCTGTTCCTGATCGTGCTGCCGTTTTTCGTGACGTTCGTGATCCGGGTTCTGGCCTGGCAATTCATCCTGGCGGATCAAGGGTTCATTCTTGGCCCTTTGAAGGAGTGGGGAATTTTGCCGGAAAATTCCTATATTTTATCCACCAAATGGGCGGTGATCGGAGGCCTCATCTATAACAATATCGGTTATTACGTGTTGCCGCTCTACGTCTCGCTGGAGAAGATCGACCGGCGTATGGTGCTGGCCGCGAATGATCTCTATGCCACGACGGCGAGCGCATTCATGCGTGTTATTCTGCCGCTTTCGGCGCCAGGCGTGTTCGCGGGCTTTCTGCTGGTGTTCGTCACCAATGTCGGGGATTTCATCAACGCCGAAATCCTGGGTGGTCCGAGTACGTCGATGATCGGCAATATCATCCAGGATAGTTTTTTTGTTGACCAGGACTATCCGATGGCGGCGGCACTTTCGTCGCTGCTGATGCTGCTGCTCATGGTGGCGATCCTGCTCTACGCAAAAATCTTCGGTACCGAAACAATTCAAGACTATGCAGCCTAACGCCGCGCCACTAACCGTGCACCGGCGCCGCGTTACGCTGGGCGAGCGGCTGCTATATGTCTATACCTGGGCGGTGATACTGTTTGTGATGGCGCCGATCGCGGTGATGGTCGTATTCAGTTTCAACCAGTCGCCTAGCGGGCGTATTGGCCTGCGTTGGCTCGGGTTTACCACCAACTGGTACGTCAATGCCTTTTGCCATCCCGGATCTCACCACGGCACTGATCAACT
>CAVUED010000020.1:0-9957 GCA_963740445.1 uncultured Alphaproteobacteria bacterium
GGCAACGCGAGGTGTTGGTTCGTCGTGAACGCGACGAGGATTAGGGTGGGGTTTTTACCTCAAGTCCCTCCAGGGACGCCGCTCGTTGGCCTTAGAGCGCGATGATTTTAAGATGAACCAGTTATGGTTCATCTTAAAATCTGAATCGCCCTCTAAACATATGAGTAGAGGCGGATTTAGACATTTGATGGGATCGCTGAGCAATTCCGTCAAATGTCATCCGACTCTAAAAATCCAGGTCGAGCTCGATAATTTCCTGTGGCTCGTTTTGCGCATCCGCAACCCATTCCTTCATTGGCGCCCAGCTCATGATGGTGTCGCAATAATCCTGGCAAACTGGCCCAACCGCCACGTCGTAGCTCAAAAACCGTGTGACCACCGGCGCGTACATGGCATCCGCAATGGTCGGGTTTTTGCCAAACAAAAACGGGCCCTTCCATATCGTCAGGCATTCACGCCAGATCGTGGTGATCCGGTCGATATCGGCCTGCGCGGAAGACCAGACCGTGAAGCCCAGGCTTATGGAAACGCAAATTCATCGGCAGGCTGGAGCGCAGGGCGGCAAAGCCGGAATGCATCTCGCCGGAGATCGACCGGCAGCGCGCCCGCGCCACTTTCTCGCTGGGGAGCATGTTGGCTTCGGGGAAAAGCTCATTCAAATACTCGGCAATGGCCAGCGTGTCCCACACGGTCACGTCACCATGGAGCAGGCAGGGCACCAAAATCGAGGAGGTGCGCATCAGCAATTCCTCCCGTGCGCGCGGATCGTCGGGCGAGACATGCTCCTCGCTAAAATTAATGCCGGAGAGCTTGGCCAGAAGAAACCCGCGCAGCGACCAGGAGGAGTAATTCTTGCTGCTGATCAGGAGTGTTGCCTCAGACATAATCACTCTTTCCTTTGCATTAAAATAAACACACGACTAACAAGGCTGACTTCAACCATACAATGGCGGACTTGCCGGATTTTTGGAGCATACCGATATTGTTCTCGGTTAGGATAGAATAATGATCTACCAGATGTACCAGGCGCAAGCCGATTTCATGGCCCCGCTCCGCATGATGGCACGCACCAGCAGTGCCTTGCTGCGCACGGTCACGCCAAGCCAGCCCTATGGGATTGCGCTCCGGCATATCAATGCCGCACTCGATGTCTTCGGCAATTCCGGAACCACGCATAAGCGTCCAGCCTACGCCATCCGGGATGTCATGGTCGGCAACAACCTCGTCAAGGTCGAGGATGTCACCGTGGATGCCACCCCATTCGCAAGCCTGGTGCATTTCAAAAAGGATTCCGATCGCCGCCAACCGAAAGTTCTCCTGGTTGCCCCCATGTCCGGACATTTTGCCACGCTGTTGCGCAGCACGGTGGAAGTCATGTTACGGGATCACGACGTCTATATCACGGATTGGCATAACGCGCGGGACATACCAGCTGATGCCGGGCCCTTTGGCTTCGACGAATATGTTGAGCATGTCATGCGCTTTCTGGAATTCCTCGGGCCCCGTAGCCATGTCATCGGGGTCTGTCAGCCTGCAGTCGCGGTGCTTGCCGCGGTCGCCGTCATGTCCGAGGATAACAACCCCGCGACACCGCGCAGCATGACCCTCATGGCTGGCCCGATCGACACGCGGCGCAATCCCACAAAGGTCAATATTCTTGCAAAAACCAGGGATATTTCCTGGTTTGAGGATAAGATGATCGGCGTCGTGCCGTGGCGTTACCGTGGTGCCGGCCGGCGCGTCTATCCCGGCTTTATCCAGCTTTCAGCCTTCGTCGCGATGAATCTCGACAAACATATTGGTGCGCATATCAAACAATTTCGTGCGCTTGCGTCGGAAGACAACCTGGTCGCCGAGACGCACCGCGCTTTCTACGACGAGTACCTTGCCGTCATGGACCTGCCGGCGGAATTCTACCTTGAAACCGTGCAGCGCATTTTCATGGATCATGAATTGCCGAAGGGCGAGCTGAAATATCGCGGCCGTCTGGTCAAACCCGAATTGATCAAGAAAACATTTCTCTTCACGGTGGAAGGTGAGCGTGACGACATTTGCGGCCTTGGCCAGACCGCCGCGGCACTCGATCTCTGTTCCAACCTGCGGCCATCACTCAAACGCCACTACGTGCAAACCGGTGTGGGCCATTATGGCGTGTTCTCCGGCAACCGCTGGGCCGAGGAGATCTATCCCCGTGTGCGGGAAGTCATCGAGTTCAGCGTTTAGAGCCGGATGACATTTGATGGAATGCGCAGCGAATCGTCTATCTGTTACTCAGATTTTAAGATGAACCATAACTGGTTCATCTTAAAATCATCCGCTCTAGTTTTTACACGAACGCTCCTGCGGCGGCGCAGAACATCACCACCAGAATGGGCCTCGCCCGGCCCCAGGTCAGCAGCAGGAGCGCCACCAGCGCGATCGGAATATCACGGATGTTCTGTATCGCGCTCAGGGTCAGCAGGTTGATGAATGCCGCCCCCAGCAGCCCGACAACGACGGCGTTCACGCCCATCATCATCGTGGCAATGCCGGAACGGCTCCGCAAAACCTGCCAGTAGGGCAGGGTGCCTGTCACCAGCAACAGGCCGGGCAGAAAAATCGCAAGGATCGCGATCACCGCTCCCAGCATACCGCCAGGTCCGCCGGTAGCCAGCGCGCCCAGAAACGCCGCCACGGTAAACAGCGGTCCCGGTACGGCCTGCGCCGCGCCATAGCCTGCCAGAAACATTTGCGGCGAGACCCAGCCGGGCACCACGACCGAGTCCCGAAGGAGTGGCAGCACCACATGCCCGCCGCCGAACACCAGCGCGCCGGCCCGGTAAAATGCTCCGAACAGCGCCACGGGACCGGATTCCAGGCGCCAGAAAGGCCAGCACGAGCAGGACCAAAAACACCGCCAGGCAAGCCAGAGCCGAACGATGCGGCAGCCGGTTCACCGGGTGCCTGCACCGGTATCGCTTCAGGCGGCGGCTCCAGCGCCAGCCGCCCGGCCACAGCCCCGATCAGCAATACCAGAATTTGCCCGCCGGTATCGGGCAACAGCCCCAGCACCGCCGCCGCCAGCAAGGCCAGCACCCGGCGCGGCGTATCCGGGCACAGGCTGCGCGCCATCACCCACACCGCCTGCGCCACCACCGCGACCGCCGCCAGTTGCAAGCCGTGCAGCACGCCGCGTGCCATCGGCACCGTCTGAAACATATTTACCCAATGGGCCAGTGCCAGCATCAATAGTGCCGAGGGCAGGGTGAACCCCGCCCAGGCGGCCAGCCCGCCTTGCCACCCCGCGCGTTTCAGCCCGATGCAATAACCTGTCTGCGATGACGCCGGCCCTGGAAGAAATTGGCAGAGTGCCAGCACACCGGCATACTCGTCGGCTGTCAGCCAGCCGCGTTTTTCGACAAACTCGCGGCGGAAATACCCCAGATGCGCGATTGGCCCACCGAAAGAACTAACGCCCAGAATCAGAAAGGCCCGCAGCACCTCGGCGACGGAGCCTTCCTGTTTCATGTCGCGCCGAGTAGTGGCCCAAGCCTGCGCCCGGCGATGATGTGGACATGGAAATGCGGCACTTCCTGGTGGCTGTCCGGCCCGGCATTGGAAATCACCCGGTAGCCGCTCTCCTCCACCCCGAGCTGTTTGGCGACCAGGGAGACGGCTCTGAAAAACCCGGTAATCTCCGCTGGGCTTGCCGTCGCGCCAAAATCCGCGATCGACACATACGCGCCTTTCGGGATCACCAGCACATGGCAGGGGGCCGCGGGCCTTAAATCGGGGAAGGCGAGCGCGAACTCATCCTCGTAGAGCTTTGTGCAGGGGATCTCGCCGCGAAGGATTTTGGCAAAAACATTGGTTTCGTCATAATCCATGGCGCAACCTCACGGTATTTTCTTGGTCGAAAAACCAGACTCTGCCGGTTTGCGGGCGGCTTTTTCCGCGAGCCCGCTCATCCCCTCGCGCCGGCTCAACTCCGTCCAGATTTGCTCCGGCCGCAAGCCGGCATCCACCCATAATACCAGCAGATGGTAGAGCACGTCGGCGCTCTCCGCGATCAGCGCGGTCCGGTGGCCGCCGACAGCCTCGATCAGGCATTCCACCGCTTCCTCGCCAAACTTCTGGGCGATCTTCGCGGTCCCGCGCGAGAGCAGCCGGGCCGAATGGCTTTCGGCCGGGTTCGCGTCCTTGCGCGAGAGTACGGTCGCCCAGAGCCGGTCCAGCACACGCGCATCTGGCGCATCCATAGGCGGCGGCACCGACACGGCAATAAGCCGCGCGGGCCGCTTGCGCTTCGGCGCTGCCGTGGATTTTATAACTTTCTTAGCCATGCGCTTACTTTTGCGACTCCTACGGCGCGATTATCGCCCGTGGCTGCCGCACGGGCAAGCGTGCCTGTGTTAAAGCCGCTTTCACCTGCGCGATTGTAAACTGCCCGAAATGGAATACGCTGGCGGCCAGCAAACCCGTAGCACCCGCCTGCGCACCTTCAACAAAATGCTGCAATTCACCCACCCCGCCGGAGGCCACCACCGGCAGCCTCACCGCACCGCAAACCGCCTTCAGCAAGGCCAGGTCGAAGCCCTTGCCGGTGCCGTCGCGGTCCATGGAGGTCAGCAGGATTTCCCCCGCACCCAGTGCTTCCATCTGCTTCGCCCAGGCGATCACATCGAGTCCGGTATTCACCCGCCCGCCGTGAGAAAAAACCTCCCATTTACCGGGAGATGCCTCGCGCGCATCGATCGCCACCACCACGCGTCACCGCTGCTGCCAAACTTTTCCGCCGCCTCGCGCACCAGCTCCGGCCGGTTGAGTGGCCGCCGAGTTGATGCTGCATTTGTCCGCACCGGCCAGCAGCAGCCGCCTTATATCCGCGACACTCCTGATCCCGCCGCCCACGGTTAGTGGTAGAAATATTTTTTCCGCCGTGCGCGATACGACATCCAGAATGGTATCCCGGTTGTCGGAGCTGGCGGTGATGTCCAGAAATGTCAGCTCATCTGCGCCGGCCGCGTCATACACGGCGGCTTGCTCCACCGGGTCTCCGGCATCGCGCAGCGACACGAAGTTCACGCCTTTCACGACCCGCCCGTCTTTCACGTCCAGGCAGGGGATGACCCGCAGTTTTAACATGCGGCGAGTGCCGCCGCTGCATCCAGGCTGCCATCGTACAGCGCCCGGCCCACAATGGCGCCCGCCAGATTTTTTTGGCGCGTTGCCGCTGCTTTAAGCGCCAGAATATCGGCCAGCCCGCCAATTCCGCCCGAGGCGATTAC
Organism: uncultured Alphaproteobacteria bacterium; assembly: GCA_963740445.1. Classification (GTDB taxonomy): domain Bacteria; phylum Pseudomonadota; class Alphaproteobacteria; order Acetobacterales; family Acetobacteraceae; genus Acidocella. The sequence continues at coordinate 5,268 of CAVUED010000020.1, forward strand.
CGGCACGCTCAACCCCGCCGCCAGCGCCGCCGTCTCGTCCAAGTTCAAGCCGGTCTTCATGCCATCGCGGGCGATATCGGTATAAATAATCGCCGCGATGCCGGCATCCTGCATCCGTGACGCCAGCTCATTTGCTTGTAACGCGGATGTTTCGGCCCAGCCCTCGGTTGCCACCATGCCGGCCTTGGCATCAATCCCCACCACCACCCGGCCAGGAAATTTCCGCGCGGCCTCGTGCACCAGCGCCGGGTTTTTGGCCGCAACGCTACCTAAGATCACACGCGTTACGCCGGCTTCAAGCCAGGCCTCGATCCCCGCCATGTCCCGAATCCCGCTGCCGAGCTGTACCGGAATTTTGACTGCCGCCAATATCGCGCGCACGGCCGCGCCATTTACCGGCTTGCCGGCAAACGCGCCGTTGAGATCGACCACGTGAATCTCACGAAAATCCGGCTGCCGCCCAGATGGCCGCCTGCGCGCCTGGGTCCTGGCCATATATCGTCGCGCGGTCCATCTCGCCGCGCTGCAACCGGACACAGGCACCATCCTTCAGGTCGATGGCAGGGTAGAGGGTGAGGCTCATTTTTGCAGCATTTTGTAGTAAAAATGGCCCTGCACGGTCACGCCCTTCATTCGCGCATAGGCGGGATGCGTGCCCCAGCGCACAAACCCCGCCGCTTCGTAGAGCGCGATCGCCGCTTCCTGAGTTTCGCGCACGTCCAGGTTCACCACCTGGTAGCCCAGCGCGCGCGCATTGTCCTCGGCCTGCTGAATGATCATCCGCGCCAACCCGTGCCCACGCGCATAGGGCGCCACAAAATGATGCATGATGCTCGCCGCCAGAGCCTGCGCCTCATTGTTGCGCGACGGCTTATGCAATTGCACGGCGCCATAAATCACGCCATCCATCCGCCCCACGATCAACTCACGCTCTGGCACCAGGAGCAGGCCCCGGAAATATTGCTCAAGCACGGCAGGTTTTGGCGGTTTCACCCAGCCAAACCCGCCGCCGTCCAGAATTGCCGCCGTCGCGGCTTCGGCCAGCGCATGCACATCGGCATCGTCTTCAAATTGTTCGATCCGTTCGGCCATCAGCGTCACGGGTGGGGGCATATCTTGTTTACCGCTGCCTATTCGCGTCGGTGTCGGGCCGCCTGGTGCATATCAAATCACCGGTGATTTGATATGAACGGTGAATTGCCCTCTGAAACATTGATTAGAGACGGATTTACACTTTTGATCGCAATCACCTCGTGATTTGATCAAAAGTGATCCGGCTCTAAGGCGCCCAGCCCAGAAAATTGCTCAAAATCCGCAAGCCGACCAACTGGCTCTTCTCGACATGGAACTGCGTACCGGCCCGGTTGCCTTGCGCCACCATCGCCACCACGGCGCCATCGTAGTCCGTGGTCGCGATCACCTGATCCGGTGCGGCGCCTGAAAGTGCGTAGGAATGGACAAAATAGGCATGATCCCCCGGCGTTAATCCCGCCAACAGCGGATGCGCGCCGGGTTCGAACAGCAATTCATTCCAGCCCATATGCGGCAGCCGCTGGGTTTTTGTCGGCAGTTTCGCGATTTCTCCCCGCACCCAGCCGAACCCTGGCGTGGTGCGGTGTTCCAGCCCGCGCTCGGCCATCAACTGCATGCCGACGCAAATGCCGAGGAACGGCGCCCCCGCCTCAACCCGCGAGAACATCGCCTCAGCCAGGCCATCAATTCCCGCCAGCCCGGCCGAGCAATCGGCAAACGCGCCTGGCCCGGCAGCACGATTTTATCCGCGCGCGCCACGATTTCAGGATCGGAGGTAATGCGTATGTCGGCACTTACCCCAAGCTGCTCGGCTGCCAGCGCGAGTCCACGCGCCGCCGAGGCCAGATTGCCGCTTTTATAGTCGATGACTGTGACCAGCATCAGCGCTGCTACAGAACAAGTCAGATCACACCCTTGGTCGAGGGTATCTCCGCCGCCGCGCGCGGGTCGATCGCAACCGCCATCCGCAGCGCCCGCGCCACGGCCTTGAATGCCGCCTCCGCCACGTGATGCGAATTTGTGCCCGCCAACTGGCGCACATGCAGCGTGAACAAGCCATTGCCCGTCAGCGCCCGGAAAAACTCTTCCACCAGTTGCGTATCCATCGTGCCCAGCATCGGGCGCTCGAATGTGACGCTCCAGGCGAGATGCGCCCGCCCGGAAAGATCGATCACGGCATCCACCAGCGCCTCATCCATCGGCACGCTCGCCTGGCCAAACCGGGTGATCCCCCGTTTATCGCCCAGGACAAGGTTCAGTGACTGGCCGAGCAGAATGCCGACATCCTCCACCGTGTGGTGCGCGTCGATATGCAGGTCGCCCTTCGCCTGCACATCCAGGTCGAACAGCCCATGCCGGGCGAACGCGGTGAGCATATGGTCAAAGAACCCAACGCCCGTCGAGATATTCGCCTGGCCCGTCCCATCGATGTTGAGGCGCAGCAGGATATCGGTCTCGGAGGTTTTACGGCTCAGTTCTGATCTACGCGCCATGGCATCCAGTGTCCCAATTCCAAAATTTACTGCGTACAACACTACGCCAAAAACTCAAACCGGGGCGGATTACCCTAAACTGCCAAATGCCGACCGCGATGTTCACGAGGCGTCAGTTTCTCCTGCTCTTTTTGGCATATCTGGTCTCCGATGCGAATTCCGGGCTTTTCCGGTTCCAGGTCCGCGCCTAAAGCCTCTCCATGGCGCGCTCCGTTACCAAAAAATTACCGATTTCTCCTGGGCTTTCTGATCGCCGTCGGCCCTGTTTCCACGGATATGTATTTGCCGGCTTTCCCGGCTATCGCACGCGATTTGCACAACATCGCCGCCCCGCAATACTCGCTCGCCGCCTATTTCGTCGGCCTTGCTTTCGGCCAGATGACACAGGGCGCGCTCTCGGACCGCCTGGGCCGGCGCTTGCCCCTCCTCATCGGCATGGTGATTTACACAGTCGCGTCGCTCGGCTGCTGGCTGAGCTGGAATGTCGATTCGCTCGTCGTCTTCCGCTTTCTCGCGGCGCTGGGCTGCTCGGCCGGCGTGGTTATTCCCCGCGCCATGGTTCGTGACCTGGCCGATGGTCCGGCGGCGGCAAAGATGTTCTCGCAGCTCATGCTGGTCATGGGGGTGGCGCCCATCGTCGCCCCCATGCTGGGCTCGATTCTTCGTGCTGTTCACAGGCTGGCGGACGATTTTCCTCGCCTGCGCGATCTATGGGCTGGTGGCCATCGCCGCCATCTGGTTCCTGCTGCCCGACACGCTGCCAGAATCCCGCCGCACCCGCCTCGGGCTCATTCCGGTCATCATTCGCTATGGCGTCATCTTCAAGGAGCGCGCCTTCCTTACCCATGCCCTTGTCGGGGCCTTCACCTCGGCCTGCCTGTTTGCCTATCTCGCGGCAACGCCGCAGATTTTTATCGGCCATTACGGCTGGAGCACCAGCGCCTTCGCGGCTTTGTTCGGTTTCAATTCCGTGGCCTATATCGGCTATAACCAGCTCAACCCCGCGCTGGTGCAACGCTTCGGCATTGCGCCGATCATCACCATCGCCAGCGTGATACTCGTGGTGGCCTGCCTCGCTCTCACCGCTTTGGCCTGGAAGCCGCTGGGGCCTTTCGCCATCGCCGGCGGCCTTCTGGTCTGCGAGGCGGGGTTTGGCCTGATCACGCCCTGCGCCATGGTCGGCGCGCTCTCCCGCCACCAGGCCCATGCCGGGAGCGCCTCGGCACTGCTCGGCACCATGCAATATTCCGGCGGCGCCATTGCCGGCCTGGCTGTGGGCGTGCTCGCGGACGGCACATCCAGACCCATGGCGCTTACGATGCTGCTATGCGCGGGCGCTGTCATGCTTGCGGCCAGCCTCCGCCCTAGCTTAAGTTTCGCCGCAGCGGAGAGCTAACATGACACCTAACATCATCGGAATTCCAGCCTGTACCAAACTGATCGCCGGTTACATCCAGCACGCCACGCCGGCGCGCTATGGGGCGGCCCTTATGGCGGCCTCCAGCGCGATTTCCGGTGCTCATCCCGCCCGAGGGCGAAGATATGCTGGCATTGCTGGACCGGCTGGATGGCATTATGTTCAATGGCAGTCCCTCGAACGTCGCGCCGATGCGCTACGGCGCTGACTTTGACGCCACGCCGGATGCCCACGACCCGGAGCGTGACGCCACCACCTTGCCGCTCATCCTTGCCGCGCTGGATCGCGGCCTGCCCATATTGGGCATCTGCCGCGGCATGCAGGAACTCAACGTGGCACTTGGCGGAACCCTCTTTCAGGAGGTGCATAACGTGCCCGGCCGCATGGACCACCGGGCCGGGGAGGGTGAGCAGCGTTTTGCCCTCAAGCATGAGGTCATGCTCTCCGGCACGCTTGCTGACATCTCTGGCGCCGAAAAAATCCAGGTCAATTCGCTGCATGGCCAGGCCATTGACCAGCTCGCCGCGGGCCTTGCCGTCGAGGCCATAGCGCCGGACGGCACGATCGAGGCCGTGCGCGTTGACGGTGCCACAAATTTCGCACTCGCCGTGCAATGGCACCCGGAATGGGAGGTTACGCATTTTCCCGACCGTAAACGCCTGTTTGAAGCCTTTGGCGAAGCCTGCACCGCCTACCGCCGGGACAGACGCAAGGGCGCATAGGACGCGCCACCCCTCGGCTTGCGCCC
>CAVUED010000021.1:0-19460 GCA_963740445.1 uncultured Alphaproteobacteria bacterium
TTGTTAACCTACTCATTACGTTACGTGCTGACTCTGTGAGTTTGGTTGCCCGGATCACGCCCTGGCCGACAATACATACCCGGCCGGATATGCGCTGGCACACCGCGCAGGATGAATGGTGAATGGCCCCCTTATGACGTCATTCGAATTCAGCCGCCGCGCCTCTGCAAAAAACGCCACTTCCGCGCTTATCCATAATTTGAAGTCACAGCCATGAATTTTCCGACTGGCGGAGCTGATGTGCCAGGTTTCTTCACCACCGCCGGCGTCTCGCGGCGGGACGGCTTGGCGAAGCCCACGCTCTCAACATGCGCGATTGAAAACTGCCCGATGAGGCGCGACAGCTCCTCCGCCTCACCAGCCAGGCTATGGCTGGCAGCGGTCGAACTCCTCGACCATCGCGGCATTCTGTTGCGTCACCTGGTCCATCTGGTTGACCGCGGAATTCACCTCGGCGAGACCTCTCGCCTGCTCCGCTGCCGAGGCCGCGATGTCTTTCACCAGCAAGTTCAGCCGGTCCACCTGCTCGACGATGCGCGCCAGCGCCAAGCCCGTCTCGCCCACAAGTTTGACGCCGGTTTCCACCTGGCGGCCGGACACGGAAATGAGCGTTTTGATCTCCTTCGCGGCATCGGCGGAGCGCTGCGCCAGCGCCCGCACTTCCGTCGCGACCACGGCAAAACCACGCCCAGCATCCCCCGCGCGCGCCGCCTCCACCCCGGCGTTCAACGCCAGCAGATTGGTCTGGAAGGCGATCTCGTCGATCACGCCGATGATGTTGCCAATTTTCTTAGACGAACTCTTCAATGCCACCCATCGCTCCCACAGTCTCGCGCACGACCTCGCCGGAGCGCTCGGCATCGCTCTTCGCGGCATTCACAACATTGCGCACCTCGTTCGCCCCTTCGGCAGTCTTGCGCACCGCCACAGTAATTTCGTCGAGTGCTGCGGCCGTCTCTTCCAGGTTCGCCGCCTGTTGCTCGGTCCGCCGCGCCAGATCATCCGAGGCTTGCGTGATCTCGGCAGCACCCGAGCGCACGCCCTGCGTATTGGCGGCGATCGACTCCATGGTCTCCTGCAGCTTGTCCATTGTCTGGTTGAAATCGGCCCGCAGACCTTCGTATTCGGCGCAAAAACCCGTTGTCAGCCGGAACAGCAGGTCGCCTTTCGAGAGTCTGTCCAACCCGGTCCCGACGGCCTGTGTAACAAAGGCCTGATTCCTGGCGATGAGTTCGCGCTCGGCCTCCGTCTTTGCGCGTTCCGCCTCCGTCTGGGCGGCGAGCCTCTTTGCCTCCTCTTCGAGTTGAAGTTTTTCGAGCCCCGCATCCTTGAACACCTGTACCGCGCGCGCCATGTCGCCGATTTCATCGCGCCGGTCGGCACCCGCGATCGTGGCATTCATCTCGCCGCGCGCCAGCCGGCGCATGGTTTGGGTCATGTTGCCGATCGGCTTGCCGATGCTGGAGATCAGCAGCCAGACGAGGCCGCAAATCGTCATCATCATGGTGCCCAGCGCGACGCAGACGCCGATCACGCTCGAACTCCTGGCCGTGCTGACACTCGCCGCATGTCCGGCAGCCAGATCCGCTTGGCGGGACAGATCGTCAGCGATGTCCCGGTTGTAGGTCGCATTCAGGCCGGCCATCGGTCCCGTTACCAAGGCAGAGGCCGCCGCCTGATTACCGGTGGCGACGTCATGCGCCACCTGAACCGCATCGCTACTCATCTGCGAGAAGGCGCCGGCAAAACCATTGCCGTCATTGCTCTCACGCCCCGGATCCATCGTCGGTTGATAGACCGTCCAGTTCCGCTCGAACGTCTTGCGCTCCTCATCCTCCTTCGCGGCCAGTTGCGCCAGCTGCGTCGGGTCTGTCGTCACCGCGGTTGCCGCCGCCAGGCCAAACATTTGCGGTCCGGAGCGGAGCATTCCGGCAATTCCCAGGTCACCGGCGATGTTGGCTTCGAGCCCCTCGGCGGAGGTGTCGAGGGAGCTGATGCGCGTGATAGCAAATACGCCGAGCCCGGCGGTGAACAGCAGCACCAGGGCGAAAGCCGTGATGAATTTGTTGAGGATCGATAGATTTGTGAACAACGACATACGCGATCTCACCTTCCGGATTCGAGGTTTAGCGAAGCAACGAACGTACAAACGGCTTGCCAACCATAGAACACCAGATTTTCATTGAGATTTGGTAAAGCAAAAACACGCATATGGAAGGTCCGCGCATGCAAGGCTTTTTGGTCGATTATGCACCACTTGACGAATGAAAGTCAGGCAAAGTTTCGTTGCCGCTTCCTGGAATCAGCCATTTCTGACTGGCCAGGTCACTGCCGTGGGTCAAGTTTAAGGCGCGAAGGGCAGTTTCGCCTGTAGTTTGTTCGCGCTCGGCAGATCGGATGCATGGAACCCGCCCCCCAGATCCTCAAACAATGCCACACTCGCCAACAGCCGCTCCTGCTGCACGCTCAACTGCGTCTCCTGGTCGCCCAGAAGCGTGAGCTGCGCCGTTACCACGGTTGTATAGTTCACCGTGCCGGCTTGATATTGATTCAGCGCAATCTGCACCGCGGCTTGCGCATCGGCCACGGCCCGTGCCACCACCTGCGCCTGTTGCCTCAGAATTTGTAGGTTGGACAGGTCGTTCTCAACGCCCTGGAACGCGGTCAGCACCGTCTGCCGGTAAATTTGTACACTCTGGTCATAACCAAACCGCGCCGCCGCCACGCTCGCACTGCGCGTACCACCCTCGAACAAGGTTGCCGACATATCCGCGCCCAGCGACCACAGGCTGTTACTGACTGAAAACAGCCCGCCGATCGGGTTCGCCGAATACCCTCCCAAGGCCGACAGGCTTAAATCCGGGTAATATGCGCCAATTGCGATCCCAACCTGCGCATTCGCCTCATCCATGGCGCGCTCCGCCGCGGCAATGTCCGGCCGGCGCTCCAGAAGCGTGCTCGGCACGCCGGGCGGCGCCACTGGCACCACCGCGATCTGTGGCCCAGCGGGAATGCTCAAATCCGCCGGCGCATGCCCCACCAGCACCGCAATCGCATGTTCAAACTGCGCCCGCGCCGCGCCGGCATTAATCAACTGCGCCTGCGCGCCCTCCAATTGCGTACGCGCGGTAATCACATCCAAGGGTGCGGCAACCCCCGCATTCGCCTGGTTCATGGTGATCCGCAGGCTACGCTCATCCGCCGCCACGGTCTGCCGGTACAACTCGATTGATGCATCGGATGCCCGCAAATCCACATAATCCACGGCCAATGCCGCCTGCGCGCTCAGCGTGGCATTCGCCAGGTCCGCCGCACTCACCTGCGCTGCCGCCACATCCCCCTGCACCTGGCGCCTTATTTTGCCCCAGATGTCCGGCGTCCAGCCCACATCACCCTCAAACGTCCCGGCCGTGCGCGGCCCGGCGCCCGATGAAATACCTCTGCTCCCCGTACCCGCGCGCGTCGCGGTGCCAGTCAGCCCCACGCTCGGGAACAAGCTGCCCCGGTCCTCCCGCACAATCTCCACCGACTGCTCATATGCGTAATAATCCGCCTGCAAGCTCGCATTGTTCACCGAAACCAACGGCTCCAACTGATTCAAATCGGTATCGCCAAACGCCAGCCACCACGGGCCTTTCGGCGCCGCATCAGCGGGCCGCGCCGGCACCCAGCCCGCCGCCGCCTTATAGGCCACCGGCACCACCAGCTCCGGCCGGTGGTAATCCGGCCCCACCATGCAACCGGCCAGAACTCATGAGGCACATGGCACTCGTGGCCATCCTCCCACTCTTTGCCACCATTTCAACAAAGGTCATTGGCTTCAAGGTACCTCCACGATGCTGCCGGGACGCGGCGGCGCGGCATCGGGCCTCCCGCGCAAACGAATGGCAAGCCGGTCCAGCCCCAGATACACCACGGGTGTGGTATAGAGCGTGAGGGCCTGGCTCACGAGCAAACCACCGATGATGGTTAATCCAAGCGGCTCCCGGAGCGAAGCGCCTTGGCCGAGCCCGATGGCGAGTGGCAGCGCCCCCAGAATGGCCGCGAACGTCGTCATCATGATCGGCCGGAAGCGCAATATGGCGGCGCGGAAGATGGCTTCCTCCGGCTCAAGGTTTTCCCCGCGTTCGAGTTGCAGCGCGAAGTCGATCATCAAAATGGCGTTTTTCTTTACAATGCCAATGAGGAGGATAACGCCGATGAGCGCGATGATGGTGAGCGGCACGTTCAGCACCAGCAGGAACAAAGTGGCGCCGACACCCGCCGAGGGGATGGTGGAAATAATGGTGAGCGGGTGGATCGTGCTCTCATAAAGTATGCCGAGCACGATATACACTGCAGCCAGGGCAGCGAGGATGAGCAGCGGCTCGGTACTGAGCGAGGACTGGAACGCCGCCGCGGTGCCGGCAAAACTGCCGGTTATGCTCAGCGGCACATCCAGGCTGCTCATCGTACGCTCAATTTCCGCGGCAGCCGTGCCGAGTGCGACGCCCGCCGGCAGGTTGAAGGAGATGGTTGTCGCGATCCGGCCGCTTTGATGATTTACCGAAATTGGCGTGGTGCCGGGAGCAAAACTGGCGAGGGCGGAAAGCGGCACCATGGTCTCGGCATTCGTGCTGACCGCCGTGCCTGACGAGGCGCCTGATTTGCCGCTGGTGGCGATCGAGTTGACAGCCTGGTTGGTCGCGGAATCAAGCGCCACACGGGCTACAATACTGGTAGCATTCAAATTTCCGGCGTTCACCACAACAGTGCCGGCCGGCGCGTTGGTTTCGGACGCGCCGGTCGCCGGACCGCCAGAGGTGCTGACATAAATCCGTTTCAAATCCACCGGCAACTGCTGGTAGGCCTGAGCCAGCTCCATGACCACCGAATACTGGTTCAGCTCGTTATAGATGGTAGATACCGTGCGCTGGCCGAACGCATCGTAGAGCGTGTTGTTGATCTGACTGGGCGTTATATTGAGCCGGGAAGCCTCGGCCCGGTTAATTTTGATATACGTCTCCAACCCACCCTGCTGCAGATCGGAGCTCACATCCACCAATGCATGGTCCTTCTGGAGTGCGGCGACAATTTTCGGCACCCATTCATAGAGCGTGGCCGAGTCATCGCTTTGCAGCGTGTACTGGTATTCCGCATTGCTCTGCCGCCCGCCGACGCGCAAATCCTGTGCCGGCACCATGAAGATTCGTGCCCCGGCAATGGCAGCCAGCGGCTTTCGCAGCCTGGCGACGATGGCGGTCGCACTCACATGGCGCTGCGCCAGCGGCTTAAGCGTGATGAACAAAAACCCGCTATTGGTCGCGCGCCCGCCGGTAAAGCCGGCCACCGAGGCTACCCCCGGATCATCCTGCACAATGGTCTGCAACCGCGTAAGTTTCTGCTTCATCAGATCGAAAGAGATACTCTGGTCCGCCTGGATGGTGCCAATGATCAGCCCTGTATCCTGTGCGGGGAAAAACCCTTTCGGGACGATCACGAACAGGAACACATTCAGGATCACGGTGAGTACCAGGCCCACCCCTACCAGCCGCGCATGGCGCAATGCCCAGCGCAACGAACGTTATAACCGTCGAGGGCCGCGTTGAATCCGTTTTCCATCTGCCGCATGAACCAATTCGGGCGCTTGGTGAGCACCGCGTGGCGCAGCAACAGCGCACATAACATCGGCGTGGTTGTAAGGGAAACGATCAGCGAGATAATAATCGTGATCGACAAGGTCTCGGCGAATTCCTGGAACAACCGCCCGACCAGCCCCGGCATCAGCAATATCGGCAAAAACACCGCGATCAGCGACAGGCTCATCGACAGCACGGTAAAACTAACCTCAGCGCCACCGCGCAACGCCGCCGCCACCGGCTCCATCCCGGACTCCAGATGCCGCATGGTGTTCTCGACCACCACCACCGCGTCATCCACCACGAAGCCCGTGGCGATCGTCAGCGCCATAAGCGAGAGATTATCCAGGCTAAATCCCAGCAGGTACATCGGCCCGAATGTTCCAATGATCGAGACCAGCACCGCCAGCCCAGGGATCAGCGTCGCCCGCGGCGAACGCAGAAACACGAACACAACAGCCACCACCAGCAACACGGCGATGAACAATGTCTGCTGGGTATCGGTAAGTGCGGCGCGGATGGACTGCGAGCGGTCCAGCGCAATGCCGAATTTTATCGAAGGTGGCAGCGCCGCCCGCAATGCCGGCAACAGTGCCTTCAACTGGTTCACCGTCTGGATGACATTAGCACCCGGGCTCGGATGGATGATCACCAGCACCGCCGGTTTGCCGTTATACAGCCCGGCATTATGCAGGTTTTCTACCGAGTTGGTCACCTCCGCCACGTCGGAGAGTTTCACCGCCTGGCCATTGCGATACGCGATCACCAAATCCCGGTACTGTGCGGCCACCCTCGCCTGGTCGTTGGTGTAAATCTGGTAGCGCTGGCCGCTGGCATTGAAATAGCCCTTTGGCGCATTCGCATTCGCCGCCGCCAAGGCAGCGCGCACATCTTCCAGCCCGATGCCATATTTATTCAACGGGCCCGGCTGCAACTCCACCCGCACCGCGGGCAGCGCCGCGCCGCCAAGCTCCACATCGCCGACGCCGTTCACCTGGCTGAATTGCTGCTCCAGCACGGTATTCGCCGCGTCGTAAAGCTGCCCTGGCGTCATGGTGTCGGAGGTCAGCGCCAGAATCATGATCGGTGCATCGGCGGGATTGAATTTGTGATAGGTCGGGTTGGAGCGCAGCGTCGCCGGTAGATCCACCCGCGCCGCCTGGATCGCCGCCTCCACGTCGCGCGCCGCGCCATCGATATTGCGGCCAAGCCCGAATTGCAGCGTGATCTGCGTTGTGCCCACGCCCGATTGCGAGGTCATCTCCGTCACATCCGCAATGGTGCCAAGACGCCGCTCCAGCGGTTCGGCTACCGTCTGTGCCATCGTCTCAGGGCTGGCACCGGCCATGTTCGCCTGCACCTGGATGGTGGGAAACGAAATCTGGGGTAGCGGCGCCACCGGCATTTTGAAATACGCCAGCACGCCGGAGAGTACGATACCCAATGTGAGCAGCGTGGTCGCTACCGGCCGGCGGATAAAAATCGCCGGAATGTTCATGCGCGCACCGGCCTTGCTCTAAAGCGTCGTGCAATGCCATCAAACGCCAGATAGATCACCGGCGTGGTAAACAGCGTGAGAACCTGGCTCACCGCCAGCCCGCCGACAATGGCAAGGCCTAGCGGTTGGCGCAGTTCAGAGCCCATGCCGCCACCCAGCATCAGCGGCATACCGGCTAGCATCGCCGCCAACGTCGTCATCAAAATCGGGCGGAAGCGCAACATGCACGCCTCATAAATCGCATCCTGCGCGCTCTTTCCCTCATTCCTCTCGGCATGCAACGCAAAGTCGATCATCATGATCGCATTTTTCTTCACGATGCCGATCAGCAGCACGATGCCGATAATGCCGATCACATCCAACCCGTCGCCCGCGATCCACAGGAAAACCAGCGCGCCGACACCAGCCGATGGCAATGTCGAGATGATCGTGACCGGATGAACAAAACTCTCATAAAGTACGCCAAGCACGATATAGACCGCGATGATCGCCGCCAGGAGCAGAAATACCTCGTTGGACAGCGCATTCTGGAAAGCCTGCGCCGCGCCCTGGAATGTTGTTGTTACCGACGCGGGAAAATTCAGTTGCGTCTCGGCTTTCGTAATCGCATTCACCGCCGCCCCGAGCGATGCCCCCGGCGCCAGGTTGAAGGAAATCGTCGTCGCCGGAAACTGAGCCAGATGCTCGATCACCAGCGGCTCTGGCCGCGTCTCGAATGTTGCAATGGCAGAAAGCGGCACCTGCCCGCCGCTCGCCGAAGATGACGGCAGGTAGATCGCGCCCAGCGATGCGACACTTGTCATCTGCCTGGGGTCCACAGTCATGATCACGCGGTACTGGTTGGTCTGCGTGAAAACCGTGGAAATGATCCGCTGGCCGAACGCATCGTAGAGCGCGTTATCCACGGTTGCGGGGGTTATGCCAAAACGCGCCGCATTGGTGCGGTTGATATCGATATAAACCGAATTTCCGGCACTTTGCAGTTCGCTCGCCACATCCGCCAATTGTGGCAGCGCCTGCAATTTTTGCATCAGTTCCGGAACATATTTGGTAAAATCCGCGGAACTTGGAGCTTCCAGCACAAACTGATACTGCGTCGGCGCCACGCTCGTGTTCAGCGTCAGGCTCTGTACCGGTTGCATGAACAATTGTATCCCGGCAACGCCGGCAACCGCTTTTTGCAACCGCCCGATGATCTGGCTGGCAGACGCGCTGCGCGCGGTCTTCGGCTTCAGATTGATCAGAAACCGGCCCTGGTTGAGCGTCGTATTGGTGCCGTCCACGCCGATATAGGAGGACAGGCTGACGACGTCCTTATCCTTGAGAATCGCATCGGCCAGCGCCTGCTGGTGCAGCGCCATCGCCGTGTAGGAGGTGCTCTGCGCGCCTTGGCTTATCCCCTCGATCACGCCGGTATCCTGGACCGGGAAGAAGCCTTTAGGGATAAACACATAAAGCAGCACGGTCAGGATCAACGTGGATACCGCCACCAGCAGCGTGAGCCGCACATGGCGCAACACCCAGGTCAGGCCCCGCCCGTAAGCCGCCAGCAACCGGCTGAAATGCCGCTCATTCCAAGCCTCGAACCGGCTGGGATGTTGCTCGGCCTTCACGTGCAGCAGCTTTGAGCACAGCATCGGCACCAGAGTCAGCGACACGATCGCGGAGATGATAATCGTCACCGCCAATGTGATCGCGAATTCCGAGAACAGCCGCCCCACCACATCGCCCATGAACAGCAGCGGGATCAACACCGCGATCAGCGAAATCGTGAGCGAAATAATCGTGAACCCGATCTGCCCGGCGCCCTTTATGGCTGCTTCCAACGGGCTCTCGCCCATTTCAAGATAACGGGAAATATTTTCGATCATCACGATCGAATCATCCACCACAAACCCGGTCGCAATCGTCAACGCCATCAACGACAGATTATCGATGGAGAAATTGAACAAATACATGATCGCGAGCGTGCCGATCAGCGATACGGGCACCGAAATACTGGGAATGATCGTCGCCCGGAAATTGCGCAGAAAAACAAAAATCACCAGCACGACGAGCACGATGCTCAAACCAAGCTCGAACTCAGCATCTCCCACCGAGGCGCGGATCGAGGTCGTGCCGTCGCTCAATACGCTCACCACCATCGCCGCCGGCAGCCCGGCGGTTAAGCGCGGCAACTGGCTTTTAATCGCGTCCACCGTCGCGATCACATTGGCGCCCGGCTGGCGCTGCACGTTCAGAATAATCGCCGGCGTGCGGTTCGCCCAGGCGCCCAGTTCGGTATTTTCAGGTGCGGCGATAATCTTCGCGACATCGCCCAGATAAACCGGCGTACCGTTTTTATACGCCACCACCAGTCCGGTGTATTCAGATGCCTGCGTGATCTGGTCGTTATCGTTGATCGTATAGCTCTGCGCGGGACCGGAAAAACTCCCCTTTGGGGTATTGACGTTCAAATTTCCGATCAAAGTGCGGATGTTATCGATGCTGATCCCATAGGCTGCGAGCGCCCGCGGGTTCACCTCCACCCGGATCGCGGGCACGTTGCCGCCGCTGACACTCACCAGGCCAACCCCCGCCACCTGGGAGATTTTGGCGGCCAGGCGCGAATTCGCCAGGCTCTCCATATCCGTCAGGCTCAGCGTTTTGGAGGTGATCGCCAGCGTCATGATCGGCGCGTCCGCCGGGTTCACCTTCGCATAAATCGGCGGCGCCGGCAGATCCGAGGGGAGCAGATTCCCCGCCGCATTAATCGCCGCCTGCACCTCCTGCTCGGCAATATCCAGGCTCAGCGAGAGGTCGAATTGCAGCGTAATCACGGACGCCCCGGCAGAGCTCGCCGAGGACATCTGGTTCAACCCCTCCATCGCACCGAGCTGGCGCTCCAGAGGTGCCGTGACGGAGGACGTCATCACCTCCGGCGAGGCGCCGGGATAGAACGTCTGCACCTGGATCGTTGGGTAATCGACATCCGGCAGTGCCGCGACCGATAAAAACTTGAACGCCACCAGCCCGGTCAGCACAAAGGCAATCATCAGCAGCGATGTCGCCACCGGCCGCAGGATAAAAATCCGGGATGGATTCACGGCGTGGCGGGGGCCGGGCTTGAGGAAGCACCGCCGGAGGAACCCGGCCCGCTATCTTGTTTTTGGCGCTTTCCGTTGCCGGAACCCTCACCTCGCGGCACTGCGGCGGGCGTTGTCGCCACGGTCACTTTCGCGCCATCGCTCAACCGGTCCACGCCATCGGTCACCACCACCTCACCGGGCGAAATACCCTTGGTGATCACGGTATCGGTGCCATCGGTCGGCCCCGTCGTCACAGGTTGCACGCGCACCGTGTGATCTGGCTTCACCACATACACATAAGCGCCAGGCGCGCCGGTTTGCACGGCTGGCGCAGGCACCAGGGTCGCGTTGGTAAGTGTGTTAACCAGCAGATGGATGTTCACGAACTCATTGGGAAACAGCGCATCATCGGCATTCGTAAAATGCGCGCGCAGCCTCACCATGCCGGTTGACGTATTCACCTGGTTGTCCACCGCGGTCAGCGTACCGTCCTCCAGCTTGGTCATGTCATCGCTGGCATAGGCGGTCGCCTGTAATGTCGCCCCCTGCCCCAGCCGCACCAGCACCGGGGCGAGGTCCGCCTGCGCCACGGAGAATATCACCGTAGTGGGGGCAATCGTCGTCACCACGGCAATGCCCGTGGCGCTGCCGGATGTTACATAATTGCCTGGGTCCACCAGCCGCAGTCCAACCCTTCCCGCCACCGGCGAGGTGATATGGCAATAAACCAGGTCGAGCTTGGCGCTATCGATATTCGCCTGGTCCACCAGGATGGCCGCCGCATCCTGCTGCACCAGAAATTCCTGGTCCGCCACCTGCTGCGCCGAAATCGAATCCTGCCGCGCCAATTGATGATACCGCGCGAGGTCCGAGCGCGCCTGCGCCAATGCCGCGGAATCTTTCGCGAGGCTCGCCTGGTATTGTTCAAGCTGAATCTGATACGGCCGCGGGTCGATCTCCGCGAGGAACTGCCCCTTTGCCACGTCCTCACCTTCGGTGAACGCCACCTCGGTCAGATAGCCGCTCAGTTGCGGCAGCACAGTGACCGTCGCGGTCGGGGTTACGGTGCCTAGCTCGTCGAGCACCACCGGCATCGACCCGACAAATGCCTTTGCGACGCCCACGGCCTGCGGCGCCGGCGCATGGGATTTAACCGGCGAGCCGGAATGCCGATACCAGATAAAAGCGACGAGAAGGAGAAGCAAACCCGCGAAAACCCAGCGCTTTTTGCCCCTCTTGCGCCGCACGACTGGTTCAACCACGCAAATTCACTCCTACACCGGATGTAAGGTCTATAGCCAGTTACAATCTCTCTGTCCCGGGCCTAAGTTTACTGGTCCATGACAAAACGTAACGCTGCGGGAAGCCGTACAAAAATTCGCGATTATGCACTCGCCGGTACGGCAAGTGCATAATCGCGCACTCATCGGGGGCTTGCCAAGTGCCCCCTTCGATCTGCGTCCAATTTTGCCGTTCAAGTTAAGTGCCGCGTGATTTCGCATGATTATTCTTGACGAATGTAAAATGATGTTTTAAACATACTTTTAAGTGTTTTTTATATCATTCATGGTTGGGCCATTTGATAACGGCGGCACAAATGCGCGCTGCGCGAGCGCTACTTAATTTAGACCAAAGGGAGCTGGCGGAACGTACCGGGCTTTCTCTTCCGACGATTCAACGAATGGAAGCCAGTGATGATGTTATCCGCGGCAATGTTGATTCGTTAATGAAATTGATCGCGGGCTTCAAAGAGGCTGGTGTGGAGTTGATCGACGAGAACGTCGTGAGCCAAAGCGGGGGCAGAGGTGTTCGGCTCAGGGTGTGATCCAACTCGTTCGGGGTTTCTGATTTCAGCGTGGTTCCAGATAAAAGGGACTACGCGGCTAATTGTAGAGCCATCGGCGGGGCGTTTGGGCCTAAAGAGGCAGAGCGTGAATACGCCCGACATCGCGCCCGAGCTCAAGGAAGTGGCGGTTATTTGTGGAAGGGCTTCGATCCTTTGACGGCCACATGAAAAAGTTAAGCGACTTTTCTGCTGCGGCTCTTTTGGAGGCCGTAATGTTTGTGCGCGGATCAAAAAGAAGGGTGCCGGGACGCGCCGGGATTACCAGCTCCCGCGCGGGACGCGCATCAGATTTACAGAACGAGCATGCCGTTTGGTGGAGGGGCGCGGGGCCATGACGCCCGTTATTTTACTCTGTGCGCTGGCCTGGACATTGCTCGGCGGAGGCGCTGTCGTGTGCCGCCATTCCCGACGCGCGAGGCAGGTGGTTTATGGAGGCTCTCTGGTTGTTGCGCTGATCGCACTGGCGGCTTCCGTTCTGCAACTGGCGACGGGAATTGCGCCTCGCGCTTCAGTGATTCTGCCGCTCGGCCTGCCTTGGCTCGGCATGCATTTTCAGATGGACGCGCTGTCCAGCGTATTTCTTGTTATTATTAACCTGGGTGCCGCCGCCGCAAGCCTTTACGCGATTGGTTACAGCCGGCATGAGCATGATTCTAGCCGCATTTTGCCGTTTTACCCGGTCTTTCTGGCAGCCATGACTCTGGTTGTCATCGCGGCCGATGCCTACGACTTTCTTGTTTTCTGGGAGTTCATGTCTCTGACCTCTTGGGCGCTGGTGATGGCGCATCATGAGGAGGCGGAGACACGCAGCGCCGGTATTATCTATCTGCTGATGGCAAGCGCCGGTGCTCTTGCCCTTCTCCTCGCCTTTGGGCTGCTCGGCGGCATATCCGGACAGTATGATTTCAGCGCAATGCGCGCGGCGCATCCGCCTGCCTGGGCCGGAGCTACCGTGATGCTTCTGGCATTGCTCGGGGCCGGCTCGAAGGCAGGGCTGGTGCCCTTGCATGTGTGGCTGCCACGCGCGCACCCCGCAGCACCGAGCCATGTCTCCGCCCTGATGAGCGGCGTGATGACGAAGGTGGCTGTCTACGCGTTTATCCGCATCGCCTTCGACCTCGCCGGGCCAGCCGCCTGGTGGTGGGGATTGATCGTGTTGATCGCTGGCGGTGTCACCGCCGTTTTGGGCGTTTTGTATGCGCTGATGGAAGACGATATCAAAATCATCCTCGCCTACAGCACAATCGAAAATATCGGGTTGATCTTTGCCGGGCTTGGGCTGGCGCTGGCGTTTAAAGCTGATGGGCTGGCTGCGGCGGCAGCATTGGCGCTGACCGCCGCTTTATTCCACGCATTCAACCATAGTTTGTTCAAGAGCGCCTTGTTCTTCGGCGCGGGTGCGATCCAGACCGCAACGGGATCTCGTCAGCTTTCTCAACTGGGCGGGCTGATCCACCGAATGAAGATCAGTGCCGTGCCGATGCTGGTCGCCGCCATGGCCATTTCGGCATTGCCCCCGTTGAACGGCTTCGCCTCAGAATGGCTGACCTTGCAGGCAATTCTGCTCAGCCCGGCACTGCCGCAATGGGGGCTGAAGCTTGCCGTGCCCGCTATCGGCGCTTTGCTGGCGCTCGCCGCCGCCTTTGCGGCCGCCTGCTTTGTCCGCTTTTATGGCTTCGTCTATCTCGGTAAACCGCGCAGCCTCCAGGCTGCTAACGCTCATGAGACAGATGCCTTTTCTCGCGCCGCAATTATTGGCCTCGCCGGTCTTTGCGTCGCGGCGGGTGTTTTGCCCGGCATTGTAATCAATCTGCTTTCCCCCGTCACACAATTACTGCTGAGCGCGCATGTACCTTCGCAACTTGGCCTGGCCTGGCTTACGATTATTCCGATCTCCGCCAGCCGGAGCTCATATAATCCCCTATTGATTTTCATCTTTATTGCCAGCAGCGGCGGTCTCACGGCGGCGGTGCTGCACCGCTATGGTTCACGCATTATCCGCCGGGCGCCATTCTGGGGTTGCGGCTATGCCGGCCTGGAAAGCGAGTCAGCACCGGGTGTCATAATCAGCACGCAATACTCCCCCTCCGGCTTTGCCCAGCCGATCAAGCGGGTCTTCGCCCGCACGATATTCAGTGCCCGTGACGAGGTTGTCATGCCGCAGGCCGGTGATACCGAGCCGGCACAGTTTAGCTCCAGCTGGATCGATCCGGCATGGTGGGCGATCTATACGCCACTGGTGAACGTGGTGAATTTCATAGCTGATCGCGCGAATCGCCTGCAGTTTCTTACCATACGGCGCTACCTCGCATTTGTTTTCATGACACTTGTCGCCCTGCTAACGGGGATCGCGATATGGGGCTGATCATACCACTGCTTCTACAACTGGGTCAGATGTTTCTCGTGCTGGCACTGGCGCCGCTTCTCACCGGCTTCGTCCGCAAAATAAAGGCCCGGCTGCAGCGCCGGGCGGGGCCACCAGTTTTGCAGGTATATCGTGACCTTTGGAAACTCGCGGCCAAGGATGCGATCATTCCAACCGATGCCTCGTGGTTATTCAGAGTTGCCCCTTACCTGATTTTTGCGGCAACCTGGGTCTCGGCGTCTTTGGTGCCTAGCTTTGGCACCAATCTGCTGTTTTCATGGTCGGGCGATTTCATCGTCATCGTTTCCCTGCTGGGTAGTGCGCGCTTTTTCCAGATGCTGGCGGCACTCGATGTTGGCACGGCTTTCGGCGGCATTGGCGCCAGCCGCGAGGCGATGATCGCCTCGCTCGCCGAACCCGCGATGCTGATGATCGTCTTTACCTTGGCTTTGGTCGCGGGATCTAGCCAGCTTTCCTATATAACAGCCTATTTGCACTCAGACGCTGCGGGTCTCAGATTGTCACTTGCCCTCGCTTTGGTCGCGCTGGTCATCGTGGCCCTGGCGGAAACCGGCCGTTTCCCGGTTGATAATCCAGCGACACATCTTGAACTCACGATGATCCACGAAGCGATGGTGCTCGAATACTCAGGCCGGCACCTCGCGCTGATCGAATTGGCCAGCTCACTCAGGCTGTTGCTCTATCTATCTTTGATCGTAACCATATTCTTCCCTTTCGGAATCGCCCCCGCCGGAGCGCTGCTCGCGGCGCTGATCTTTGGGGTTGTGCTCTATATCATGAAGCTTGCGGCCGGTGCGGCGCTCCTGGCTGTCTTCGAGATGACAACTGCCAAGATGCGGGTGTTCCGCGTACCGAATTTTGTCGGCGCTGCGCTGATGCTGGGCCTGCTCGGCACCCTCCTTATGTTCGTATCGGCAACATTATGACAAGCTTGCTCGACATGTGGATCACACCCGCCGCCTCACTCAGCGCCGCCCATGTGCTGGCTGGCGCGCTCGTTCTGGTTAGCTTCATGATGCTGTATCAGGACCGGCTTTCCTCCGTTATTAATGTCCTCGCTTTACACGCCGCGACGCTCGGCATTTGCGTCGCCTGGCAAGCCTATATCCAGAACGCACCAGAACTCTATATCACCGCGGCACTCGCACTGGGTTTTAAGGCCGCTGTTATCCCGCTAGCCTTGCACCGGATTGTGGAAAAGCTTGGCATCCACAGGGAGGTAGAGGCCGTGGGCGGAATCAGCCTGACCATGCTGGCCGGGATTGGTCTTGTCGCGCTGTCCATGGTGGTCATGCTGCGCACGGCGGCGCACACTGAGGCGCTGGCACGCGAGGACGTGGCGCTGGCTCTTTCGGTGATCCTGCTTGGTATGCTGATGATGGTCACGCGGCGCAACGCGGTCAGTCAGATTGCCGGCTTTATGTCCCTGGAAAACGGCCTGATTCTCGCGGCCGCAGGAGCCGAGGGAATGCCCTTAGTGGTTGAAATCAGCGTCGCGTTCTCAATCCTGATCGCCTTTATTGTCATTGGCGTATTCCTGTTCCGAATCCGCGAGCGGTTCGACACGGTGGACAGCACAGCGCTGAATGCGTTCCGGGGAGAAATGTGATGCCCGGTTTCGCCACCGAAGCGATGATTGCCACGATCGCGATACCGGCTGCCGCTGCGCTCATCCTTGCCGTTGTGCCTTCATGGCGGCTGGCGGCACGTCTCAACATCCTGGCAAGCTTACTGATTGTGCTTGCCTCGGCATTGCTGTTGTTTCAACGACCCTCGCCTGACACGCTGTTTCTGATTGATGATCTCAATATCGTTTTTCTGCTCTTGAACGGCTTTGTTGGCTTCACCACCAGTGTTTTCAGTGCAAGCTATATTGCCCATGAGATCGAGACCGGGCATCTGACGCCGCGCTACCTTCGGTTCTATCACGCCATGTACCAGGTGATGATGCTCGGCATGAACCTCGCTCTCATAACCAACAATCTTGGCCTGATGTGGTTCGGGATCGAGCTGGCAACGCTTTCAACCGTGATGATGGTTGGCATCTATCGCACACCGGCCTCTATCGAGGCATCATGGAAATATCTCATCCTCGGCAGTGTCGGCATTGCGCTGGCGCTGTTTGGTACAATCCTGGTTTATCTCGCGGCCAAGCCGGTTCTTGGTACTGGCATGGTAGCAATGCAATGGACCAAGCTTCTGCAGCACGCTGCGGCACTCGACCCTGCCTTGTTGAGTGTGGGATTTATCTTCCTGCTGATTGGTTATGGAACTAAGGCCGGGCTGGTGCCGATGCATGCTTGGTTGCCGGATGCACATGCCGAAGGCCCAACGCCGATTTCGGCTGTGCTGTCCGGGCTGCTGCTGAACGTCGCCCTCTACGGGATTTTGCGCTTCAAGGTGCTGCTTTCAAATAGCGTTGCCGCACTTGGACCCGGTGTACTCATGGAGATTATTGGTCTGGTTTCCCTGTTTTTTGCCGCCATCATGCTATACCGGCGGCGAGACATCAAACGCATGTTCGCCTATTCCTCGATTGAGCACATGGGTATCATTGCCTTCGCTTTTGGCATCGGTGGCCCGCTCGGCAACCTGGCGGGGTTGTTGCAAATGATGATGCACAGCCTGACGAAATCGGCGATCTTTTTTTCGGTTGGCCAGGTGGCACAGGCGAAAGGAACCCAAAGGATCGCCGACATCACGGGTCTCACCGCAAGCCAACCACTGCTTGGCTGGACGCTGGTTGCCGGCGTCGCCGCCATTGCCGGGTTGCCTCCTTTCGGTATTTTTACGTCGGAGTTCCTGCTGATTACCTCGACCTTCGCGCAAGCCCCGCTGCTCGCCATTTTACTTGGTTTTGGTATCCTGCTCGCCTTTGGCGCACTGCTCTTGCGCATGACGTCGCTGTGCTTCGGGGAGCCGAGTCCGGGTGCCCATAAAATTACCGCCTCTTCAGTACCGATTTTCCTGCATCTAGGCATTGTGCTTCTCGTCGGGCTCGCATTCCCGGCGGCCCTCTATCACTGGTTCGCCCATGTGGCGGTACAGCTAGGGTAGTCCTATGACAATCATCGATATCGACCAGTGGCGGGCGGCAGGAGAGGCATTCGCGGAAGGGTCTGCGACGTTCATGGCCATCTGGGCCGAACGCGACGGCGATGAAGGTTTTGTTCATCTGGCCGGCCGTCCAAATGACACGTCACATGTGGAAGTGTTCAGCCTGGCAACGCGCGATCTTCATTTCCCCTCAATCGGACGCGTGCATGCGCCTGCGATTTTAATGGAACGAGCGATCCAGGATCTGCATGGCATGATTGCAGACGGTTTGCCCGACCCACGCCCCTGGCTGGACCACGGATATTGGCTGCCAACGCAAGAAACAAGACCCTATACATTCAAACCTGTTACCGGCACAGGCATCCACCAGATTCCCGTTGGACCAGTCCATGCGGGCACCATCGAACCAGGGCATTTCCGAATCTCGGTAAATGGTGACACGGTCGTGCGGCTCGAAGCGCGGTTGGGCTATACTCATAAGGGAACGATGGCGCTAATGCGTGGTACGTCGCTTGAACATGCGGCGCGTCTTGCCGGCAGAATTTCAGGTGACTCAACAGTTGCGTATGCCTTTGCCTTCGCGCGCGCCGTGGAGTTGGCTCTGGGTATGGACATTCCGCCGCGTGCGGCGGTGTTGCGTGGCGTCATGGCAGAGCTTGAACGTCTCGCGAACCATTTTGGGGATGTCGGCGCGATCTGCAACGATGGCGGTTTTCCCATCATGAATGCACATTGCGCCGTTTTGCGTGAGCGTATTTTGCGGCTTGCCCGTATCTGCTTTGGGCACAGGCTGATGATGGATAATATCCGGCCGGGCGGGGTGGCGGCTGATCTGGCTGACGGAAACGCCGATACAATGACAGCCGAACTGGCTACGCTAATGGTTCGATTCGAGCAACTGGTAGAACTTTATGACAAAACGGCATCCATGCAGGACCGCGCGGTAAGCACAGGAAAGCTCGTCCCCATGGTCGCGCAACGTCTTGGGTGCGGCGGCTATGTCGGCCGTGCCTCAAAGCAGGATTTCGACGCGCGGCGTGATATGGCCTATCCCCCCTATGACACGATGACGATGACCGTACCTTGCCGCGACGCGGGTGATGTCGATGCACGGATACGCATTCGAATTGAGGAAATTCGTCAGAGCGTTGCGATGATTGGACATTGGCTGCAAAATCTTCCCAGCGGTGAGATCTGGACCATGCCACCGGATATTTCCGAACCACGCGCGGCGAGTGCTGTAGTCGAAGGATTCCGGGGCGATATTTTTGCTCATGTGCGTGTTGCCGGTGGGCGCGTTGAAGACGTATTCCTCCGCGACCCGTCCTGGTTTCTGTGGCCTGCGTTGGAAGCAGCGATTGAAGGCAATATCGTTGCCGACTTCCCTCTTTGTAATAAATCCTTCAATTGCGCCTATTCCGGAGTTGATCTGTAGATAATCATGCGCAAAATTCTGATCGAAAGTATCCTGCGGGGTAAACTGACCGAGCCGGCACCACTCGATCGCGAGAAGGCGGAGTTGGTCCATTTACTGGATCAAGTGGCATTTAAGCAACTGGGCCGGTCTCTGGCAATCCGCGAAGTAGATGCCGGTTCCTGCAATGGTTGTGAATTGGAGATCGTGGCGCTGAACAACGCGCTGTATGATCTCGAGCGCTTCGGCCTCAAGATTGTTGCATCGCCACGGCATGCCGATGTGCTGATGGTCACGGGGCCGGTTACGCGCAACATGGAGGCGGCGTTGCGGCTTACTTTCGACGCCATGCCGGCACCGAAATTTGTTGTCGCGGTAGGCGATTGCGCATGCACAGGCGGTATGTTTGCCGATAGTGATGTCTGCATCGGCGCAATATCTAAGGTACTTCCAGTTGACCTTACAATTCCTGGCTGCCCGCCCGATCCGATGACCTTGCTCAAAGGTTTAATCGGTCTGCTCGAAGGTTTGACTGGTTCAAAATAGATTTGATAACGAATTTTATATATCCGA
>CAVUED010000022.1:0-364853 GCA_963740445.1 uncultured Alphaproteobacteria bacterium
CCCGCGCGTTTCAGCCCGATGCAATAACCTGTCTGCGATGACGCCGTGGAAGAAATTGGCAGAGTGCCAGCACACCGGCATACTCGTCGGCTGTCAGCCAGCCGCGTTTTTCGACAAACTCGCGGCGGAAATACCCCAGATGCGCGATTGGCCCGCCGAAAGAACTAACGCCCAGAATTAGAAAGGCCCGCAGCACCTCGGCGACGGAGCCTTCCTGTTTCATGTCGCGCCGAGTAGTGGCCCAAGCCTGCGCCCGGCGATGATGTGGACATGGAAATGCGGCACTTCCTGGTGGCTGTCCGGCCCGGCGTTGGAAATCACCCGGTAGCCGCTCTCCTCCACCCCAAGCTGTTTGGCGACCAGGGAGACGGCTCTGAAAAACCCCGTAATCTCCGCTGGGCTTGCCGTCGCGCCAAAATCCGCGATCGACACATACGCGCCTTTCGGGATCACCAGCACATGGCAGGGGGCCGCGGGCCTTAAATCGGGAAGGCGAGCGCGAACTCATCCTCGTAGAGCTTTGTGCAGGGGATCGTCCTCTTTTGGCCGCGGAGGATTTTGGCAAAAACATTGGTTTCGTCATAATCCATGGCGCAACCTCACGGTATTTTCTTGTGCTGAAAAACCAGTCTCTGCCGGTTTGCGAGCGGCTTTTTCCGCGAGCCCGCTCATCCCCTCGCGCCGGCGCAACTCCGTCCAGATTTGCTCCGGCCGCAAGCCCGCATCCACCCATAATACCAGCAGGTGGTAGAGCACGTCGGCGCTCTCCGCGATCAGCGCGGTCCGGTGGCCGCCGACAGCCTCGATCAGGCATTCCACCGCTTCCTCGCCAAACTTCTGGGCGATCTTCGCGGTCCCGCGTGAGAGCAGCCGGGCCGAATGGCTTTCGGCCGGGTTCATCTTGCGCGAGAGTACGGTCGCCCAGAGCCGGTCCAGCACACGCGCATCTGGCGCATCCATAGGCGGCGGCACCGACACGGCAATAAGCCGGGCTGGGCCGCTTGCGCTTCGGCACTGCCGTGGATTTTATAACTTTCTTAGCCATGCGCTTACTTTTGCGACTCCTACGGCGCGATTATCGCCCGTGGCTGCCGCACGGGCAAGCGTGCCTGTGTTAAAGCCGCTTTCACCTGCGCGATTGTAAACTGCCCGAAATGGAATACGCTGGCAGCCAGCAAACCCGTAGCGCCCGCCTGCGCACCTTCAACAAAATGCTGCAATTCACCCACCCCGCCGGAGGCCACCACCGGCAGCCTCACCGCGCCGCAAACCGCCTTCAGCAAGGCCAGGTCGAAGCCCTTGCCGGTGCCGTCGCGGTCCATGGAGGTCAGCAGGATTTCCCCCGCACCCAGTGCTTCCATTTGCTTCGCCCAGGCGATCACATCCAATCCGGTATTCACCCGCCCGCCGTGAGAAAAAACCTCCCATTTGCCTGGGGATGCCTCTCGCGCATCGATCGCCACCACCACGCATTGGCTGCCAAACTTTTCCGCCGCCTCGCGCACCAGCTCCGGCCGGTTGATGGCCGCCGAGTTGATGCTGCATTTATCCGCGCCCGCCAGCAGCAGCCGTCTTATGTCCGCGACACTCCTGATCCCGCCGCCCACGGTAAGTGGTAGAAATATTTTTTCCGCCGTGCGCGATACGACATCCAGAATGGTATCCCGGTTATCGGAACTGGCGGTGATGTCCAGAAATGTCAGCTCATCGGCGCCAGCCGCGTCATACACGGCGGCCTGCTCCACCGGGTCTCCGGCATCGCGCAGCGACACGAAGTTCACGCCCTTCACGACCCGCCCGTCTTTCACGTCCAGGCAGGGGATTACCCGCAATTTTAACATGCGGCGAGTGCCGCCGCTGCATCCAGGCTGCCATCGTACAGCGCCCGGCCCACAATGGCGCCCGCCAGATTTTTTTGGCGAGTTGCCGCTGCTTTAAGCGCCAGAATATCGGCCAGCCCGCCAATTCCGCCCGAGGCGATTACCGGCACGCTCAACCCCGCCGCCAGCGCCGCCGTCTCGTCCAAGTTCAAGCCGGTCTTCATGCCATCGCGGGCGATATCGGTATAAATAATCGCCGCGATGCCGGCAGCCTGCATCCGTGACGCCAGCTCATTTGCCTGTAACGCGGATGTTTCGGCCCAGCCCTCGGTCGCCACCATGCCGGCCTTGGCATCAATCCCCACCACCACCCGGCCGGGAAATTTCCGCGCGGCCTCGTGCACCAGCGCCGGGTTTTTAGCCGCAACGCTACCCAGGATCACCCGCGTCACGCCGGCCTTTAGCCAGGCCTCGATCCCCGCCATGTCCCGAATCCCGCTGCCGAGCTGCACCGGAATTTTGACCGCCGCCAATATCGCGCGCACCGCCTCGCCATTCACCGGCTTGCCTGGCAAACGCGCCGTTGAGATCAACCACGTGAATCCACGGAAATCCGGCTGCCGCCCAGATGGCCGCCTGCGCGCCTGGATCCTGGCCATATATCGTCGCGCGGTCCATCTCGCCGCGCTGCAAGCGGACACAGGCACCATCCTTCAGGTCGATGGCGGGATAGAGTTAGAGTCATTCTAGCAGCATTTTGTAGTAAAAATGGCCCTTCACGGTCACGCCCTTCATTCGCGCATAGGCGGGATGCGTGCCCCAGCGCACAAACCCCGCCGCTTCGTAGAGCGCGATCGCCGCTTCCTGAGTTTCGCGCACGTCCAGGTTCACCACCTGGTAGCCCAGCGCGCGCGCATTGTCCTCGGCCTGCTGAATGATCAGCCGCGCCAATCCGTGCCCACGTGCATAGGGCGCCACAAAATGATGCATGATGCTCGCCGCCAAAGCCTGCGCCTCATTGTTGCGCGACGGCTTATGCAACTGCACGGCGCCATAAATCACGCCATCCATCCGCCCCACGATCAACTCACGCTCTGGCACCAGGAGCAGGCCCCGGAAATATTGCTCAAGCACGGCAGGTTTTGGCGGTTTCACCCAGCCAAACCCGCCGCCGTCCAGAATCGCCGCCGTCGCGGCTTCGGCCAGCGCATGCACGTCCGCATCGTCTTCAAATTGTTCGATCCGTTCGGCCATCAGCGTCACGGGTGGGGGCATATCTTGTTTCACCGCTGCCTATTCGCGCGTGCGGCCCCGGTAATCAAGCCGTGTCGTGTACAATCCCCGGCCAAGGCGCCCAGGCCAGAAAATTGCTCAATATCCGCAAGCCCACCAACTGGCTCTTCTCGACATGGAACTGCGTACCGGCCCGGTTGCCCTGCGCCACCATCGCCACCACGGCGCCATCGTAGTCCGTGGTCGCGATCACCTGATCCGGTGCGGCGCCAGAAAGCGCGTAGGAATGGACAAAATACGCATGATCCCCCGGCGTTAATCCTGCCAACAGTGGGTGCGCGCCGGGTTCGAACAGCAATTCATTCCAGCCCATATGCGGCAGCCGCTGGGTTTTTGTCGGTAGTTTCGCGATTTCACCCTGCACCCAGCCGAACCCTGGCGTGGTGCGGTGTTCCAGCCCGCGCTCGGCCATCAACTGCATGCCGACGCAAATGCCGAGGAACGGCGCCCCCGCCTCAACCCGCGCGAACATCGCTTCAGCCAGGCCATCAATCCCCGCCAGCCCGGCCGAGCAATCGGCAAACGCGCCCTGGCCCGGCAGCACGATTTTATCCGCGCGCGCCACGAGATCCGGATCCGAGGTAATGCGTATGTCGGCTCTTACCCCAAGTTGGTCGGCTGCCAGCGCGAGTGGCCTTTTGCGTGCCGCCGAGGCCAGATTGCCGCTCTTATAGTCGATGACTGTAACCAGCATCAGCGTCTGCTACAGACAAAGTCAGATCACACCCTTGGTCGAGGGTATCTCCGCTGCGGCGCGCGGGTCGATCGCAACCGCCATCCGCAGCGCCCGCGCCACGGCCTTGAATGCCGCCTCCGCCACGTGATGCGAATTTGTGCCCGCCAACTGGCGCACATGCAGCGTGAACAAGCCATTGCCCGTCAGCGCCCGGAAAAACTCTTCCACCAGTTGCGTATCCATCGTGCCCAGCATCGGGCGCTCGAATGTCACACTCCAGGCGAAATGCGCCCGCCCGGAAAGATCGATCACGGCGTCCACCAATGCCTCATCCATCGGCACGCTCGCCTGGCCAAACCGGGTGATCCCCCGTTTATCGCCCAGGACAAGGTTCAGTGACTGGCCGAGCAGAATGCCGACATCCTCCACCGTGTGGTGCGCGTCGATATGCAAGTCGCCCTTCGCCTGGACATCCAAGTCGAACAGCCCATGCCGGGCAAAGGCGGTGAGCATATGGTCAAAGAACCCAACGCCCGTCGAGATGTTCGCCTGGCCCGTCCCGTCGATGTTGAGGCGCAGCAGGATATCGGTCTCGGGTTTACGGCTCAGTTCTGATACTACGCGCCATGGCATCCAGTGTCCCAATTCCAAAATTTACTGCGTACAACACTACGCCAAAAACTCAAACCGGGGCGGATCACCCTGAAACGGCCAAATGCCGACCGCGATGTTCAGGAGGCGGTCAGTTTCTTCTGCTTTTTTGGCCTATCTGGTCTCCGATGCGAATTCCGGGGCTTTTCCGGTTCCAGGTCCGCGCCTAAAGCCTCTCCATGGCGCGCTCCGTTACCAAAAAATTACCGATTCTCCTGGGCTTTCTGATCGCCGTCGGCCCCGTTTCCACGGATATGTATTTGCCGGCTTTCCCGGCCATCGCGCGCGATTTTCATAACATCGCCGCGCCGCAATACTCGCTCGCCGCCTATTTCGTCGGCCTCGCTTTCGGCCAGATGACACAGGGCGCGCTCTCGGACCGTCTCGGCCGCGCTTGCCCCTCCTCATCGGCATGGTGATTTACACAGTTGCATCGCTCGGCTGCTGGCTGAGCTGGAATGTCAACTCGCTCGTCGTCTTCCGCTTTCTCGCGGCGCTGGGCTGCTCGGCCGGCGTGGTTATTCCCCGCGCCATGGTTCGTGACCTGGCCGATGGTCCGGCGGCGGCAAAGATGTTCTCCCAGCTCATGCTGGTCATGGGTGTAGCGCCCATCGTCGCCCCCATGCTGGGCTCATTCTTCGTGCTGTTCACAGGCTGGCGGACGATTTTCCTCGCCTGCGCGATCTATGGGCTGGTGGCCATCGCCGCCATCTGGTTCCTGCTGCCCGACACGCTGCCAGAATCCCGCCGCACCCGCCTCGGGTTCATTCCGGTCGTCATTCGCTATGGCGTCATCTTCAAGGAGCGCGCCTTCCTTACCCATGCGCTTGTCGGGGCTTTCACCTCGGCCTGCCTGTTTGCCTATCTCGCCGCAACGCCGCAGATTTTTATCGGCCATTACGGCTGGAGCACCAGCGCCTTCGCGGCTTTGTTCGGCTTCAATTCCGTGGCCTATATCGGCTATAACCAGCTCAACCCCGCGCTGGTGCAACGCTTCGGCATTGCGCCGATCATCACCATCGCCAGCGTGATACTCGTGGTGGCCTGCCTCGCTCTCACCGCTTTGGCCTGGAATCCGCTGGGGCCTTTCGCCATCGCCGGCGGCCTTCTGGTCTGCGAGGCGGGGTTTGGCCTGATCACGCCCTGCGCCATGGTTGGTGCGCTCTCCCGCCACCAGGCCCATGCCGGGAGTGCCTCGGCACTGCTCGGCACCATGCAATATTCCGGCGGCGCCATTGCCGGCTTGGCTGTGGGTGTGCTCGCGGACGGCACATCCAGACCCATGGCGCTTACGATGCTGCTATGCGCGGGCGCTGTCATGCTTGCGGCCAGCCTGCGCCCTAGCTTAAGTTTCGCCGCAGCGGAGAGCTAACATGACACCTAACATCATCGGAATTCCAGCCTGTACCAAACTGATCGCCGGTTACATCCAGCACGCCACGCCGGCGCGCTATGGTGCGGCCCTTATGGCTGCCTCCAGCGCGATTCCCGTGCTCATCCCGCCCGAGGGCGAAGACATGCTGGCATTGCTGGACCGGCTGGACGGCATCATGTTCAATGGCAGTCCCTCGAACGTCGCGCCGATGCGCTACGGCGCTGACTTTGACGCCACGCCGGATGCCCACGACCCCGAGCGGGACGCCACCACCTTGCCGCTCATCCTCGCCGCGCTGGAACGCGGCGTGCCCATATTGGGCATCTGCCGCGGCATGCAGGAACTCAACGTGGCACTTGGCGGAACCCTCTTTCAGGAGGTGCATAACGTGCCCGGCCGCATGGACCACCGGGCCGGGGAGGGTGAGCAGCGTTTTGCCCTCAAGCACGAGGTCATGCTCTCCGGCACGCTTGCTGACATCTCTGGCGGCGAAAAAATCCAGGTCAATTCGCTGCATGGCCAGGCCATTGACCAGCTCGCCGCGGGCCTTGCCGTCGAGGCCATAGCGCCAGACGGCACGATCGAGGCCGTGCGTGTTGAGGGTGCCAAGAATTTCGCACTCGCCGTGCAGTGGCACCCCGAATGGGAGGTTACGCATTTCCCCGACCGCAAACGCCTGTTCGAAGCCTTTGGCGAAGCCTGCACCGCCTACCGCCGGGACAGACGCAAGGCCGCGTAAGGCGCGCCGCCCCCTCGGCTTGCGCTCCAAAACACCCTATAACGGGAACCGAACCAGAGGAGGGTCTTCATGGATATCCAAACCATCGATAGCAATTACAATCAGTTGCAATCTCAGGCGGGTCAGACGGTAGGTGAGATCAAGGAGCTTGCCCAGAAACTGCAAACCGCAGCCCAGGCCGGCAACCAGGACGCGCGGGAATGGCTGTTGGATCTGAAAAGCATCGCGCTGGCCATTCAGGCCGAGCAGAATCAGGTCTCCAACCTGCTGCAAGCCCTGCATAATTATGTCGAGAACCAGGCCCAGGCCGCGCAGCAGCTCCCCGCGCAATCGCCCTGGGGCAACCAGAACCCGATGCCGCAGCAGCAGCCCTATCCGCAGCAGAGCTTCGGCGGCGGCTACCCGCAGCAGGGCGGCGGCGGTTTTCTCGGCGGGCTGTTCAATTCCGGCTTCGGCCGCGCGATCGTCACCGGCGCTGGTTTTGGCATTGGCGACGATCTCATCAACAAGATTTTCTGATCAGATATAGTCCGCCGCGGCGGTTTCATCGCCGGCGCGGTCGGACGCCATGGCATTGAGCGGCAGGCTCAGCGCCGCCGCCACGGCCGCATTCACGATCACGGTCGCCAGCGCGATATAGCTCGGCAGCGTAAAGCCCAGCACGTGGAACGCCCAGACGGCCCCGGCGAAATGGTTCAGCGCCACCAGCCAGGTCGCACTCACAATCCCCACGGCCCAGCCCGCCAGCAGCGCCCAGCCGTTGAAGAATCGCGTGAACACCGAGAACACGATCGCCGGGAAGGTCTGGATAATCCACATGCCGCCCAGCAATTGCAGTTGCACCGCGTAGGTATTCGGGATGATGAGAATGAACACCACCGCGCCCACCACCATCACGATGGAAAACAGTTTCGCCACATGCGCCTCGCCCCCGGCCTTCGCCGAGGTGATGAACTGCGTGTAGATGTCACGGGTGAAGATATTGGCGGACGCTATCGCCATGATCGCGGCGGGCACCAGCGCGCCGATGGCAATGGCGCCGAAGGCCACGCCGGCAAACCAGCCGGGGAAAGATTGCAGCACCAGCGCCGGGACCGCGAAGCTGGCACCATAATGCGCGAAACCGGCGGCGTATTGCGGCATGGTTTGCACGCCAGCGGCCACCGCCATGAACCCCATCAGCGCCAATAACCCTAGCATGATCGTATAGGCTGGCAGCAGTGCGGCGTTGCGGCGGATCACGCGCGGGCCGGACGCGCTCAAAATTCCCGTGGTCGCATGCGGGTATAAAAACAGCGCCATCGCCGAGCCAAGAGCGAGCGTGATATAGCCGCTATAGGCCCCGCCACTGCCTGCGGGAGGTGTGGCCAACAGCAGTTTCGCCGGTGGGATTTTCGCGAATATCGCGCCAAATCCTCCAAGTTCCATGGGGATCACGATCACCGCGACAATGACGGTGAGATAAATCAGCAAATCTTTCACAATCGAAATCATCGCCGGCGCGCGCAGTCCGGATGTGTAGGTAAACGCCGCCAGCACCGCGAAGGCGATGATCAGCGGAAGATGCCCAGGGATTCCTAGCGCGCCGATCACCGTCTGCATGCCGATCAGTTGCAGCGCGATATAGGGCATGGTGGCAAAAATCCCCGTTACCCCAATCGGCCAGCGCCAGATATTTGTTGCCATAGCGCCCGCGCACGAATTCCGGCCCGGTGATGTAGCCGTGTTTCTGCGCCACCTTCCAGAGTTTCGGGAACACCAGATACAAAATCGGGTAGCACACCACGGTATAGGGCACCGCGAAAAACCCCAGCGCCCCCGCCCCGAACATCAACGCCGGGATCGCGATGAATGTATAGGCGGTATAAACATCACCGCCGATTAAAAACCACGAGACCCAGGTGCCGAAGCGCCTGCCGCCCAGCCCCCATTCCTCGATATGGCTCATATCGCCGGCCTTCCACCGCCCGGCCGTAAAGCCAAGAATGATGACGAGCGTAATCAGGACAAGAAAAACTATGGTCGCGACGGGATAAGCCATTATTCGGCTCCGCCCTTATCTTCGGCGCGGAACACGATGTAGGTCAGCAGCGAGGAGACCGGCACGGCCGCAATCTGATACCAGTAGAAAAACGGAAATCCGAACAAAGCCGGCCCGGTGCGGTTGAAAAACGGCACCGCCAGCGCGATCACGAAGATCGGCAACAACAGAATTTTTATCAATTTCCGCTCTCCCCTTGAGTTCAGATCAGAGCATTAAACTCTTAAAATGGAAACCATCCGGCGCGCGCCCAACGGCAAATTGCCATTCCGGATTGCCATGACGGGGCAGGGCGATCAGGGACGAGCACACGGTGGCAAACCCGTTCCGCTCCGGAATGTTCAGGGTTGTTTCCCAGGCGCCCGAGCTATCCGCCAGCAACGCGCCCCAATCCTCAAACCCCGTGGCTGCAAACCTCGGCAGATGTTTTGCAATCCGGGGATGTGAAACATCGTTCGGCTCGCCGGAGGTGATCATCGTGACACCGTTTTCGAGCTTTGAGGTTACAGGGGGGCCAGCTTCCAATCCACGGAGCAGAAATCCGCCAGCAGAATCCGCCACCACCAGGTTAAAACTGCGATACATCCCCGCATCCAGGCGCTTCAGCGCATCGGCGGCGGAAGCGGCGGTTTTGTGGGTCAAGGCCATGATCGGCAGTTCGCCACGGCTGTTTTTGCCAGGTGCCGGGCCCAGGCTGCCCTCGCGGTTAAGTATTGCCGCCACGACACCGTGCCGGTTCACCCCTGCCCAGGTCCCGCCAGCCAGCACATCGCGCCCGGCCACCACCCCCGGCCAATATGCCGCCGGCATTTCCCAGAGGCGCGACACCATCTCGTCGCGATTGGCCCCGATAAATACGCCCTGCGCGTCAATTTTCAAAATGATCGAACACATGCTGGCTCTTTACGCCAGCACGCTCCGCTCCGCCAAATGGCGGCAGCGTCACTTCAGGGCAGTTCGGCGGTCACGTCGATTTCGACCAGCCATTCCGGCCGGGCGAGGGCAACAACCACCAAACCGGTGAACACGGGAAACACGCCCTTCAGCCATTTGCCAGCCACACGATACACCGGCTCGCGATAGCGAATATCCGTGAGGTAAACGGTCACCTTGCAAATGCACTCCAGCGATGCACCCGCCTCGCTCAGCAGCAGTGCGATGTTCTCCATCACTTTTTCGGCCTGGCCCGCCGGGTCGCCGACCGCCACGTTTTCGCGCGTGTCCAGATCCTGCGCCACCTGGCCGCGCAGATAGATCGTTTTCCCCGCGATCACCGCCTGACACAGATCATTGTCGAGTTTTTGTTCGGGGTAGGTGTCGCGCGTGTTGAATGGCCGCAGCCTTTTATGCAGCATCGGCCTACTCCGCCGCGCGCGGGAGTGATTCAGCACCCCCCGGAACGTTGCCGGATAATCCCGCCGCCTTGTGCGTCACACGCAGCGTCTCATCCCAGTCGAAACTGCGGTACACCGCCGCCAGATGCGCGAACGGCGGCGATTGCGCGAAAAGCTGGAAGGTCAAACGGTGGCCAGCGTAATCGGAATTCACCAGATCCCGTGCAAATGCCAGCAGCTTCCGCCGGTCATCGGCCTGCCACTGATCGTTGATCGTATAGAACTTCTCCAGCCAGGGGGCGGTTTCCGGGTCGCGGAAGGACGCGGCATCCGGTGTCACGCAAATCTGCCCGCCGCAAAGTTCGCGCGTGATATGCATCATCTCGTGCAGTTGCGAGCACGCCAGCACGCGGCCGGTATAGAGCAGCGACTGGTTTGGCATCAGCAAACCTCCAGGGCTGGGCTGCGCCGTTGCAATCGCGGCGGTCAGATGCGCGTTGATGCCCTCACGGTAGCAGGCCAGTCGCGCGAGTTTTTCCTGCACCGCCTGCTGGCTGTCCAGCCCGGTCTGCTTCACGTTATACAACGCGGCGCCGATCATCATATCCGCCAGCTTCAGATTGCGCTGTACGAAAGCAAACGCGGAGTAGCGATGCAGCGTGGAGCGGATGTACGTCGCGGCTTTGGTATGCCGGTAGAACAGCACATTCTCCCAAGGGATCAGCACGTTATCGAAAATCACCAGCGTGTCGACTTCATCGAACTTATTGGATAGCGGATAATCCTCGGCCGGCGCGCGGCCGGCGAACCCGGTCCGGCAGATGAATTTTAAATTCGGCGAGCCGAGATCACAAACAAACCCAACCGCATAGTCGGAGAGTTCCGCATTGCCCCAGTTCGCGATCGTCGGCTTGGTAAACGCCTGGTTGGCATAGGCCGCGGCGGTTTCGTATTTCGCGCCGCGCACGATAATTCCTGCATCGGTCTCCTTCACCACATGCAGCAGCATGTCCGGGTCCTGGTCCTGCGGCTTTTTGCTGCGGTCACCCTTCGGGTCGGTATTTGCCGAAACATGGAACGGGTCGTTGCGAACGCTAAGATCGATATGCCGGCGGATATTCTCCGAGAATTGCGGATTCACCTCGTTCAGCACGTCCTGCCCGTCGTACAGCGACCACATCTCGCCGATTGTCTCATCGCCGACGCGTGTGACGATGCCGCCCACCTCGTCGAGCACGGCATCCGTCGCGGCGCGTTTCTGGTGCCAGTCATTTTGCGTAAACGGGAGTTTCGAGCCAACCGCGCAAGTCTGGCCAAGCTCATCGCGGTAGGACATCACCGGCGCATGAGCTGCCTCATGCTGCATGTCATAAATCCGCGCGCGAATATCGACCAGCGGCTTGAACATGTGATGCGTGGTCACATCGGCTACGCGCTCGCCATTCACCCAAACCTGCCGGCCGTCACGAATTGAATCCCGATATTGCGCGCCGGTACGGATCATGGACAGACATCCTTTGAAAGTTGAGGGCCGAACATGGACGAAACCGTTAAAAAGATAAAATCGATACTATCATAGCCTAGGGTCAGAAAAACCTATGCTAAAACAGTAGCCCCTTGCGCAACATGCCATGCACGCCCTTTTCGCCATTCACGGTCTGCGTCACATGAAAATCCACTGCAAGCGAACAGGTTTTATACGCCTCGACCGCCGTTAAATCCGTGCGGCTGCAAATGAACGCAATCATCTCCCGCAAGGCAATCTGCGTGGCCTGGCCTAAATCTTCATGCATTCCCATGGAAATAAAATGCGTCGGCGTCTCGGCCCGCGGATAGCTGAAAACCTTCGATCCTGGGTCGGTGCGTGGATGCAGCACAAATGTAAACGTACCGGTCAGGCACATCTCCAGCGCCGTCACGCACACTTCGCCGTCGCCTTGCAGGCCATGGCCGTCACCCACCATGAAATTCGCGCCCGGCACAAAAACGGGCAGAAACAGCGTACTGCCGGCCACCATCTCCTTGTTGTCCAAATTGCCGCCATGCTGGCGCGGCTCCTTGCTGGAAAGCGCGCCATAAACCGGCGCCGGCGCCACCCCCATCACGCCGAAAAACGGCGACAACGCCAAAGTCGGCCCCCAGGGCAGTTGCGCCGTCCGCGCCTCCCGGTCCACGGGAATATAAGAAACATCCCGCATCGGAAATTCCTCAGGCAGCGTACCCAATAAAGGGAAAATCCCGCACCAGCCCCAATCGGCGCCCGGCTCTATCGCCTCAATCCGGACTTCCAGAACATCGCCCGGCTGCGCCCCTGCAATCGCGATCGGCCCTGTCAGCACATGCGGCCCAATCTGCGGCAACCGCGCCTCATGAATTGCAACCAAACCCGGCGGCACCACAAACCCCGATTCGGGCATCTCCGAAGCACTGCCCGAAAATGTCTCCACAACCACAGTGTCACCCGACTCCACGGTCAAAACCGGCGGAATCGCTGCGTCGAATATCCCAAAACTCACCGTTGCCGGTGTTGCCATCAGGCGGTGTAATTTCATGGTTGAAGGCTCCTTGAATGGTTACGCGAGGCCGTTTGCTATAAACTCTGCCTGCCGGATCGCCAAAGCCACAATGGTCAGAGTGGGGTTGCAGGCGCCACCGGTGGCAAATGCGCTGCCATCGGCGATCAGCAGGTTCGGTATCTCAAAGGTCTGGCCGTTGCGGTTAAGCACGCCGTCTTCCGGTTTGCTGCTCATGCGGTTGGAGCCGAGATTATGCGAGGCGGGGTAGGCCGGGCTTTCGATCGAGCGTTTTGCACCGGCGGCTTTGTGGATGGAAGTGAGGGTTTTGTAACCATGGGCGCGTATCAGCAGGTCGTTCGGGTGCTCGTCGTAATGGATGTTAGCGACCGGCACGCCGAAGCGGTCGAGTTCCGAGGTCAGCGTCACGCGGTTGCCCGGTTGCGGCATGTCCTCACCGGTCATGAACAGCCCGGCGATATGATCGTATTGTTCGATGACACTGGCAAAATCGCGCCCCCACCAGCCGGGGTCGAGGAAGGCCGCAGTGCTCGGCAGCCCCATGGCGTTGAGTTCGATGTAGTATCCGCCGGCAAATCCACGTGAGGCATCGTGGTGGGCGAAATCGGCGATCATCCCGCCCATCAGCTCGCCGCGATGCATGTTTACCGGTTGGTCGAACACCGACCACACGGTCTGCACCACATGGCGGAGATAGTTGCGCCCGACCTGATCGTTGCCATTGGCAAGGCCGTTGGGGTAGCGGCCGCTGGCCGAGTTGAGCAAAAGCCGTGGCGACTCAATGCAATTTCCGGCAAGCACAACAACCGCCGCCGCCTGGCGCTGCGTTGCACCCTCGGCATCCACATACACCACCGCGCTGGCGCGCCCGGCCTCGTCATGTTCGATGTTTATAGCGCGGCAGCCCGGCCGAAGATCGAGTTTTCCCGTGGCGAGCGCGTAGGGGATTTCGACATTCAGCGTGGACCAGCGAGCGCCATGTTTGTCGCCGGAGACGGTAAAACCATCCTGGATGCTGGCTGGCCGGCCATCGTAAGGAACGCCGTTGATCGCGTGGCTGCCGGTCGAAATCTTTTCCAGCCCGAGGCGTTTCGCGCCCCAGTACATGACCTTGAAATTATTGTTGGCCGGCAGTGCTGGCAGGCCATTGGTGCGCGATACGCCCATTTTGCGCTCGGCACGTTCGTAATAAGGCTCCAGCTCTTCCAGCGTGATCGGCCAGTCGATCAGGCTCGCGCCCGCGATTTCGCCATATACGCTGCGCGCGCGCATTTCGTCCGCCGTGAGGCGATATGTGCAGCCGGACCAATGCGTCGTGGTGCCGCCGACAACTTTGCAATGCCAGGAGGGCGTCTCCGGGTGGTCCTTCGCGACGCGCCAATTGCCCGAGGCGGTGCGCTTGTCGAGCCAGGAGAGCATTTCATACGCCGCCCAGTCATCGTTCACGAAATCCTTCGCGGTGAGATGCGCGCCTGCTTCCAGCAGCACGACTTTTTTGCCGCGCTGGCAAAGTTCGTTCGCGAGTGTGCCGCCGCCGGCGCCTGAGCCGATAATAACGGTGACGTCGCTGTCTGTTTTATCAAAACTGGTCATTACAGATCATTCGGTAGCGGCGGCAGCCAGTCGAGGTCATTGAAACCGCGTTTGACATAGCCGCCAAGATGGACGGAGGCGCCTTCATATCCAAAAGCCGCCCAGATGTTGATGTCGTCGTATAAATACCGCACCGCCATCCGCTGCACGAAAAAAAACTCCGGCGTGGCCTCGACTTTTTTCAAAACCTGTACGCGGTAGCTCTCAGGTAATTCAGCGAACGGGAGGGACCAGAACGCGCTGATCTCCGCGCAGAATTTTTCCAGTCGCGCCGCCACGTTCAGCCGGTCGAAGTGCAAAACCACGCGGCGGTACAGGGTTTCCGGCAGTGCGTCATGCGGATAAAGAGTGCGGATGACCGCGACCAGCGTTTGCGCATCCGTGGCACTTATCGTGGTGAGATTTGTAGCCCAATCCGGCTTGTCGGAAACCGCGATCTGCGGTGGTAGTTTCGGGTCTTTATAAGAC
Source organism: uncultured Alphaproteobacteria bacterium (assembly GCA_963740445.1). GTDB lineage: Bacteria > Pseudomonadota > Alphaproteobacteria > Acetobacterales > Acetobacteraceae > Acidocella. The sequence goes on from CAVUED010000022.1 coordinate 14,525, forward strand.
GTGACCTTGCTTTTTGCGATATCCATAGTCTCGCAAATTCCTCTCAAGTAACAGTTTCCTCCCCCCGGCGGTTAAACCGGGGGGAGGATGTAGGGCAAAATTATTCGGCCGCGATGACGGGAACCAGATCCTTGGCCCGGCTCTTGGAGACGTAATAGTAGAGCGGGCTGATCACCGCGAGGCAGACGATCCAGGAGATATCCGCGCCGCCCATCATTTTCGCAAGCGGCCCGGTATAGAGCTCCTGCGACATGAATGGCACCTCGATGGCAAAGCCGATAGCGTAGCAGATCAGTGCCGGCCATTGGAAACGCCCGTAGATGCCGCCATCGGATTTCACGAAGGAGGCGACGTCGTAGGAGCCGTGATGCACCAGGTAGTAGTCGACCAGGTTGATCGCGGTCCATGGCACCAGCACGTAGAGCAGGATATAGAGGAAGTTCATGTAGTTGGTGAGAAAATTCGCCTGCCCGATGATGCCGATCGCGACGCAGCCGGCGGAGATCAGGACGCTGACAACGATGCGGGCGGTTTTGCCGGGCATCCAATCGGTCACGAAGGTCTGCACCAAAGTGAGCAGAGCGAGCACGCCGCAATACACGTTCAGCGCGGTCGCGCAGGCCAGGCCGAAGGTGAAGATGAGCACGATCGGCACAGCCAGGCCGCTCGAAGCGGTGGTGAAGCCCGCCACCAGATCGCCATTACCGACGATGACGCCGAGCATCGCGCCCAGGATCATCGGCAGGCTGGAGCCCAGCGTCGTGCCCCAGTAGGTCGCCCAGAAGGACGGCACGACGCCCGTATTTACCGGCATGTAGCGGGTATAGTCCGACACATAAGGTGCGAAGGAGAGTGTCCAGAGTGCCGCCAGCGTCATCGCGCCGATGAAATTCGGCCAGGTGAAGGCGCCGGTCGTCATGAAATTTTTCGGCAGGCCGACGAAGAGCACCAGCGAAATGAACACCACCAGCAGCGCAAGCCCGGTGATGATCGAGACATATTTGCTGTATTCGTGCAGCAGGTCATAGCCGTAGACCGCCGCGATCAGGCTGACGACGCCGACCAGGATGACACCGTTATTGATGCTGAACCCAGGCGCGATGGAATGGATCGACTGGCCGCCGAGCACGAGGTTGGAGGCGATGAAGCCGATATACATCAGCACCACGGCGAAAACCACGACGATGGCGCCCATCGAGCCGAATTGCCCGCGCGTTTGCACCATTTGCGGCACGCCGAGTTGCGGCCCTTGGGCGGCGTGCAGGGCCATGAAGACCGTGCCGATGAGAATACCCAGCACAAGCGCGAAGGAGCCCTGCAGGAAGGTGAGCCCGAACAACGTGGTGGCGAGCGCCCCGGTGATCACGGTCAGCAGGTTCATGTTTATGCCGAACCAGATCGTGAAGAGATAGCTCCAGGTGCCGTGGCGCTTGTCCAGCGGAATGGGTTGGATGGTGTTGTGTTCTATGGCAACAAGCGGTGGCGAATCCATGAAATCTTCTCTCCAGGCAGAAAAAACTGCCGATTATGACAGGTGCATTGCCGTATGGAGAAGCGCAAACCCCGAACTTTTTTGTTCCGGATGTATAAAAGCGCAGTTTTGACCTGCTGTTTCTCACTCCGGTTATGACATGCTCGTTAGCGTACTACAGATTTTGGTCAACACCATAAATATGACCTTTAAGCTATGTTTTTTTGAGCTATTGCCTGTCTCACAGCCTGGCAGGTGCCCGAAACACCAAGCGTACCTTGCCTGTCCGTGCGCGTTGGTCTACCTCGCGCCAATCATCAGCAGGAGCCAGCCATGACCGCCATTGCCGATATCATTGCCCGCGAAATTCTGGACAGCCGGGGCAACCCCACCATCGAGGTCGATGTGTTGCTTGAATCCGGCGCTTTTGGCCGTGCCGCCGTGCCCTCCGGCGCTTCCACCGGCGCGCATGAAGCCGTTGAGCTGCGTGATGGCGACAAATCCCGTTACGGCGGAAAGGGCGTGCGCAAAGCGGTCGCCGCGGTCGAGGGCGAAATCCTGGACGCCATCGGCGGCATGGACGCCGAAGAGCAAATCGGCATCGACAATATTCTCATCGACCTGGACGGAACACCCAACAAATCGCGCTTAGGCGCCAATGCCATCCTCGGCGTCTCGCTCGCCCTGGCCAAGGCCGCCGCCGCCGATAACGGCTTGCCTTTATATAGGTATGTCGGCGGCGTTTCCGCCCGCACGCTTCCGGTCCCGATGATGAACATCGTCAATGGCGGCCAGCACGCCGACAACCCGATCGATATCCAGGAGTTCATGATCCAGCCGATTGGCGCCGCCTCCGTCGCGGAAGCCGTGCGGATCGGCGCCGAGATTTTCCACACGCTCAAAAAATCCCTTTCGGAGGCTGGTTACAATACGAATGTTGGTGATGAAGGCGGTTTTGCCCCGAACCTGAAATCCGCCGACGAGGCGCTCGGGTTTATTTCCAAGGCCGTCGAGCGCGCCGGCTACCGCCCCGGTGAGGACATCACCTTCGCGCTCGATTGCGCCGCTACCGAGTTCTTCAAGGACGGCATCTACAACCTGGCAGGCGAGGGTAAAAAATTCGATGCTGCTGGCATGGTGGCGTATCTGGAAGACCTCGCCGCCCGCTATCCCATCGCCTCGATCGAGGATGGCTGCTCGGAGGATGACTGGGAGGGCTGGAAACTTCTCACCGATCGTCTGGGGGCCAAACTCCAGCTCGTGGGCGATGATCTGTTCGTCACCAACCCGGTTCGCCTGCGCCGGGGCATTGCGGCCGGCACCGCGAACTCCATCCTGGTGAAGGTCAACCAAATCGGTACGCTAACCGAAACGCTCGAAGCCGTGGACATCGCCCACCGCGCCGGCTTCACCGCCATCATGTCGCACCGTTCGGGCGAGACCGAGGATTCCACCATCGCCGATCTCGCTGTCGCCACCAATTGCGGACAGATCAAAACCGGCTCGCTCGCCCGCTCGGACCGTAATGCGAAATACAACCAACTCATGCGCATTGAAGCTGAGCTTGGCCCCATCGCGCGCTATAACGGTGCGGCCATGCGCCGGGTATAACCGCGTGGATATACGAAACGACTCCTAAACTTGGGAATTTCTGCATTGCGGTGCCTTGCAAAAACCCGATAGACTTGGAGTCGTGGTGGAGAAACGCTCGCCAGCCCCATTGCTGGAGTTGTCTCTGCCCGCTTTGGCCATCTTGGATAAAGGAGACTCCCATGACGAGCCTCGCCATCTCCTACGATAACGCAACCGCTGCGAACCCGCTCGACCTTGTCGAGCAGATCATCGATGCCAATGACTGGGCCTTCGACCGCCGTTCGGATTCCGACATGGCCGCCGAAGCCCCCGGTAAATGGTGCGATTACGGACTGTATTTTTCCTGGTCGCACGAAATCTCGGTCATGCACTTCTCCTGCGCCTTCGACCTTAAAGCCCCGGTAAAACGCCGCACGGCGCTCTATGAACTTCTGGCCAAAGCGAATGAAAAACTCTGGATCGGCCATTTTGGCATGGACGAGGATACCGGCTTGCCGATCTACCGCCATTCCATTCTTCTTCGCGGCACTCCTACGGCATCGGCCGAATCCATAGAGGATCTGGTGGACATCGGGCTGACCGAGTGCGAACGTTTCTTTCCTGCTTTTCAGTTCGTGCTCTGGGAGGGTAAATCCCCGGACGATGCCTTAGAGGCCGCCATGCTGGAATGCGTCGGGGAGGCATGAATCCTACGCTGGCGATGATTACGGAGCCTGACGGCCTCCCGCCGCTTCTCCTGGTTGGGGGCGGGCGCATGGGCGGTGCCATGCTGGCCGGCTGGCAGGAGCGGGGGTTTAACGCCGTCGTGGTGGTGGACCCATCGCCTGAGGCCGCACGGCTGGCTGGCCCGAACATTACCGTTGTCGCGGCGGCGTCTGATATCCCGCTTGGTTTTGTGCCCAGCGCGGTCGTTCTGGCGGTCAAGCCCCAAATGGCCGCCGAGGTTCTTCCGGCTTATGCGCGGTTTGCCGGCCGCGCCGTGTTTATTTCCATCATGGCGGGCAAGACCCTGCATGCGATTGGCGGGATGCTGGGCGTGAAGGCGGCATTGGTGCGCGCCATGCCCAACACCCCGGCCGCGGTACGCCAGGGCATCACCGTCGCGGTTGCGGGCGCGCAGGTTTCGCCGCACCAGAAAGCCCTTGCCAACGATTTGCTCGCCGCCACTGGCCAGATTACCTGGGTCGATGATGAGGCTTTGCTGGACCCCGTAACGGCGATTTCCGGCGGCGGTCCTGCCTATGTGTTCCTGCTGACCGAGCTTCTTGAGAAAGCCGGCGTCGACCAGGGCCTGCCGTGGGATCTTGCCCGCCAGCTAGCCCGCCAGACGATCATCGGTTCGGCGGCATTGCTGGCTGCCTCGGAAGAAGACGCCGCCAACCTTCGCATCGCCGTCACCTCGCCCAAAGGCACGACCGAGCGGGCGCTGGCAGTGTTGCGCGCGGATGACGCCTGGCCAAAATCTTTTGCCCAGGCCATCCAGGCTGCCACGGAACGTTCACGGGAACTCTCCGGTTGATGGACATGCCCCGGCCCCATTGCTAAAGACCGGCCACGAGTTCAACCGGAAAGCCCAAAAATGAAAATTGTTGCCTGCAACAGCAATCGCCCGCTGGCAGAAGCTGTCGCCGCCGGTTTAAACCTGCCGCTTGCCCGCGCCTCCGTCCGCCGTTTTGCCGATATGGAGGTTTTCGTGGAAATTCACGAAAACGTTCGCGGCGAGGATGTGTTCGTGGTGCAAAGCACCTCCTTCCCGAGCAACGACAATCTCATGGAGCTGCTGATCACCTGCGACGCGCTGCGCCGCGCCTCGGCCCGCCGCATCACCCCCGTCATCCCCTATTTCGGCTATGCCAGGCAGGACCGTAAATCCGGCTCCCGCACGCCCATCTCGGCCAAACTGGTCGCCAACCTCATCACCGAGGCCGGCGCCAACCGCGTCCTGACCATGGACCTGCATGCCGGGCAGATTCAGGGGTTTTTCGATATTCCCGTGGATAACCTCACCGTTGCGCCCGCTCTTCTCCCAGGACATCGAACAGCGCTTCACGGGCCGCGAACCGATGATCGTCTCCCCGGATGTCGGCGGCGTGCTGCGCGCGCGCATTATCGCCCGGCGCCTCAATACGGACCTTGCGATTATCGACAAACGCCGTGAACGCGCGGGCGTCTCGGAAGTGATGAACATCATCGGTGAGGTTGAAGGCCGCGATTGCATCATCATCGACGACATCGTGGATTCCGGCGGTACGCTGTGCAATGCCGCGGAGGCGCTGCTGGCTGCCAATGCGCGTTCCGTCAGCGTCTATGTCAGCCATGGCGTACTCTCCGGCGGCGCCGTCGCGCGCATCGCGGCGTCCAAAATCGAAATGCTGACCATTACGGACTCCATTGCCGCGACCGAAGCCGTGCGTCTCGCCCATAACGTCCGCCAGCTTTCCATCGCCCCCTTGCTGGCCGAGGCGATGCGCCGCATTTCCACCGAGAGTTCGGTCTCCTCACTCTTCGACTGACCTAAGGAGCGCCCTTGAAACGTTTCTGTTCGCCTAACGCCTGCCCGAGGGGCATTCATTGCATGCAGGCCGCACGGCGCGCGCCTGCCACCGAGAGCCGGTTCTAATTGGCGCTCACCGCCACGCCCTTCTGGTTTCTCCGCCACGGTGAGACCGAATACAACGCCGCCGGCCTCTCGCAGGGCGCGCTGGACATCTCGCTCAACGCTACCGGCCGTGCTCAGGCCGCCAATGCCGGGCCGCTGCTGGCAGGGCAGGGGATTGCAGCCATCATTTCCTCGCCGATGCTCCGTACGCGTGAGACCACTGAAGGCGTCAACGAATTTCTGCGCCTGCCCGTCACCTTCGAGCCTGATCTGCGCGAGGTCATTTTCGGCGGCATGGAAGGCAAACCCTTGATGCCCTGGTTCCCGGAATGGCTGGAAGGGCGCTACACGCCCGAGGGCGCGGAAACCTTTGCCGACCTCTCGGCTCGCGTGGAACTGGCGATGGCCCGTGTGCTGGCGCTGCCTGGCCCTGTCCTCATCGTCGCCCATGGCGGTGTCTTCCGCGCCATCCGTGACCTCATGGGCCTGAAAAAAGAGGGCCTCACACCCAACGCCGTGCCGCTCTACTGCGAGCCCATTGAAACCGGCTGGGAAATTAAGGTGCCACAGGTTTTTTAAAACAATCCGGCTCTAAACCCGCAAGGTCACCGCGACGGGCACATGGTCCGACGGCTGTTCCCAGTTCCGCGCGTCTTTCAAAATTTTATAGCCAACCAATCCTGGCGTCAGGTCATGTGTCACCCACACATGATCCAGCCGCCGCCCACGGTTGGAAATCTCCCAATCCCGGTTGCGATACGACCACCACGTGTAAAGCTTCTGTTCCGGTGGCACGAAATGCCGCAGGGCATCAACAAACCCTTGTGCCATCCAGGCATTCAAGCCTTGCGTCTCCACCGGCGTATGGCTGACGATGCCCAGAAGCTGTTTATGATTCCAGACATCGTTCTCCAGCGGGGCAATATTCAAATCCCCCACCAGAACGCTGCGTGCCGGCGGGTAAGCCGCAAAATGCGCGCGCGCCTCGGCAATAAAATCCAGCTTATGCGCGAATTTAACATTTTGCTCCGGGTCTGGAATATCTCCGCCCGCCGGCACATAAAAATTATGGATCACCACCGGCCCGCTGCCCGTTTCCACCCCTGCTGCCAAGTGCCGGCAATCATTCCTGGCACACCAGTCCGGCGTGTCATCCACCAGCTTCAGGGGAAGGCGCGAGAGAATCGCGACACCGTTATAGCCCTTCATGCCCCGCTTGAGGACATGCCCGAACCCGATGGCACCGGCGATCGCCTCGGGAAACAACTCATCGGGCACCTTGGTTTCCTGAAGGCAGATCACGTCGGGCGCCAGCCCGTCCATAAGCTTGTGCAACAAATTCTGGCGCAGGCGCAGCGAGTTGATGTTCCAGGTCGCGATCGTGATTTCCATGAGGCCCTTCTACAGGGGCCAGGGCAAGAATTTACCCGCCGGCGGGAATCGGCGAGGTGCCGGTATTATATTGGAACAGCGAGTCCGGGTACGGGCCGCCGGGCACGATATCGTACAGGCTCACCCGCGTCTGCCGCCCTTGCGCATCGTTGACCACCCATTGCCGCAGCTCCAGCGGGTCGGTCCCGAACACCAAGGTCAGGCTTCCTGCGGCGGGTTTGTCCTTGCGGATCAGCGTGATGTCGTCTTCACCGGGCTGGCGCTGGATGTTCGTCACCACCACGCCGCCGGAGTTCAAATCTACGTGTTTTGCCAGCAAAATTCCCAGCGGCGTCGTGCTGAGCGGGATATTGGTGGTCTGGTTCAGGTCCGGGTCGTGATAAACCAGCAGCCCGAAACCAGCGACCAGCAACTGCTTGTCCGGCGGGTCGTACTCAAAGCGCATCTTTCCCGGCCGTTCCAGCCAGGCTTTGCCGGTGCGGGTTGAGCCGTCCGCCGCGACCTGCAGAAAATTAGCGGTCAGGCCTTTCTGGTCGTTCAGATAGGCTTCAACCTGGGAAATCAGCGCCTGATCGGCCGCGGTAAGCGGCAACGGGGTGGTCTGCGCCATTGCCGGCGCCGACCACCCCAACCAGGACACCACCATCCAAACGGCTAGACACGCCGGAGCGAAGCGCCAGCAGCGGATCATGCTGGTCTCAGCTCGCGGTGCGGCGGCTCGCGGCTTCGGTCTTATTGGCGGAGAGCGCATCGGTCATGATGTGCCGGGTTTCGCGCAAAAATGCGGCCCCCTTTACGGTGCGCTGCACCAGAACGCTGCGGCGGTCCGCCGGGTCCACCTTGCGGCGAACGAAATCCAGCTCGGTCAGCCGGTCGAGCGCACGGGTAATGGCGGGTTTTGAAACATTCAAATCATGCGCCAAACCGCGAACGGTATGTCCACCTTCGTTCAGGTAGCAGGTGAGGAACACACCCAACTGCCGGGCTGAAAGATCGACACCCTCGCGGCGCACCAGCGAGACGATCGTATCACGGAAAATTCCAACCAGTTGGTCGGATGAAAGTTGCGCGGCCATAGCAATATTCCTTAACTTGCAAGTTTTAAAAGGCGTTTTGTTGCGGTGCAGGGTCTTATCTTCGCCCAGCTTACGATCAGTACATGGTCAAATCAATCAGTATACTACCTGATCGAGACGAGGCCCGTGATCGTCGAGCCCGAAAACTAATTTACCAGTCCTGGTATTAATCACAGATTCCACACCAGAGCCGAAAAAATTAATGCAACCTTACGCAAAAAAAACGGTAGAACGTGCTTTATTATGTGTCATTGCGACGTCGCACAACCCGTTAAAACATGAAAACATTGCAACTTCGTGTACCGCGCTGGGCTTCATCGTCCCTTGATTGCGGCGTACCGTGAGTTGGCGCGCGTTTCGATCGCTGCCAGCAACGCCCGCAGGGTTTGCGCCTCGCCGCCTTCCGGACGGCCGGGCCTGGCGGTATCGTTCCAGGCATAAACATCCACATGCGCCCAGGCGAGTTGTTGCGGAACAAAACGTCGCAGAAATAATGCGGCAATAATCGCACCGGCCAGTGGTTTGGAGGAGACGTTGTTGAGGTCAGCCACCGTGCTGTCGAGCCAGTTGTCGTAACCGTCAAACAACGGCAAACGCCATAAAGGATCGTGTACTGATATTCCCGCAGAGAGGATGGTTTCGGCCATTTCATCGTTTGTACAGAACAATGCAGGCAGGTCCGGCCCCAAAGCCACGCGTGCGGCACCCGTCAACGTTGCAGCATCTATCAGCCAGTCAGGTGAATCCTTGGCGGCCTCCGCGAGGAGGTCGCATAAAACAAGGCGTCCCTCCGCATCGGTGTTGCCAACCTCCACGCTCAACCCGGAATGGGTCTGCAACACGTCCGAGGGGCGCATGGCATGGCCGGAGACGCTGTTCTCCACGCAACCCAGCCGCAACGCCAGCCGGACCGGCAGGTCAAGCGTCATTATCGCCTGCGTCAGGCTGAGCAAAATGGCAGCGCCACCCATGTCTTTTTTCATGCGCAGCATTGCAGAACTGGGCTTCAGGTCGTAGCCGCCGGTATCGAAGCAAACCCCCTTGCCGCAGAGCGAGATCAGCGGCGCGGTATCGCCGGCCGTGGAACCCTTCCATTCGAGCAAAACCGCCTCGCCTGGGCGCTCCGAGCCGGCGCCCACCGCGGCCAGCGCGGGGTAGCGCGTGGCAAGGGCGGCTCCGTTCACCCGCTCGATCCCGGCGCCAAAGCGCTCTCCAATCGTCATCGCCGCGTCCGCCAGCTCGCGGGGGCCCAGAAGATTTGGCGGCGTGTTGATCAGGTCGCGCGCGGCGCACACTGCCTGCGCTACCGCCCGCACATGTGCGCTTACCTGCTCTTGTGCCAGCAGAGCAGGGGTAAATTTCTTCTGGGTTTTCAGCCGGTCGAACCGGTAGGCGCCGAGCAGAAAACCCAAAGCAGCATCGTCGAATGAAAAATCGCCGGGCTCTATTTTCCAAACGCTACCGGCCGGCAAAGAAGCCGCCGCAGCGCCAAAACCGTGCAGTGCCGGGCCGTTGCCCAGCCCGAGCAAAGCGCCCGCCAGCCCATCCTCGCCGGGCAGCCGCACAATTTCGCCGGCGGCGGCCTTAAAATTCTGGAGACGCGCAAGAGCCGCGTTCGGGGGCGACAGGCTGGCAAGCATTGCCTCCAGCCCATCCGGTCTTACCCCGTAAAGCGGCAGCGTTGCACTGCCGTATTCCGCCAAACCCGCCAATTCCTGCGCCATGCCCGACTCCCTGACTGTGGCCCTTCGGGCCGCAGGTCATTCTATATCAGGTGGAGCGGCTTGTGAGGATGGCGGGCCGGCTGTTCAGTTGGCGCGTTCGATCCCGATCTGCCGCAACTCTGCCTTCGCGCTGTTGCAGGTCAAAGCGCACGCGTTCGCCTTCATTCAGCTTACGCAGGCCGGCATGCTGAACCGCACTGATATGCACGAAAATATCAGCGCCGCCCGCGTCCGGCGCAATAAATCCATAGCCTTTGCCGGGGTTGAACCATTTTACGATCCCTGTGAGTGCGGTATTCTGGCTTGATTTGTCATCTTGCATCGTTTCCATATCGACACCTTTCTTACCGGGTTTCCCCGGGCGTGGGTCATTAATACCGGTCATTTCCGCCGGCGGCGCCAGCTTACGCTCATTAATTGCAAAACATCAATTGCAATCATGTGCTGCATCGCAACACAACGTTACAAAAAAAGCCGATTTTTTTACCGTTTACGCTGCGAAAGGGGAACGGCATTCTATACCAAGGTCGCAAAGAGTGACCTTGGTATAGCTCTTATTTAATGTGCGTCTTGAGGCGGCCGCGCCTGGACGGCTTGCGCCACAGTGCGCCGGAAAACCGCGTTAAAGGGCCGGGAGCAAAAAACTATGCCACGTCTTCGCGGCGGTCGCGTACGCGCACATAGGCAATTGTGGCGTGTTCCGCGCAATATGGCTTGCCCGCAGCGGCGGCGGCATTGCAGAAATGGAAGCTCGGTTTGCCGGGCTCGCCAATCGGCCAGCAGCACGGCGTCGCGCGTTGGCTATATTTTGGCGCCGGCATAATGGCTCGCAATCCTGGTACGGGTGCCCCCATCGATGCAGAGAGCGGTGGCAGAGTCGGCCCCTGCGCGCGTTTAGGCGCACTCGGGCGCGGGCCGGCAGCCTCGCCCTCGTGGCGGCGGATCGGGGAGGGGCGTGCGGTCAGGTTCAGCCGGTGTGCCTTGCCGACCACGGCGTTTTTGGAAATGTTCAGCCGCCGGCCAATTTCAGCCGTTGAAAGACCTTCGGTCCAAAGGATTCGCAATTTGGAAATTGCCTCGTCCGTCCACTCCATATTGTGGCCTCCCTTCAATCTTACTACAAAATACAGTAGAGAAAGGTTTGCCTACCCGCAATATCCAGTTGCTTCGTCCCGAGTCCTTTTCTGTGGACAACTATTTTTTATCTCGGCCGGCGCTACTTTACCGCCTCACCGGGGAATGCCCCCCAAAAATCCCTCCGCGCCAGATAGCCGCTTACATGTCCGGCCGCCACCTTGCAAAAATCCGCCGTTGCGCTGCAACTTATCAAGCTGCCTGTCACGCCTTCATTTAAATACGCCACAGGTGCTGCCTGCGCGTCGGCCCTCCGCCGCAGCACGACTTGCGTAGCGGTTACATAAAAGGTGCGGCGCGCCCGTATCGTTGCTTCATGCACCCAGCCGGTGCCGCCATCGGGCGCCACCACCTGCCGCCACACATTGAACTCGCCGACAATTTCCACGGGCAGCCCTTCGCGCTGGTAGACCCATTCCACGGGGTACTGAAACCCCGGTCCGGCACGGAAATTCACTTCATCCGACCGCAAGGAGACAAAGCGCGGTACCGGCAGCTTGGTCACAATGCCCAAAGCCGGGCCTGGCCCGGTGCCAACAGGCGGCGCCGCGCCGCAGAGCAAGATCAGAGCAAGTGCGAACCCCCTCAACCACATACGGGGCACGCCGGGTCTTTCCGCAGCCGGATTTTCCTGAATTCCATGCCCAGCGCGTCCCAGATCAGCAGCCAGCCGGACATTGAAGTCCCGATCCCGCAAATCTCTTTCAGCACTTCGGTCGCCTGCAATGTGCCCATCACGCCGGTCACTGCGCCCAGCACACCGGCCTCGGAGCAGCTTGGCACCAGCCCTTCCGGCGGCGGTTCAGGGTACAGGCAGCGGTAGCATGGTCCTTGAGGATCGGAATGCGGTTTAAACGTCGAAAGCTGCCCCTCGAAGCGTAGCACCGCCGCGCTGATCAATGTGCGTTTGCCCGCCACGCAGGCATCGGCCAGCAAAAACCTGGTCGCGAAATTATCCGTTCCGTCGCAGATAATATCATAGCCTTCGATCAACCCGGCCACGTTCCCGGCATCCAGCCGCATGTTATGGATATCCACCTGCACCAGCGGGTTGATCCGCAGCATCGCCTCGGCCGCGGACTCCACTTTCGCCCGCCCGATACCGGCGGTGCTGTGAGCGATCTGCCGCTGTAAATTGGAGAGTTCCAGTACATCCGCATCCACCAGGCCGATGGTGCCAACGCCCGCCGCCGCCAGATATAGAGCCAGCGGCGATCCCAGCCCGCCAGCCCCCACAATCAGCACCTTCGCGGCCTTCAGCCTGGCTTGGCCGGTTCCGCCCACCTCACGCAGCAGAATATGCCGCCCATAACGCCGGATCTCGTCCTCGGAGAAATTCAAATCCATTCGGGCGTTATATGATGTCCCGCCCGGCTGGCCAAATCCTCGCTCCCCTCTTTATTCCTGCCAGGCCACATGGAATTGAACCCGGCCCCACTTCACGCCGTGTGTCAATCTGGTAATAGGGGCCACGTTATATAGGGCGCGCCATCCATGGGGACACGACCCAGCCAAGCCGAGGTTCTCTTAAAATGAAGCTTATCAACGCCATACGCATGGGCGGCACTGAAATTCTACCTCTGGTCGAGGGCGGCAAGGGCATCGCCGTTTCCAACGGCGTCACCAGCGGTCATTGGGCGGCCGGCGGCGGCGCCGGCACGTTTTCCGCCGTCAATGCGGATAGCTACGATGATCAAGGACAACTCATCCCGCAGATTTATCATGGCAGAACCCGGCGGGACCGGCATGAGGAGCTGATTGCCTTTGCGATCGAGGGCGGCGTTGCCCAGGCCGAGCGTGCTTATGAGATTTCCGGCGGCAAGGGCCGCATCCACGCCAATATTCTTTGGGAGATGGGCGGCGCTGAACGGGTCATCTCCGGCATTCTGGAGCGTACCAAAGGCATCGTAAATGGCGTCACCTGCGGTGCCGGCATGCCCTACCGGCTTTCAGAGATCGCCGCCAAATTCAACGTCCACTATTACCCCATCGTCTCCTCGGGCCGCGCCTTTTCCGCTCTCTGGAAGCGCGCCTACTGCAAGGTCGCCCATTTGCTCGGCGGCGTGGTTTACGAGGATCCCTGGCTTGCCGGCGGGCATAATGGCCTTTCCAACAGCGAAGACCCCGCAAGACCCGAATCCCCCTATCCTCGTGTGCTTGCCCTGCGCAAGATCATGCGTGAGTTCGGCCTCGGAGAAACCCCGATCATCATGGCCGGCGGCGTTTGGGCGCTGGAGGAATGGGAGGACTGGATCGACAACCCCGATCTTGGCCCCGTTGCCTTCCAGTTCGGCACCCGACCGTTGCTGACGCGCGAAAGCCCGATCCCGGCAAGCTGGAAAGAGCGTCTGCGCACGCTTAAACCAGGTGACGTGTTCCTCAACCGCTTCTCTCCCACAGGGTTCTACTCCTCCGCGGTGAACAACAGCTTCATCCAGGAGCTGCGTGGCCGCAACGATCGCCAAGTCGCCTATTCGCACGAACCCGTTGGCGAGCATCTGGTCGAATATGGCGTCGGCGCCCGCAAACGCTCAGTCTATCTCACCGCGCCGGACTACGCGCGCGTGAAAGACTGGGAGGGGGCAGGTTTTACCGAGGCGATGCGCACCCCGGATTCCACTCTCATTTTCGTGGAGCCGGAAAAAGCCAATGAAATCCACACCGACCAGATCAATTGCATGGGGTGCCTCAGCCAGTGCCGTTTCTCGAACTGGAGCCAGGACCCCCCAAATTACGACAACGGCAAAAAAGCCGATCCGCGTAGCTTCTGTATCCAGAAAACCCTGCAGGACATCTCCCACGCAGCGCCGGATGACGAGGCCGCTCTCGAGAATAATTTAATGTTCTCAGGTCACAACGGCCATCGCTTCGCCACCGATCCCTTTTATTCCAACGGTTTTGTTCCCACGGTGCGCGAACTCGTCGAGCGTATCCTCACGGGCAAATAGGCAGGGCAGGGGCTTCGCCCCTGGCCCCATTAAAACAAGAACTAGATGATCCCGAGACGAGCGAATACCGGAACCTTCACGAAATCCAGGACGAAAGCGAAGGCAGATGCTGCCGCAAGCGTGCCGGCCACGAGCGTGCGCCGGCAAGGGCGTCATTGCGATTCCGCCGACGGCCAGTGTCGAGGCGATTGCGATATCGGCAACGGACGAGACGGCAAGCCAGAGGCTCGGACGAGATGCCCCACAGGTGCCGGCGTTGCGAATGGCGTAGAGCGTCGCCTGGCTACCGAACACGAGGACGACGAAGGCCAGGGTTCTCAGCGCGCTCGGTTCCGAGATTCAGGCCGAATTTGCCGACGGCCAGGACGCCGGTGCAGAAGGCCAGCAGGCAGATACCCATGACGACGCCGGCCATCGTCAAACTGCCGATGCGCCAGGCATTCGGCATCGGCGACGGTCGCACCTTGTCCGTCGTCAACGACATGGAGAGGAAATCGCCGGTGATCATCACGATGACCATCAGCAGCGGGGTCAGGATCGCGTGCCCGGTCATGATCAGGCCGGCGATCAGGAAGAGCACCGTGACGATCTTCTTGATGATGGAGTTCAGCGTGTAGGTCAGGATGCGCTGGAACGTTATTCGTCCTTCCTTGACCGCGGCGACGATGCCGGCGAGTCCAGGCTCGGTCAGCACCATGCCGGCGGCCGATTTGGCGACATCGGTTGCCGTCGAGACCGCGATTCCGATCTGCGCCTGGCGCAGCGCCGGCGCGTCGTTGGCGCCGTCGCCGCACATGCCGACGGTGTGGCCGCCCTTCTGGAACGCCTTGACGAGCTTGTACTTGTCCTCCGGCAGGACACCGGCGAAGACCGCGAATTGCTCGGGGTGGACGCTGTCGGGGATTGGCCCGGGCGGACAGACGGCGCCATCGAGCCCCACCGCGCGGGCCACGATGGCGGCGGTCGCGGGCGCGTCGCCCGTCACCATCACGGTGCGCACGCCCAAGCCATGCAATTCCGTGATGAGCGCGACCGAGTCCGCGCGCGGCGGGTCGCTGAGCGCGATGAGTCCCGCCAGCTTCAGCGCCGCTCGGCGGTCCGGCCGCGACCGCCAGCACGCGGAAACCCTTCGATCTTCAAGCTCGGTCGCCGCCGCGCCGCCGCCGGTCTGGCGACGGCTGCGCAAGGCCGATGACCGCGGCAAAGGCGCCCTTCACGATACGTTGCGTTGCCCCGGTCGAATCAGTTGCGGTCGCCTCGGACATTTTCTTCGCCGGATCGAACGGCACGAACTTGACCAGCTTCGGCGCATCCGACAACCGTCTTGCGCGCCGCGGCGGCGCGAATGGCGCCATCGACCGGGTCCTGCCCGCCATCCGAACTGGCCAGCGCGGCCAGCGCCAGAACATGCGCTTCGTCGAAGCCGGGCATGGGATGAACGGTCGTCACCGTCAGCGCGTTCTGGGTCAGCGTGCCGGTCTTGTCGGCGCACAAGACATCCGTCGTTCCCGCTTCATCCACCGCGGAGAGGCGGGTCGGCAGGACGCCCACGCTTTGCCAGGGCCCGCGCGCCGAGCGCCGCCGCAAGGGTGAAGGTGGCCGGCAGCGCGACCGGTATCGATGCAAGGATCGCCGTTAAGAACGAGAGGAATGATCTCGGCGAGCGGCATCTTGAGAAAATAGGCATAGGCCACCAGCATGACGATGACCACGCCGTTGAACGCGGCGAGATTGCGCACCACGCGCAGAACCGCCTTCTGCTGAGAACTTACGACATGGGCGGTGCGCACGAGCTCCGCTGTGCGGCCGAACTTGGTGCGTGTTCCGGTCGCCGTGACCTCCGCCACGGCTTCGCCCCGCCGGACCAGCGCTCCGGCGAATGTCTGGACGCCTGCGCCGGCTTCGATGGGAACCGATTCGCCGGTGAGCATGGATTGGTCGAGCAGGACTTCGCCCCCGGTGAGTTTCACATCGGCCGCGACCACGCCACCGAGCGACAGCTTCACCAAGTCGCCCGGCACCAGCTCGGCGGCGGGGATCGTCTTCCAGGCGCCGTCGCGCCGGACGGACGCATTCAGCGCAAGCCGCGACTTCAGTGCGGCAAGAGTTGCCTGGGCACGGCTCTCCTGGAACAATCCGAGCGCGGCGTTGAAGACGAGGAGACCGGCGATGATCGCGGCCTCGACATATTTGCCGAGCGCCAGCTCGAGCACGATCGCGGCCTCGAGCATCCACGGCACCGGCGCCCAGAATTTTTCGCAGCGCCATGCGCAATGGATGCCGCACCGTGTCGGGCATCGCGTTTGGGCCGAATTTCTCCAGCCGACGGCGCGCTTCGTCGCTCGTCAGGCCGCTCGGCGGGCCATTTTTCGGGGCAGGGGCCGCGTTTTCGGGCGAAGCGTTGGCAGAAAGCGGCGGAATGGCGGTGGCCATGATATTCCTCGCACTTATGTGCTTCTGGGCTAACTCATCAAAAAACGGTTTACAAGCCGCCGGTTAGGTTGCGGGATCGATCCTAGGCGGCTGGACCAGGAAGCCTTTTACCTGTGGGAAGAATGCGCTGGGGTAATGAATGCTGGGTCAACTCGGCTGAACTCGGATAAACTGGGGTCATAACCGAGTCGGAGAGTCTTCCCAGTGGCCACTGTCTCAGAGCAAGTACGCCCTTATGTGATCGTCCTCGGCAACGAGAAGGGCGGCTCAGGCAAATCCACCACCTCCATCCACATCATCGTCTCCCTTCTGCGCGACGGCTACCAGGTCGGCGCCATGGACCTGGATGCCCGGCAGGGCACGCTCGCCGGTACGCTCAAAGCGCGGAAACATTTCGTCGATACCAAGGGCATCTCGCTGCCGCTGCCGGAATTCCGCTCCGTCCACCGCTCCTCACTCGATAACCGCCTGGAAGCCGAAGCCGAGGAGACGCGCGCGTTTTGATGCCGCCATCTCCGAACTCACGGCCGAGGGGGTGGAAATCATCGTCATCGACTGCCCGGGGGCGGACACCTACCTCTCGCGTTACGGCCATTCCCACGCGGACACGCTCATCACCCCGATCAACGATAGTTTCGTGGATTTTTCCATGCTGGCGAAGGTCGACCCGGATAATCACGATATCGTCAATCCCAGCATCTATTCGGAAATGGTGTGGGAAGCCCGCAAGCAACGTTTCTCCAAAGATCGTGGCCGCATCGACTGGATCGTCATGCGCAACCGCCTCGCCGCATCGGAGGCGCGCAACAAGCGCGACGTGGGCGAAACCCTGGACAGCCTGGCCAAGCGCATCGGCTTTCGTACGCTCAAAGGCTTCGGCGAGCGCGTCATTTTTCGCGAATTATATTTACAAGGACTGACCTTGATGGACGTCCGCGAGGCCAATATCGGCATCGCGCTCGGCCTCTCCCATATCGCCGCCCGGACGGAAGTCCGCGCGCTGGTCAGCGCCGTCAAGCTCCCTCCGGTAAAACTGCGCCTGGTGGCATGAAGCCAGATTAAAGGCGTCTCCAGCCCGCCGCTGACCTGGGGGCTTGCAAAACCGCGCGCATTCCTCTTCTACACCGCCAATGATGCGAGATGATGGCATGACACAGGTGTTTCTGGTGGGCGCCGGTCCGGGCGATCCGGATTTGCTGACGCTGAAGGCCTTGCGGGTGCTGCAAGCGGCGGATGTCGTGCTGTTCGACAGCCTGGTGAGCGAGCCGATTTTGGCGCTGGCGCGACAGGGAGCACGGCTGATCGATGTCGGCAAGCGCTGCGGCCGGCATTCCAGTCCCCAAGCGGAAATCTGCCGGCTGTTGGTGGCCGAGGCGCAAGCGGGGCATGTTGTGGTGCGGCTCAAGGGCGGCGACCCGATGGTGTTCGGCCGCGCGAGCGAGGAGATGGAGGCGCTGCGCGCTCATGGCATCGGCTTTGAGGTGGTGCCGGGCGTAACCGCCGCAACGGCGGCGGCGGCGGCGCTCGGGCTTTCGCTGACCCGGCGTGGCATCGCCCGGTCGCTGCATTTTCTCGCCGGCCATGGCGCCGAGAGCGGGCTGCCGGCGCATGACTGGGTGTCACTCACCAAATCCGGCGGCACATTGGTGGTATATATGGGCGGGCAGACACTGCCCGGCTTGGCCGCGCATTTCATCGAGGCTGGCATGGCGCCGGATATGCCGGCGGTGGCGGTGGAGAATGCCAGCCTGCCGGGCGAGCGCATCCTGCGCGGCACCATTGGCAGCCTGCCTGGGATTGTATTGGGGGCGGCGCCAAGCGGGCCGGTGCTGGTGCTGATAGGCGAGGCGCTGGCCGGACCGGCGGCGCTGGCGGAGATCGTGGAACAGCTTTCCGCGCCCTGATTGTGGCCGCAGCCAGCGGCGTCGCGCTCTGGCCGCGTGCACGATCATGCGGCTGGGCGTAAGCCCGGCATTTTATTTGTACAAAAGAGATCCATTCATATCAGTGAACGCGGATTATTGTGCGGGATTGGTGGGGCTTTGGCCAGCCTTGCTGGAAAGGTTTTTCGCGGCTTTGCGCGCCAATTAACAAAGTCTTCACGCAGACAAACGCAATAATTCTAGGCCGGGAGGATACTGGCGCCGCAGGACAAACCGCACAGGACACAGATGATGGAATTTTTCCGGAGTAAAGCTCAGCGCCAGATGGCGAAAGATTTTACGGAGGTGAAATCTTTACTTGCCGCGATCTCACGCTCGCAGGCGATGATCGAATTCAATCTCGATGGCACGATCATCACGGCGAATGAAAATTTTCTGAATATTATGGGGTATGCGCTGGATCAGGTGCGCGGCAAAAACCACAGCATTTTTGTTGCGCCAGATCATGCCGGTAGCGCGGAATACCAGACATTTTGGAGCAGGTTGCGCGCGGGTGAACCTGTTACGGCCAGATTCCAGAGGATTGCGCGTGGCGGCGCCGTCGTCTGGCTTCGGGCCTCGTATAATCCTGTGTTCGATGCATCGGGAAAACCAGTCAAGGTTATTGAACTGGCACTGGATGTGACGGCGGTGGGGGAGCAGTCCGCGAAGCTAGGAGGCCGAGCGGCAGGCGAACATGGCTGAGCAGAAACTGGTCGTGGATGGCATGGCCATGGCGCTCGCGGGTCTGGCCAGAGGAGATTTGACGGCTCGTATCACGCAGGAATTTCCGGCGGCGCATCTGGCGCTGAAGGCCGACTTCAACAGCGCCATGGAAACGCTACAGGAAACAATGAAGTCGATTGCCGCGAACACGCAGGGTGTGCGGTCTGGCGCTGGGGAGATTACGCAGGCTTCGGATGATTTGTCGCGCCGGACCGAGCAACAGGCGGCGAGTCTGGAAGAGACGGCGGCGGCGCTCGATGAAATCACCGCGACGGTGCGAAAGACCGCCGAGGGCGCAACCGAGGCGCGCAACGTCGTGAGCGCGGCCAAGAGTGATGCTGAACATTCCGGCGAGGTCGTGCGCGAGACGGTGAGCGCGATGACCGGGATCGAGACATCCTCAAAACAGATCGGAAATATCATCGGCGTCATCGACGAGATCGCGTTCCAGACCAATCTTCTGGCGCTGAATGCGGGTGTCGAGGCGGCGCGCGCCGGCGATGCCGGGCGCGGCTTTGCGGTGGTGGCGACCGAGGTGCGCGCGCTGGCGCAGCGTTCGGCCGATGCGGCGAAGGAGATCAAGACGCTGATCTCTGGTCTCGGCGCGCAGGTGGAAACGGGCGTGAAGCTGGTCGGGGAAACGGGCAAGGCATTGGGGCGGATTGTCGACCAGGTGAACCGGTGAACACGCTGGTCGGCGGATATCGCGGGCTCCGCGCAGGAACAGGCGACGGGCCTGAACGAGGTGAATACGGCGGTCAATCAGATGGACCAGGTGACGCAACAGAATGCCGCGATGGTCGAGCAATCCACAGCGGCCAGCCACAGCCTGGCAGCGGAGGCGGAAGCGCTTTCGCGGTTGGTCGGGCAGTTCCAGATCGGCCAGGTCGAGCAAACGTTCGTGGTCCAGCCGGTACGCAAAGCCGCAGCACAGGCCGTGAAGAAGTCCCGAATCCCCGTGCATGCGCCAGCCGGCAAATTCGTCACTGCGGCGCGAACGGTCCAGCAGGCAGCGGCGGGTGCTGACGACTGGGATGAATTCTGAGCGCGGCCATTCAACGAAAGTTTGTTATTCATAATGGAAAATTTTCAAAATGCGGAAGGCGGGCTGGAGCTGCCGCCGGTGCTCGACCTCGTGGCGGCTTCCACCTTGCTGGAGGCATTTCTGGAAAATCGAGGGAAGGCGCTGGCGTGGATGGTGCCAGCGTACAGCGGCTGGGGGCGCAATGCCTCCAGGTTCTGCTGGCGGCGCGCGCTGCCTGGGCCGCCGACGGCCAGAGTTCTGGCGGTCGAGAATTTTTCCGAGGATTTCCTGGCCGCTCTCGAACTTCTGGGCGTTGCGCCAGACAATTTAACCTACGCTAAGGAAATGGCCGCATGAGCACAACCGTTCTCACCGTCGATGATTCGCGCACCATGCGTGACATGCTGCGGCGCTCGCTGCTGGCGGCGGGGTACCGCGTGGTGCAGGCCGAAGACGGTCTGCATGGACTGGAGGTGCTGGAAACGGAAACTCCGGATGTCATCGTCACCGACATCAACATGCCGCGCATGGATGGGTTCGGCTTCATCGAGGCGCGTGCGCCGCGATGAGGCACGGCGCTCAATGCCGATCCTGGTGCTGACGACCGAGAGTCGACGCGGAGAAAAAGGATCGCGCGCGCCGCGCCGGTGCCACAGGCTGGATCGTCAAGCCGTTCGATCCGGTCAAGCTGGTCGAAGCCATCCGCCGCGTCTCGGTCATACTTCGAGGAGATCCGCCCATGGATCCGATGGCGGCCATCACGCAGACCTTTTTCCAGGAATGCGAGGAGCAGCTCGCCGAATTGGAGAGCCGGGCTTCTCGCCATGGAGAGCGGCGACCGCCGACGCGGAGACGGTGAATGCCGTGTTCCGGGCGGTGCATTCGATCAAGGGCGGCGCCGGGCCTTTGCGCTCGACGATCTGGTGCGTTTCGCCCATGTGTTCGAAACGGCATTGGACCATGTGCGCTCCGGCCGGCTGGCGGCGGGGGCGAATGTGCTCAACCATGCTGCTGCGCGCGGCTGATATGCTGGCCGACCTGGTGCGCGCGGCGCGCGAGAACGGCACGGTCGATGAGGCGCGGACCGCCGCTGTTGGTGGTGGAGCTCAGCCAGATCAACGCCGGCGGGCAGGAGGAGGCACCGGCGGACGGCTTGCCGGTTGACCCTGCGCCGGCGCGCTGACCAAGGGCGTGTCGTGGGAGATTGTTTTCACGCCCAAGCCCGAGCTCTACGCCAAGGCCAACGAGACCGCCTTGCTGCTGCGCGAGCTCGCCGGCTCGGGGCCGATCACCGTGGTGCTGGATGACAGCAAACTTGCCTGCGCTGAGCGAGCTCGACCCGGAAGGGGCTTATCTCACCTGGCGGATCAGCCTGGAACCGATACGACGACAATACCGTGCGCAACGTGTTCGAGTTCGTCGAGGATGATTGCACGTTGGAGATCACCGAGCGGGCGCCGCCGGAACGGCACTCGTGCCGGGCAGCGTGATTACAGGGGATGAATGGTTTTTCCTTCGAGTTCTCCCTCCGGTGATGCCCGGAGGAAGAAGAGGTCGTCCGGCGGAACCGAGCGTCATCGAGGTGCCGACAGGCGCAGGCGGAAAGCCCGGCCCCGTGGAAGCGATGGCGGCGAAGGCGGAAAGTGCCGCGGCGGCGAGTGCCACCATCCGCGTCGATCTCGATCGCGTCGATCGCCTGATCAATCTCGTCGGCGAGCTGGTGATCAACCAGGCGATGCTGTCGCAGCGCGTGCTGGAGGCCGGGACTCGCGCGCGCTTCCGGTGTCGCGATCGGCGCTCGACGAGCTCGAGCAGCTGACGCGCGAGATCCAGGACAGCGTGATGGCGATCCGCGCGCAGCCGGTGAAGTCGGTGTTCCAGCGCATGCCGCGCCTGGTGCGCGAGGTGGCGGCGCAGACCGGCAAAGCAGGTGCGCCTCGTCACCGAGGGCGAAGGCACCGAGGTCGACAAGACGGTGATCGAGCGGCTCGCCGATCCGCTGACGCACATGATCCGCAACGCCATCGACCACGGCCTCGAAAGCGCCCGAGAAGCGCATCGCCGCGGGCAAGCCGGCGGAAGGCCTGGTGCGGCTGTCGGCGCTGCATCGCTCCGGCCGCATCGTCATCGAGGTCGCCGACGACGGCGCCGGCATCAATCGCGCGCGGGTCAAGCGAATCGCCGTCGAACAAGGGGCTGATCGCCGCCGACGCCACGCTCACCGACGACGAGATCGACAATCTGATCTTCCTGCCCGGCTTCTCGACCGCGTCGGCACGATCTCCGACATCTCCGGCCGCGGCGTCGGCATGGATGTCGTCAAGCGCTCGATCCAGGCGCTCGGCGGCCGCATCTCGATCACCTCGCGGCCCGGGCAGGGCTCGACCTTCACCATGAGCCTGCCGCTGACGCTCGCCGTGCTCGACGGCATGGTGGTCACGGTCGCCGGACAGACCTTGGTCGTGCCGCTGACCGCCATCGTCGAGACGCTGCAGCCGAAGCGCGGCCGATGTGTCACCGGCTGGGCGGCGAGCGCGCGTGCTCGCGCATCCGCGACGCGTTACGTGCCGCTGATCGATGTCGGCGCGACACTCGGCTATCGCGAGCGACGCCGTCGAGCCCGCACGACTGCGTGGCGCTTGCTGGTCGAAACCGAAGGCGGCGCGCGCGCCGCGCTTGCTGGTCGATGCCATCCAGGGCCAGCGCCAGGTCGTCATCAAGAGTCTCGAAGCCAATTACCGGCACGTGCCAGGCATCGCCGCCGCGACCATTCTCGGCGACGGCCGCGTCGCGCTGATCCTCGACGTCGATGCCGTGGTCGAAGCGCGCGCGCGATGCCGGCCAGATCTCGATCAACGCCGGCTCGCAGACAGTGCGGGTAAGCGATGAGCGAGATATGGAACAGATGCCAATCGTGATGCGGTCACGCGAGCTGATCGCCTTCCGCATTGGGCGCGCAGGAATTCTGCGTCGACATCATGGCGGTGCGCGAGATCCGCGGCTGGACCCCGGCGACGCCGCTGCCGCATGCCCCGCGCTACGTGCGCGGCGTGATCAATCTGCGCGGCGCGGTGCTGCCGATCGTCGATCTGTCGGCGCGGCTCGGCCTTGGCCCAGCACGGAGCCGACGGCGCGCCATGTCATCATCGTCGTGCAGATCGGCGCAGCAGGTCGGTCGGCCTGCTGGTCGATGCGGTGTCCGACATTCTCACCGCGACCGACGACACTGATCCAGCCGACGCCGGATGTCGTCCTCCGACATGGTGAAGACCTTCGTGCGCGGCCTCCTGGCGATCGACGGGCGCATGATCAGCCTGATCTCGCTCGACCATGTCCTGCCGGAGCTCGAATGGGAGGCCGCATGAACGCTCGTCCAGTAGCACGAAACGCCGGCGCCGGGTCTTGTGGTCGACGGCGAGTTCCCGCATGACGCGCGCGATTTCCGCGCGATCGCCGGGATGTCTGCACGGCCGACGCGGGCATTCACCTTGCCGGCGAACAAGGCCGACGCTCGTCTATTCGCGCCTGGCCAAGCGGCTGCGCGCTGCTGGGCTTGCAGAACTTTCAGCGCAGTATTGCGCGCTGGTGGCGAGCCCGGACGGCGCCGACGAACGCCAGCAAATGCTCGCCGCGCTGACCACCAATGTGACGCGCTTCTTCCGCGAGCCGCATCATTTCGAGCATCTCGAAGACTCAGATTCTGCCGGCGCTGATCGCGCAGCGCGAAAGGCAGGTGAGCATGCGGCTCTGGTCGGCGGCCTGCTCGAGCGGGCAGGAACCTTATTCGATCGCGCTGACCTTGCTCTCGCTGATGCCGGACGCGGCGAAATACGACGTCCGGATCCTCGCGACCGACATCGACCAGAATGTGCTCGCGCGGCGGGTGAAGCGGGGATCTACGACCAGAATCTGGTCGAGGCCGTGCCGGTGGCGCTGCGCAGCCGCTGGTTCGCGGATGTGAAGGATGGCTCCGGCCGTTTGGCGCATCGGCGAGGAGGCGCGCGCGCTGGTGACGTTCCGCAAGCTGAACCTGATCGGCGACTGGCCGATGCGCGGAACATTCCAGGCCATCTTTTGCCGCAACGTGGTGATCTATTTCGACAACGAGACGCAGGAAAAAATATGGTCGCGCATCGTGCCCTTAATGGATGCGGACGGCGTTTTGTATATTGGCCATTCCGAGCGTGTGTCCGGTGCGGCCGAGGCGGCTTTGCGTAGCGATGGGATCACGATCTACCGGCCGCATAGGAACAAGGGGGCGCTGATATGAGCGTGCGTGTTCTGGTGGTGGATGATTCCGCCACAATGCGGGGATTGATCACGGCAACCTTGCGCGCCGACCCGCAGATCGAGGTGGTGGGGCAGGCGGCCGATCCGAACGAGGCGCGCCAGTTAATCAAAATGCTCGCCCCTGATGTGATTACGCTCGACATCGAAATGCCGAATATGGACGGGCTTGAGTTTCTGGAAAAAATCATGCGGCTGCGGCCAACGCCGGTGATCATGGTATCGACGCTCGACTCAGGCCGGGGCGGATGTGAATCTGCGCGCGCTGGAGATCGGCGCGTTCGACTGCGTTGCAAAACCATCCTCTTACAACCAGAATAGTTTTGAATTATTGGGAGAAAAGGTGAAGGCGGCAGCGAGATCGCGCCGTCAGCCAAGGCTGGTAAGTGCAGCGCCAACGCCGATGAAAACCGGGTTCATGCCGGATGGCAGGATTGTCGCGATTGGCTCCTCGACCGGTGGGGTCGAGGCGCTGATTACCATTTTGCAGAAATTTCCGGCCAATTGTCCGCCGACGATCATCAGCCAGCATATGCCGGCAACCTTTACCAGGAGCTTTGCTGAAAGGCTGAACAAGTTATGCCTGGCCGAGGTGAGTGAGGCGGTGGATGGCGTGCCGCTGAAAACCGGGCATGTGTATCTGGCGCCGGGCAGCGCGCATCTGGAACTGGTGGGGGTGACGGCGCCGCATATAAAGCTGAGCGACACCGAGCGGGTGAACGGGCATCGGCCTTCCGTGGATGTGATGTTCGCCTCGGTATTGCGCTGTGTTGGCAACCGGGCGATCGGCGTGATTCTCACCGGGCTTGGGCGCGATGGCGCGGAAGGGCTTTTGGCATTGCGCCAGGCCGGCGCTGAAACAATCGGTCAGGACGAGGCAAGCAGCGTGGTCTATGGCATGCCGAAGGTGGCCTTCGAGATTGGCGCGGTGGCCCGGCAATTACCGCTGGAGCGCATTGCCGAGCGTGTGCTGATGGCCGCCAACATACGGCGGCGGGAAAAGGCGGTATGATCACGGATGCGCAACTGGCACCGCCCGTGCTGGACCGGAAAATCAACATTATACAGGGCGAGCAGCATGTCGATGACGACCCGCGCACGGTGCTGACGACCATTCTGGGCTCGTGCATCGCCGCGTGCATCTGGGATGGCGTGGCCGGGCTTGGCGGCATGAATCATTTTCTGCTGCCAGGCGACGATGCGGACATGAAAAACCGGCAGCCGGGCGGGGATGCCATGCGCTTTGGCGTGCATGCCATGGAACTGCTGGTCAACGGGCTGCTGCGCCGGGGTGCGCAGCGGAACCGGTTGCAGGCAAAATTATTCGGCGGAGCGCGGATGATTAAGGGCCTGACCGATATCGGCGAGCTGAATGCGCGTTTTGCGGAACGCTTTTTGCAAGCGGAGGGCATAGCTTTTGCCGGTGGCAGCCTGCGCGGCGAGCAGGGACGCCGCATCCAGTTCTGGCCCGTCTCCGGCCGCGCGCGGCAGGTGCTGCTGGCGAAGGAAACTGAGTCCATCTTGCAGGCTGAGCGCAGCCGCCCAGCGCCGGCTGTGCCGCCAAGCCAGGGCGCGGTGGAATTATTTTAGGCAGGAGCTGAGGGAATGAACGAAGGCCGAATTTGCGATGCCGAACGGGGCCATGCACCGCTGACCGAAATCCTCGCGGCTTTGGGCGAGGAGTTTTCAGCGCTCGGGCAATTTACCGAGCAGTTCCAGACCTCGCTGAGCCCGGCTTTGCTGCGGGTTGCGAACGATCCGGAATGCCATCGCAATGTGCAGACGTTGGATCTGCTCGCGCAGCGACTGGCGGCACTCTCGGCCTATGTGCTGACGATCGGCCGCGCGCTGCCGTATGACTGGTGCGTCAATTCGCAGACGGCGTTGCGCAATATCTCGCTTGCCGATCTGGCCTACCGGCTGCAGGGCGTGCCGGTGCCCCAGCAAGAGTTGTTGCAGTCCGGCTCGCTGGAGTTGTTCTGAAGCATGGTCTGGCGCGGCGCGATTCAGATGACGAAATGGAGGGGTTTTGAGCGATGAATTAGGCTTACCAAAAGACGGGCAACCAGGTGGAGCGGCGGAACGAATTGCTCTCGATCCGCATCGGTACTCAGGAATTCGCGATCGATATCAGGTCGATCCGGGAAATCAGGGGCTGGATTGCTTCCACCCATCTGCCGCACGCGCCCTCCTATATTACGGGCATGATCAATCTGCGTGGCACAGTGCTGGTGGTGATCGACCTGGCCGAGCGGCTTGGGTTGCATGCGCAAGAGCCAAACGCGGGATCGGTCGTCGTGGTGGTGGAAACCGCGGACCGGGTGGCGGGGCTGCTTGTGGACGCGGTGTGCGATATTATCACGGTGACGGACGACATGCGGCAGGCCACACCAGCGACCGGGAGCAACACCCCCAGGGAATTTATCGAAGGGCTGATTATGATGGACAACCGGATTATCAGTATTGTTTCAATCCCGGCGATCATGCCCGATGCGGCGGTGGATGCTTTGGTGGCCGCAGAGCCTGAGATGGTGTGAGCCGGCCATCAGTCATCAGTCATCAGTCTCGAATTTTCCGATCACTGATGACTGATGACTGACGTATGAATTATGCCGCCGTTGCTCCCGCGAACTCCCAGAAATTCGCGCGCGGCGAGGTGCGTGCGATGAAAGCCCGCAGGTTCGGGTGTTGCCAGCCCTCCGGGCCTATCAGTGCGCTCACAGGGGCAAAGAACTCATGCGCGTGGGGTATCTGGCTGGCTGAAAACCCCTCGTAATGCCGTGGCCGTAGCGCGTACATGACGCGAATGTCGCGCACGGGAAGGGTAAGCGGCGCCATGGGCTCGTTGCGCATCAACCCGGTATAGCGCCAGCGCAGCATCCGGTTGGTGGCGGAGACCGGGCCGTGCAGCCATTCCACCGGGCAGACCGCCAGCAGCGAGTGCATGGAGGGGGCAAAGCGAGAGCGTTTGTCGAGCAGGTTCTGGAACGAGCCGCAAGCTTCTATCGCGAAAATATCGACATAGGGGTCGCGGTCGGTTCCGCCGAAACAGAGCCAGAGCCCGTCTGGCACCGTGCGCAGCCGGTTGGAGCCGGGCAGTTTCAGGAACGGGTGGTCGATGTCGTCAACCGGTCCAGGCCGGGCACGAAGCCAGGCGCCGCGCGCACCCATGTCGTGGTCGGCCAAGCCGGGAGGGTGCTGCGGCCAGGTCCGCAGCTTTTGGCGGACGAGTGAATCAAGTGTCGTCGCAGCAGCCATCGGTAAAATTCCCCAGTGCTTTGTTAATCAATACAACCTAAAATAGAATACTGATCAAAAACGAACTCGGATGCAAGCAGTTTTTTTATTTTACAGGGATTAAACTAGTTTTCTTGCCAGACTGGTGCATAGCACGGCAGTCTCGCTAACTACTTGATTATATGACATAGAGCTGAATGAGGGCAAGTTAGAGCAGGCACTGCAGTCACTGTTCTGGGCTGCGGCTCATGCAAGGTTGACAGAGTCGATTACACCGTATGGCAGCCTGCACAGGATGGCGGTACCTTGGATTGCGCGGCTCGTGCAACAACAGGCTGCTTTTCTCAACCAGTTAACATTTTTCGGATCATAGGGGTCGCGGTCTGTGTGATCTGGCCTATTATGCCGTTTCTCAGGTTACCCGCGTGGCGGGCCGCATAAGGAGTCTTGCCTGTGTATTCCGCCCGAACGCTTCGTCCGCAACTGCTCGGAACTGTCGTCTTGGCTCTGGCCCTGGCCGGCTGCGAGATGGGACCCAATTTCACCCCTCCACACGCGGCTGTCCCGGCCAGGTACATTACCGGCGCGCCGGTGAGCCGGGGAGCGCCTTATGTGTCGGGAGATTCGGTGGACCCGGCCTGGTGGAACACTTTTGACGACCCGGAGTTGACCAAGTTGGAGGCCAAGGCGGTGGCGCAGAATTTGGACCTGCAGATTGCCACGCAACGGCTGCTGGAAGCTGAGGCCCAGGCGAAGATTGAGGGCGCGGTGCTGTACCCTAATTTGGGTGGCGCCGCCTCCTACACTCGGGAAGGGCCGAGCGATGTGTGGTATTTTCAGTCTCTTCGGGAGTAGCGGCGGGACCAGTACAACGGCTTCCAGTGTTGCCAACGGCTCCTCAACCGCCATCGGCGGCGGGGGTATCCCCTCTGCCGGCATCCCGCCGATCGATGTGTACCAGTACGGTCTGCAATCGATGTACGATATAGACCTGTGGGGCAAGAATTGCCGCGCGGTCGAGGCTGCGGTGGCCGCCGCCGCAGCCTCCGAGGAGGCGCGCCGCGCCAGCTTGCTGAATGTCGAGGCGCAGGTGGCCAGCAACTACATTCAGCTCCGCGGCAACGAGGCAGTGCTCGACATTACACAGCGCAACCTTGGTTTTGCCAACAAGCTGGTGACCCTGACGCTGGAGCGCCAGCAGGCCGGGCTGACAACCGCCCTGGACGTGGCGAATGCTCGCGCCACTGCCGCCCAGATTCAATCGGAGATTCCTGGGCTGACCGCGCGGCGGGACGCGCTAATCAACCAGATCGGGCTGCTGCTGGGAGAAACACCTGACGTGCTGCCCGCCGAGTTGGTGAATGCATCGCCAATACCGCTGACCCCGCCGAGCGTGCCGGTGGGCCTGCCATCGGAGCTGTTGCGCCGCCGGCCGGATGTGCGCGAGGCCGAGCAGAAGCTGCACCAAGCCACCGCCGAGGTGGGCGTTGCCGTGGCGCAGTTCTTCCCGGATATCTCTCTCTCCGGCTCGGTCTCGTTGCAGGCATTGCAGTTTAAAAATCTGAACGAGCTGGCGGCGATCACCTACGCCGTGGGGCCGAATGTCACGCTCCCCATCTTCGAGGGCGGGCAGTTGAATGGCCAGTTGGATCTGCGCAAGGCGCAACAGAAGGAAGCCGCCATTGCGTACGCGAAAACGGTGCTAACGGCGTTTTACCAGGTTGATACAGCACTCAGCGCCTATACGCAGGCGCACGCCACGCTGGATGCGCTGACCACCGATGTGCAGCAGAGCCAGATCGCGCTTGGGCTAGCCGAGGACCAATACCGTGATGGGCTGGTGGATTACCTCACCGTGCTGACTGCGCAGGAACGGTATTTGAGGGCGCAACAGACCCAGGCAGGGGCGGTGGCGCGGCTGGGGACCGATCTCGTCACGCTGTACCAGGCGCTGGGAGGCGGCTGGGAAGGGGAGTTCCCGGCGGCTAAGGCGGGATAGACGTTTCGATATTAATTTTTCATGGATATTTGGTCGGAGCGGCGGGATTCGAACCCACGACCCCCAGTCCCCCAGACTGATGCGCTACCAGGCTGCGCTACGCTCCGACCGTGGGGGCGGCTGTAGCAACTATGTGCTGCCCAACGCCAAGTAGCCAGAGGCATATCGCTAACCGATTAATCGGCGCAGTTCTTCCAAGGCGTGCAACGTTTCGGTCAGCAGGGTGCGCAGCCGCTCGGTCTCCGGGTCGGATTTCTGGCGCGTGGTGCGCGGCTGGGTCTGGCGCGCCGGGTCGGCCAAGTCCACTTCCGGCAGCAGCCCTGGCATCGGCAGTTCCGGTATCACGTGCGGCGTCGAGGATTTTTTCGTCGCCACGGGGTCAGGAGCCGGCGCCACGCTGCGTTCGGCCTCGGCCGCCATACGCTCCTCCGCGGAGGCGGCGGAATATCCTCGTGCAATGCGCCGCCGCCTTCGCGCAGCAGCCGCTGCACACCCTTTGATCGTATAGCCCTGGGTATAGAGCAGATCGGCAATCCGGCGGAGGAGCCGAACGTCCTCCGGCCGGTAGTAGCGCCGGCCACCACCGCGCTTGAGCGGCCGCACCTGTGGGAATTTGGTCTCCCAAAAGCGCAGCACATGCTGCGGCACATGAAGCTCGTCTGCCACCTCGCTGATTGTGCGGAATGCATCGGCGGTTTTGCGAAGACGTGCACGCGCCGGGTCCGCATGCGCCTCATGCGGCGCATCGTCATCCTCCGGATAGTCGTCACCCGCCATGCGCACCATCAATCATCCCATCACTGGTCAGCTTGCGGGCGAGGCTGTGCATTTACAGCTTCACGCAGCATCTGGCTGGGACGAAACACCAGAACACGGCGTGGCAGAATGGGAACCTCGACGCCCGTTTTTGGGTTACGGCCCACGCGGCGGCCCTTCTGACGAACAGAAAACGTTCCGAACCCGCTGATTTTAACGGATTTTCCAACCGTTAATGCGTCCGCGATACGCGTCAGCATCAATTCCAGCAAATCAGCCGATTCGTTACGCGACAGTCCAACGGTAGCGTAGATCGCCTCGGTGAGTTGCGCACGCGTCAAAGTGTTCATTTTACAAGATTAGCACGCGATTTCCAGGGGTCAACAACCCACTGAATATTTCGTTACAGACGCAGCAGCGCAGAGCCCCATGTCAGACCGCCACCCAGTGCCTCCAGCAGCACCAGATGCCCCGGTTTGATCCGTCCATCATTTATCGCCTCGCACAAGGCCAGCGGAATGCTGGCTGCGGAGGTATTGGCGTGCTGACCCACCGTAACCACCACACGCTCCGGGCTCAGGCCCAGTTTGCGGCCCACGCCATCGATGATCCGGCGGTTTGCCTGATGCGGCACCAGCCAGTCAATATCTTTTGAAGTCAGGCTATTAGCGGTCATAGCTTCGTTGACAGCCGAGGCCAGAAGATTCACGGCATGGCGGAAAACCTCCCGCCCGTTCATTACCAGAAAGCCGGTTTTATCCTTCTGTCCGACCGCGCCATCGACGTAAAGCAGGTCCGCCAGCCTGCCATCCGAATGCAGATGCGTGGAGAGCACGCCCGGCCCGTCCACTGCCACGTCCCGCGCCTGCAAAAGCGCGGCCCCGGCACCATCGCCAAACAGCACACAGGTCCCGCGATCGTTAAAATCGAGAATACGGGAAAAAACCTCCGCACCGATCACCAGAACATTTTCCACCTGGCCCGCGCGGATCATCCCATCGGCGATCGAGAGCGCGTAGATAAAGCCCGAGCAGGCCGCCGAGATGTCGAAGCCGAACGCATTCGTTGCCCCAATCGCCGCCTGCACATGCACAGCGGTCGCGGGGAAGGCCTGATCGGGGGTCGATGGTCGCCAGAATGATTGCGTCGATTTTTTCAGCGTCCATCCCCGCCATCGCAAGCGCTGCCTGGGAGGCTTTCGCGCTCATAAAGGCCGCGGTCTCATGCGGGGCCGAAAAATGGCGCTGGCGGATGCCGGTGCGCTCGGTGATCCATTCATCCGAGGTGTCGACCCGTTCCGCCATTTCGGCGTTGGAGACGATTCTTTCCGGCAGGTAGGACCCAATCCCGGCCAGCACCGCGCGGCGGCGTAATTCAGACATTTGGCGAGTTCGCCGGGTCAGCGGAAAGAATGGCGCGGTCCATCGCCGCCAGCCCTTCGGCGATGCGGCTGTTAAAGTCGTTAGTGATCATATCCATCGCCACATCCACTGCATGGGCAAAGCCCTCGGCGTCCGTCCCGCCATGGGATTTCACCACCACACCATTTAAACCCAGCAGCACGGCACCGTTATAGCGACGCGGGTCCAGCCATTCGCGCAGACGATTTAAGCCCCCGCGCGCCAGAATATAGCCTGCTTTCGCGAATGGCCCGGAGGAAAATACCCGCTTCAGCAGTTCAAGGACGAGCTTCAACGCCCCTTCACCGGTTTTCAGCGCGACATTGCCGGTAAACCCGTCCGTCACCACCACATCGACGGTGCCGGCGGCGATGTCATGCCCTTCGACGAAGCCGTGGAACTGCGCGCCGATCGGGCTTTCGCGCAACGCCGCCGCGGCAACGCGCAGGATCTCGCCGCCCTTGCCCTCTTCCGAGCCCATGTTCAGCAGGCCGAAGGTGGGGGCGGGCAATCCGAGAACGATGCGCGCAAAAATCTCGCCCATCAGGGCAAATTCCACCAGGTTGCGCGCGTCGTAGACCACGTTCAGCCCGAGATCGAGCATCACCACATCGCCCTTGGCCGAGGGGCCGATCGCGGCCATCGCGGGCCGGTCGATCCCTTTGAGGGTTTTCAGTACAATTTTGGAGAGGGCGAGCAGCGCGCCGGTATTGCCGGCCGATATCAACCCGGCGGCCTCGTTGTTTTGCACTGCGTCGATCGCCCGGCGCATGGAGGAATCACGCATGCGCAGTGCCACCGTTGGCTTCATATCGCCCAGGATGACATCGCTCGCATGGCGCAAAATCCGCCTGGTTCTTCAGCCGCTTGGTTTTGGCCAGCAACGGCGCCACCCGCGCCTCATCACCAAACAGTAAAAACTTGGCGTGAGGCTGGCGAACGGCGGCAAGCTCCAGCCCGGCAATGATAGCCTCGGGAGCAAAATCCCCGCCCATGGCATCCACAGCCAGTATGTTGCTCCGACTCATTGCATATCTCGGGTCGGTCTCCCGTTGTGGAATTTGCTTGGTCGAACGAAAATTAGATACGAACAACACCCTTGGCGGTCTTGCCCGATTCTACGACTTCACGATTGTCGTAATGGCCGCAATGGGCGCAAACATGGTGCGGGCGCTTCAACTCGCCGCAATTGCCGCACTCCGCGTGAGCTTCGGCGCGCAGGGCGAGGTGGCTGCGGCGCATACCGGCGCGCGACGGAGAGGTTTTACGTTTAGGAACGGCCATAGCTGATTACGCCTTAATATAACGGTCAAAAGGAATTGAGGGGTGCCGAGTAGCAGAGCCGCCGCCGCGTCGCAAGTCATGGCCGATAAGCAAAGCAATCAGGAGGCTGAAGCCCCGGCCAATTATCGCTGAGGATCGTTAATCTTTCTCCCGCCTTGCCTTGAGTACGGCAAACGGATTTTCCGCGGAATCCAGGAATTCCTCCGGCAAAGCCGCCCCGGGCTTGCGGGGATAAGGGTCGAGTGCGAGCGCCAGTTGCTCGGCCAAAGCCATCCCAAGGTCGATGATATCCCCTGCATAGGGAATCTCATCCGGGCCTTCGAGCGTCTCGGCGTCCAGCTCGACTCCCTCGGATTCGGGCAGGCTTCCCGCCGGCACGAATTGCAATTCAGCTCCGCTCATCGATCCTGGCGTCGAACGGCTCCAGCGTTACCACGCAAATCTGCGTCACCCTTGCCTGCATGCGCAATTGCGCCGCGATCACCCCGGCCCGCTCGTGCTGGAGCACAAACTCTCCCCGCAGGAGCGAAATCCCCGGTAGGCCATATAACGCCGCCAGCTCGGCGCGAATGTCCTCGCCGGCTACCAGCACATGCGCCTGCGGCGCGTCTTTGATATTTCCGGCCCTGATCGTCCGGTTAAAATTTTCGTCCATCCCCTTCATATATACCGCGCGCATTGACACGTAAGCCCCAGCCGTGAGACCCAACCGCCTGAGATCACTTCTCTATAAGGACCAAAGCGTGCGCCCTGCTCCGCTGCCTATTTTTTCTCTGTTTTGCGCGATGTTGGCTTTGCCGGGCTGCGCCGTGTTCTCGGATGCGCCTCATTACCGTGGCGTCGCCGTCAGCCAGCACGATCTGAATGAGCTGACTCCCGGTATTTCCACGCAAGCGGATACGCAGGCCCTGCTTGGCCCGCCGACATTCGAGGAACAATTCAACCCGAATGACTGGGTCTATGTCGCGCAGGTTACCAAAGTGCGTATCGCCAATACCCAGGGCGTGAAGCAGCAGCATGTCGTGGTGCTGAGCTTCGACAATAACGGCAAGTTGCAGAATATCTCCGAAAAAGACCTTAAAAACAGTGTGCAGGTCTCTATGGACCCGGCGCAGACTCCGGTGCCGGGCGGCCAAGCCGGGTTTGTCCGGCAGCTCATCGGCGGTGTCGGCACCTATAATCCGCTAGGCGCCACCACCGGTGCCGGCGGCGCGGGCGCAGGAGCCGGCGGGCTTGGCGGCGGTGGCGGTAGCGGCGGCGGCTTTTAACACGCGCGGGGCTGGTATATCAGCCCCGCACTGAATAAATATTCCAAATGCCTGCGATCATTTTCAATGGGAGCTGACATGAATTGGCGCGCGCTTCTCGGCGGTCTCTCGCTGGCCACTCTCTCTCTGGCCACGGCGCGGGCTCAATCCGCGCTTGGCAATTCCGCTCCGCCAGCCCCCATTCCAGCGTCCGCCGTCCAGGCGCCCAAGCTCGACGACACGGTGGCGCAAAATTTCAACCGCATCGTCCTCGCCCGCTGGGGTGATGCCGTGCTTCCGAATGCTCCGCCT
The DNA here is from genome assembly GCA_963740445.1 of uncultured Alphaproteobacteria bacterium. Lineage (GTDB taxonomy): Bacteria > Pseudomonadota > Alphaproteobacteria > Acetobacterales > Acetobacteraceae > Acidocella. Next base: position 49,089 of record CAVUED010000022.1, read on the forward strand.
TTCAATCCGAACGCGCTCACCGGCGACCAGGCGCAGCACGCAATTTCCCTATGATGCGGTTATCGCCGCGCTCATCAGCCCGCCGCCCGCGCAGGATGCAATTCCCCGCCTCGTCATGGTGCTGGCCAATCCAACCGCCCCCGCCCGCATGGTGTTTCCCGGTGGCGTGGACAACCCCGATGTCGCCGGCAGGCTGCAGGGGGCAACGATCATCAACTTGCAATATCAAGCTGGCCGCTGGGTCACGGTGGATGGCGGCTACCAGTCCCGCCGCATCACCGATGGCACGCTCTGCCAGATTTCCGGTCCTGTTGCTGCTTCCATTGGCACGACCGTGCAGGGCATTATCGCCCCGCAAGCCGGGTGCGCCACACCCTGGGGCACCGCTTTGCTGGCGGAAGGCAATGCCGGCCCCTGGCTCACCCGTCTCGCCAATGTCGGCCTTGGCTTTGCCGACCCGAACAATGCGCCACGCTTCGGCTGGGTCGCCGAACTCGACGCGCTCCATCCGCTCTCTTTTCCCATCAAACGCACCGCCCTTGGCCGATTCGCGCGTTCCGGCATCGCCGCCACCACCGCAACCGACGGCCGCGCCGTGATTTTCATGAGCCAGGACGACCCGGCCGGTTTTCTGCTCCGCTTCATCGCCGCCACCGCCGCGACCGACGGCTCGGCGCTTGATTCCGGCACGCTCTCGGTCGCCCAGATCAACGGCAGCACCATCACCTGGATCGACCTCGGCACGGATATTCCCACCCTCGCTGGCACGGTGGCAGCGGCCGCCGCCGCTGGCGGCTCAGCTTTCGATGCGCCCGGCGGCATCGCCATCGCCCCCGGCAACGGCGCGATCTATCTGGCCTGCCGGGGCAACAAGGCACGCACCACTCCGGATGCTCTCAACCCGCGCGCTGGGGACGATAACGGGCATGTTCTGGCTTTTTCTCCGCCGGGTGGCGATGTCACGGCCAAAACATTCCCCGGCAAAATGGTGCTTGCCGCCGGCAACCCAGCCACCACGCCATCCGCCCAATATACGCCCGGCTCCAATGGCTGGCTGAAAAAACCGCGCACGCTGAACCTCGACCCTCTCGGCCAGCTCTGGATCGGCACCGACCAGGAGGGGAGAATTTCGGACACGGCGGACGGGCTTTTCATCATGCAGACCGGCGGCCCCAGCCCGTACCTTATCACCACCGCCTATCTGGCACCGATCGGGGCCGCTATCGGTGGCGCGGCGTTCGATGCTGGCACCAAAACAATTTTCAGTTCTGTCCGCCACCCCGGCGCAACGCCAACCGCCAGTTTCGATGCCCCGGCGACGCGCTGGCCGACCTTGCAGCCAACAATGCCGCCGCAGACCACCATCATCGGGCTTGTATCTCCTTAATGCCCTTGGCCATCCGGCAAATCGCCTTCCATGAGGCGGATTTTGCGCTATGTTTTAATATTCGCCTTACAGTGTTCGTGGCCGAGCAAAATGTCCCGCTCGAGGAAGAGCGCGATGAGCATGAAATGGACGGTCTGCATTTTCTGGCCGAAATCGATGGCAAACCCGTTGGTACCGCCAGGGCTTTGCTCAAAGGCGATTTTGTAAAAATCACCCGTCTGGCCGTGCTGCGCGAAGCGCGCGGCCAGGGCATCGGCGAGGCTTTGATGCGCCATATCGAAGTTTTTGTACCGGCCCGCCGTTTCGCGCTCGATGCGCAAATCCAGGCGCTGCCCTTTTATGAGCGTCTCGGTTACATCGCGCAGGGTGAGGTGTTCATGGATGCCGGCATCCCGCACCGGCGCATGACCAAGGAGTATACGGACAAAATTTAGAGCGCGATTGTCAGTGCGCTCAAATCTCGTCCCATACCTCCCGTAATACTGTGCTCGCCGCCAAATTGGCCTCAAGCTGCTGCCCGTCAAGCATTACGACGGTACTGAGCGAAAGGGTATTACCAAAGCATATACACGCCGCCGCAAACAAATCGTCTACCGTAATGCGGCCTTCCGTAACGGTATCGCGCGCCAGCAAGCGCCCCCGCAAAATACCCGGCAATGCGCCATCGCTGATAAAGGGCGTCAGCCACCGGCCATTTTTAAAGACGAACACATTGGCAGCACTCGCCTCGGCAACAAAACCCTGCGTGTTCAAAAGAATTGCATCTCCGGCCTGGCGCGCAATGGCCTCCCGGCGTGCGATGACGTTGTCGAGATAATTTAAGGACTTGATGCTGCTCAGCGGCGAGAGTTCATTCCGCCTGGTGGTTTGGCAAATAATCGCATTAAGATGCTCTGGTGCCGCAACCATGGTGGTCGCGGTGATAAGCAGCGTTGGAGTGGCTTTGGGCGGCGGCGCCACACCGCGCGGGCCAATGCCGCGGGTGAGGGTTAAACGGAGCGCCGCTTCCGTCAGCCCATTGGCCGCAAGTGTTTCCCTGAAGGCTGCCATGATTTGCGTATCATCGAGTGGCACATCAATCCCCAGCCTGGCCGCTCCCTGCCGTAATCTTGCCAGATGCAGTGCCGCATGGCGGGGTATGCCGCCGCTTACACGGAGCGTCTCAAACAGACCATCGCCCAGGGTAAAACCACGATCAGCGGGATCGATCCGCGCCAGATGCGCCGGTTGCAAAGAGCCATTCAACCACACGAACGCATCTTTGGTTTCAGACATTGGAAATTTCCAGCAAGGGCAAGGATTTTGTCACCATCTCATCATACTCTGCCGCGGCTTCGCTATCCGCGACAATGCCACCGCCTGCCTGCACCATCAGATGCGCCGGTGTGGCAATGATCGTGCGGATCACAATGGAACTATCCATGGCGCCATCAAAGCCGATCCAGGCAATCGCCCCGCAATAAGGGCCGCGCTGGCAGGCTTCCAGCTCGTCTATGATTTGCATGGCCCGGATTTTGGGAGCGCCTGTGACCGACCCGCCTGGAAAGGTCGCGCGCAACAGGTCCACGGCCCCCAATTCAGGCCGCAATTTTCCCCTGACGCTGGAAACCAGATGATGCACTCTGGCAAAGCTCTCAACCTGGCAAAGCTCGGGAACCCTCATACTGCCAAGCTCCGCCACCCTGCCGATATCGTTGCGGAGCAGATCGACGATCATGAGATTTTCAGCCCGATCCTTGATGCTCAGGGCAAGCTCGTCCGCAAGCGCTGTATCGCGCACAGGGTCGGGGTGGCGCGGGCGTGTCCCCTTTATGGGCCTGGCCTCAACCTCGCGATCCACACCAAGCCTCAAAAAGCGTTCGGGCGAGGCGCTGAGCAAGGTCAGATCCTCGCCGCAGTTCAGATAGGCGGCAAATGGCGCGGGATTCGCTTTTCTCAGAGCCAGATACAGCGACGGCAGATCCAGCTCCGCCGGGCGCGGGGCTGTATGCCGTAACGTGAAATTCGCCTGTGAAATATCCCCGGCGCGAATATAGTCGCGCACACGCTCCACCCGCGCTTCGTAAACATCGCGCGCAAAATCCGGCCGCCAATCGAGCTTGGGCAATGGTGAGACTTTGCGTGTTCGCTGCAGCCGCTCGAGCAAAGCCGTGACTCGCGTATGACGATCCGTATCCGGGCGGTCTCTCAGCACCAGCCAGGCGCGCCTGGACCGGTGATCAAACCCAAAAACAGTGTCGTAGAATCCAATGACCATATCGGGCATGTCGCTGGTGTTGCTGTGGCGCGAGGCGATATGCTCCAGCCCCCGGCCTAAATCATATCCCAAAAAACCTATGGCGCCGCCTGTAAAAGCCAGGGGCGCGGAAACGGGCGCGCTGCGATTCGCCGCCAGTTCCCGCTCCAGCAGGTCAAGCGGATCGCCCGGGGCATATATGCCATCGATTGTCATCCTGCCTTGCTGCAGACGTAATATCCGCAAAGGCTCCACGCAGAGATAACTGCAGCAGCTTCGCTCATCGCCAAGGGCCGCGCTATCCAGGAAGGCAACATATGGTTCATCGCAAAGGGAAGCAAAACAATCTTCCGGCGCGCGCCATGGTATGTCTTGGATTATTAGAGAAATGAAGGACACCTCATATCATCTGAATGCAATCGTGCGCGTTTGATCCTTTTATGCAGCCGGCGTTGCCAGAACCAGTGCCGCGAGCTTGGTGCGCATCTCCTGCCCAAGCGGCGCGGCGCGATGGGAATGTGCATCGACCTGCACCACCACGCTCTCCGCCGTCGCCACGCATTTCCCCGCCTGGAACAGCGCCTGGGTAAAGGTGACCGAGCTGTTGCCGATGGTTTTGACCGCGGTGCCAATCTCCACCGTGCCGGGCCAGAATATCTCGGCGCGATAGTCGAGGCAAAGCCGCGCGATCACAAAGCTGAACTCGGCCTCCCGCAAGGGCCGCCCGGCGGCTTCCAGTAACGCAATCCGCCCCGTCTCGAGCAAAGTCGTGAACACCGCGTTGTTCACGTGCCCCTGGCGGTCGGTGTCGCCGTAGCGCAGCTTGTCATAAGTCTGCGACGGGTAATCAGATAGTTCTGGTAAATCACTCATTTTACATTATTTCCTTTGGAATCATTTTACCCGGATTGAGCATCCCCTTGGGGTCGATCGCTTGTTTCAGCGCCCGCATCAGGCCCAACTCCACGGAGGATTTATGCGCGCGCATCCCCTCCAGCCGCATCTGGCCGATACCGTGCTCAGCGGAGAAACTGCCACCCAGGGCCACCGCCAGGTTCTCCACATCCATGGTCATGGCGGCTTTGCGATCCGCCAGGTCGGCCAGCGTCTGTCCCGCCGGGGGCCTGATGTTCACATGCAGATTGCCATCGCCCAAATGGCCAAAAATATTCAGCCGGCAATCCGGGTATTTTGCGCTTAACATGCGCTCGCTCGCGGCCACCATCTCCGGGATCGCGCCGAGTGGCACGGAAATATCATGTTTCACAGCGCCACCTTCCTTCAGTTCCCCCTCCGCTATCGCCTCGCGCAGCCGCAAAAAATCAGCCCGTTCCCGCCCGGATTGCGCGACCAGCGCATCCGTCGCGATGCCGTCCTCAAGGGCAGGGGCCAGCACAGCCTCCAGCGTGGCGGCGATGGTCTCGCCTGCGCCATGGGCCGATAATTCCAGCAGCACATAGGCGGGTGCCGCGAACGGCGCGCGCCCGGCCGGAACATGCGCCGCCGCCAGGGTCATCGCCGGGCCGGACATGAATTCACAAAAGGTCAGCGCCGCGCCGGCCTTATCCCGCAGCGCCTGGAATAATTTCAACGCGCCCGCGGTTGAATCAACCCCCACCAAAGCGGTTACCTGCGCCGTAACCGCCGGATGCAGTTTTAGGCACGCGGCGGTGATGACCCCCAGCGTGCCTTCGGCGCCGATAAACATCTGTTTGAGGTCAAACCCGGTATTGTCTTTGCGCAAGCGGCGCAAACCGTCCCATATCGTGCCATCGGGCAGCACAACCTCCAGGCCGAGAACCTGCGCGCGCATGGACCCATAGCTCAGCACCTGCATGCCGCCGGCATTGGTCGAGATTACTCCGCCGATCTGCGCCGTGCCCTCCGCTCCCAGAACTCACCGGAAACAGTCTGCGCCGCGCCGCAGCTTCCTCCTGCACCGCCTGGAGCGTAACACCGGCCTCCACGGTGATGGTGTCGCTGACCGTGTCGATATCTCTGATCCGCCGCATCCGGCTCAGGCTCAGCACCACCTGGTTGCCGCTGGCTGATGGCACGCCGCCCGCCACCAGCCCGGTATTGCCGCCTTGGGGCACAATGCTCACCCCGGCGGCGCCGCAAAGCTTTATCACCGCCGCCACCTGCGCTGCTGTTTCCGGCAGCACGACGCAGAGCGCCGGATAATGATAAAGCCGCCGCCAGTCGGTCTCGAACGCCAGGCGGTCAGCGGGTGCCGCCAACACGGCATGTTCGCCTAAAACATCCCGCAGGGCAGCGATGAGCACCATTGCGGCTACTTGGCGGCTTTGCCCAGTTTATGCGCCAGCGCCTCTTCGGCCGTGCCCACGCCGCCATGCGCCGCTGACCAGGCCATCGGGTTCTCCAGGAATTTTCTTACCCCGCTCAATGCGGCATCGGAGAAATACGGCTGGTTTTTCGCCGCCTCCAGCACATCCCACCAGGTGCAGAGATGGTGGAGAGAAATATCCATGCTCGCCAGCGCCTCGAAACTGCCGGGGAACACGCCATAGAAAAACACCACGAAGGTATGGTTGCAGATCGCTCCGGCATCGCGCAGCGCCTTGGCGAACTGGATTTTCGAGCCGCCATCGGTGGTCAGATCCTCCACCAGCAGCGTGTTCATGCCCTCCGGCACATCGCCCTCGATCAGCGAATTGCGGCCAAAGCCTTTGGGCTGCTTGCGGATATAGGCCATGGGAGCGCCCATGCGCTCGGCGATCCAGGCGGCGAAGGGTATCCCCGCCGTCTCCCCGCCGGCCACCGCTTCGATGGCTTCATAGCCGATATGCCGGGAGATTTTCTCCACCGCGAGGTCGCAGATTTTCGCCCGCGCCCTGGGGAAAAATATGATCTTCCGGCAGTCGATATACACGGGTGATTTCCAGCCGGAGGTGAGCGTGTAGGGCTCCTCGGGCCGGAAATTCACCGCCTTGATTTCCAGCAGCAGCTTGGCGGTGGTCAGCGCCGCGTCCCTGTCCCAGTCGCTCGCCCAGTCGATACGCGCCGCAATCCGCCCACTCATGAAAAGCACTCCCGAAATTTACCAGGGTTTTTCCTATCCCGGCTTTGGCATCCCGTCCATGCGTTGGGCGATGGCTGGGAGGGTTGTCTCGGGCCAGGGGGGTGTTAAGAAAGTCTCCGGCAAGTAAGGAGCGCTACGGATGGCGAAGATCAAGGTAAAAACCCCTGTCGTGGAGATGGATGGCGACGAGATGACCCGGATCATCTGGGGGTTCATCAAGGAAAAACTGATCCTGCCCTATCTCGACATCGACCTGAAATATTACGATCTCGGCATTGAATACCGCGACCAGACGGATGACCAGGTGACCCTGGACGCCGCCTACGCCACCAAAAAATACGGTGTCGGCGTCAAATGCGCGACCATCACGCCGGACGAAGCGCGGGTGAAGGAATTCAACCTCAAGAAAATGTGGCGCAGCCCCAACGGCACGATCCGCAATGTGCTGGACGGCACCATCTTCCGCGAGCCGATCATCTGCAAAAACGTCCCCCGTTTGGTGCCGCACTGGTCGGAGCCGATCGTCATCGGCCGCCATGCCTATGGCGACATCTATCGCGCGACCGAGACCAAAATCCCCGCTGCCGGCAAGGTGCAGCTTACCTACCACCCGGCCGACGGTGGCCCGCCGCTCATCATGGACGTGCATGACTTCAAAGGTCCCGGCGTGGCCATGGCCATGCACAACACCCTGGCCTCGATCGAGGGTTTCGCGCGCGCCAGCTTTAATTACGGCCTGCAACGCAAGCTCCCGGTCTATCTCTCGACCAAAAACACCATCCTCAAAGCCTATGACGGCATGTTCAAGGATACTTTCGAGACCATCTTCAACGCTGAATTCAAAACCCAGTACGATGCCGCCGGCCTGACCTATGAGCACCGCCTCATCGATGACATGGTGGCCAGCGCCCTGAAATGGAGCGGCGGCTATCTCTGGGCCTGCAAAAACTACGACGGCGATGTGGAGAGCGACATCGTGGCGCAAGGCTTCGGCAGCCTTGGCCTGATGACCTCCGTGCTTTTAAGCCCGGATGGCCACACGGTGGAGTTCGAGGCCGCGCACGGCACCGTGACCCGCCATTACCGCGAACACCAGAAAGGCCGCACCACCTCCACCAACCCGATCGCCAGCATTTTTGCCTGGACCCGCGGGCTGATCTATCGCGGCCAGTTCGACAACACGCCGGACGTAACGGCCTTTGCCGAAACGCTTGAGCGCGTATGCGTGGAAACGGTCGAATCCGGCTTCATGACCAAGGACCTCGCACTGCTCATCGCCAAGGATGCCCCCTGGCTGAACACCCAGGATTTCCTCGACAAAATCGATGCCAATCTGCAGATTGCGATGAAGTAGTTTTTCACCCTGGCACGACAGGCAGCGCCTTTCCCTCGCAATCAGAAAGACCGTTTCGTATTTGTGACAATCAGCGAGAAGCTGCAACCGGATTGAGTTCGAGCACCGAGCTTGAGGGGCTGCGCGATGAAGGCTGACGCAAGCGCTCTTGTGGTGCGGGGACTGTCCAAATCCTTCGGGCGGAAGATCGTCGAAGGGCTGGACCTGACCATTGCTCCGGGCGAGTTTTACGCTTTGCTGGGGCCGAACGGCGCGGGCAAAACCACGACATTACGGATGATTGCCGGGCTGATGCGCCCCGATGCCGGCAGCATTTCAGTGTTCGGGCACGATGTGCTGGCCGACCCGCTGGGGGCAAAAGCGATCATGGCCTGGCTGCCGGATGAGCCGCTGCTCTATGACCGGTTGAGCCCGATGGAATATCTGGAGTTTGTCGCCGGGCTGTGGCGGGTGGAACCGGCGCTGGCAAAAGAGCGTGCCGAGACACTTCTGGAGACGCTCGGACTCTGGGCGCACCGGCATGAGCGCTGCGAGGGATTTTCGCGCGGCATGAAACAAAAAACCGTTCTGGCCGGGGCGCTGATTCACGAGCCGAAATTTTTACTCCTGGACGAGCCGTTCACGGGGCTGGACGCGGCCTCGGCCCGGCTGGTGAAGGAGATGCTTCTCCGCCGCGCGGCGCAGGGTGCCGCGGTCATTCTCACGACGCATATTCTCGACGTGGCCGAGCGTCTGGCGACACGCATTGGCATTTTGTCCGGCGGCAGATTGCTGGCGGAAGGCGACCTCGCCGCGCTGCAATTGCATGCGGGTGTGGCGGCTGGGTCGCTGGAAGACGTGTTTTTGCACCTTACAATGGTTTGATGTTCGGTCAGGCGGGATTCCTCTGGCTGTTCCTGCATGAGCTGCGTGTGCTTTGGCGCGGGTCGATTTTGGTGCGCACACATAAATACGTGCTCGCTCCCGTGCTGGTGGTGGGGCTCATGTTCCAGGGCATCGCGCTGATTTTAGCGTGGCAGATCATCAAGTACCCGCTGCCTCTGGCCGAGCTGGTGCTGGTGGCGAATCTCAACCTGTTCTTCTTTGCCGTGCTGATGCTCTCGCGCGCCATGACCGCCGCGATCGATGTGCTGTACGCGCGCGGGGATGTGGATTTTCTGCTGGCCTCGCCGATTCCGCCAGGGCGGGTGCTGGCGGTGAGGATGATCGGCGTGGGCTTGAGCGTGGCCGCCCCCTGGGTATTGCTGGGCGGGGTTCTGGCCAATGCGCTCGCGGTGTTCGGGCAGGTCTGGGCGTTGGCGGTCTACCCGATGCTGTTGGCGGAGGGGCTGCTGGCGGCGGCGGCGGCATTTGCGCTGGTGGTCGTGCTGGTCGGCTGGTTGGGGCCGGCGGTGGCGCGCCGCGCCGGGCACATACTGGCATTGGTGATGGGTGTGTTCATCTTCGCGCTCGGTCAGGCGCCGCGTTACGTGGCCCCGGCGCGGCTGGCGCGGTTCTGGCAGGCGCTAATGCCGCCGGGCGATGCCAGCGGCGTGCAATATGTCTTCGGCCGGGCCTTGCTGGGGCAGCCAAGCGCGCTGGCGGCCAGCATCGCCTTCAGCCTTGTGGTGTTCGTGCTGGTCTGGGTGACGCTGGACGGAAAATTTGCATCAGGCGCGATAACGGCATCCGCTTACCGTCCGCCGGGCGCGCAAATGCGCCAAAGCGGGGCCTTCCGTGGCCGCCCGTTCGCGGCGATTTTCATGAAGAATTTGCGGCTCCTGGTGCGCTTTCCCGGCGTGGTCAGTCAGACCGTGTACCGCTCGCTCACGCTCGTGCCGGTGGTGATGATCCTCGGCGGCAAATTGCGGGTTGGCGGCGGGGTGCAGGTGGTCGCGCCTTTACTGGTGTTTCTCACCGGTCAGCTCGCTCTGTTTTTCATTTCCGAGTCATGGTCGGCTCGGATGATGCGCCGGAATTGGCTTCGAGCGCGCCGGTGGGGGCAAGGCTGCTCCGCCAGAGCGGCTTTGATGGCGGCAGCCTATGCGACCGTTTTGCTCATAACCGCCAGTGCCGGTGATTGGGGTTTTGTGGCGGGAAGCCACGCTGCTGCCGGTGCTCATCGCCGGCATGGCGGGCGTATTGGTGAGCAACCTTGCCGTCGGATACAGGATGCCGATCCCGCTGATCCGCGCAGAGTTCGGCAAGGCGCAAAAAGGCACGCTGCTGGCGCTGATCCTGGGCGTGGGGGTGAGCAGTGTCTGGGCATTGGCGGCATGGCTGCTGGTCGAGCCGCACCCGTTCGCTGGCTGGCGCAGGGGTAGGTACCGCGCCGAAAACGTGTTTACAAAACCGGGACGTTATCCAGCAGGCGCACGGTGCCGAGTTTTGCCGCGGCGATGATCCGGGCGGGGTTCGCAAACCGGGCCAGGGGTTCGAGGGTCCGTGCATCCACCAGGGCCATGTAATCCGGCACCATGCCGGCACGCGCCAAGGCGCGTTTGGCATCGTGCAGGGTTGCCGCGACATCTTGGCCGGCGCTGATGTGCTTGGCCGCCTGTGTCAGTGTCGCAAAAAGGGCAGGGGCGGCGGCGCGCTCCGGCGGGAGCAAAAACCGGTTCCGGGAGGATAGAGCGAGGCCATCGGCCTCGCGTACCGTCGGCACCGGAACAATTTCCACGGGGAGCCCGAAATCCGCCACCATGCGGGTGATGACCTGCAGCTGCTGCCAATCCTTCTCGCCGAAATAGGCGGCCGCCGGGCGTATCTGACCGAAGAGCCGGGCAACCACGGTGGCGACTCCGGCGAAATGCCCAGGACGCGCCGTACCCTCCCAGTGCAGCGCCGGCCCGGCGACGGTGATGGTGCTCGCACTCTCCGGCGGGTACATGGTCGCCTCATCGGGCAGCCAGACCAGATCGCAGCCAGCCGCTTCCAGTTTGGCGAGGTCGCCGGCTTCATCGCGTGGGTAGCGGGAGAAATCTTCCCTGGGGCCGAATTGCAGCGGGTTTACGAAAATGCTCGCTGCTACCGGCCGTCCACTGGTTTTGGCCGCCGCGATGAGTGAAAGATGGCCTTTATGTAGTGCGCCCATGGTCGGTACGAGCCCGACCGGGCTCATGGCCTGGAGCGCGTCATGTAAATTTTGTAGGGTTCGGGCAATTCTCATTGGCGGCGGTGTTGACGATTTTGGCCGGGACGTCCACCCCTTGGGGAGCGCAGGATTGAAAGGCTAGTCAACAGGCATGAGTGCAGAAGCCAAAAGCTGGGTCAAAGCCGAGCAGAAACGCGGCCGGCGCGCGGCCAGACTGCCGATCATCCTAGGCGCTACACAGGTGGTTTTCGGGATATTCCAGGCGTATTGCGCGGCGCAATTGCTTGCCGCCGTGCTGGGGCTGGCGCCGCGCGGCGCGAACATCGTTATCAATGCCATCGGCTTCATGCTGTTCGTGGTGCTGCGCGCCGGTGCCAACATGCAGTTCGAGCGGCTGGGGTTCGAGCGTGGTGCCGCGGCGCGGCGGCGTCTGCGCAATGGCGTGCTCTCCACGCTCCTCGCCTTGGGGCCAAAGGGCCTGCGGGGTCAGCATTCGGCTGAATTGGCCGTCACGGCGGTGGACCGTGTGGAGGCGATGGAAGGTTTCCACGCGCGCTGGCTCCCCGCGACCTCGCTCGCGGTCATCGGGCCTGGACTGATATTGTTCGCGGCGTTGCTTGCGGATTGGCGGAGCGGCATTGTTTTGCTGGTCGCCGGGTTGCTGGTGCCTTTTGCCATGGCGGTTGCCGGCATTGGCGCGGGTGTCGCCGCCAAGCGGCAGTTTGTCGCGATGACGCGGCTCCAGGTAAGGTTCCTGGACCGCATACGCGGCATTTCCACAATCGTGCTGGCGGGGCGCGCGGCCGATGAGGCGCGGGCACTTGCGGCGGCGGCGAGGGAGTTGCGGGTGCGCACCATGCGGGTGCTGCGGGTAGCGTTCCTCTCCTCAACCGCGTTGGACCTCGCCGCGGCGGCAGCACTGGTGGTGATCGTGATCCGTTTTGCTGCGGTGCTGCATGGGCATCTGGCACTTGCCCCCACGGCTTTGTTTGTTCTGCTCCTGGTGCCGGAGTTTTTCGCGCCGCTGCGGGCCTTCTCGGCGGTGTATGCGGACCGCATGGCGGTGGGCGCCGTGGCGGACGAGTTTGCCGCCCTGCCGCCGCCGCCGGAAGCGGTGCCCGCGGCGGAAATCCGCAGCGTGGCGGCGCAAGGGCTGACGCTGGCTTTCGAGGACGTTTCCTTCACCTGGGATTCGGCGCGCGGCAAGGTGCTGGACCATTTGTCATTCCGGGTCGGCAGCGGGGAAATTCTGCTGCTCACCGGTGCGTCAGGGGCGGGCAAATCCACCATCATCGATCTGATCCTCGGGTTCATCGCGCCCGATTCAGGCAAGGTGACCATTAATGGCGCGGACCTTCCCAGACTGGTGCCGGCGGCGCGCACGCGCATGCTGGGCTGGATCGGCCAGAAGCCGATGATTTTCGCAGGATCGATCGCTGAGAATATCCAATTCGCCCGGCCCGAAGCCGGTGCCGAGGATTTGGAGGAAGCCATCCGCCTTGCCCATCTGACAGAGCTGATCGCCACCCTTCCGAAGGGTGTGGAAACACAGATCGGGGAGGGCGGATTTGGCCTCTCCGGCGGCCAGGCGCAACGCATCGCCATCGCCCGCGCGTTTTTGAAGGACGCACCGCTATTGCTGCTCGATGAGCCGACGGCGCATCTCGACCCGGCAGTGGAGCGCGACGTGCTGGACAGCATCAAGCGTCTTAGCGCGGGGCGGACGGTGATCCTGGCGACGCATTCCGCGATAGCGATCGAGTTCGCACGCAATTCCGGGGCGAAACGGCTGGACCTTGACGCCTTGCGCCATGCGCGTGTGCGGGGTGTGGCATGAGCCCGGTATTGCGCATCTTCTCGCTATGGCGCGCGCAGGCCGGCTGGCTGGTCTTCGGGGCGCTGCTCTCGCTCGCGGCACTCGCGGCGGGCGTGGCGCTGATGGGTTTTTCCGGGCGCGTCATCGCGGGAACACTCCTGGGCGGCGCCGTGCTGATGCCGTTATTGCTGCAATTCACCGGCGCTGCCCGCGTGGTGCTGCGCTATCTGGAGCGCGTGTTCACGCATGAGGCGACATTCCGCGCTCTGGCGGGCTTGCGCGTCTGGCTGTTCAGCGGGCTGGCGGCAAGTGCTGCCGGTGGGCTTGGGTTTCGCCGCGCGGGGGATTCCCTGGCACGGCTGGTGAACGATGTGGACGCGCTGGACGGGCTTTACCTGCGCATTTTCGTGCCGTTCCTCGGGGCGCTGTTGCTGCTGCCAATTCTGGCCGTGCTGCTTTGGCATGAGCATCCCTGGGCGCTGCTGGTGCTCGCACCTTTCTGTTTCGTTGCGTTCTATCTGCCGGTTCTGGCGGCGCGCGCGGCGGCAAAAAACAGCCGTCAGGCGGGTCTTGCCATGTCCGGGCTGCGCAGCGCGGCGTTGGACGCGCTTACCGGCCTGCGCGAGGTGAAAATCTTCGCGGCCGAGGGGCGAATGCTGGCAGCGGTGCAGGCGCGCGAGGCCGGGCTGCTGGCGGCGCAGCGCGAACTTGTATCGCAGACCAGCGCGCTGAATGCCCTGGCGTTTATCGTGGCGCAGGCAGGGCTGCTGCTGGCCATTCTTATCGGCCTGGCAGGCGCGCCCATTGCCGCTTTGGCGGCGGTTTTCGTGCTGATTATCGCGTTCGAGACCGTGTTGGGACTACCCCGCGCCGGGCTGCTCTTTGGCCAGGCTTCGGCCGCGGCGGCGCGCGTGGTCGAGGCAGCCCTTGCCCGGCCGGTTGTGGCGGAGCCCGTCCAGCCGGCGCCGATGCCGTTGGGCAATGCCATCGCCTTCGAGCATGTCAGCTTCCGCTATTCCCCGGATCTGCCATTCGTATTCCAGAATTTTTCGCTGCAATTGCCGGCGGGATCGCGCACCGCGATTCTCGGGCCGTCCGGCGCCGGGAAATCCACCATCGCGGCGCTGCTGTTGAAGCTGATCGCACCTGAAACGGGGCATATCCGCTTAGGCACGGTTGATCTGGCGGCACTGCCGGCCGAGGCGGTGCGCCATCGCATAGCCTATCTCAGCCAGACGACGCATCTGTTCGCCGACACCATCCGCAATAACCTCCTTCTCGGAGACCCGGCTGCCGACGACGCCAAACTCTGGGCGGCGCTGGATGCCGCGCAACTGGCCGATGTGGTGCGCACGCTGCCCGAGGGGTTGAACACCTGGATGGACGAGGGCGGCCAGAATCTCTCCGGCGGGCAAAGGCGGCGCTTGGCGCTGGCACGGACGCTGCTTTCGGCAGCGCCCATTTTGCTGCTGGACGAGCCCTGCGCCGGGCTGGATGCCACCACTGAAATGGAGTTCATGAAGGTGCTGAACACGGCGGCGCAGGGGCGCACGGTGGTGCTGATCGCGCATCGGCTTACCGGTGCCGAGCAACTCGACCGCATCTGGCGTTTAACTGGCGGGACTTTGGTGGCGGCAACGAGCTGAACCACGACAAAAAAGTCTTGAAGCGCACGAAAAAATTCCTATAATAAGCAGTGCCGGGATGCCTCATGGAGGGTTCCGGCGCTTATTTGTTCAGCCAATTGTGGGGAGCAATGAGCGATATTCAACCTTGCTTGTTTCAGGAGGTTACCTCATGACTTACGATTTTACGCCATTATTCCGTACCGCCATCGGCTTCGACCGTCTGGCTCGCTTGGCCGATACATTGCCGCAGGACGCGGCGACGTATCCACCCTACAACATCGAAAAAACCGGTGAGGAATTTTATCGCCTCACGCTCGCGGTTGCCGGTTTTTCAGCCGATGATATCGAGCTGACCGTGAAGGATAACGCGCTGATTGTATCCGGGCGCGTGACTGAAGAGGCTGCCAAGGGTGAGTTCCTGCATCGCGGCATCGCGGCGCGGGCGTTCACCCGCCGGTTCGTGCTCGCCGACCACATGGTTGTGGAAGGTGCGGACATCGCCAACGGACTTTTGAACGTGGCGATCAAGCGTGTGGTTCCGGAATTGGCGAAACCCCGCCGCGTTGCCGTCAACCACCGTGGGCAATGCCGCGAAAACCGTCAACACGGCGGCGGAATTGCCGCGGGCCGCGTAAGCACCAACGCAGCGGAACTGACGGAAGAAAGGGGGCGCAAGCCTCCTTTCTTTTGTTTTCTTTTATTTCGGCGCGGCCAGTAGGTCCGTGCCCAGGAATGTGGGGATCACCAGCAGGACGCTGCCATGGTGCATGACGGTTAATGCCGGTCCTGGCACGAGCGTTTTAAAATATGGCGCGTAGGTGTGGTCGATGGCGGTGACGTTTCCCGGCATCGCGACGAGCAGGATATTCTTGCCGATGAGCGAGGCTGGTGGGACCGAGACACCGAATTCATGCGGTTCCGGTCCAAACACTGTAACCGGTATTTTTTGGTTGCGCAGCGCATACCCAATCTTCCCGGCATCATACCAGCGCAGGGTTGCCACGGCGTCGGCCTGCGGCGGTATTTCCGGTATGATCGAATCCCAGTTCACCGCTTGCAGCAGTGGTGATTTACCCGACGCGAAAAACATATCGAGATGCGGGATAAAGCCGAAGGTGACTTCGGCGGCAATAAACATCGCAGACCCTGCCAGCAACAAAGCTGAAAACACGGCGGCGGAATTGCGCAGGCGCGGCCGCCATGCGGATGCCCAGTTGCCCAGCATCGGGAACAGAAGCAGATAACCAGGAGTGGCCCAATGGTAGAGAATTCTGGTCGAGGACCAGATGCCGACCACAGAAAACAATACCACCGGAATAACCGCGAGCAGGCTCAACATCCAACCGCGCCGCTCCGCCGGGCCGCGCTTCAGCGCGCCCAGCATCAGCAACACCATCGGCAGCCAGAGCCAGGGCAGCACGAACAGCGCCTCGCCACCCCATATGGTGAGCGGGGCGAAGGGGTGCAGCCGCAGGCCGGCCGCGCGGTCACCTTGGTAATGGAAGGACTGCCAGCCATGGGTGGCGTTCCAATAGAGCACCGGCGCGAACATCAGCACCGCCAGCAGTCCGGCACCCCAGGGCGCGAAACGCCGTAATTCCCGCCGCGCCACGGGGTCGGAGAGCATCAGCAACACCGCACCGGCCAGTACCAGCGCCGCGTTGTATTTGGATAGCAGCGCCAGCCCGGCGAAAAACCCCGCGCCCCACCACCAGCCAGGCTCGGGGCGGGATGGCGCCTCCGCGATGCCCAAAGCGCGCGAAAGCGCGTAGGCAGCCGCGAGCAGTGCTGCATCCAGCGGCCCGTCGGGGAGCACCCATGAGCCGAAAGCCAGGGAAAACACGGGCGAGATGCTATACGCCACCACCGCCCAGAACGCCGCTTTGGTGCCATAAAGCCGCGCCGTGAGGGCATAGATCAACCCGGAGGATACCGCCGAGAGCGCGACAAACGGCAGCCGCACCACAATCGGCGCCGCACTGGCGAACACCGACCGGCTCCCCAGCTCCAGCCACCAGGACGCCAGAGGATGATCGAAATAAGACGCGGCAAAATGGCTGGACGCCGCCACCATGTAGCTCTCGTCAATGCCAAGTCCCGTATAGCCGGCAAAAACCAACCTGAACGCACAGGCCACCAGGACCACAATTACCGCAGCTCTCATGGCGCGCTGCATGGCGTGGCTGTGGGGATTAAGCAAGCGTTACGCCGCGGCTGCCGCGATCACCGCTCCGGTCGGGGTTTGCACCACCACGGCCACGTGCTGGCCGGCGGGGTGGGAGAAGCTCATGGACATTTCCGGCCCGGTCCATGGCCCGAGATTGGCGATGCTGCGGACGACGTTGACCTCAGTGACGGTGGTCCCACCGTTTTCACCGCCACCGATGGCGATGGCGTGTTTGGAATCATAGCCGAACATCCAGATAGTGGCTCCCCCGGCACCCGCGCCGATTTTAATGGTGACCATGCGGCCGCCGGTGATGGTTATGGGCACATTGCCGGCGGGCGATGCTTTGGCGGCAGCGATCGCGGCGGTGAGTTTGGTATGATCAGAGCCGACCATTTGCGCGGTGCCGTCCACCACGGCTTCCGGCGTGTAGACGTTCTGAGCCGTGGCGCAGGCCGGCGTACCAGGTCTGGCGGTCAGTGGCGCCCTTGAGGGCATATGGGTCGGTGAAGGCCGGGCTGTTCCAATAGGTCACGTTAAAGCTCAGCGGCAGGATGCCGGGGTTTTTGGCGAGGCTGGCAAGTAAGTTATCCGCCGGTGTGCAGGAGGAGCAGGCGAGCGAGGTGAACATCTCCACCACCACGGGGCGGGCTTGCGCGGGCAGTGCCAGCAGCAGAAACCCCGCGAGGAGAGCCCTCAAGACCCGCTGAACCAGTTATAGCCCTGGTCTTCCCAATAGCCGCCTGGGTACACGTTCGTCACGGCCAGTTGCATCAGCGATTTCGGGTTTTTGAAGCCGAGTTTCGTGGGGATGCGCAGGCGCACCGGCGCGCCAAAGGGCGGCGTGAGCGGCGCGCCCAGAAAGCTCAAAGCGAGGATGGTTTGCGGATGCAGGGCGGATTCCATGTCGATACTGGAATAATAGCCGTCCGCGCATTGAAAGGAAACATAACGGCAAGTCGTATCCGCGCCGATGCGGTGCAGAAAATCACGGAGCGGCACGCCGGCCCATTGGCCGATAACGCGCCAGCCTTCCACACAGACGAGGCGGGTTATTTGTTGCTCCTGCGGCAGCGCGTTGAGCGCCGCCAGGGTCCAGGGGGTTTTGTCCTGAATCTGGCCTCCGAGTTGGAGCGTGTAGATCGCGGGATCGACGACCGGGGCCTGGGAAATATCGTAGAACGCATTAAAGCGCGGCGGGTTGGTGATCTGGTCCGGCCGGAATGTCGGGGCGAGCGTATGCGGGTTGAACAACGCCTGCTGCACGCGGTCATTCCAGGCGGACATGGCGTGGAGGAAATCGTCGGCCAGGTCCGGATGCGCCGGGTCCTCGTAGTTGCAGGCGGGCAGGGTGCTGGTGGCACCCAGCGCCAGCGCGCGCAGGAGCATGGAGCGGCGGTTGATCGGGGTCATGGCTCAAGCCTTCCGCCGGTAATCATCGGGGGGAGGGTTTTTGGCACCATCAGGACCAGGAGCACGTGCACCGCGATGAAGCTGGCGATTGCTGCCATCGCGAAGAAATGCACATAGCGCGCCACCACAAATCCACCGAGCAGATCGCAGAAAAACCAGAGTTGCACGGGCTTCCAGATGGCGAGGCCGGAGATGACCATGACGATTTCGGCCAGTAGTACGCCGAGATAGAGCAGTTTTTGCATGGCGTTATACACGCCCTTTTCATGGTGCAGCCTGAATGTCAGCGCGGCGCGCAGATCCCTCCAGATGTCCCGCGGGCGGAGGGGGAAAAACTTTTTGAAATGGCCGCTGGCCGCACTCCAGAGGAAGTATACCAGTCCGTTGACCACCAGCAGCCACATGCAGGCTAGGTGCCAGGCTATGGCGCCACCGAGCCAGCCGCCGATGGTGATGAGCGGCGGGAAGGTGAACCCGAACAAGGGCGAGGAGTTATAAATCAGCCAGCCGCTGCCGATCATCATGAAGATTGCCACGGCGTTCAGCCAATGCATGATCCGCAGGGGCCAGGGGTGAATTACCCGGCTTTTTGCTTTTGCTGTGGGCATGAGTTTTCTCCGGCAGGCAATCTGCGCGCATACGCGACTTTGGTCCAGACATTGAAATCATGCCTAGACGGCATTGGCACCCCGCCGCACGGCAGCGGATATGACGAGGGCCGGAGCGTTCCGGTATCATAAACAGGAGATATATAACCCATGTCACGCATTTTTATAACCGCCGCCTGCACGTTCTTGCTTTGCTCCGGCGCCGCGCTGGCGCAGACGTCAAATTCCATGAGCAACACGATGAGTTCCAGTGCCATGAGCAGCCCGACGAACCATACGGCGATGAGTTCGTCCGCGAAGAGTGCCGACACCATGAAGCCCACGACCACGACGGCAGGCGCGATGAGCAATGACAACATGGCGCCCTCCAGCATGGCGCCCTCCAACATGGCGCTCTCCAGCACGGCTCCGGCCGGTATAGCGAAACAGCAATAATTCATTGATATCTCCGCGATGCGGCGCGATATATGTGCGCGGATCACGGCGGGTGAGGGAGGCACAGAATTGAAACGAGGAAATCCCGCCTCGACGATCTGCGGGATCAGCCGGCAGCAGAATGCCGCCTGGGGACGCGGCGTATCAGGAAATACTCACCAAGCTGAACCGGGAGGGATTTCTCTTCGGTATTCTAGGCGTTGGGGCGGAATTTCCAGACTTTGTGCTGCCGAGCGCCGAGGGCAAACTGGTGTCGCTCGCCGACCAGCTGGCCCGCGGCCCGGTGGTGCTGTCGTTCTTCCGTGGAGAGTGGTGTCCATTTTGCAAATTGATGCTTACGGCCCTATCGGAGGCTCTGCCTGAGATCGAGGCGGCGGGTGGTAGCCTTCTGGCGCTCACACCAGAGACGGGTGGTCTGGCGTTGAGCATGAAACAACGTCATGGCGCGGCGTTTGAGGTGTTGTCGGATGTCGATTTTGGTGTTGGCTTGGCGGCGGGTGTGGTTTTCAAAATTCCGAAACTCTACCGCATGCGGCTGGTCGCAGCCGGCTTGAGCTTTCCGCAGCGCCACGGCAATGGCGCCTGGTGCCTGCCGGTGCCCGCGACGTTTATTATCAAACCCGATGGCGTTGTCGCCTGGTGCTTCGTGGATGTGGATTTTACCCATCGCGCTGAACCAGCCGATATCATCGCAGCCTTGCGGCAGGTTTGACGGATGGAGCTTTCCCAGGTCCGTTATTTCATCACGCTGTGCCGCACGTTGAATTTCACCCGCGCGGCGGCGCAATGCAATGTCACGCAGCCAGCCTTTACACGCGCGATTCAGCGCCTGGAGGATGAGTCGGCGGCGCGCTTTTGTTCCGAGAACGCAATCTAACCCAGCTCACCGAACTTGGCCGCGCCATGCGTCCGCATCTGGAAGCCATGCTGGAGGCGGCGGAGGCGGCCAGCGCACTGGCGCGGGCAAAACGCAAGAATTTACCGAGCAGTTTAAAAATCGGCCTGGGCCCTGGTATTGGCGCTGCCAGTATTGCGCCTGCGGTGAATGAGGTCGCGAAGATGCTGCCCGATGTGTCGGTGCATTTTGATGAATCGGGACGGGCCGCCTTGATCGACGCCATGCTGAGCGACATGCTTGACTGCGCGCTGCTGCCCGATGACTGCGACATGCCCGAACGGCTGAATTGCTGGCCGCTTTACTCCGAGGCAGCCGTGGTCGTGCTGCCGTCGGGGCATCGGCTGGCAGCGATGAACGCGATCACCGCGCGCGACATTATGGAGGAGACCATTCTGGTTGGAGAACGTTGCGGCGGATTTGCACAAACCCTTGTTAACATCACTGGATTTTCTTTGCGGTTGCGACGTTGTAATGGTGCTGCGTCGCAAATGCTCGATCTTGTGAGCGCCGGTTTGGGGATCGCTTTGCTTTCGGAACGCCTGCGCTTTGCGGCACCTTTGGCCGCTCGTAAATTCAGCGAGCCTGATTTGTCGCGGCGCATCCTGCTCGCGGCGGTCGCCGGCAGGCCATTGAACCCCGCCGCAGCCAGTTTTATAAAATTGTGCCGCGCACAGGCATTTACGTAAGTCTGTGGGGAATTCAGAGTTTTGGAAATCAGGCTTTGGCCTCGGCGCGCTGCCTCCATGGCGCCAGCCGTACCCGGCGCAGGGCGCGTTGGATCGGCCGGTCGACGCCAAAGGCCAGAAAAATCGCCACACCATAAATCACCGCCACAGCGCTGAAAAAGATAATGTGCAATGCGGCCGTGTGGTGTGATGCGCCGATATGCGCGTCGAGGAAGTAGACCAGCGGCGCGTGTGAAATATAAAGTGGGTAGGAGATCGCACCCAGCCGGTTTGCCCATTTGCCCAGGCGCAAAACGTCACAACGCTCGAGCATGGAAAAGCCGAATATAATTCCGGCATACCCCAATGACAGCACCGCGAGCGGGAAAGGCTGCGGATAGACAAAGCCCCATTGCGACTGTGAGAGCCCGTAGGCCATGAGCGCCGCGCCACACACGAACCCGATGGCGGCACTTGGCAGGCTGGGGGGGCATTTGATGAACAGCCAGCCGCTAAAAAGCCCCGCGAGGAAATAGAGTTCGAAAACTGAAATGAAGTGATTCCATGTGCCAAGCAGGCCGAGCACGGATTGGTGGAACCCCAACAGCCCGTGCGCGAACAGAAATTGCACAGGAATGGCGAGCCAAAGCACGCTGATCACCCAGCCCAGCAACACGAACCGGCCAATATAGGGCATCATGCAGATGCCGAGCATGATGTAGAAGGCGATTTCGTAACGCAGCGACCAGGCGGGTGGGATCAGATCGTTGATCATTCGCGGCTCGAGCGAAAATAACTGCCATGTCAGCAGCGCCGGCGGCAGGCCATGATAGAAATTGTAGATCACCGGCAGCAGGATAATCCAGTAGAGCGGATATATCCGGCAGGCCCGCCGCCACCAGAAGTTAAGGCTGCGGCGCCAGCACCCGAAATCCGCGTAATGGGCTGTCATCATCACGAAGCCGCTGAGCACGAAAAAATACTCCACACCGAGCGCGCCGGGTGTGGTCATACCGCCCAGCAGTACCGTACCCGGTGCCGCGCGCTGGTTCAGGACCCCGATGAGATGCGAGAGCATGACGCTGGAAGCGGCGAGAAACCGGCCGATTTCCAGGGAACCAAGCCGGTGTTTTGGCGCGGTCCCCGCGCGGGGTGTTGTCCCGGTCAAATGCTCAGCAGACCTTCGCGCGCAGGCATCCAAAATCGCGGCGGCGTTTATTTCGTATTCACGGTATAAATCCGTGATATCGCCGGACTGGCCAAAACGGTCCGGCCCCAGCGCCATGATCCGGCTGCCATGCACGCCGCCAAGCCAGGCATGGGCGGCGGGGTGGCCGTCGAGAACGCTTACCAGCGCAGCACCCTGAGCCAGGGGGGCGAGCAGTGTTTCAATATGCGATTGCGCGGCAATACCCTGGCGGCGTTTGCGTTGCGCCTCCCGCCAGCCGGCATATAGGCGGTCCGGGCTTGTCACGGCCAGCAGGCCGGCTCCCGGCACATCCTCGCGCAGCATCGCGAATGCCCGTTCCGCCTCGCCCGCCACGGCCCCCTGATAGGCGATGGCAATACTTGCCCCGGCCTGCGGCGGTACCACCCAATGCGCGCCGGCAATCACCTGCGCGGCATCCAAGGCTACGCTCCGGCTGGAGCAGCACCTGCGTGGAGAGCCGCAACCACACCGCCGAGCCATCGGGCTTTTGCATATGCTCAAACGCATGGCGGAGCAGGATCGCCAGCTCGTCGCAATAAGCGGGTTCGAAACTCGCGAGCTTGTCCTGCACGATGGCGAGCAGCGGCGTGTTGGTGGCCTGGTGTTGCCCGCCTTCCGGCGCCAGCGTGATGCCGCTGGGGGTCGAGATCAGCAGAAACCGCGCATCCTGGTAGCAGGCGTAGAACAGCGCATCATGGCCGCGATTGACGAACGGGTCGTATACCGTGCCGACGGGCAGCAGCCTGGCGCCGTTGAGGTCGTGGCTAAGACCGGCGGCGCCAAGGAGCAGAAACAGATTCTGCTCGGCGATGCCAAGCTCGATATGCTGGCCCTCCGGGTTGGTGCCCCAGCACTGCGCGCTGGCGAGCCTGCCATCGCGAAAGACGTCATCGCGCGTGTGCTGGTCGAACACGCCGCGCCGGTTGATCCACGGGCCGAGATTTGTAGATACGGCTACATCCGGGCTCATCGTCACGATATGCTTGGAAAGTGCTGCGGTTTCACCCTGGGCGCGGCCGATTTCCGAGAGGATTTCGCCAAAGCCGGATTGCGTGCTCATGCGCCGCCCGGTGATGCGCGGCTGCGGCAGGGCAGGGGGGATGGGGATGGTCGCGGCTGGCAGCCGGCGGCCGTTCGGCGTGAGCGGCGTGGCGTAGGGTACGCTTTGCACGAAGCGCTCGACCGCGCGGGGGGCGGCCAGGCCCTCGAAGCGGTCCCATTCATGACCGGGGCGGATGTTCATCTGCGCCCGGAAGCGTGTCCATCTGCTCGATCGTCATCATGCCGGCATGGTTGTCTTTATGCCCGGCAAAGGGCAGCCCCATGCCTTTGATCGTGTAAGCCAGAAACACGGTCGGCTGGTCGGTATTGCTGGCGGCGCGAAAGGCTTGGGTGAGTGTGCCCAGGTCATGCCCGGCAAGGTTGGTCATAAGCGCGCTGAGTTCGGCATCGCTCATCGGGTCGATGATGGAGCGCACGGTGCGGGATTTGCCCATATCCGCGAGCATTGCCTGACGCCATGCCGCCCCACCCTGAAAAGTGAGCGCCGAATAGGTGGAGTTCGGGCATTCATTCACCCAGCCGCGCAAGGATGCGCCACCGGGGCGGGAAAACGCCGCTTCCAGCCGCCGCCCGTATTTCAGCGTCACGACCCTCCAGCCCATGTCGCGGAACAGGCCCTCGAACCGGCCGAACAGCCGGTCGGGCATTACCGAGTCGAGGCTCTGGCGGTTGTAATCCACCACCCACCAGACATCGCGCACGTCATGCTTCCAGCCCTCCAGCAGGGCCTCGTAGATATTGCCCTCATCGAGTTCGGCATCCCCGGCAATCGCGATATGGCGGGCGCGCGGCGTTGCGGGGTCCACCATGCCGTGCGCGCGCACATAATCCTGCATCAGGGAGCAGAAACTGGTGAGCGCCACGCCCAGGCCCACCGACCCGGTTGAAAAATCGATCTCAGCGCCATCCTTGGTGCGGGACGGGTATGCCTGTGCACCGCCGAATTGCCGCAACGCCGCCATCTGTTCCACCGTTTGCCGGCCGAACAGATAGTTTATCGCATGCAGCACCGGGCCGGCATGGGGCTTAACGGCGACGCGGTCATGCGGGCGCAAGACATCAAAATACAAGGCGGTCATGATGGATGTGACCGAAGCGCAGGAGGCCTGGTGCCCGCCGACCTTCAAGCCATCGCGATTGGGCCGCAGATGGTTGGCGTTATGGATCATCCAGGAGGCGAGCCAGAGGAGTTTCTGCTCGACCGCCGCGAGTGACTCCAGTTCGCCCAGCTCTGGTTCGATCGGCCGCATTTCGTTCATACGGAGAGATTAGAGCAATAACGGTGCCATGGGAATCATTCGATTTCCACACACCGATAGCATTGCCGCAAGTCTACGGTGGCATTGAATTGACGACGGTTTGGGTAATGATCCCGCTGGTATTTTGGATCAACGCAAACTGGTGGCCGTTCTGTACCCATTCATAACCAAAGGGCGGCGGGCGCAGACGATAATAACCCCAGTTGCCAACGACCTGACGGCTCTCGTCATAACGCTCTCCCTTAAGCCGGTAATGCGTAGGCGAAGACGCAGGCCTTGGCGCGGCGTGATAATCCGCCTGCGGTATCCGGATATTGTCATGCCGTATCGCGATGTAATTCCGCTTCGCTGCGTCATGGGAATTGCCGCCCCGATCATGGGTCTGCTTCGCCATGGCGAGAGGGCCGCAGATCAATGCCAGCATGATGCCGATACTGAGGGCCTTTAGGTGAGAACATTTCATGTGACTGTCCTTTAAGTCATTGATTATATTCGTGCGGGAAGCCGACTTAGCGATGCCAGGCTTGGCCAATCACGCCATTATGGCCCAAAGCTACGGCAGGCCGGACGCAGTAATCCCGATGGCGGATATAATAACAACAATCATACGCTGCGAATATGAGAAGCTCCTTTCGATGAGCTTAGAGATAGGCACGAAAATGGACAAAAACACGGCTATCAAGGCCAATAATGTAAGAAATCACTGCGAAATTTCCGATAAACTTGCAGGAATTGTAGGAGGTAATAACGAGATTCAAAACGATATTGTTCAATGAAAAGCTGCTCTCACGATATGTGAAATAATGCGTCTTGTTGCGATCACGGGACTTCACCTATGTTCTGTTCCGCTCGAACTCTGGCAGTATGGCAGCATCGGCCGCGTTCACAGGGAAAATCTGTATGGATTCCAGCATCCTCAACACCGACGACACGGCCGAGGTTCCACCGCCGCAGGATGGGTCGAAGATTGATACCAGGCGGGTGAGAATCCACCCCGACCATTGGTATCCTCTCGCCTGGGGCCGGGAGCTGAAAGCCGGCAAGATGCTCGCCGTGCGCTTCGCGGGTGAGCCGATCGTGCTGGTCCGGCCGAAAGAGGGGGCTGTTTTCGCGCTGGAGAATCGCTGTGCGCACCGGCAGGTGCCGCTTGACGCCGGGGTGGTGTCGGGCTGCGCCGTACGCTGCGGCTATCATGGCTGGACCTATGACGCCTCTGGCGCCTGCGTCGACGTGCCGTATCTCGGCAAGGGCAAGCTGCCGAACGGGGTAAAGTCCTATCCCTGCCGCGAGGCAGCCGGGATGATTTTCATTTTTCCGGGCGATCCGGCGAAGTCCGATAATTTTCCGGACCTGTCGGCAGCCTCCGACCCGCAATACAAGACCAGGCGGTTTGGCCGCGAGGTCGCGTGCCATTACTCCTTCATGCACGAGAACCTGATGGACATGAACCACCAGTTCCTGCACCGCCGCCAGATGGGGCAGATCCGCCCGCGTTATCTGGGGCGGCGGCTGGGGCCGGACTGGCTGGAGGTGCAATACACCTTTGCCCGCACCGGCGGGAAGCAACCGCTGGGCGAGGTCGCGGTGTTCGGCGGCAAGCGTACGGCCGATGTGAACGACCGCGATGTCATGACCATTCGCACCGAATACCCCTACCAGACGCTGCGAATTTTGCCCGCTGGCGGCGACGCGCCGGTGATGGATCTGTGGATTGTTTACGTGCCGCTGGATGCGGAGCAGAGAACCATCCGCACCTTTGGGCTGCTCTCCATCCACAAGCCGAAAGGCGTGCTTGGCCGCGCCGGGCTGAACATCGGCTGGCCGTTCCTGGTGATGTTCACCGAGCGGATTTTCAAGGAAGACCGCTGGATCGTTGAGGCCGAACAGGCTGCCCATGACGCGCAGGGGGCCAACTGGAACCAGGAAGTGTTTCCCGTGATCCGCGAACTGACCGGCCTGCTGGGATCATGCGGGTTGCCGCCGGAACCGGCGGCCTAAAACGATTCACCGTTCAATGCGGCCATCACCGCGCCAAGCCGTTCGGGAATGTCCTCGGCAATAAGTCCCGGCCCGATTTTTTGCGCCGCCGCCCCATGCACATATACGCCGGCACAGGCGGCCTCGAACGGCGCCATACCCTGCGCCAGCAAGGCTGCAATAATCCCCGATAATACGTCGCCCGTTCCACCCGTTGCCAGCCATGGCGGCGCATTGGCGTTGATCGCGGCGCGCCCATCAGGCGCGGCGATCACGGTATCCGCCCCTTTCAGCACGGTCACCGCACCCGTGGTTTTCGCGGCGGCGCGGGTTGCCTCCAGTCTGTCCGCGCCGAGGGGGCCGAACACGCGGGCAAACTCGCCCTCATGCGGCGTGATGACGGTGGCGCCCCGCAGTTTTTCGGGTGCCCCGGCGCAGGCGGTCAGTGCGTCGGCATCGGCCACGATGTTTATGCTCCCCGAGGCGATGAGCCGCGCCAGGGTCTCGCCGGCTTTCGCCCCCAGCCCCGGCCCGCAGACCCAGGTATGACGCCGCGCGTCCTTCAGCAAAACCTCCAGCGGATCAGAGCGCACGATCAGCCCGGCCTCGGGCAGGATCATCGGCGCCTCGGCCGATAGCGTGACCATGCCGGCCCCGGCGCGCCTGGCCGCCGCACAGGCAAGGCGTGCGGCACCAGGCATCGTGCCGCATAGCACCGTCACATCGCCGCTCGCATATTTATGCCCAGTGGCCGCGCGGGCGGGCAGGGACCATAATGCCGGGCCATTTTGCCACGTCTTTGGTTCAATGTCCTCCAGAACAGAGGCGGGCAGGCCGATATCGCGGAGCAAGAATTCGCCGCACAGCCCCCGGCCCGGGTAGAGCAAATGGCCCGGCTTGGCGCGGAAGAAGCTTACGGTCAGTTCCGCCTGCGGCGCATAGCCGCGCACCGTGCCGGTGGCGCCGTCCACGCCAGAGGGAATGTCGATCGCCACCAGCCGCCTGGCCGCGCGCAACAGATCCGCCACGGGGGCCGAAATATCGCGCGACAGTCCCGCGCCGAAAATAGCGTCGATCACCAACTCCGCCCGCGCGACCTCGGTAACGCTTGCGGCGTTGAGCCGGCTGACCCGCACCGGCCAGCCGGCCAGCCGCAGATACTCGGCCGCCACCAATCCGTCGCCCCCATTATTGCCCGGACCAACCAGCACTAAAGTGCAGCAGGGCGCATAACGCTGGATGACGGCGCGGGCCACGGCCCGCCCTGCCGCCGCCATCAACGCCTCCGCATTGCCGGCCAGCGCGTCGGCGCGCGCCATTTCGGCCGGGGTCAGAAGTTCGTCCATAAATTTCCTTGGCCTTTCCTATGAATGTGCGGCTAGTTTCTTCTTGGTAAGGAGATTTATATGGGCAAAGTGATCGCGGTTGCACAGCAGAAAGGTGGCTCGGGCAAAACAATGCTCGCGGCACAGTTTGCCGTGGCGCTCGCTGAAGGTGCCAGTGTCGCGCTGCTGGATATCGATCCGCAAGGCAGTTTGACCATCTGGGGCAAATTGCGGGTCGCCGCGCCGAAAGCGGTGCAGAAACTGAGCATTTTCAGCCTTTCTGGCTGGCGGCTCGCCGCTGAGTTGGAAAAGCTCAAGGCCGCGCATGACTATGTTCTTATCGACACGCCGCCGGTGATCGACAGCGACGCACGGCGCGCCGTGCGGGGCGCTGATCTTGTGTTGATACCGCTTAACCCGGCGCCGCCTGACTTATGGGCGGCTGAGGGTACGCTGAGGCTGGCCGCTGAAGAGAAACGAGACGCCGCGTTGATTTTTAACCGGGCGCCAGCGGCTTCGCGTTTACGTAAGCGGATGGAAGCGGAGATTGCGGCACGCGGACTATACTTGTTCGATATAGCACTCGCGAATCGCGCCGGTTACGCCAATAGCTTTGCCGATGGGCTTGGCGTGACCGAGGCCGCGCCGGCGACACAGGCCGCGGATGAGGTCCGCGCGGCCGTGAACGCACTGAAAGCAAAGCTGAAATGAATGTTTCTAAAAAAAGATCAACATTGACTACGAAACATGCATCAAAGATCATAAAAGGGGCTTGCGTGTTCGTCTTTTTTCCGCCACATTCTCATCCGTGGCATGAGTACGGTGTGAGAATACACACAGAATTAAGTGTCAGCCGCCAAGTTT
Source organism: uncultured Alphaproteobacteria bacterium (assembly GCA_963740445.1). Taxonomy (GTDB): domain Bacteria; phylum Pseudomonadota; class Alphaproteobacteria; order Acetobacterales; family Acetobacteraceae; genus Acidocella. The sequence continues at coordinate 77,509 of CAVUED010000022.1, forward strand.
AGGGAGCTAAAACAGGCATCGAAACAGATGCTGGCCGGTCAAGTTGACCGGCTTTTTTTTGTGTCGTTTCCCCCGACGGAGAAGCGTAGCAACGGCCCGAGATGAAGATTCATCTTCGAGGATGCATGTTGCGTATCGCCGGCGGCGGGAAAAGCTTCGGAGGGGGCCGCACAAAACAGCCGTACCAATGCTCCTTTCAGGATCGCTGGTATCAGCCCTTGCGGCGATGGAACCGTGTGATGATCACCTCACTCCAGACACCTGCCTGGGAAAACGGGTCGGCCTTTGCAAATGCCTCGACCGTTTCACGGTCCGGCGCTTCGATGATGAACAGAGATCCTGTCATAATCTCCCCATCATCGGATTGCAGCGGGCCGGAGAGCACGACGGATATGTCTTGCTCCGTCCTGGTTTCAACGAAGGCGCGATGGGCGGCATAATGTTCGAGTCCGGAGCGCCAGGGCACCTGGCCGGTCGGTTGCATGGAGGGCAAATAGCGGCATCGTATTTAAGTCTCTCCCCAGAGCCTGACTATTTGCGGCTGAACCGGTTCGTTCGGTTTAGCGTCACATACAAATCAGCCTCAGATCAACAGTTTAGAGGGTAATTCGCGTTTTAGATTGACGCATTTACACGCCGATCTAGAACGATCACACTCTTAACCCCACATCACTAATATGAACCAGCTATTTTGACACGGCCTATGTTCGCCACCCAGCTCTGAGATTTACGCTCATTGCACGATTTTAAGGATAGTAATGCATGAAGCTACTTCGTTACGGCGACCGGAATGCGGAAAAATGGGGCTTGCTCGATGCCGAGGGCAGGGTACGAACGCTCGATGATGCGTTGATTTCCGTCACCAGCGATGAGCTCAGCCCTGAATGGCTGGCGCAGCTTGGGGGGTTGGACCCGGAAAAATTACCGATCCTGATGACAGCGCGGCAAATCGGCCCGCCGGTTCCCCGCCCGCTGAATTTTGTGTGCATAGGGCTGAACTATGCCGACCACGCGGCGGAAACGGGGGAAAGGTCCCAAAGGAGCCGATTGTGTTCCTCAAATCGCTCTCCGCCTTCAGCGGGCCGTATGACGATATCGTCATCCCGCGCGGGAGCAAAAAGACCGATTGGGAGGTTGAGCTTGGCGTCGTGATCGGCACCAAGGCGTCTTATGTCAGCGAGGCTGACGCCATGGATTATGTCGCGGGCTATTGCACGGTGAACGATGTGAGCGAGCGCGAATACCAGACCGAGCGTTCGGGAACCTGGGATAAGGGCAAGGGGTGTGACACGTTTGGGCCGGTCGGCCCATATCTCGTGACCAAGGATGAGATACAAGACCCGCAGAACCTTGACCTCTGGACCGAGGTGGACGGCAAAAGGATGCAGAACGGCAATACCAAAACGATGATTTTCGGTGTGCGGATGCTGGTGAGCTATGTCAGCCAATTCATCACGCTGTACCCGGGGGATATTATCGCGACCGGCACGCCGCCTGGCGTGGGCATGGGCATAAAACCTGAGCCGGTTTTTCTTTGCCCCGGCCAGGAACTGCGTGTGGGTGTGCAGGGGCTAGGCGAGCAGGTTTATAAGACGGTCTCGGCGTAAGGGCTTGGGCGTATTCTGAGTAATTGGTTTTTGGGTTTCCTACACTTTAAATTGTATCGTGGAGAGCCTTCGTGATCAGAACATTCATGGAAATTAACGTCAAGCCAGGTATGGAGCAGCGTTATATCGATGGCGTGGAAGCCGGCAGGTCCATATTTGACCGGGCAGATGGTTGCCATGGCCTGGAACTGCACCAATCAATCGAAGATAAGCAGCATTTTATCGTGTGCATAGAATGGGATAACTTGGCCAACGACACTGAGGTATTCCATAATACGTCGGCAAGCCGTATCTTGCTTGGCGACCTCGCTGAATGCTTCGCGGATGAGCCGAAAATCTGGCACGGCGAAACGGTGATGAAAAGTGGCCGGTTTCGGCGATTTGATGATTTGCCCTCCATACATAAAGGCTTCGCCGATTAGTTTTGCGGTATGCCATGACGACGTTTTTTAGAGAGTGAGCATGGTGACGGAATTTGCCGAAAGTCTGGCATAGTGAAACGGCGGCCGGCGGATAGCTTCCGCGCCGGAAATTTGGTAGGTGGCTGGGGATGGACCAGGCTCTACAAACCATTGAATCCGCCACCGGCATTCCGCCACGGCGCACCTTCGCCATTATCTCCCACCCGGATGCCGGCAAGACCACGCTGACGGAAAAGCTGCTGCTGTTCGGCGGCGCCATCCGCGAGGCCGGCATGGTCAAAGCCCGGCAGGACCGCCGCCAAACCCGCTCGGACTGGATGAAGATCGAGCGCCAGCGCGGCATTTCGGTCACCTCCTCGGTCATGACGTTCGAGTTCGGCGGCGCGGTGTTCAACCTGCTGGACACGCCAGGCCATGAGGATTTCTCGGAGGATACCTACCGCACGCTCACCGCCGTGGACTCCGCGGTCATGGTGATCGACGCCGCCAAGGGCATCGAGTTGCAGACCAAGAAACTGTTCGAGGTCTGCCGCCTGCGCAATATCCCCATCACCACCTTCATCAACAAGGTGGACCGCGAGGGGCAGAACCCGTTCGAGCTGCTGGACGAGATCGCCAACACTTTGGCGCTGGATATTTGCCCGATGGTCTGGCCGATCGGCACTGGCGGGCTGTTCCGCGGCTGTTTTGACCTGACCCGTGACCGGCTGGTCTCGGCGGTAAAACCCGGCCAGGACCCTGGTGGCGTCAAATTTCATATCCCCGCGGACCAGCAGGCGCAGTTGGAGGAGGATGTGGAACTGATCCGCGCCGCCTACCCGTCGTTCGACCTGCAGTCTTTTTCGGAAGGGCATTTAACCCCGGTCTATTTCGGCTCGGCGCTGAAAGACTATTCGGTGCGCGAATTGCTGGAAGGGCTGGTGGCCAACGCCCCGGCGCCGCAGCCGCGCGCGGCGGATACCCGCGTGGTCTACCCGGATGAGACGCCGGTGACCGGCTTCGTGTTCAAGGTGCAGGCCAACATGGACCCGCAGCACCGCGACCGCATTGCCTTCACGCGCATCTGCTCGGGCAAGTTCACGCGCGGCATGAAGCTGATCCACTCGCGCACGCAAAAGCCCATGGCCATCCAGGCGCCGATCTTTTTCTTCGCGCAGGACCGTTCCCTGGCGGAGGAAGCCTATCCGGGCGACATCATCGGCATCCCCAACCACGGCACGTTGCGCGTCGGCGATACGCTGACCGAGGGTGAAAAGCTGCGCTTCACCGGCATCCCCGACTTCGCGCCGGAAATCCTGCGCCGCGTGCGCCTCGCCGATCCGATGAAGGCCAAGCAGATGCGCAAGGCGCTGGAAGATCTGGCCGAGGAAGGTGTGACCCAGGTGTTCCGCCCGATGATCGGCGCGGACTGGATCGTCGGCGTGGTCGGCGCCTTGCAGTTGGACGTGCTCTCCAGCCGGATCGAGCAGGAATATTCCGTCCCTGTCGCCTTCGAGCAGGCACCCTTTGATACCGCGCGCTGGATTTTCTCCGAGGATCAGGCGCGCATGAAAACCTTCATCGAGCTGAACAAAAGCGCGATGAGCGAGGACCGCGAGGGCGCGCCGGTTTATCTCGTGCGCAACACCTGGGAACTGAATTGGATGAAGGAAAACTTCCCGGAAATCACCTTCTCCGCCACGCGCGAGCGGCGGTAGGGCAGAGGCTTCGCCCCTGAACCCACAGGGGCCGCCTGCCGAGCTGTTTCCCTTTTCGCAGCCGGTTGTTTAAAGGTTTTTTGTGCCGCAACGCTTGTAGCGGTCAGGTTAATGTCTAGATCGGGTGACAGTTCGCTGACATTCCTGATCGCGTAAGATGATGCTTAGTGCTTGTTGTTTGACTGCGTTCGGAGCGTCAGACAGTCCACAGTTAATTACTTTTTCACTCCTGAGTGGTGCCCGTATGGGGAAGAATTAATATGGGGGAGAGAATTGAAAAAGCACGAGGTAGGCTGACCATATGCGGCATGACCCGCATCCTGTTAATTTTTGTACTTTTTCAAGTTGCTACGGATGTGATCCCGCAAGCGGTGCGCAGCGCCTTCGCCAATCCGTCCGGTGTGAACGATCAATCCGCTCTCGTTGGCTTCTGGGTGATTGGCGACCGCAACTGGATTGTCGCAGATCAGTCCTTGCGTGGGAGGATTCTGCGGTCAGCTGGTCGGCCTGAGCAAAAGTTCCAAGCCCGACGCATTACGCACGGATATTCATAATCCCGATCCAGCGAAGCGCAACCGGCCATTATGCGGCCTGATATTGATGGGAGGCTTCACGCCATCTCATTATGACGCAAACAAATGGGAAGGCGGCTGGGTCTATGATCCCCAGAGCGGAGAGACCTACGCTGGCCAGATGTGGCTTGACGGGCCGAATACGCTCAGGGTTCGGGGCTATGTGTTTATTCCTTTGTTCGGCCGTGACGAAACATTTATGCGCGAGACAGGTCCTATTAATCGTTGTTCCAAGTAAAATGCTTGCTCACTCCACCAGACATCGCGCCGGCCTTTGGGTATAGATTTTCTCGGCAAATCGCGCCGCGTCCAGCGGCGGGCACATAAAAAATCCCTGGCCCTCATCGCAACCCCAATCCGCCAGGAGCGAAAAGGCTTTCTGGGTCTCGATGCCCTCCGCCACCACGCTGTAATTCAGCCGGTGCGCGAGTTCGATGAGTGAGCGCACCACCATTGCCGAGCGCATATCGGAGCTGATCTTCTGGATGAAGGATTTGTCGATCTTGATGATATCCGCTGGAAGATGCGTGATATAGCTGAAATTGGCAAAGCCCGTGCCAAAATCATCCAATGCGATGCGGATGCCGGTATCGCGCAGCGCCTGCAATTCCTCCAGGACGACATGATCATTGTTCACAAGCATGCCTTCGGTGAATTCAAGCTCGATGGATGATGGACTGACGCCGCAGGTGTTCAAAATTTTGGCAATGCGCGAGCCAAAGCCCCTGCGGGAAAGATTACGCGGCGAGACATTGATGGCGATGTTGAGGTTCAGTCCTTTCGCCGCCCAGGCACCGGCCTGTGCGATGGCGTGTCGCAGCACCCAGTCGGTAAGTGCGTGAATATGCGCGGTGGCCTCGGCCAGGGGGATGAATTCGGCCGGTGAAATACTGCCGAAAACCGGGTGCTTCCAACGCAAAAGCGCTTCGGCGCTGGTCGGATTACCGGTTGCCATGTCGTATTTCGGTTGAAAATGCAGGCTGAGCTGGTCGCTGGCCTGCATCGCCGCGGTGAGATGCGAGAGGAGCATGAAGCCGCGCTGGTGCGCCGTGTCGGACTTTTTATTATATCGCGCCCAGTCCCAGCCATTTTCCCGGCAATCCTGTGCCGCCGCCAGAGCGGCGCGCAGCACGAAAGCGGGGCTGGCATCCTTGCAATCGGCAATGCCAAGCGCGATGTCGGCGGCAATGGGGATGCCGCCGCAGACCAGGGATTTGTTGAAATGGTCCCGGATTTTTTTTAAAGCCTCCGGTGTTGCGCCGTGCGCGAACAAAAAGGCAAAGCTGAGAATGCTGACATGGTAGACGACGATGCCAGGCGCGATGGCTTCACGCAGCCGCGCGGCCCCGGCACGCATGAAATCCTCTGAATACTCATGGCCGATCGCGCAGAGCAACTGGTTGTAATGCTTGGAGTCCGAGAGCGTCATCATCACCAGTTGCGCACCTGGGCCGGGCTGGTAATCGGCGATGAATTGCTGCCGATTTGGCAGTTCGGTGATCGGATCGAAGCGTCCACAAGGCAGTATCGAGAGCGTCTCCATAGATATGTTCCGATCCACATCCCATTGCCGTGACGGCGCGAATTATCTTTTAGCCGGGAGAGGAGTTGCTGAAATATTACCAGGCTTAAGAGATGCTGAAGGGCCGCACTCTAATAATTAAACTGGTAGCTCAATCCGACGCTGCTCGCATCGCCGGTGCCGGTACTGGAGGTTCCTGTCGCGGTCTCCAGCTTCAATCCCTTGTAAAGGTTAATTTGTACGGTTGCCTGTGTGCCCTGGCCGTTGGTCGCCTGGGTAGCGCCGACATAGACGCCCGGCGCGACATAGCGCCCGGCATGCACGGAGGGCGGTCCAGTGCGGCCGCCGGTCAGCGAAAGCTCGTCCAGCCCCAGCGCGGTGCGCACGGAACCCAGGGGGTTGAAGCCGCCGCCAAGGCCGGTGAGCTGTGCCAGCGCGGCTGCCACTGATGCCGCCTGAAAAGGTGAGAGGTCCGTGGTATTCTCCCCGAACAGCAATTGGGCCAGGATTTCATCTGAGGGCATGGGTGGCGAACTGGTCAGCGTGATGGTCGGCTTGGCCGCCGTGCCCCCGACGATCAGCGTTGCCGTGGTGTTGTTGGCGCTCACGGTCGAGGCTTCGAGGTCGAGCGTGGGCATGAATCCGATGCCATTGAAGTTCACATTGCCTTGCGTGAATTGCAGGGTCTTGCCGGCCAGCGAGACATTGCCTCGGATCAGCTCAAAGCCGCCTTGCGGGGCCGGCTTCGTCGCGGTGCCGGTGATGTGCACGTCCCCCCCAAGCTCCGCGAACAGCCCGTCGCCGCGCACAAAAATCTGGTTTTTCGCCGTGACCTTCAGATCGAGGGCGATCGGCGGCGGCGGGCTGGGCGGCGGCGGCGGCTTTTCACCCGCAATGATGATCGGCAGATTGGCGACACTCGGCGGCAGGTTTTTGGGTATGTTGATGTTGGCGCTGTCGATCTTAACGGTACCACCCAGTGCCATGTTGCCGCGCAGCGCACCCTTCAAAGTGAGTGCTGCATCGAGCGTTTCGGTCAGGAGGTCCGATGAGAACGGGGTGGCGTTGTGTGCGTCCAAAGCGAGGTCGAGAGGGATGCCCGCCGTGCCCAGGTCAACCGTGCCGTGGCCGTTGATCGTGCCCTTACCGGCGGTTGCCTGAAACTTTTGCAGCGTCAGGGTCTGCCCTGAAGCCAGGATATTCGCTGACATATTGGTGAGGTTCAGGCCGGAGCCGATATTCTGAATGCTGCCATTGGCGAGTGTGACTGTGCCGTTGGCGCGTGGCGACATGGGGGTGCCGGTGACTGTGAGATCCAGTCGTCACCTGTCCGCGCACGACGTTGCCCTGTGCCGCCAGAATCGGGTCCAACAGCCGCATATCGGTGCGCCCCGCGACATGCAGGTTCAACGGCCCGCTTTTGTTAAGCGGCACCAGCCCATCGGCGGCGAGGGAAATGTTCGGCCCGGCGGTAAGTTTTGAGGTCACATTTGCACCTTTGCCGGTAACGGTCGCGGTGCCGGTAAAATCCGCCGCCGGCAGGGCGGCAGCCGGCCCGCTATGCAGCCGGATGTTACGGGCATCGAGTGTCAGCTTTCCGTTCGGCGCCGCCCTGCTCCCTGTGAGTATGGCGGAGGCGGAAACCGTGCCTGTGGCTTTGATCGACGGTGCAAACATGCTGGCCAGGCTGGCGGGGAGGTTCTGCACGGTCAGCGTTGCGTTGAGCCTGGGGGAGAGTGTGCCATCCAGCCCGACCTGCCCGCCATTCAGGCTGAGGGAAAGATGGCGAACCGCAATGTCCGGCCGCGTGGTGATCTCGGCCGGGCCAAGAAGTGCGGCGTTAAGTTCCCGCCAGGAGGCGCTGAGCGAGGCGATTGTTGCGCTGCGCGCTTCGAGATTCAGCACGCCGGCGAGGACGATCCGCGCCGGCGCGGATATCAGCCTGGCCACCGTGGCTTGAACACGTACCGCGGCGGCTTTTGTTGTTCCCTGCGGCGCTCACCGTGCCGTTAATTTCCCCTACAAGCGGGTCAACCACCAGGTTTTTCGCGTCCAGGTTCAGTTTGAATGTTTTCCCGCCGGGATACGTAAAATCACCCGTCACGCTGCCTTTGAGCGGCGTTGGCGAAAACACCGCAAAATCCGCGAGCTGGCCGATGGCCAATTTGGCCGTGCCGGCCGGCAGGGTTGCCCCCGGCGCCAGTGACAGATCCGCCTGTGCCTTCATCGAGCGCCAGAGCGCTTTGTTGATGGTCAGCGTGGCCGCACCATTTGCGTCACGCGAGAGCGCGGCATCGAGGAGAAACGGCGAATTCTCCAACGCGCCGGAGCCGGTGAGCGTGCCGGCCGGCGTGTTGGGTAGATGCTGCATGTTGATGCTGATCCGAAACGGACCTGAGGGGATTTGCCGCGTGGTGATATCGCCGGTGAGCAGCGTGTTGACAGCAAAATCGTTTGGCGGGCCGATCACCGTGCCGTCCGCCTGGATGCCGCCGGAAATACCGGGCGAGAACGCCGCGACCTGTTTTACTGTCACATGCGTGTTGAGATTGACCCCCGCTCGCGCGACGCTGCCATCCACCCGGATGTTGAACGCCGCCCCGGAAACATCCAGTTGTTGGATATTGATGGTTTTGCGGTGAAGATCGGCATGGAGTGAAAGTTGACCTGAGGGGCCAACGAGTTTGACGAGCCCATAAGGTGCGGCGGTCAGCTTCACGTCGCCCTGAAGCGAGAGCGTGGCGCTGCCGTCCTTTTGCCGTGCGATCACCAGATGCAGTTTGGTGTTGCCGGCGACATTTTTGTTGGCGAGGGCCGCGAAAGGCGTGAGGGCAGGGACGTTGAATACCACATCCGCCTTCGGGTTTTTTGGGTCGAGGTCGAGCGTGCCGGTGCCGTCGAGCTTGGCCGCACCGAGTGACGCGGCAAATTTAAGCGTGGCGGCATCGCGTGGACCCGCAACAGACATATCCAAAGCGAGTGGTTCATGCACCAGCGGGCCCGCGTAATGCCCGAGCAGACCATCCGGCGGCTCGGCCACGTGCAGTTGCATGGATATGGTTTTCGGGTCGATTCTGGCATCAAGATCATAAACCGCACTTGCATCCGGCGTCGTCGCGTTCAGCGTGACTATGCGCCTGCGTTTGGCTTGAAAAATGTGTCGCACCGGTGACGTTCAACGTCACATCCTCACCGGCCAGCGCGGCGCCGATTTTGAACGAAGGAACCGCCAGATGGGCAATATCGACGGGAAAATTTGGCAGGCCGGAGGTAGAGCTTTGCGGCTTATTGCCGGGAACGGGTTGCCGCAGCACATTGATCTCAGCGGCGGTGAGCGATGTGACATCGACAGTGCGTTGCAGAAGTCTGGTTGGTTTCCAGCGGAGTTCCAGATCGGCCCCGGTAAGCCAGACGCCGTCGGCATCCGCGATGCTCACGGAAGCCAGTTTGATGTCCGTTGGAAAACGCCCGGCAAGGCCGGAAATATGCACGCCCGGCCCGGCAAAATGATTGATCTGCCGCACCGCGAACGCCCGGCCCGCGTCGGTATTCAGCGCCACCACGGTGCCACCCAGAACGATCACCACCAGCAGGAGCAAAACGCCGATCACGCCCAAAACAATGCGGAGAATACGCATTGCTAGAACGCCTCCCCGAGACCGATATACAGCGCGAATGAACCGCTGCCGGCAACCCGCGTGAGCGGAAATGCGATATCGAGCCGGATCGGCCCGATGCTGGTATAATACCGTACCCCAAGCCCGGCGCCGACGCGCAGCGTGCCGGTGAACGGCACGTTGCCAGCACTTACCTGGCCGGCATCGATGAAGGGCACGATTCCAAAATTCTTGCCCACATGCTGGCGGAATTCGACGCTGAAGGCATCCATCGCCAAACCGCCCTCAGGTTTATCATCCGGAAATAGCGGGCCGATGGTTTGATAGGTATAGCCGCGCACCGTACCCGAGCCGCCGGCGTAAAGCCGCTGGTCCGGCGGCACCTGAAACTGCGTTGCGCCCTGGATGCTCGCCACCTGGGCGCGCAGCGCGATAATGCCGCGCGCATTATGCTCCACCGGAATATAGGTCGAGGCCGAGCCTTGCGCTATCAGGAAGGGGTTACTGTCGCCCCTGACCGGCGCGGTGGGGGTAAGGCTGACGCTCGCCCGGATGCCGTGGATCGGCTCCAGCAGGCTATTCGTTGTATCATAGATCAGCGCCAATGGCATTTGCAGTAATACATAGTTGCGGCTCACACCTTCCTGCAGCACTTTCTCGGTCACGAAAGCGAGGCCATAGGCGATAGTGACATGTGGCAAGATCGGGCGGGAGAGCGACGCACCCGCAAGCACGGCGGTTCGGTCATAGGCGGTGATGGATTCCTTCAGCCCCTCCAGCGAGACGCTCAGCACCTGGGTGCGCGCCAAAAAATCTGGCTTGGTGAACAGGCCTTTCAAATCGTAGCCAGGTGCTGTGGTGCCGGTGCCAGCCAGCCCGTTCGCCGCGGCGGAAAACGTCAGGGTCTCGGCATGACCAAAAAGATCGCGATCTTTCCAGGAGGTGGTGAGCGTAAAGCCGAGATCCGTGGCGTAGGCGCCGCCGATTGTGACGGCGTGGCGCTTCTGCTGGGTTACGCGAAATAATATCGGCACTTCGTTGCCGTTGGTTATGTGTTCCTCCGGCACCGGGGTGACGGAGGTGAACACGCCGAGACTCGAGCAACGAATCCCGTGCCTTCGCCAATGCCGTTTCGGAATATGGCTGGCCGGGCCTCAGCGCGATATGCTTGCGCAGGAAATCCGCCTTGGTGCGGGTGAGGCCGGAAAAGGCAACCGGCCCGATATTCACGCGCGGACCCGGCGTGACGGTGTAGGTCACATCGAGCCGGTCCGTGCTTAGCTGTGCCACGGCCAGTGGTTCGCTCACCGTGGCAAAGGCATAGCCGGCATTGCGCAAAGCGGTGCGCAGCGTGGGTGTGGCGGCAAGAATTGGCGCGGCGCGCGCTGGCTGGCCGGGTTTCACGATCGAGGGGTGGTTTGAAACCAGCGGGCAATCCGGCGATGCCGACATGGCCCAACAGAAACAACTTGCCCTGATGCGGGACCACCTGGACGGTGACCGGTTTGTCCGCCGGCGCCTGGGTGAGCTTGTCCAGCAGTGCCGGGTTATCCAGCGCCTCGCCGTCGACGGTGATGCCCACGCTGCCGGCATCATAGCCCAGGCTGTGCAGCACCACGGTAAACTGCTTCACATCCGCCCGCGCCCGGCCGATCAGCGCAAATGGCGCGGGAGGTAGCTTTTTCTGCAACGATACGAGCGAGGAGGTCTCCTTGAGAAGCCCGTCCAGCTCCTTATCGCCGCTGGCGGTGAAATTCACCGTGTAGGCAACGGGGTCGGCGGCCTGTGCCGTTGGCCCCAGCATCAGGACCGTGACGGCCAGGAGGAGCATTTTATAGCGCCGCATGACAGAACGTTGCCATGTCCGCGCCGGGTGGCCAAGTTGCATAGGGCTTACGAAGCGGTAACCTACACAGACGCTGTTAGGTCTTCCGTTTCGGTTTCGCTACATCCGGTATCGTAAACCCCAAATGCAAAAAGCTATCCCGCATATGTTTCGGCAGCGGCGCTTCGACGGATAAAAACCCGCCATCGGGATGTGGAATGTTCAGGCGGCGCGCGTGCAGATGCAGTTGCGGGGCAAAGCCATCCGCAAAAGCCTGGCCGTAGGCGGCATCGCCCAATATCGGTGTGCCAAGTGCCAGCGTATGCGCGCGGAGCTGGTGCATCCGCCCGGTCTGCGGGTTGAGCTGCGCCCAGCTGAATTTTTTACCCGCGTAGTCGAGGATTTTATAGTCCGTTACGGCTTTCAGTGCCTCCTTGTCCTTGCGGCTGGCAGGCTCCGAGCGGGACGTGCCGCCGACTTCAACGCGGTTCAGCGGCAGATCGATCCGCCCCTCCAGCACGTCCGGCACGCCCCAGAGCAGCGCCCAATAGGTTTTCTCGACATCCCGCCCTCGGAAGGCCGTCGCAAGCTTTGATGCAGGTTTCACCCCGCGCGCCAGGAGTAAAACGCCGGAGGTGTCACGATCCAGCCGGTGCACCAGTTTCGGGCGTTCGGTGCCCTCGAAGCGCAGCGCATCCAGCATCCCGTCCAGATGCACGGCGATGCCCTTGCCGCCCTGGCTGGCCAGGCCCGCGGGTTTGTTGAGCACGATCACCGCATCGTCGCGGTACAAAATCATCGCCTCCAGATCGCGCAGCATATGCGCGTCCATGGTCATCACATGGCGTTCTTTCGGCATTTGCTTCGGTGGGGTGATCTCGGGCACCACCACCACGTCGCCGCTGGCCAGCCGCGTATTGGCCTCGGCCTTCAACCCATTCACGCGGATTTTGCCGGTGCGCAGAAACTTCTGGATGACGCTCTGGTTCAAGCCCTCCACCTGGCGCTTCAAAAAACGGTCGAGCCTCGTATCGGCCTCGGCCTCGGTAACTTCAAATTGTTGGTTCATGCGTTTTCATACATGGCGCGCGGCCGCCCCGCCATCCCGCGCGCGGGCTGATGATCTCAAGGCGATCATCAGCCTGTTTCGCGCAGTTTGGCCCAATAGGCGAGACGCTTGGAAATTTCACGCTCAAAACCGCGCTCCACCGGGCGGTACAAATCCGGCCGGCCCATGCCTTCGGGGAAATAATTGGCGCCGGAAAACCCTTCATCGGTGTCATGGTCATATTCATACCCGGCGCCATAGCCGAGGTTTTTCATCAGCTTGGTCGGCGCGTTGAGGATATTCGCGGGGGGCATCAGGCTGCCTGTCTCCTTCGCGGCCCGGTTCGCCGCCCCCAAGGCACGATAGGCGGCATTGGATTTGGGCGCGGTGGCGAGATAGATCACCGCCTGCGCGATGCAAAGCTCGCCCTCCGGTGAGCCCAGCCGCTCATACGCCTCCCAGGCGGCGAGCGCCTGCACCAGAGCCTGCGGGTCGGCGAGGCCGATATCCTCCGAGGCGAAGCGGGTGATGCGCCTTGCGATGAAGCGCGGGTCCTCGCCGCCCGCGAACATGCGCGCCAGCCAGTACAAGGCCGCGTCGGCATCCGAGCCGCGCATGGATTTATGCAGCGCGGAGATCAGGTTGTAATGCTCCTCGCGGTCGCGGTCGTAGAGCGCCGCGCGGCGCGAGAGCAGGGTGCTCAGGCGCGTTTCGTCCAGCGGTTCCGTGCCGGGGAGCGAAAAAAGCTGCTCGGCCATGTTGAGCAAAGCCCGCCCATCGCCATCCGCCATCGCCCGCAGCATCGCGCGGGCCTGCGCCGTCAACGGCAGCTTCTGGCCGGTTTCCGCCTCCGCGCGGTGGAGCAAAAGCTCCATCGCCTCGTCGTCCAGCCGCCGGAGCACCAGCACCTGGCAGCGCGAGAGCAGCGCGCCGTTCAGCGCGAAGGACGGGTTTTCGGTCGTTGCCCCGACCAGCACCACGGTTCCCGCTTCCACAACGGGTAAAAAAGCGTCCTGCTGGGCGCGATTAAAACGGTGGATTTCATCGACGAACAGCAATGTTGAGCGTCCGGCGCGTTTTAGCTTCAGGGCATCGTCGAACACGCGTTTCAGGTCCGCGACCCCGGAAAATACCGCCGATATCTGGGTAAAGTGCAGATTCGCACCGGCGCGCGAGCAGCCGGGCGATCGTGGTTTTGCCCACGCCCGGCGGGCCCCATAAAATCAGCGAGGCAAGCGAGCCGCGCGCAAGCATCCCCGTCAGGCTGCCTTGCGGCCCCAGCAGATGCTCCTGGCCGACGATATCCGCGATGGCGCGTGGCCGCAGGCGTTCGGCCAGCGGCTGGCCGAAGGTCACGGGCGCGGCCTCGGCGGGCGAAAAAAGATCATCCTCGGACATTAGGCCATTCTAGCCATGCCCAGCCTTTCAACCAAATCGGGCGATACCAGAGACGACAATACGGTCACATAGGCAATCGACTGGAATTCGCATTTCTGGTCCCTGAACGACTCGAATGATATGTAAGATGGACGAGAAAAAACCCAACCGGGGGAATCAATGAATGAGGTGACGAGCGACCTGGGCATTCTTGAGGTTGAAGCTCTGCCCTTCTGGACTGGTTCGATCAAGATATGGCCGCTCACCGGCGGCATCACCAACCGCAATTTCGGTGTGCAACAGGCCGATGGCCAGCGTTTTGCCGTGCGCCTCGGTCAGGACCTGCCGCAGCATGGCGTGATGCGATTCAACGAGCAGGCGGCGGCGATGGCGGCGGCCAAGGCCGGAATTTCACCCGAAATTTATTTCACCGCCCCCGGCGTGATGGTCAGCCGGCTGCTGCCCGGCCGCACGCTCACCCCCGATGAGATAAGGCAACCGGACAATCTCACCCGCATCGTCGCGCTTATCAAGCGCTGCCACACCGGCATGGCGGCCTATTTGCAGGGGCCGCTGCTGGCCTTCTGGGTGTTTCATATCAACCGGTCCTATGCGGCGCTGCTCGCCGAATGCCCCAACCCTTTGACCGGCGAACTGCCGCGGCTGATGGCGCTGAACGACGCGCTGGAGCGCCGTATCGGCAAAGTGGACATCGTATTCGGGCATAACGACCTGCTGGCCGGAAATATTTTTGACGACGGTGCGCGGCTCTGGCTGCTGGACTGGGATTATGCCGGCTTCAACACGCCCTTGTTCGACCTTGCCAATCTTTCCTCGAATAACGAGTTTCTCCCATCCGATGATGCAGCCTTGCTGGAAGCGTATTTTGGCGCCCCGCCCGAGCCCGGCGTGCATGACGCGTTCCAGGCGATGAAATGCGCCTCGCTGCTGCGCGAGACATTGTGGAGCGCGGTTTCCGAGCAATCCTCTACCCTCAATTTCGATTATGCTGCCTACACAAAGGAGAATCTCGCCAGGTTTGAGGCCGCACTTGCCGATCTTGGTTGAATTTTTGGGCCGCGCGGCTATATTGCCTTGATGGCAAATTCAAATGGCCCGGTTATCGACATGACTCCGGATGGTGCGTTCATCGAGCCACCGAAACCCACTCTTGGCACGATCCTCATGCGCCTCGTGGCCTTCGCGGTGTTTTTGTGCATTGGTGCGGTGGTATTCTGGACGGCTCTGTTCGTGATTCCGATCCTTATCGTGCTCGGCATCGTTGGGTTTTTCCTCGCGCAAATGCGGTTCCGCCGGATTTTGTGATCAGGTCAGCGATCTGATTACGTCAGCACTGGGTCGAGATCGACATTCACCCGCAATGAGTGCCGTCCGCCGCCCAGAATGATCCCCCGCAGCGGGCTTACATCCTGGAAATCCCGGCCCCAGGCGAGCGTCACATGCTCATCGGTCACCAGCAGATTATTGGTTGGGTCAAAATCCACCCAGCCGATCTCCGCCCCGAGCCACGAACTCACCCAGGCATGGGACTGGTCCGCGCCGCGCCGCTTGATCTGCCCGGCCGGCGGCGAGGTGCGCAAATAGCCTGAAACATAGCGCCCTGGCAGCCCGAGCGAGCGCAGGCAGGCGAGCATCAGATGTGCGTAATCCTGGCACACGCCGGCGCGTGTTTTGAGTGTATGCGCGGCCGTGGTGGCGTTGTTCGTGACGCCGGGCCGGTAGGATAAATCCGTCCAGAGGCGCAGGTTCAGTTCCAGCAGCCCGGCCAGCATGGTCCGCCCCGGCGGAAAGCTCACCGCCGTATAATCCGCGATCTCGCCGCTTGGCCGTGCCAGCGGGCTGGCCAGGCAAAACTCCGCGACACTCGCCTCGTTGATCGCGCGCGCCGCGATCGCCTCCCAGCGCGGCGTTGCATCTGCTGCCGGGACGCGGGGATGCGCCACGTCCACGGTCGCGCTTAGATCTACGACGAATTGTCTATGCGACGCGGTCAGTGACACCGTGGTGGTGAAATTGCCGAAATGGTCGACCTCGTTGCGCCTGCTGTCGGGCATCGGGGAGATGTCGAGCTGCGCCTCGCGGATGAACTGGCCCGGCCGCTCGCGCGGCAGCAGATGCATGAAATGCGTGCCAAGCACGACTGGCTCAGCATAGTCGTAGGTAGTGACGTGATGCAGGCGATAGATCATGTCGCGAGGGCAGGGCGTGGAAATGTCATTGCGCGGCTTCCAGCATTTCCTCGTCCTCGAGCTGATGCGCTTCGGGCAGCAATGTGAAGAAGCGCCGGTGCACCCGGTCGGAGAGCAGGCGCAACCGCGCGCCAATACCACTTAACGGTGCTGTCAGCTCACTCGTGCGCCCGGCGAGATTCACGGCTTCCTGTTGCAGCAACCGTGCGGATTCGGCATCGTCATCCGCGCCGAGGCGCTCCAGACAACTATGCAGAGCCGTGCATTGATACGCCAGACTGCGCGGATTGCCG
This sequence comes from uncultured Alphaproteobacteria bacterium, assembly GCA_963740445.1. GTDB lineage: Bacteria > Pseudomonadota > Alphaproteobacteria > Acetobacterales > Acetobacteraceae > Acidocella. Next base: position 93,699 of record CAVUED010000022.1, read on the forward strand.
GGATCAGCCAGCAGCATCGCCAGCACCGGGGCCGGAGCCAGAATGCCGGCATGGCGCAGGTCGTAGCTCAGCACGGAATCCGCCAGCTCGATCCCTAAGGCCATGCCTGGTTCCAGCCGTTCCGGCGGCCCGTTCAGTAAAATTGCAAGGCTCGCGGAGAGCGTCTCGCCACGTTCCAGCCGGCGGCCCATCTCCAGGAAAAGCCAGCCGCCATCGCGCGACATGTTTTCAGCCGCGATCCCGGCGAAGGTCGCGGCAAAACTCAGCATGGAGGGCAAAGCGGTCTCTTCGTTCGGCAGCGCCTCGCTGGCCTGGTGCAGCGCGAAGCGCACCGTCGCCAGCATGCTCGGGCTCAGGCGCTCAGATGCCGCATTCACCAGCCGCGCCACCTCCTTCAACAGCCCGGTCACCGGCTTGCGGCGCGCCAGCGTACTGCGCAGCAACCTGCCGGAAACCGAACCGCCCGCGAGTTCCGCCGGCAGCAGCCCGGCCTGCGCCAGGCAGCGCGCGATCAGCGCCCGTTCCGCGACATCGCGCGGCAGGGATGTGCCGGATTCAAGCCGGGGCAGGGCCAGCATCAACAGGCGCGAGGCGGATTCCAACCGCTCGACCGAGCGGCCAAGCCAGAACAGATTATCCGCCACGCGCGAGGGCAGATGCGCCGCCGCTAAAAATTTTATCCGCTCCTGTGGCTCCGCCAGTGCTGCCCCCGTGATCACACGCGGCTCGTCGGCATCCAGGACCCAGACGTCCTTCATCCCCATGACCATGGCGCTCTGCGCCAGATTGGTTTGTTCAAGGCTACCTTGTTCCAGGCCGAAGCCCAGCCCGCCCGGCAATACCTGCCAATCACCGCCATCATGCCAGGCGTAGAGACGGAACAAGATCGGCATTGAGACCAAATTTGTGCCGGTGACGAAGGGTGCCTTGGAGGCATTTTTCGCCGAGTCTCCAGTGGCTGTCGGCAGCAACGGTGTCTCGCCCAGCAGCCGTTCGAATAATGGCTCAATATATCCTGCAAGTTCAGGTGCTTCCAGAAGTGCACTGCCGGGCGCGTTGAGCATTGTCAGAACACCAGCGCGGATCGCGCCGAAGGCGCCGGGAATACCCGCCCCAGGCCGCCCGCCTTGTTCCAGAGGATCGAGTTCGATACCTGACAGCCCCCGGATGAGGGTCGCGACATGCAGCAGGCCGCTCAGCGTCTTCATGTGCAGCGCGCCGTTGCGCGTGGCGAGGTCGCCGGGCTCGATGAGCAAAACGCCCAGCGCGCGGGCCAATAATGCGTCATCCATCATGTCGAGCGCTTCGGCCGGGCTGGCGGCGCCGGCGGAAAGCACTGCCACCAGCCCGCCTTGCGCGCCGCGCTGTAAATGGTCGACCAGCATTTCCCGCGCCGGGCGCAGGCTGCGCAACCCGCCGGTACGGAACAATTCCGGCACCGTGCTGGCGGCGAGCCGGCGCAAGCTGAGCGCGTGGCCAAGGCCGGGAATGACGCCGGTATGGTCGCGCAGCACCTGGAACCGGCCATCCGGGCCGCGAATGACATCCGCCGCATAAAATGAGAGGCGCGGAAACCCGAGCGGCCGCCCGGTATGCAGGCTGCGCAAAAAATGTTGATTGCCGAGCACCAGAGCCGGCGGAAAATACCCCTCGTGCAGCAATGTCTGTTTGCCGTAGAGGTCCTCAAGCGCTGCATTCAGCAGCCGCGCCCGTTGCAGCAGCCCGGCCTCCAAGGTGGCGAATTCCGAGGTGGTCAACGGTGCTGGCAGCGGGTCGTAATGCGGGCTGGGCGCCGCGCCAAAGGGGGCCGCGAGCCGCAGTTGGCGGTTTAGCGCGGCGGACCTGCGGGCCAGTTCCTCCGGCCCGATGTCCCGCACAGCCTCCATCACCGGGACCCAATGGGCCCGGATCCGGCCTGACCGGTCGATCATTTCATCGCTTGTCGCTACCGCATACATCCGTGGTGGCTTAACAGACTGTCCGGCGGGGGGCTACGGGGGGTTCATTGCACTGCAACAGGGCCGGAACATTCCAAAACGATCGCGCATCTCTCGGGGCATGGTCCGCCACTTGCATGGCTCTTGCGGCAAATCCGCTTTTATAGGCAGCGTGCGGGAGGTACATGATGAACAGGCGCTATCTGGTGGATCGTAATTGATGAAATCCTTCGCGGTTTTTTTCGGTCTGGCGTGGATTTCGGCAGATTATGACCAATGCGAGACTGTTCGTGTGCTGATGACGTTGCCGAATCACAAGTCTTATCCATCGGAGCCGCCGGTTTGAACGAGGTTTTTCGGGACACGTGGCCGGACTACGATCCGGGCCGTTATTTTTGTGAGCTGACAGCCAGGCGCGCCGATGCTGGTCCCGTGCCGGACCGGTTGATCGAACGCCTAAGCCGAATCGGGCTGGATGCGCTACGCGCCCGCGCCTCCGCCGCCGAAACGGAACTCATCGATCTCGGCGTCACTTTTACGGTCTATTCGGACGCCACCGCGATCGACCGCATCCTGCCATTCGATTGTATCCCCCGCATTTTAACCGCGGGTGAATGGGCGCTGCTGGAACGCGCCTGCATCCAGCGGGTCGCCGCCCTCAACCTGTTCCTGGGTGATATTTATGGCGCCGGCCATATCGTGCGCGATGGCGTGATCCCGGCCGAGCTGGTTTATGGCAACGCCAATTACCGGCCGGAGATGAAGGATTTCCCGGTACCGCACGGCACTTATGTGCATGTTTGCGGCATCGACATTATCCGCGACGAGCATGGCGAGTTCCGGGTGCTGGAGGATAACGCCCGCACGCCCTCCGGCGTTTCGTATGTCATCGAGAACCGGCATCTCATGCTGCGGACCTTTCCCGACCTGATGGCCGGCATCCGCCTGCGTCCGGTGGATGACTACGGCCGCCGCCTGCGCGCCGCGATGACGGATATCGCGCCCGGCGGGCATGACGATCCGCAGGTCGTGCTGCTCTCGCCGGGCATCTACAATTCCGCCTATTTCGAGCATGTGTTCCTGGCACGCGAAATGGGTGTGCCGCTGGTGCAGGGCTCGGACCTCGTGGTCGAGAACGACCGTGTGTACATGCGCACCATCACCGGCCTGCGCCCGGTCCACACCATCTATCGCCGGCTGAACGATGACTTCCTCGACCCGGCGGTGTTCCGCCCGGAATTCCATGCTGGGCGTGCGCGGGCTGATCGGCGCCTGGAAGGCCGGTAATGTCGCCATTGCCAATGCCGTCGGCACCGGCGTGGCGGATGATAAAGCGGTCTATGCCTATATGCCGCGCATCATCAAATATTATCTGGGGGAGGAGCGCTGATCCAGAATGTCGAGACCCATATCTGCCGCGAGGCGGAGGGCCTGGCCTATACGCTCGATAATCTGGATAAATTGGTAACGAAGCCCGTCGGAGAATCCGGCGGCTATGGCATCACCATCGGCCCAAGGGCTTCGAGAGAAGAATTGGCCGTGGCCCGCGCCTCGATCCTGGCAGACCCCGGCAACTGGATCAGCCAGCCGATGATCGGCACTCTCGGTCGCGCCCACTTTGACCGAGGACGGGCATCGGCCCGCGCCATCTGGATTTGCGGCCGTTCATCGTGACGGGCAAGGAGAGCTGGGTGCTGCCCGGCGGCCTGACGCGCGTGGCCATGAAGCGCGGCAGCCTGATCGTCAATTCCAGCCAGGGCGGCGGCTCGAAGGACACCTGGGTTCTGGCCGATGATCTCACAGGGAAAGCAACGCCATGAGCCAGATGCGCTTCGATGCCGTGCTGCTCGCACGCGATGCCGAGGGCCTGTTCTGGATGGCGCGCTATCTGGAACGCGTGGAGAATCTGGCCCGGCTGATCGACGTGACGCAGAGTTTCGAGAGCCCCGGTTTCGAGACAGAAGCCTGGTTTGGCCTGATCCGCATTAATGCTGATGAGAAGAATTTCGCCGAACGCGGCTTCTCGCCGGATGCCGACCAGGTGAAGCGCTTCTATCTGCTGGATCGCGGCAACCCGACCTCCATCCCCGGCAATCTGGAAGACGCGCGCACCAATGCCCGCACGCTGCGGCCGCTGATGAGCACCGAGATGTGGCGCCAGCTCAACGTGTTCCACCGCTTCGTCAGCCGCCTCACGCCCGAGGATCTGGAGGGCGACGCGCTCTCGCGCCTTTGCACCAAACTGAAAGACGGCGTGCAGGCCCATACCGGCATTACCGAGGGCACGCTCTACCGCGACCAGGGCTGGTATTTTTATGAGCTGGGCCGGCTGGTGGAGCGCGCCGACCAGACCACCCGCATGCTGGACATTAAATACACCGCGCATGCTGCCGCGCGACGGCGAGGCTGCGCGCGTCGCCGAACTCACGCAGTGGAACGCGATTCTGCGCGCCGCCGCCGGCTATCACGCCTTCAAGCGCCGCACCCGCGCCAGTTTCTCCGCCGAGGATGTGGTGCATTTCCTGCTCCGCGACCCGTCCTCGCCGCGCTCGGCTTTGCTGTGCGTGCGGCGCGCGGAATCGCATCTGGATGATCTGCGCCGGATCTACGGCCTCTCCGGCGCCGACGAGGCCATTGAAGTTGCAGAATATTTAAGAGCATTATTACTGGAAAAACCGATCGGCCATATTCTCGCCATGGGGCTGCATGACTATCTGGACATTGTGCAAATACACATCCAAAACCTCGCTGCCGCGATTGGCCGCGCCTTCTTCCGGGACTGGCGCCCGGACGAGCCTGCGCCGGTTTTCGAGCAAACGCAATCGCAGATGCAAACGTCATCGGAGTCGCTTGCGTGACAGCGTTGCGTAACGCGCGCTGGCCGCTCGCGGTCTTCGCGTTGGCGTTGTTGCCGCGCCTCATTGGTCTTGGCGCCAAGCCGTTCTGGCTGGATGAGGTATTTACCCTGCAACGCGCCTCGCTCGCACCGGCGGCCCTGGTGCAGGATTCCTTCCTGAATCATCACATGCCGAGCTTTTTCCTGATGCTGTCGCCGTTGGTCTCGCTTGGCGACCCGCAATACTGGCTGCGCCTGCCATCGGCGGTGTTCGGCGCGCTCTCGGTCATGCTGGTGTTCATCATCGCAACCCGCATCGCGGGCCGCACCGCCGGTATCATTGCCGCCATTATCATCGGCCTGTCACCCACGGCTCTGGCGTTCAGCCAGGAGGCGCGCTCCTACACGATGGTGATGTGCCTCATCCTCGTGGCACTTTACGGTATCACCAAACTCGCCTTGGACATTCCCGCCGCCTCGCAGCCCATTCATCGCGGCAGCGTCCGTGCCGCGTGGTTTGCGTTTATCTTTGGCTCCGCCGTGGCGCTCGATGTTCTGGGCGACGGCCTGCCCTGGCTGATCACCGCCAATGTCATCGGCGCGTTCCTGATTGCGCAGTCGCCGAACCGCAAGCAATTGCTGGGCAATTTTCTCATAGCAAACCTGATCGTCGCGGTGGCCTGCGGGCCTTTCTACTATCTGATGACCCTGCACCAGGGGCAGGGCTATATCCAGAGCGTGATGTGGATTCCGGGGCTGACCCTCTCGCGCCTGTGGTATGATTTCGGCTCGGTCTATTTCATGCACATCGCCGATTCCGTGAGCTTCCATTTCATGCAAGGGCCGGACCCGCATCTGCTGGTCTGGTCGATCGATGCCGTTCTTGTCCTGGCCGTGGCAACCGCCGCGCTGGGTCCTGCGCCGCCGCCCGGCCATGCTCGCCGTACTCGGCATTTCTTTCTTGTTCCTGCCGATGATGTTCACCATCATTTCCATCTGGCGGCCGATATTGCTGCCCGCGCTACATTCTTTGGAGTGCCGCCCCCTTCGCGATTTTGGCGGGCATCGGCGCGAATGTGCTGCTAAAATCATGCTCGCCGCGGCTACGGGTCACGCTGGTGGGCTGTGCCGTGGTTCTCCTGCTCATCAACATGGCGCCGTATTACCATGCGGAAACCAAGCCGCGCTGGGATATTGCGGCGAAAATGCTGGCCCAGGACGTCGCCCCCGGCGATGTGGTGTATCTCCACGACAGCGGGGCGCTGCCGATCCTGCGGATGTATCTGCCGCCCGGTGCACGGACCGTTGTGCTGAACGATGCCACAGGCGACCTCAAAGATGCCGTGGCAGCGCAAAACCAGGGCAAGCGCGTCTGGGCCGTCTATGGCCTTGCCGGGCAAAGTGGCGAAACCAGGGCAAGGGCGAAGTTTTTCGCCAAGGCGCAGGTTCTCGGTACACCAAAAATCACGCAGGCTGCCGGCAAACGTATTGTGATCGCCCTCTATACCCCAGCCGTAAACAGCCCTGGCATTGCGATGACCTGCGCGCAGAGCGCGCCGGCGGCTTCCCGGGCGGGTGTAGCTAGAGCCCCGCCTATTTCTCTACAAACGCCTTTTCGATCACGTAATGCCCAGGCTCGGAATGGCTCCCCTCCTTAAACCCCCGCGCGGCCAAAAACTTGTTCAAATCCTCAAGCATGGCTGGGCTGCCGCAGAGCATCACCCGGTCGGTCTCGTGGCTTAGAGCCGGCAACCCCAGGTCTTCCTGCAATTTGCCGGTCTCCAGCAGCGTGGTGATCCGCCCGGTATTGCGGAACGCCTCGCGCGTCACGGTCGGGTAATACAGCAGTTTTTCCCGCGCCATCTCGCCAAAAAACTCGTCTTCGAGCAGTGTATTCACCACCAGTTCGCCGTAACCCAGCTCCGCCACCTCGCGGCAACCATGCACCAGCACGATATGCTCATAGCGGTCATAGGTGTCCGGGTCCTTGATGATGCTGACAAATGGCGCCAGACCGGTGCCGGTGCCGAGCAGATACAGGTTTTTGCCGGGCTGCAGGTTGTCCTGGATCAGCGTTCCCACAGGCTTGCCGCCCACCAGAATCTCATCGCCAGGGGCGAGTTTCTGTAATTTCGAGGTCAGCGGACCATCGGGCACCTTGATGGAGAAAAACTCAAGCTGTTCCTCATGGTTGGCATTGCACATGGAATAAGCCCTGAGCAGCGGCCGCCCGTTGATCTGCAACCCGATCATGGTGAATTGTCCGCTGATAAAGCGGAAGCCCGGATTGCGCGTGGCTGTGAAACTGAAAAGCGTGTCGGTCCAGTGCCGGACGGTCTGCACCGTCTCGGTATACATCGTCGCCAAAATTCTGCTCCTTGATTCGTCGGATGTGCTTAGACGGCCTGGGCAGAAATGTTAACCGGGCTTTTTCACATTTCAGCCCAACGCTCATCTTATGATATGGCTGAGATTGTAGCGGCTGCCCAGGCTGTAGCGGCTGCCGGGGTGGAGCAGAACCGACCGCGTGGCCGGCCCAGCCTTCGTCCAGGTTCGCCGCAGCACGGCCAGGCAGTGCTCCGCCGGGCCAATCTCAAGCCGTTCCTGCGCCCGCTCATCGGCCCCCACGGCATGGACGATATGCTCCACCTCGGAAGGGGGAGCGATGCTTTGCAGATACCGGTTGGTGGTCTGCTGGGTAAAATCCTGGTCGAGAAAACGCGGGGCGAATATCGGCGAGACGAACCTCTCCTCCAACTGCACGGGCACGTTATTTTCGTAATGCACGACCTCGGAATAGAAGAGTTTCGAGCCGCGCCGGATTGAAAAGGCTTGCCCCAAGTCGGCATCCGCACGAATGGCCGCCAATTTGAAAACCCGTGCCCGGTGTTCATGGCCGCGGGCCACGATATCCTCGGCGATATCGAAAATCTCCAGCAAGGCCGAGCGCCGGGTCTGGCTGCGCACAAATGTGCCCACGCCCTGCATCCGGTGCAGCAACCCGTCGGCGGACATTTCCCGCAGCGCCCGGTGCACGGTCATGCGCGAGGCGCCGAAATTCTCCATCAGCTCATATTCCGAGGGGATTTTGCTTCCATCCTGCCACGCGCCGGCGGCAATGCGCTCCAGCAGATATTCCTTTACCTGCTTGTAAAGCGGCAAGGGCTTCGTCTCGTCCTGGGAAGGGGAAATAATATCGGCCATTCAGATCAGCTTTTTCACCACGGCGTCGAAGCGTTGCCTGCTCCGCTCCGCCATCTCATGCCGGCCGTTGGTCACGTATTTTTTGCCACGCACCCACACGCCATCGACCATTGGTGTCCGGGCGGAAAAAACCGCTTGGGCGAGCGCGATATCCGGATTTTCACCGGCCATGGTCACAAAGTTTGCCGGCGCGCCCACGGCGAGACCGGCCTTGCCCCCCAGCGCCTGCGCGCCACCGGCAACCGCTTTTTGGTACATTGCCGTGGCGGTTGCGCGCGTTGTCTCACTGGCCATTACATTGCGTTGGCGTACCAGCAACCGTTGCGAATACTCCAGCATCCGCAATTCCTCGGCCACGCTTATCAGAACGTTGGAATCCGAACCGATGCCGGTGGCACCGGCAAAATCCCATGCGGGGAAAATACCATCCCCCAAATTCGCCTCGGTCATCGGGCACAGCCCGACCACGGCACCGCTTGCGGCCATACCGGCGCGCTCGGTAACATCGGCATGGGTCGCGTGTACCAGGCACCAGTTCTTCGCGCACATCCGCATGGCTCAGCAGCCATTCGATAGGGCGCGCACCCGACCAGGCGAGGCATTCGTCAACCTCGCCAGTCTGTTCCGCGATATGGATGTGCAGCGGCGCATCGCCCGCCAGTTTCGTGAGCGCGGTCAGTTCATCCGGTGTTACCGCGCGCAGTGAATGTGGCGCCACGCCAGCCGCGGAAATCTCCCGGCAGCGTTCGTAAATCTTTGCGTATGAGTCGAGGTCGTTGATAAACCGCCGTTGCGCCGGGGCAGGGGCTTTGCCGCCGAATCCCGCATGGGCGTAAAATACCGGCAGGAGTGTCAGGTCGATCCCGGTTGCGGAGGCCGCGGCGCCGATGCGCGCGGCCATCTCAGCGGCATCGGCATAGGGCGAGCCATCCGGCGCGTGATGCAAATAGTGAAATTCGGCCACGGAACAAAACCCGCCTTCGAGCATTTCCACAAACGCCTGGGTCGCCACCGCCTCGACATCATCCGGGTCCATGCGCAGCGCGAAGCGATACATCACATCCCGCCAGCTCCAGAAATTCTCAGCCCCACTCACCCGGTGTTCGGTGAGCCCTGCAATGGCGCGCTGAAAACTGTGGCTGTGCAGGTTCGGCATGCCGGGCAGGGCGATGTCATGGATCGCGCCGTCCGCTGCCATGCCGGCCTCGATGGTGGTAATCACCCCGTCCGCGATGGTCATCAGCACATTGGCTTCCCAACCAGTAGGCAGCAATGCGTGCCGGAAAAACATTTTTGCGCCCACTGGACAGCCCTTTTTCGTGCTCTTATTGTATATACAACTTATTCCCTCCGGCCAAGGCTTTTCTCCATGCGCGCCGACCGTATTTTTACGAACGCCCGCCTCGCCACGATGGACCCTGCCTTGTCAGGTCTTGGCGTGGTCGAGCACGGCATGGTGGCCGAGACCGCCGGGCGTATTGTGTATGCGGGGCCTGAGCAGCAGATTGATGCCGCGCAGAAAATCGACTGCGAAGGCCGCTGGATCACCCCCGGCCTGATCGATTGTCACACGCATCTGGTTTACGCGGGCGACCGTGCCAGGGAATTCGAGGCGCGGTTGAACGGCGCCAGTTACGAGGAGATTGCCCGCGCCGGCGGCGGTATTGCCTCGACCATGAATGCCACCCGCGCCGCGACGGAGGCTGAACTTCTCACGAGCGCCAAAAAACGCCTCGCACCTCTGCTGGCCGAAGGTGTGACGACTATCGAAATCAAATCCGGCTATGGCCTGTCGGAAAGCTCCGAACTCAAAATCCTACGCACGATCCGCGCGCTGGGGCAGGGGGCTGAGGTGGATATTTCGCCCAGTTTCCTTGGCGCTCACGCCCTTCCGCCGGAATTTAGCGGTGACCGTGCGGGCTATATCAATCTCATCTGCAATACGCTCATCCCGAAAATCGCGGAAGAAAAACTGGCAGATGCCGTCGATGGATTTTGTGAGGGCATCGCGTTTACGCCGGATGAGATCGCACAGGTTTTCACCGCCGCCGCGGCGCATGGAATGCGCGTAAAACTCCATGCCGACCAGCTTTCCAACCTGCATGGCGCTGCCCTTGCCGCGCGTTTCTCGGCACTCTCGGCGGACCATCTGGAATATACGGACGCTGCCGGTGCCGCCGCCATGGCCGCTGCCGGCACGGTCGCCGTGCTGCTGCCGGGCGCGTTCTATTCGCTGCGGGAAACACAAATGCCCCCCGTCGCCGCGTTGCGCGCCAATGGGGTTAAAATCGCGGTGGCGACAGACCTCAACCCCGGCACGTCGCCGCTGAACTCGCTGCTGCTGGCGATGAACATGGCCGCGACACAGTTCCGTCTCACGGTGGAAGAATGTTTGGCTGGCGTCACGCGGAACGCCGCCGCCGCCCTCGGCCGCGATGATATCGGCACGCTTGTGGCGGGCACAAAATGCCACCTTGCCATCTGGGACATCGAGCACCCGGCCGAGCTTGTCTACCGCATCGGGTTCAACCCGCTTTACCGCCGCATCTGGAGCCGTTCATGATCCTTACCCCCGGCGATGTCAGCCTCGCCCAATGGCGTGATATTTATCACGGCGCAGCCGTGACGCTCGACCCCGCCGCGATACCGGGGATCGAGCGCGGTGCCGCCGCCGTCGCGGAAATTCTCGCACGCGACAAGCCGGTTTACGGCATCAACACCGGCTTTGGAAAACTCGCCACGGTACGAATTGCCGAGGCCGATCTCGAAACCTTGCAGCGCAACCTCGTACTATCCCACGCCGCCGGCGTGGGGGATCCCATGCCCATCCCCGTCGCACGGTTGATGATGGCGCTGAAACTGGGCTCGCTGGCGCAGGGTGCTTCCGGCGTGCGGGTTGAGACCGTAAAATTCCTTGAGCAGATGCTGGCGCAAAACATCACGCCGGTCATTCCCGCGCAAGGGTCGGTGGGCGCGTCGGGCGATCTCGCCCCGCTCGCGCATATGGCCGCCGTGATGATCGGCACTGGCGAGGTTTTTTGCGCGGCTGGCCGGCTCCCGGCGACGGAAGGTCTGGCGCAGGCGGGAATGGCGCCGCTCACGCTGGGCCCGAAAGAGGGCCTCGCTTTGCTCAACGGCACACAGTTTTCCACCGCCTACGCTCTTGCCGGGTTGTTCGAGGCTGAAAGACTTGTTTCGCGCCGCTTTGGTCACCGGCGCGCTCTCCACCGACGCGGCGCGCGGTTCGGATGCACCGTTCGATGCGCGTATTCACGCACTCCGCCGCCACAAGGGGCAGGCCGAGGTGGCGGACGCGCTGCGCGGTCTCATGGCGGGCAGCGCCATCCGCGCCTCGCATATCACCGGCGATGAACGTGTGCAGGACCCGTATTGCCTGCGCTGCCAGCCCCAGGTGATGGGTGCGGTGCTGGACGTGCTGCGCCAGGCCGCCGCCACGTTGAGTACCGAAGCGAATGGCGTGACCGACAACCCGTTGATTTTCACCAACCCCGCCGAGGCACTCTCGGGCGGCAATTTCCACGCCGAGCCGGTGGCTTTTGCCGCGGATATGATCGCCATGGCGGTGTGCGAAATCGGCTCGCTCGCGGAACGGCGGATGGCGATGCTGGTGGACCCCGTACTCTCCGGCCTGCCGGCGTTTCTCGCGCCAAAACCGGGCCTGAATTCAGGGTTTATGATCCCGCAGGTCACTGCTGCCGCCTTGGTTTCCGAGAATAAGGGCCGGGCGTTTCCGGCGGTGGTGGATTCCATCCCCACCTCCGCCAACCAGGAGGATCATGTGTCCATGGCAGCCCACGGCGCGCGGCGTCTCGCCGCCATGACCGATAATCTGCGCGCCATCATCGCGATAGAATTGCTGGCGGCGGCACAGGGTTGCGATTTTCATCCCATGCCCTCCAGCCCGCCTCTGGAGGCCGCCCGCGCCACGCTTCGGGCACAGGTAGCGCATCTGGATGACGATCGCTATTTTGCCCCGGATATCGAAGCCGCGATCGGGCTCCTGCAATCGGGCGCGCTGGCGTTGCAAAACCTGCCGGGTGTGACATGAGCTTTATCAAACTCAGGCAAGGCCGCGCGCCGCTCATCCTCAGCATTCCCCATGCTGGAACGGACATACCGGACGAATTTCAATCCGCATTGCGATCGCTCTGGCTTGCCCGGAAAGACGCCGACTGGTGGTTGCCGGAACTCTACAGATTTGCCGAAGCTCTCGATGCCACCATTATCCGTACCTATGTCTCACGCACCATCATTGACATGAACCGTGATCCCTCCGGCGCCTCGCTCTACCCCGGCCAGGCCACGACCGGGCTTTGCCCCACCACCACGTTTGACGGCGAGCCGCTTTACCGTGACGGCATGGAGCCGGATGGTTCGGCAATCCTGCTGCGCCGTGTCAAATATTTCGATCCGTATCATGCCGCCATCGCCGCTGAAATCGCGCGGCTTCGCAGCCTCCACCGCTCGATTGTTCTGTATGACTGCCATTCCATTCGCAGTGAAATTCCCCGGCTATTTCAGGGGGTTTTGCCGAATTTCAACATCGGCACGAATGACGATAAAGCCTGTAGACTCTGGCATCACGGAGAAGGTCGCTGCCATCTGCGGCGCAGACCAGAACCTCACCTGTGTTGTCAACGGTCGTTTCAAAGGCGGTTACATCACGCGCCATTACGGCGACCCCGCCAACGGCGTCAACGCCATCCAGATGGAACTCGCCTGCCGCGGCTACATGGAAGATCCCGCCACGCCAACGCCGGATAACTGGCCGAGCCGTCTTAATCCCTCAGCACCCATCCTGCCAATTTTACAAACCGTCATCGAAAGTTTTTTGCCATGAACCGTCTGGACAATGCCCGCATCATCCGTGCGCCGCACGGCAACGTTCTCAGCGCGAAATCCTGGGCGACCGAAGCGCCTTTGCGCATGTTGATGAACAATCTCGACCCGATGGTGGCCGAGCGCCCGGAGGAGCTGGTGGTATATGGCGGCATCGGCCGCGCCGCGCGCGACTGGAACTCCTATGACCGCATCGTCGAGACTTTGCGCCGGCTGGAATCAGACCACACTTTGCTTATCCAATCCGGCAAGCCGGTCGGCGTTTTCCGCACGCATGAGAACGCGCCGCGCGTGCTGCTCGCCAATTCCAATCTCGTGCCGCATTGGGCGACCTGGAAGCATTTCCATGAGCTCGATCGCAAGGGCCTGATGATGTACGGGCAAATGACCGCCGGCTCCTGGATTTATATCGGCACGCAGGGCATCGTGCAGGGCACGTACGAGACCTTTGTGGAAGTTGGCCGGCAGCATTACAATGGCGATCTCTCCGGCAAATGGATTCTCACCGCCGGTTTAGGCGGCATGGGCGGCGCGCAGACGCTCGCCGCCACCATGGCCGGCGCGAGTTGCCTCGCCGTGGAATGCCAGGCCAGCCGTATCGAGATGCGCCTGAAGACGAAATACGTGGATGTGCGCGCTGACACGCTGGATGAAGCACTCGCCATCATCAACCGCTCGGTGGCCGAGAAAAAACCCGTTTCCGTTGGTCTGCTCGGCAACATCGCGGAAGTTCTGCCGGAGCTTCTGCGCCGGAACATCCGCCCGGATGTGCTTACGGACCAAACCTCCGCTCACGATCCCATCAACGGCTATCTGCCGAAAGGCTGGAGCGTTGCGGAATGGATGGCCAAGCGCGAGAGTGACCCAAAAGCCGTGGAAGCAGCATCCCGCGCCTCGATGGCTGAGCATGTGCGCGACATGCTGACATTTGCAAAAATGGGCGTGCCGACGCTCGATTACGGCAACAACATAAGGCAAATGGCAAAAGAGGAAGGTGTCGCCAATGCCTTCGACTTTCCAGGCTTCGTGCCGGCTTATATCCGCCCGCTATTCTGCCGCGGCGTTGGCCCGTTCCGCTGGGCAGCGCTCTCCGGCGACCCGGAGGACATTTACAAGACCGATGCGAAAGTGAAAGAGCTGATGCCGCACGACAAGCATCTGCATAACTGGCTGGACATGGCACGGGCCAGAATCTCATTCCAGGGGCTCCCCGCCCGCATCTGCTGGGTGGGCCTGGGCGACCGCCACCGGCTCGGCCTGGCCTTCAACGAGATGGTCGCCAGCGGCGAACTCTCCGCACCCGTCGTCATCGGGCGGGACCATCTGGATTCCGGCTCCGTCGCTTCGCCCAACCGCGAAACCGAAGCCATGGAAGATGGCTCTGATGCCGTTTCCGACTGGCCCTTGCTGAATGCGTTGCTCAACTGCGCTTCCGGCGCCACCTGGGTTTCCATCCATCATGGCGGTGGTGTCGGCATGGGATTCTCGCAACATGCCGGCATGGTCATCTGCGCCGATGGCACGCCAGAGGCGGCCAAACGTATCGCCAACGTATTATGGAACGATCCCGCTAGCGGGGTGATGCGCCATGCCGATGCCGGTTATGACATCGCCCGCGACTGCGCCCGGCAATTCGGACTGGATTTACCAAGTTTGTAGAGACAGTTTGCAGGAGACGTCGGTAAAGAGGAAAAATCTCCGGCGGGTCGCGGGGCGTTCACCCCGCAACCCTTTTCGGAGGCGCAGAACATTAAATCGCCGCTTCGCCTTTTTCGCTGGTGCGAATGCGGATCACTTCTTCAACGTTGGAAATAAAAATCTTGCCGTCGCCAATGCGTCCGGTGCGGGCCGCGGTGGTGATGGCCTCGACAGCGCGTTCTACCACGGCGTCTTCGCAAACCACTTCAATTTTCACTTTTGGCAGAAAATCAACCACATATTCCGGCCCGCGATGCTGTTCGGAATGGCCTTTCTGCCGCCCGAAACCTTTTGCCTCAGTCACGGTAATGCCCTGCAGGCCAACCTCGTGCAAAGCGTCCTTCACTTCGTCCAGCTTAAAAGGCTTAATAATCGCTTCAATTTTCTTCATCTGCATAACGCCCTGCAAACTTCGGGCGCTCTCCCTAGCTTGTGACTTGCGCGTTTGCGCGCCAGCCAACGGGCTGACAGTAAAACCCTCGCATGATGCACAATAATACGCAATTGCTTTCGTTGCAGAACTGTCAGTTATCAAAAGATGGATGCGCCGCAACATTCTTTCCACGGCGTACAAAACTTGGCTGCCGGCCCCATTTGCGCTAAACCATTCTCCATTTGAGGCTGGAGACGAAATGACATCCGCTACGCTGCTTGACGTCGAGCGCCAGATTCATGCCAGCGCTGCACGTCTGGCGCCAGAATTTGCCGCTTTTCGGGGTGTTGAGGTTAAATTACCGGCAGAATCGTTCCTTCGCCCGGCATTGCTGGGGTTTTATCTCCGCCACGCGCTGGAGGCTGCCTGGCTCACCAAGCGCGGCGTCCCTCCAATCCTGGCCGAGCTTGCCGCCGCCCGCGCCGCCGCCCAATTCATCCAGGCCGAAGCCGATAGCTTGAGCCCGGCGGATCGCGCGGCGTTGCCGGATTGGGTGCCGGCCATGGCGGCGGAAATCGCCCCCGCCGCGGCGGTGCTCGCAAAACACTTCGCCGCCACCCAGGCGGACATCGCCCATATCCGCGGCATCTGGAACCTGCTTGGCACCGCCGAAGCGCTGATGGAAACCGGCGGGGACATCCGCCTGGCGCGTGACCCGCGTTCGGCATTGAACGGTTACGGGTGCAGCCACCGGCCGCGTCCCTGGGCCGTCACCTTTGCCTCCTCCACGGCGTCTTCATCCTCGGAGCGCGGGTACGAGGCCGCTGATCGCGCCCGCCTGCGCGATACGCTCGCGCTGTTGACCGGGACCGATCCGAGGCGCTCCGTCCGCCAATCGCTCAATACCGTTCGCCGGGGCATCTCGTCCGTATTCGCCCTGCCGGAGGGGAGCAAAATCATCCTCGCCGCCTCGGGTACGGATACCGAGCTGCTGGCCCTCGCACTTACTCATCTGGCTGATGGCGCAGACGCCCCCATCCTCAACATCCTCATCGCCCCTGAGGAGACCGGCCGTGGTGTGCCGATGGCAGCCCGAGGCCTGCATTTCGCGGTGGATACGGCACTCGGCCACGACGTGACGTTCGAAGCACCGATCACCGGTTTTCGGCCGGACACGACCCTGGCGAATATTCCGCTCCGCGACAAAACCGGTGCATTGCGCTCCGAATCCTCCGTTGAAGCCGATATCGCCGCAAGCCATCATGGCTGGGATAGGGCAGGGGCGGCGCATTATCCTCCACGCCTTGGACCTTTCCAAAACCGGCCTGCTGGCGCCGCGCCCGGAATTCCTGAAACAATTGCGGGATATTTACGGCGCACAATTCGACATTGTGGTGGATGCCTGCCAGACGCGGCTCTCGCCTTCCTCCCTGCGGGCCTATCTGGCGCTGGATGCCGTGGTGCTCATCACCGGCTCAAAATTTTTCACAGGCCCGCCTTTCGCGGGTGCGGCCATTCTCCCCGCCGCCATCGCGTCCCGGCTGCGTGGCGCCACACTCCCGGCGGGGCTGGACGCGTATTTTGGCCGCGATGATTTTTATGCACCCTGTCCGGCGGCGCGCGCGCTGCCGCCGGTTGGCAATTACGGCCTGGCGCTCCGCTGGCACGCCGCTCTTGGGGAAATGAAGGCGTTGTTGCGCGTGCCGGTTAGCCGCCGCGCTGAAATCCTGGAGGGGTTCGACAAAACCGTCCGCGCCGCCATCGCTACCCATCCGGCACTCACATTGCTGGAAGTGAGCCCGCTGAAAAGGTTTGAAACCGACGAGCCATGGGAGCGGCTGCCCAGCATCTTCACCTTTTCGCTGCGCGCGCCACATGAGCCTGCGCGCTGCCTCACCCCGGCCGAGGCCCGCGCCGTTTATCTATGGCTGAACACCGACCTCTCGCCCTTGCTGCCGCGTGAGGCCAAAATCGCGGCGCGCATCTGCCATATCGGCCAGCCGGTGCCGCTGCCCCAACCAGGCAGCACGGAGGCCCAGGGCGCGCTGCGCGTCTCGGCTGGCGCGCGGCTCATCTCCGGCGAGCCCTCGCATAAGGGCATGGCCGGCCATGCCCGGCTGGCGCGGGAATTCGCGGACCTCACCATGGTTTTCGACAAGATCGACCTTATTCTCCGCAACTGGGACGCGCTCTCGGCCGCCAACCCGGCGCCGTGCTACCGCCCGGCACGAAATTCCTTGACAGACAGGCAACACCGGTTCCCTGTGACGTAGTAGCGCGCGGGGCCGCAAAGATGGCCGCGCGCTAAAATAATGCGTCAAGCCGTGCGAATAGCGGCGAAAACAGGAAACCAGCCATGAACGTCACCACGAGGATCGGCTCGGCCGCAATCGGCGACGTATTTACCCTCCAGCGCGCCACGGCGCTGCGCCTTCGTACCTCGACCGCGGCCGAGCGCATCGCCAAACTCAAAAAACTCGAAGCCGCCGTGCTGGCGCATCGCAAGCAAATTCACCGCGCCTTGATGGAAGATCTCCACAAGCCGGAAGCTGAAGCCAATCTCGCCGAAATCATGCCCGTGATCAGCGAAATCCGCCACGCCGCGCGGCATCTGCGTGGGTGGATGCGCACACGTCGCGTGCCATCCACCATGGCCATGCTCGGCACGCAGGCACGGATTCAGACACAGCCAAAAGGTGTGGCGCTGATCATCGCGCCCTGGAATTACCCTTTTGCCCTCACTTTGGCGCCGCTGGTCAGCGCGATCGCGGCCGGCAACACAGCCATCGTCAAGCCATCCGAGCTTTCGCCTGCCTGTTCGGCGGTCATGGGCGAGATTATCGCCGAGGTTTTTGACCCCGCCGAAGTCGCGATGTTCCAGGGTGGACCGGACATTTCAACCGCGCTGCTGGAGCTGCCTTTCGACCATATTTTCTTCACCGGCAGCCCGGCGATCGGCAAAATCGTCATGGCGGCGGCCGCCAAACATTTAAGCTCCGTCACGCTGGAGCTGGGCGGCAAAAGCCCCGTCATCGTCGATGCTCGGGCGGACATCGACAATGCCGCCGCCAGCATCATGTGGGGTAAATTCTTAAACGCCGGCCAGACCTGCATCGCGCCGGATCATCTGTTCGTGCACGAGACCGTGCTACCGGAATTTCTGGATGCCTCGAAGCAAGCGCTTACGAAAAATGTTCGGTGATAATGCGCAAACGAGCCGGGATTACTGCCGTATCATCAACAGCCGGCACACCGCCCGCATCGCGCACCTGCTGGATGATGCCATCGCCAAAGGTGCGCAGGCCGTCATGGGCAATATCCGCGATGAGGTGCAAAAATACATCGCCCCGACGCTGCTCACCAATGTCAGCCTGGATTCAGAGGTGATGCGTGAGGAGATTTTCGGGCCCGTGCTGCCGGTTATCCCCTATACCGATCTGGGCAACGTCATCGGCCAAATCAACGCTAATCCAAAGCCTCTGGCACTCTATGTTTACGCCAGGGATCAGGCAATTATCGACAGGGTCATATCGGAGACCTCCTCCGGCGGTGCCTGCATCAATATGTCGATGCTGCATTTCACGCATAATAATTTGCCATTCGGCGGCGTGAACAATAGCGGCATCGGCTCCTCGCATGGCGTATTCGGATTCCGCGCCTTCTCGCATGAGCGCGCCGTGCTGCGCGACCGCTTCAGCGTCACGCCGATGCTGTTCCCGCCTTATACGGCGCGGGTGCGCGGGTTGATTAAAATGACGCTGAAATACTTTACATAAAACGGCATGGCCTGGGATACGGGAGGATATTAAGACTTGCCTGCTGACTAGCCTCATGGTCCATTACCCGTATGGTCAAACTCGATAAAATCTACACCCGTGGCGGTGACACCGGCGAAACCTCTCTGGGCAATGGCGAGCGCGTCGCCAAATCCTCGGCCCGCGTCGCCGCTTATGGCGATGTCGACGAGGCCAATGCGGTCATCGGCATTGTCCGGCTTTATGTCACGGGCGCCGATGACCTGGTTCTCGCCCGCATCCAGAACGACCTGTTCGATGTCGGGGCTGATCTCTGCATGCCGATCGTGGAGAACCCCGAATACCCGGCTTTGCGCGTCACCCAGCCCCAGGTGGACTGGCTGGAAGCGCAGATCGACCGCATGAACGCGGAACTCACGCCCTTGTCCTCGTTCATCCTGCCGGGCGGCGCGCCGGCGGCTGCCTTCCTGCATCAGGCCCGCACGGTGGTCCGCCGCGCGGAGCGGTTCGTGGTTCATCTGCTTTCCATGCCGGACGAAGCCGTCAACCGCCTGGTCCTGGTTTATCTCAACCGCCTTTCCGACCTGCTGTTCGTGATGTCGCGTTACGTTAACGACAAGGGCGCGCATGACGTGCTTTGGGTGCCGGCCGCCAACCGTGACGGCTGAAACAGAGCCGCTGGCCAGCGGCGGCTGGGAAATCGCCACCGGATTTGCCGCCACCGCATACGCGCATGACTCCCGCAATTTCTACGCCGTCTATCCTGGGGCGTCATTCGGCCATCCGCATCGCGGCGTCCTTGCCGCCATGGCGCGCGCGCATCCTGAATCGCCGGTGCATATTTCTGGCGCGCGGGAAGCCGCCCAGTCTGTCGTGCATTCGCTGGCCGAGGGTTATTTCGGCGCGCAACGCACGCTTTCCAGCCGTCGCGCCGTCAGCCTGGCCTTGAATGCCATCAACCGCTGGCTGTTCGGCCAGGTACGCGCGGATGCGGCACGGCATCTCGTTCCTGTTTCCCTCACGGCGCTGATCTTCGACAATACAAAAGTCGGCATCGTGCAGGTTGGCGGCTGCCAGATCTACCGGCATCGGAATAAAACGCTCTCACCTCTCATGCACGACCATGCGCGCCCCATGTCCGATGGAAGGATGCTGCCTCCCCGCGCCATTGGCCTCGATTTTGAAATTTCCGTCGATTACGCCGAGGAGGATGCGCAGACCGGCGACCGCTTTATCGTCATCAGCGGGCTGGAGACCTACAGCCCGGATGCGATTTACACCACGCTCGTCCAGCGCCTGGGCTCGGCCCCGGGCGACCCCGAACAATTTGCAAACAGCCTTCTCACCGTTTTGGGCAATGCTGGCGGCACCGACAAAGCCGCCATGGTGCTGGACATTATCGCCGTACCGGATGGCGGCATTACGCATCTGGCGGGTCACCTCGCGGACCTGCCGCTGCGCCCCGCACCGCGCGAGGGCGATGTGTGGGACGGTTTTGTCCTGGGCAAAACGCTCTATCACGGCCGCTACACCATGCTGAAAGCCGCTTATGACAGCATCGAAAAACGTGAGGTCGCGTTGAAAATCCCGCTGCCTTCCATGCTGCAGGACGAGATTTTCGCCGCCGGCTTCATGCGCGAGGCCTGGATCGGCACCACCGTGCGCGGAGCCGTCATCGCACGTTATCTGGAACTGCCGCCTGAGCGCCGCTCCAGCCTTTATCTTGTCATGCCGCTCTACAAGGGGGAGACGCTGGAAGCCCGCCTGAACCGCGCGCCTTCTGTCTCCCTGCCGGAAGGTATCGGCATCGCCTTGAAACTTTGCGAGGCAGTGCAAGACCTGGCCGCCATCCAGATCGTGCATCGCGACATCAAGCCCGACAACATCATGTTGCTCGGCCACAACGAAGTCCGGCTGCTCGATCTTGGCCTCGCCTACCTGCCGGGCATCGATATTGCGGATTCAGTGAAACCCGGCGGCACCATCCGCTACATGGCGCCGGAATTGTTGCAGGGCTCGCCTGCGAACGCGCGCACCGAGGTGTATTCCCTGGCGGTGACGATCTACCGCATGTTCTGCGCCGGCGCCTATCCGTTCGGCCAGCGTGAGGCCACGCCGCTTGTCCGGCTGCGGCCGGATTTGCCGCGCTGGCTGGGGCTGGCTCTGCGCCGCGCGCTCGCGCCCGTTCCCGCCGAGCGTTTCACCGACGCGGGCGAATTTGCCCAGGCGTTGCAATACGGCCTCGCCATGAGCACCGAGGATAACACAAAGGCGACGCGTAAAATTCCGCTCAGCCGTTTGCAAACCTGGCAGGCGGCGGCACTCATCTTCGCCGCTGGTTTTCTGCTCCTGCTGTTCCGCTCCATAAAATGATCCGCATCCTGTATATGAGTGACTTGCATCTCGAGATGGAACGCTGGCGCTTGCCCGTACCCGGCTGGCCGGCATTTCTGGCGCGTCACCGCGCCATTGCGGCGCACCCCGCGCGCGGACCGATTCTCAATGATCTTGGCGATATCGACCTTATCGTGATGGCGGGCGATATTCATAACGGCTTGCGCGGCATCGTCTATGCCGATCAGGTTGCGAAATTTCTAGATGCACCGGTCGTCTATCTCGCCGGCAATCACGAGTTCTATCATCAGCAAATGGACCGACTGCTGCCGGCGTTCTTCACCGCCGCGGCGCACACAAAGGGGCGCGTACACTTTCTGGAAAACGCGCTCGCCAGCTTCACTTTTTCCGGTCAGCGCCTCAACGTGCTGGGCTGTACGCTCTGGACCGATTATGAACTGCACGGCCACGCGCCCACCGCCATGCGCATCGCCGAAGGCCGCATGAACGATCATTTTATGATCCGTTGTGATAATGCGCCGTTTGTACCGGAAGATGCGCTTGCCCACCACCAGCGATCACGTCATTGGCTCCATAAAACCCTCAGCCGCCTGAACAAGACCGAGCCGGGGGTAAAAAACCTCATCGTCACGCATCACGCGCCAAGCCCATCATTCCTTGGCAAACGCATCGGCGACATCGCACCTGCCTATGGTTCGGACATGCTGATCGAGTTTGCGCATCTCAACCCGGCAGCCTGGATTCACGGCCATACGCATCACCAGCATGACAGTGTCGAAGAGGGCATTCGCCTGGTTTCAGCACCGCGCGGCTACGTGGCATATGATGGCGCCGCGACTTTGGACTACCGGCCTGGGTTGCTGGAGCTTTAAACTGGTGCGGGTGGGGGGAGTTGAACCCCCACGAGCCTAGGGCCCAACGGATTTTAAGTCCGGTGCGTCTACCATTCCGCCACACCCGCATAGGCTTCCACCTAACCTACCGGGCATGACCTAGGCAATAAGCGTCCGCTGAGTGCAGATGGCGGATACAGTCTTTCCCATTCTGTCTTTACGTCCCATTGACGCGGCGCGGCGCGGCTTGGCAGCAGCTAAAGCCATGGCCCGCCAGTCGCCCGCTCCCCGTCCCAAGCCACAGGCGCCGCGTCCTAAACCGCAAGCGCCCAGTCCCAAACTGCACCGTCTGCGCCGGCCTCTTCTCGGCCTCCGCTACCTCGTCATTGCCGCCATCTGGGGTGCGGTGGCCCTCGGCGTGGTGATGCTCTGGTTCACCTGGAACATGCCGAACCCGGCCCTCGCGGTCACCACCGCCCGCCGCCCCGCAATTCGTCTCCTCGACCCGTCCGGCCGCCTCGTTGCCCGGTTCGGCGATGCCTCTGGCCGTGTCGTGTTGCCCAGCCAGCTTCCGCCTTACGTGCCGGCCGCCTTCATCGCCATCGAGGACCGCCGCTTCTACGCCCACGGCCCGTTCGATATGCAGGGCATCCTGCGCGCGGCAATGTCTGACATCGTCCACCGCCGCATCGTGCAGGGTGGCTCCACGCTCACGCAGCAGGTCGCCAAAACCCTGTTCCTGACCAACCAGCGTTCACTGCGCCGTAAAGTGCAGGAGGCCGTGCTCAGCCTCTGGCTTGCCAGGCATTATTCCAAGCAGGAAATCCTGGGCATCTACCTCAACCGGGTTTACCTGGGCGACGGCGCCTACGGGGTGGATGCCGCCGCGCGCCTGTATTTCGGCGTACCGGCCACCCAGCTCACGCTTGCCCAGGCGGCCATTCTCGCCGGTCTGCCTAAAGCGCCGTCCGCGCTCAACCCGCTCGCCAACCCGCAAGCCGCCGCAAACCGTGCGACTGAGGTGCTCACCGCCATGGTCGCCACCCAGGCGATCACGCCGGATCAGGCGAGTGCGGCGGAGCAGAACCTCGCCGACGCCGCCTCGCCGATCTCGCGCACCTCATGGTTCGCGCTCTGGGTCATGCAGCAGGCTGGCGATGCCATCCCGCAAGGGCAGGACGCCACGCTGGAGACAACCCTCAACGCGGGGCTTCAAACAGTCGCGGAAGCGGCTTTGAATAACGCGATATGCTACCCAAGGTGCCGCGTTAAAAATCGGCCAGGGCGCGGTGGTGGTGCTCGATGCCCATACCGGCGACGGTGCGCGCTCTGGTCGGCGGGGTGGGCGACCGGGAAGGCTATGACCGTGCCGTGCTCGCCCGACGCCAAACCGGCTCGGCGATCAAACCCATTGTCTGGCTCGCCGGCCTGCGCGCCGGCATGTCGCCTGACAGCATGGTGCTGGACGCGCCACTCTATTTCCGTGGTTATCACCCGCATGACTATGAGCGGTATTATCATGGCGAGGTCACCATGACCGAAGCGCTGGCGGATTCCATGAACACCGCCGCCATCCGTATCCTGCTGCGTGCCGGCGGCGCACGGCGGGTCATAGCCGTCGCGCACAGCCTGGGGCTGGACGATCATTTCCCGGACGACGCCACCATGGCCCTTGGCAGCGGCGCCACCGGCGTCATGCAGCTCGCCGGGGCCTATGCGACTTTTTTCAATGGTGGGGAGCGCGTCACGCCGCATGGCATCACCGCCATTAACGGCGTGCCGGTCTCCAATTCGGCCCCTGTCCCGGTCGTCAGCCCGGACCAGGCCGGCGCCATAGGCGCCATGATGCGCGCCGTCGTCACCGGCGGCACCGGCAAGGCCGCCTTTATTCCGGGCATGTTCACCGCCGGCAAAACCGGCACCACCCAGGACTACCGGGATGCGTGGTTCGTCGGCTATGCCGGTGGAGACATTATCGCCGTTTGGGTTGGCAACGACAACAACACGCCGACCAACAAGGTCACCGGCGGCAGCATTCCGGCGGAAATTTTCAAGGTGATCGCCACCGCCATGCACGGATAGGGCAGGAGCGTCCTATTTATTCAGCCATCGCCGAGGCATCGGAGCGTGTGGCGCCGACGCGGGCCGCCAGTGAGGCCGCCATGAACGGGTCCAGCGCGCCGTCCAGCACCGCGGCGGGGTTGCCGGTCTCGTAATTGGTGCGCAGGTCCTTCACCAACTGATACGGAGCCAGCACGTATGAGCGTATCTGGTGGCCCCAGCCGATATCGGTTTTCGCTGCCTCGATGGAGGCGGAGGCGGCTTCGCGCTTTTGCAGCTCCATTTCGTACATGCGGGCTTTGAGCATGTTCATGGCGGTGGCGCGGTTGCGGTGCTGGCTGCGGTCCGTCTGGCAGGCGACGATAATGTTGGTCGGGATATGGGTGATGCGGATGGCCGATTCGGTTTTGTTCACGTGCTGGCCGCCGGCGCCGGAGGCGCGGAAGGTATCCACGCTTCAGATCCGCCGGGTTGATCTCGATCTCGATGGTGTCGTCGACCACCGGATACACCCAGACGGAGGAGAAGCTGGTGTGGCGGCGGGCCGCGGAGTCGTAGGGCGAGATGCGGACCAGGCGGTGCACACCGGATTCGGTCTTCAGCCAGCCATAGGCATTGGGGCCGCTGATCTGCATGGTGACGGATTTGATGCCCGCCTGCTCGCCTTCGGACATATCGAGGATTTCGACCTTGAAGCCGCGCGCCTCGGCCCAGCGCATGTACATGCGCTGGAGCATTTGCGCCCAGTCCTGCGCCTCGGTGCCGCCGGAGCCAGCGTTGATTTCCATGAAGGCATCGCGGCCATCGGCCTCGCCGGAGAGCAGGCTTTCAATTTCCCGGCGTTTGGCCTCTTCGGCGAGGCCGGTGAGCGTCGCGATGGCGTCCTTCACCATCGCCGCATCGCCCTCGGCTTCGGCAAGCTCGACGAGTTCCAGCGTGTCGGCGGTTTCGCGCTCCAGCGCGCGCACGCCGTCAACCAGCGAAGCAATACGGCCGCGTTCGCGCATCATTGTCTGCGCGGCTTCGGCGTCGTTCCATAGGGATGGGTCCTCGGCGCGGGCGTCCAGCTCGGCGAGTTTTATAGTGCGGCATCCCAGTCAAAGATGCCTCCTCAGCAAGGCGACCGACCGGCCGATTTGCTCGTTTAACTGATCTGATTCTGCGGACATGGAGGCTATATAATCCAGTTTTTGGGAAAGGCTACGGGGCGAGAAAATCAGGGGCAGGATCGCTCCCTAATAAAGCCCCCCCAGCGATTTGGCGACATTCGGCGCCGGTATCGTGGCCCCCGGCGTTCCGGGCGGGCTGTCTGGCTGGGGCGCACTGGTATCGAGCGGCGCCAGGCCGGATTGTCCCGCCAGCAGGCTGTTATTGGACTGCGCGCCAGGGCTCTGCCCAGGTTTGAAAGCCTCGGTGACCATCGTGCCGTTAGGTTCGGGGACCTGTTGCAGCGTCATACCGTCGGGTACCGGCAAAATCGATGTTCGGCTGGTTGGCCAACGCCACCTTCATGACCTCATTCCAGATTGGTCCGCAAACATTGCCGCCGGTCTCGTTATTGCCCAGGCTCGCCGGTGTATCGAACCCGGTCCAGCAACCCGTGACGACGCCCGGCGTAAAGCCCAGGAACCACGCATCATTGAAATTATTGGTCGTCCCGGTTTTCCCGGCCACGGGCTGGGTGATGCCCACCACAGCGGGCACGCCGGTGCCGCGCAGCACAACGCCCTTCATCATTGTTATTATCTGGAAGACACTGTTCGGGTCGCCCAGTTGCGCGCCGGAACATTGAGGACCGGCGGCTGGCTCGGGGCGCCATTCACACAGTTAGCGCAGTTCTGGTTCCGCGCCTGGTACAGCACCGTGCCGTCCGGATTGGTGACGCTATCGATCAATGTTGGCGTGACCTGCCTGCCGTATTGATCGAGCTCCGCATAACCGGTGGTCATGCGCCATAAGGTCGTGTCGATCGCGCCGATCGCCGAGGGGTAATATGGCGGCATCTGGTTAACGATGCCGTATTTCTCGAAGTTTTTGGCGATGTTATCCAGGCCGATCTGGCGCGCCAGATGCAATGTCGCCAGATTGAGCGATTGTTCCAGCGCGTGGAAAATCGGCACAGGCCCCTGGAAAGAATCCGCATAATTGCCCGGCCGGTAGACCGTGCCGTCCGGCATTTGCTGCACGAAGGGCGCGTCCAGCACCGGCGCATCCGGCTGGATGCCCTGCTCCATGGCGGTGAGGTAAACGAATGGCTTCACCGACGAGCCCGGCTGGCGTTGTGCCTGGATCGCGCGGTTATACGGGCTGATGTCATGGCTCCAGCCGCCGACCATGGCGAGTACGCGGCCGGTTATCGGGTCCATGCAGATCAGTGCGCCCTGAACTTTGGGGATCTGCTCCAGCGCCAGCCCCTTCTCGTGCTCCGAGATCATGACGAAGTCACCTGAATGCAGTACGTCGGAGACGGCACCCGCCCGCGTCCAGCGCATGCCATCCAGGCTCAGCGTACCGGTTTTCGGCGTGCCGTCAGCGGTGTTGATGTAGCCGATCCTGGCGGTGTGACTGCCGGCGGTGAGCACGATACCAAGCCGCCAGTTCCGGCGCATACCTGGCGGGATGGCCTGTTTGGCTAGGTCTGCAGCCCAGTTATTGGTGAGATTTGGGTCATCCACATGCGCCACCAGACCGTGCCAGCCGCCATGGGCGCGATCATAACGCTCCAGCCCGTTGCGCAGTGCCTCAACGGCGGCAGCCTGGATCTTGGGATCCAGGCTGGTATGCACGATCAGCCCGCCCTGGCTCACGGTAGTGGCGCCAAAGCGCTGCACCAGATGCGCCTTCACGGCATCGGCGAAATAGCCCGTATTCGGTACTGTGCGTGGTTCCCCACCCGCGCGGGGCAACAATGGCTCGGCGGTCGCCGCCTCGGCCTGCGCCGGCGTAATCGCGCCATCCGCCAGCATCCGCGAGATCACGAAATTGCGCCGGGTGAGCGCTTCCTGCGGGTGCAGGAACGGATTGTAGGTGGTCGGCGCCTTCGGGAGTGACGCGAGCGAGGCTGCCTGCGCGATATCCAATTGGCTCAAAGGTTTGTCAAAATAGCTCTGCGCCGCGGCGGTGATGCCATAGGTATTATTTCCGAGATAAATCTCGTTCAGATACAGGGTTAGCACCTGTTTTTTGGTCATCACGTTGCTGACGCGCATCGCCAGGATCGCTTCTTTAATTTTTCTGGCGAAGGTGATGTGATTATCCAGCAGCATGTTCTTCACCACCTGCTCGGTGATGGTCGAGGCCCCCAGCGGACGGTGCCCGGAGCCGATGCGGGTAATGTCCACCAGCCCGGCGCGGATAATGGCCAGCGGGTTGATCCCCGGCTCTACCCAGAACAGCCGGTCTTCCGCCGAAATAAAGGCCTGCGCCACCATCGGGGGGATCTGGTCATAGGGCACATAAATCCGGCGCTGGTCCGCCAGTTCGGAGACCAGTTGGAAATTATCCGCATAGATGCGGCTCTCCAACGGTGGTTTGTAGTCCTTCAAGGAGTTCACGCTGGGCAGTCCGGAGGAAAACACCAAATACGCCGCGCCGCCGCCGACCACTGCCGCGATCACGCCGAAAAACACCAGCCGGTACAGGCCGAACACAAAAAACCGCGCGACCCGGCTCAGAATGCCGGGTTTTTTGGGCTTTTTGCCGCCATTGCGCGGTGCTGTTGGCTTACGCGGCGGTGACCGTGGCGGGTCGCGGCGGGCTGGAGTCAGCCGTTCGCCTGCGGAAAAGGAATCTCTGGAGTCAGACATGCGCAGTCCTTAGCACCCTGTATTTGCTCCTGCGAGGATGCAGGACATAAAATTCCAGAAAGGATTAGGGTGCGATCCAACTTGGTTGAAGCGGAACGACTTCAACCAAGTTGGTAAATCGCCCCCTAACTTATTAATAGAGGCTGATTCACGATCATCATTTAATCGCCTTAGCAATTCAATGATGATCGAATCAGACTTCTAGCCTGCCACCCGCTGCCCAGCATAATCAGCAAAATATACATCAATCGCGGCGGTGAGTTTTTCCGCGATCAGATGCCGGTGCGCCGGGCTTTTTAGCAGGGCTTCATCCAGCGGGTTGGTCAAACAGCCCATTTCCAGCAGCGTACTGGGCGTGGAAGGGTCACGCAGCACGGCAAAGTTGGCGCTGCGGTCCGGGTCCGGCATCAACGGCACCACGCCGGTGAAAGACTGCTGAATATCGCGCGCAAATGTCGCGGAGCTAAGCTTGGTTGCCCGTGTCTCCAAACTCGCCAGTATTCCCGCCACTTGGGGCGATACGCCGGAGATTCCAGCGCCACCGAACGAATCGGCGCTGTTTTCATCCGCCGCCACATCGCCGGCCAACTTGTCCGAAGCTTTGCTCGACAATGTAAAAATCGAGGCGCCACGCAGATTGGGCTCGGGCAAATGGTCGCAATGCAGGGACAGAAACAAATCCGCCTTGGCTGCGATTGCATCCGCCACGCGTTTCTCAAGTGATACGAAGACATCGCTCGTGCGTGTCATCTCCACCCGGTAACGCCTGGTCGCGGCCAGGCTGTGCCGCAGATCAAAACCAGTGGCCAGCGTTATGGTCTTCTCGAACACACCATCCGGCGCGATGGCGCCTGGGTCGTGACCGCCATGTCCCGGATCGATCATGACCAGAGGTAATTTATTTAACGCACGCGCCGGCCTGGCGTTGCCCATTCCCGCGGCAGCCAACCCCAGCGCCAATCTGCCAAATCCGCGCCGCCCGAAATTACACTTTACGCACATGCAGCACACTTACCATATCGCTTGCGGTTTTGGCTATGACTTATTGATATCACTTGGTTTTACTTCAAGGTTCCTAAATATTTGTTAATTCAGGCTGCCACCTTGCAGCAAGGCCATGCGTTCCGCTATAGGGTGGCCCAACGGAGTGTAGCTCAGCCTGGTTAGAGTACTGTGTTCGGAACGCAGGGGCCGGAGGTTCAAATCCTCTCACTCCGACCATTTTTGTTTCAGCCCGGATCCTGATCATACGGATGCAATAGCCTGCCGGCCAGCCGTCTCGCTTGCCAAATCTCCCGAAGACCTTAAACGCGCGCGCAACGTCTCGATGACGGTAAAAACCGCAGCCTGACGCCTGTTTTGGAGCCGAACAAAATGCAATTGCGTGGGTGCCTGACGGTGGAGCGCAAAACTTCAGGTGCATTGGCCAGCGTGTTCATGGGGCCGGGGGGTGTGCGGGCAGGGTGGCGCATCGCGGTTTTTCTGGCCTGCCTCGCGGTTCCGCTGTTTGCCATCTCATCCGTGTTCGCGATCATCCTGCACCATACGGGATATCGTCTCGCGGCGCGGCCGTTCGAGCTGTCCCCACTTTTCGTCCTCGGCAATGAATTAACCCTGCTCCTGCCAATCCTGATTGCAACCGGCGCCATGGCGTTCCTGGAGGATCGGCCTTTCATCGCTTATGGACTTGCCGGGGCGCGTAAATTCGCGCGCCTTGGCTGGGGGCTGGCCGGCGGCGTGGCGGCCCTGAGCCTGCTGATTTTTATTATAATTATGACCGGCCATGGCGTGGTCGCCGGCGGCGGGCTGAATCTCGCGGGGAATCTGCGTTTCGGCGCGGAATGGCTCGGCGTGTGCCTGCTTATCGGCTTCACGGAGGAATTCGCCCTGCGCGGCTACCTGCTGAGTACGCTGGAACGCGGTGCCGGTTTTCCTGTGGCGGCGTTGGTCACCAGCCTGCTGTTTGCAATCCTGCATGGTCCCAATCCGGGCGAAACCTTTGTCGGCATCGTCCAGGTTTTTGCCGCCGGGCTGCTCTTTCTGCCTCGCCATCCGGCTGACCGGCTCGCTGTGGTGGCCCATCGGCTTCCATGCCGGCTGGGATTACGCGGAGAATTTCATTTTTGGCACGCATGACAGCGGCAATGTCTGTGTGGGGACACTGCTATCCGTTACGCCACGCGGAAATATCTGGCTGTCGGGCGGTCTCACCGGGCCGGAGGGCAGCATCTTCGGCTTCGGGGTCGTCGCACTTGCCGCGGCACTTGTTTGGGCGGCGTACTCGCCCCGCCAGCCCGGCTAAACCAGCAGCCCCACGGCGATGCTCCACATCGTCAGGCCAATCACCAGTTCCAGTATGCGCCAGGAGAGGGGTTTGGCGAAGAGCGGCCGCAGCAGGGCCGCGCCATAGCCCAGCGAGAAGAAAAACAATGCCGAGGCGGTGATGGCGCCACCGGCGAACGCCGCCTGCCGGCCGATGAACTGCGTGGAGATCGAGCCGACCAGGAGCACCGTGTCGACATAGACATGCGGATTAAGCCAGGTCAGCGCCAGGGCCGTGGCCACGGTTTTGCGCCGGCTGGCCGCTGGCATGTCGCCGGGCAGGAGGACCGCGCCAGAGCGGAACGCGGCATAAAAACTCTTCGCGCCATACCAAATGAGAAACGCCGACCCCGCATAGCGCATGACGGGCGCGACCCAGGGATGCAGCGCGATGACGGCACCAAACCCCATGACGCCGAAGGAAATCAGCACCGCATCCGAGCCGGTACAGACCAGGCACACGGCGAAGACATGCTCTCGGCGCAGACCTTGCTTGAGGAGAAAGGCGTTCTGGGCGCCGATGGCGAGGATAAGGGACAGGCCGATGCCAAAGCCCGTTATGAAAGCGTTCATGAGAGCGGCTTAACCGCCAGTCCGCCGCACCGCAACGAACGCCGGAGCCGTGCAGGCACGCCATTTTTTGATATGGATCAAACGAAATTTGTGATCTATAAAAGGACAGAATGGCTTATTTGCATGATCTCCTGGAATTCCGCCGTCCGCTCGCCATAAATCTGGCCAATCCGACGAAAGGCTCGCATTGCGACGAGTGTGGCGCACGGCATCAGGGGCTCTGCGATGCGCTCTCTGATGACGAAGTGGCGTTTCTGGCCCGAGTCGGGCAGCGTGTGATCATCCAGCCAGGCGCTTTGCTCATGGAGGAAGGTGAGCAAGCCAGCTATTTCTATAATATCAACCAGGGCATGGCGCGGCTGTTCAAAGCCCTGCCTGATGGCCGCCGGCAGATCACCGGCTTTGCCGGCCCTGGGTATTTTCTCGGCCTGGCCGCCGCCGACAAAAATGTGGTGTCCGCCGAAGCCATGGAAAGCCTTCATGTCTGCCGGTTTAATCGCGCCAGCCTCATGGCGGTGTCCGCGGAGTTTCCGGCCGTTGAACGCAAACTGCTCGAAATCGCGATGCATGAGCTGGTCATCACCCAGCAGCAGATGCTGCTGCTGGGGCGTAAAACCGCGGTCGAGCGGGTGGCAAGTTTTCTGCTCGCCTGGGCCGAGCGGCTGGAAATCTGCCCGGCCGGCCAACTCCCCAAACCAAATGCCCTGATGCGTCTGCCGATCTCGCGCACCGATCTCGCGGATTATCTGGGGGTCACAATCGAGACCGTGTCGCGCTCGCTCAGCCAGCTCAAGCGCGACGGGCTGATCGGCATTCCGAACATCCACGAGATTATTCTGCTGAAACCCCAGGCTTTGTCGAGCATCGCCGAAGCCGCGATTTGATTTGCGTCAAGGCAGATTACGCGTAAACCTGTGATTATAAGTCGTAATCGACAGGAGGATGCCATGAACGTCGCAGATCTGATGACTAAAAATACCGTCTCCGTGTTGCCCTCCACGACCGTCGCGGATGCCACGCGCATCATGCTGGCAAATCGTGTGAGCGGCCTGCCGGTGCTGGACGCGGACGGCAAGCTCGTCGGGATTGTTACCGAGGGCGATTTGCTGCGCCGCGCCGAGCTTGGCACGGATGGCAAAGAGGCCGGCTGGCTGAAAGTCTTTCTGCTCCCCTCCAGCGTCGCAGCCGATTACGTGGTAACTCATAGCCGCCATGTCAGCGGCGTGATGACGCATAACCCGGTTTTCGTGACGCCCGAGACCGAACTCACCGAGGTCGCGCAGCTGATGCTGCATAAGCGTATCAAACGCTTGCCGGTGCTGGAAAATGGCAAACTGGTCGGCATGATCAGCCGGACTGATCTGCTGCGTCTCCTCGCGCGAAAACTGATCGAAACGCCGCAGCAATGCTCCGACGAGGAGATCGGCAATCATATTAAAGCCGAGCTTGACCACGCCCGCTGGGCGCCGAAATCCGGCATCCGAATTGACGTGAAGGACAAGGTGGTCAATCTCGAAGGCACCATTTTCAGCGATGAGGAACGCCGGGCGGTGGTCGTCATCGCCGAGAATGCGCCCGGCGTGAAGGAAGTGAAGGACAATCTGGTATATGTCGATCCCGGTTCGGGAATGGCATTCCCCGCCAGCGGCTAACGCGCTCTAGATATATGAATAGAGGCGGATTCACACTTTTGATCGCAATCACCTTGTGATTCGATCAAAAGTGATCCGGCTCTAGCCAGCTCTGTTTCCGGCCGTTACGTCTTGCAACCATGAGCACCCTTTTTGAGCGTCTGCGCGCCGACAACGGAAATACCTGGCAGGGTTACATCCGCCATCCCTTCGTTCTGGCTTTGGGCGACGGTACGCTTCCGCGCGAAAAATTCCAGAAATTTCTGATCCAGGATTATCTGTTTCTCATCCAGTACGCCCGCGCCTATCTGCTGCTGGCCTATAAGCTGGACAACTCGGCCGACATGCGCGCCGCCATGGCCACCGCGACCGTGCTGCTGGATGCCGAAATGCCGCTGCATGTGAGCTATTGCGCCGGTTGGGGAATTTCGGAACCTGAGATGGCGGCCGCGCCGCATTCCCTCGAACTGCTGGCCTATACCCGCTACGTGCTGGAACTCGGCCTGTCCGGCGACGCGCTGGACCTCATGGTGGCCCTGGCACCCTGCATCGCCGGCTATGCCGAGATCGGCGCCATGCTCGCGGAGACTCTCGCGCCGGATAATCCCTATAAAGCCTGGATCGAGACCTATACCGGCGCCGAATATACCGGCTCGGTGGCCGACGCACTGGCTATTATGGAACGTCTCGCCGCCGCGAAAGGTGCTGAGGCGCGCTATCCGCGCCTGAAGCAAATTTTCGGCCTGGCCACCCAATGCGAGGCCGCCTTCTGGGAAACCGGCTGGCGTTGACGAGCGCGAACTCTATTTTTCAGGCCTAAGGAGATTCATTTGACCGAACTATGGCGCCTCTCCGCATCCGATCTCGCGCAACGCATCCGCAGCGGGCAAGTCTCCGCCCGCGAGGCCGCACTGGCGGCTCTGGCGCGGCTGGAGGCAGTCAATCCACGGATCAATGCGGTTGTCGCGCATGACCCAGATGACGTGCTGGCCCAAGCGGCGGCGGTTGACGCCGCGATCGCGCGCGGGGAAGACCCCGGATGTCTTGCCGGGGTTCCGGTCACGATAAAGGTCAATATCGATCAGATCGGGTTTGCAACCACCAATGGCACGCGGCTGCAGGCGCAAAATATCGCGGCGCAGAACAGTCCGGTGGTGGATAATCTACGCAAAGCCGGTGCGGTCATCCTGGGGCGCACCAACACACCGGCCTTTTCGCTGCGCTGGTTCACTTCCAACCTTGTGCATGGCGCCACTAAAAACCCGCGCGATGCGCGCCTGACACCCGGCGGTTCCTCGGGCGGGGCGGCGGCGGCAGCTCGCTTCCGGCATCGGTCATCTGGCGCATGGCACAGACATCGCCGGCTCCATCCGCTACCCGGCCTATGCCTGCGGCGTGCATGGGTTGCGGCCAAGTTTAGGGCGCATCGCTGCCTATAACGCGAGCGGGCCGGAGCGCGGCATCGG
Organism: uncultured Alphaproteobacteria bacterium; assembly: GCA_963740445.1. Classification (GTDB taxonomy): domain Bacteria; phylum Pseudomonadota; class Alphaproteobacteria; order Acetobacterales; family Acetobacteraceae; genus Acidocella. The sequence continues at coordinate 127,409 of CAVUED010000022.1, forward strand.
CCCGCAACTCACCGCCGTCTCGGGTCCGCTCGGCCGCACCATCGGCGATTTGCGGCTTGGCCTTGCCGCCATGTCCGGCTTCGATGCGCGCGACCCCTGGTGGGTGCCGGCACCTTTGGTGGGGCCGGAATACCCCCGCCGCGCCGCTTTGGTGCTCCGCCCAGGCGGGCTTGAGATCGCGCCCGAGGTCGAAGCCGCCCTGCATGATGCCGCCGCGCGCTTGCGCGATGCCGGCTGGCAGGTTGAGGAAATCGCGGACATCCCGGCCATCAACGAGGCCGCCGATTTGCAGGCGCGGCTCTGGATCGGCGATGGTTTCGCGAGTTGGGACGATATGACCACGCGCGACGGCGACCCCGGTGCCGCCGCCGTCATTGCTGGCATCAAGGGCATTATCGGCGCCGTGGCGCCAGAGGACCCCGGCCGCGCGCTCATTCGCCGCGCCAGCATCATCCGTGACTATTCACTCCTGCTGGAAACATACCCGGTGCTGCTCCTGCCGGTTTCCGGTGAACTGCCGTTTGCCGATAACCTGGATATGCGCGACTTCAACCGCGTCTGGCGCGCGCAACTCACCCAAATTGGTCTTGCCCTTACGGGTCTGCCGGCGCTCAGCATTTCCACGGGGCTCGTGGGTGCCACACCTGTCGGCGTGCAACTCGTCGCCGGACGCTTCCGGGAGGATATTTGCCTTGCCGCCGCCGAGGCGATCGAAGCTGCCGGCACGCCGGCCTCGCCCATCGACCCGGCATCTTGAACCAGACGTACGTTTCTCCGCCTCACAGCAATAAACCGCCAAGGCTCGCCGCTGGTCGGCCTGCCGATCTGCATTGCCGCCGCGCGCAACGGGGCGGGTGCGGACCTGCTCACTTGCGGTACCAGCTTTGGTTAGAGTACGATCGTTTTAAGTTGGCGCATTCTGAGCCGCTTTAAAACGTAAATCGCCCTCTAACTTATTGATGAGAGACTGATCCACGTTTCAGGTTAGATCGCGTAGCGATTCAACCTGAAACGATGAGACTTGTTAGAACTTTACTCCGCCGCGTGCGGTAGTTTCGCGTCTCTCTCTCGCTTCTTGGTCACCGCGGCCAGAACACCGGCACCATAGGCCGGGTCGACCTTGTTCAGATGCCCGACCTGGCGCTGCACGATCTCATCGGGCACACCGTCCATCGCCGCGGCATAGTTCTCGAACAGCCGCTGCCTCTGCCCGGCATCGAACAGGTTGAACAACGCCCGCACCTGGACGTAATCGTCATTGCCTTCGCGGTGGTTATAGCGGTCCGCGTCACCATAAATCTTCAAGGGCGGCTCGGCGAAGTTTTTATCTTCTTTCGGTCCGTTGAAGGAGTTCGGCTCGTAATAAGCATCATTGCCCTTCGGCGCATCGAGCCGCATGGAGCCATCGAGATGGTAGTTATTCACCGCCACCTTGGGCTTGTTCACCGGCAGGGCTTCGTAATGCGTGCCCACGCGGTAGCGGTGCGCATCGGCGTAGGAAAATATCCGCGCCTGCAGCATCTTATCCGGCGACCAGGAAATGCCCGGCACGACGTTGGAGGGCGAGAACGAGGCTTGCTCCACCTCCGCGAAGTAATTGTCCGGATTGCGGTTGAGTTCGATGGTTCCGACATCGATCATCGGATAATCCTTATGCGGCCAGACTTTCGTCAGGTCGAACGGATTGTAAGGCGTTTTATCGGCATCTGCCTCCGGCATGATCTGGATCTGCACATTCCATTTCGGAAAATCGCCACGGTCGATCGCATTGTACAGGTCGCGCTGCGAGCTTTCGCGGTCATGGGCGACGATTTGAGCGGCCTCCGCGTTGGTCCAGAACTTGTGGCCCTGCTGGGTCTTGAAATGGAATTTCACCCAGTGGCGTTCATTCTTCGCATTGATAAAACTATAGGTGTGGCTGCCATAGCCGTTAACGTGGCGGAAGCCCTGCGGCAGACCGCGATCGGACATCAGGATCGTCACTTGGTGCAAACTCTCAGGCGAGAGCGACCAGAAATCCCACATCGCCGTATTGGAACGCAGATTGGTCGCCGGGTGACGCTTTTGCGTGTGGATGAAGTCGGGAAATTTCAGCGGGTCGCGGACGAAGAATACTGGCGTGTTGTTGCCAACCAAATCCCAGTTTCCATCCTCGGTATAGAATTTCATCGCGAAACCGCGCACGTCGCGCTCGGCATCGGCGGCGCCGCGTTCACCGGCCACGGTTGAAAACCGCAGCAGCATCTCGGTTTTTTTGCCGGCCTGAAAAACCTTCGCCTTGGTGTATTTGGTGATGTCCTGGGTGATGGTGAGGGTGCCAAAAGCAGCGGAACCTTTGGCATGCACGGTGCGCTCGGGGATGCGTTCGCGGTTCTGGTGTGCGAGTTTCTCGAGCAGTTGATAATCCTGCATCAGCAGTGGGCCGCGCGGGCCGGCGGTCTCGGAATTCTGGTTGTCGGCGATCGGCGCGCCGGCGGTTGTCGTCAGGCGGGCAGGGCTTTTCGGATTCTTGAATGCCATAGTCGTTCGCTCCGTTTTAGGTTGCTTTGATGGACAGACAACACGACGGCGTCGGTCGTATGGCTGCCTGCCTGTTTTTAAAAATCTCAAGCTTGAACAAAAGGCGCTAAAAACTTTGATAGGTGAAGTCGATTTTATGTATTTCTTTCATCGGCAAGAGCTATTATTCTGGCCGTAATGTCAAAATCACTCGCTGGTCTTTCCCTCCGTGACCTGGAATATGTGGAGGCTGTCGCCGAACTCAAGCATTTCGGCCGCGCCGCCGAGCGTTGCCATGTCAGCCAGCCGGCTCTGTCCGAGCAGGTGCGCAAGCTCGAAGCCCATCTCGGTGTGACGATTTTCGAGCGTACCAAGCGCCGTGTCGCGATCACCGCGCAGGGTGGCGTTTTGCTCCTGCATATCGAGCGGCTTCTCGCCGAAGCCCGAAACCTCATCGCCATGGGCGGCAAGAGCACCGGCCTTGCCGGTATTTTGCACTTCGGCGCCATCGAGACGCTCGGGCCTTACTACCTTCCGGGGCTGCTGAAGCTGCTGCGAAGCAACATGCCGGATGTATCGCCGCGCCTGACGGAAAACCGCACCGCAGCACTTATCGAGCGTCTGCGTCATGGCGCGTTGGATGTCATTCTTGCCGTCCCGACGCCGGATATGCCGGGACTCTCTCACGTCCCCCTGTTCTTCGAGCCCTTTCTCCTTGCAATGCCCCTGGAGCATCCACTGGGTCATTTGCCGCGAATCAAACTAGACAGCCTGCCGCTGGAGGATCTTTTGCTCCTGGAGGAAGGACATTGCCTGCGCGACCAGGCCCTGGCGCTCTGTTCCGGTGCGCCGGGCGCTACCCGTCACGCGACCAGCCTGGAGACGCTCTGGCACATGATAGCGGCGGGGGAGGGGTATTCGCTGCTTCCCGCGCTGGCCTTTGCCGCACGGCCTGATCTCGCGCCTTTAATCGCCTGCCGGAAGCTGACCGAGCCCAATGCCGGGCGCAGCATCAACCTGATCTGGCGCACCAGCGATCCGCGCGAAGCGCAGTTTCGGATACTTGGCGGTCTGCTGCGCAGTCACCCCCCGGCGGGGGTGGTGGCTAGCTGATTTTATTACCCTGTATCAGCGCCAGAAACGCCGTCGCCGCCTGGCTGTGAAAACGCTCGGCATGGCGCAGCACATGAAATTGCCGATCCGGCAGGTCACAATTCACCTGGTGGAGCAATCCTGCCTCCAGGCTGGGGGCGGCCACCGAGGCTGAAATCGCCGTGGCGCCCAGCCCGGCTTCCACCGCACCGCGCACCGCCTCGTTGGACGGCAACTCCATCGCCACACGCAAGTCTTTCAGGTGTATGCCAAACCCGGTCAGCGCCTGTTCGAACTCAGACCTCGTGCCCGAGCCCGGCTCGCGCAGCACCCACTCACTCTTGGTCAGTTGCGCAGGTGTTATACTCTCTTGCGTCGCCCAGGGGTGTTCCGGTCCCACCACCACGATCATTTTATCATGCGCCACGGGCTCGCTGAGCAGCGTGGCAGCGTCCACGTTGCCCTCGACAAAGCCGAGTTCAGCCTCGCCCTGGCGGACCGCCTGCGCCACCTGCGCGGTATTGCCCACCGTTAGCCTTATCTCGATACCCTCGTGCTGCTGGTGGAACGCCACGAGGTGCCGCGGCAACCAGTAGCTGGCAATCGTATGGCTGGCCTGCACCAGTAGCGTGCCGCGCTGGCCGCCCGCCAGTTCGGCGAGCAGCAGTTCGGCGGCTTCCGTCTGTGCCAGAATGGTGCGCGCCGCGGCCAGGAGCAGCACACCCGCCTCGGTCAGCGCGATGCCCCGGCCGACGCGATGAAACAGCTTCGTGCCATGCCGCATCTCCAGCGCGCTTATCGCAGCGCTCACGGCCGATTGTCCCATATTCAGGGCTTCCGCGGCGCGCGTCACATGCTGCCGCTCGGCAACCGCCACGAACACCCGCAACTGATCCAGCGTCATGCGGCTAGATATAGGTACGGTATGTGTCCGGCACCAAATTCATTAAAATATATGATCATTACAACTATAATAACCTCATATTCCACATAATGGAAAGGGCATAGATGACCCGTCCATGACACGCATTAAACTATTGCTCCCTGGCCTTTTGCTTTGCCTTCTCATCACCGCTCTGGCGACGCTGCTCGAGCGGGTCGAGGTTTCACTCATCGGCCAGGCCTATCTCGAGGCGCTCGTGCTCGCCATTCTGCTTGGCTTGATCCTTCGCACCATCTGGGCGCCGCCATCGCTCTGGCTGCCGGGCATCGTGTTTTCCGCCAAAACCCTTCTGGAAATCGCGGTCATGCTGCTGGGCGCGGCCGTGAGCGTACACACGGTTCTTGCCCTTGGGCCAAAGCTGCTGTTCGGCATCATCGTCGTCGTTGCTGTTTCAATCCTGACCAGCTACGGCATCTGCCGGGCTTTGCGGCTGCGCCCGCGCATGGCCCTGCTGGTCGCCTGCGGTAACTCCATCTGCGGCAATTCAGCAATTGTAGCGGTCGCTCCCGTCATCGGCGCGGATGCCGAGGACATTGCCGCCTCCATCGCCTTCACCGCCGTGCTTGGCGTGCTGGTCGTGCTGCTCCTGCCGCTGCTGGTGCCGGTTCTGCTCCTCTCCCTCACGCAATATGGCGTGATGGCTGGCCTCACCGTTTACGCGGTCCCGCAGGTCCTGGCCGCGACATTGCCGATCGGCGCGCTCAGCAACCAGGTCGGCACCGTGGTCAAGCTCGTGCGGGTGCTGATGCTCGGGCCCGTGGTATTCGTGCTCTCATTGCTTGCCGCGCGGTTACGGGAAGAGACCGACGAACCCCCGCCGCATATCACCGCGGGCGACCGACCGAAAGCAGGGATGCCAAGCATCCACCATTTGCTTCCATGGTTCATCGTCGGGTTTTTGGTGGTCCTCACCATCCGCTCGCTCGGCCTGATTCCGGTGCCGCTGCTCGCCCCGATCAACAACGTCGCAGCCGTGCTCACCACAATTTCGATGGCCGCACTCGGCCTCGGCGTCGATGTCCGCACCGTGGCCCGTGCCGGTTTGCGTGTCTCAACGGCAGTAACATTGTCGCTCATCGTGCTGGGCGGGATTAGTATTGCCCTGATCCACCTGCTGCATATTGCTTAGGGTGCAATCCTAGAGCCCCCTAACTCTGCACGATCAAAAACCTTCCAGCACGATTTTACCACGTACCGAGCCAGCTTCCACGGCCGCGTGGGCACGCTTGAGATTGGCTGCGTTGATAGTGCCGAAATTCTCCGTCATCGTGCTCTTCAGTATGCCATTATCGACCAGATGCGCGATGGCCTCCAAGGTGCGGTGCTGCGCGGACATCTTGGTGGTTTTAAGTATGCCGCGGGCAAACATGTATTCGGTGTGCAGTGTGCCGCTTTTGGCCAACAGCGCGGAAAGATCGACCGGCCCGACATTGGATTCGATAATCCCGATCGCCCCCTCAGGTGCGAGCAGTTCGGTTAGTTTTTTAAAATGCTGCCGTCCATGCGTGACACAAAATATGTATTCCGGGCGGGCAAGTCTGAGCTTGTCGAACTGTACCGCCATGTCCTGATGGTGATTAATGACATGATGCGCGCCCAGGCTGAGGCACCAGTCGGATGTTTCCGGCCGCGAGGCGGTTGCGACCACAGTCAGATCCGTCAGTTGCGCCGCGAGCTGGATCGCCATGGAGCCGACCCCGCCGGCACCGCCGACAATCAGCAGCGTGCCGACCGCCGACTGGTCACGGGGCAGGCGGAAACGGTCGAACAGCATCTCCCAGGCGGTGAGGGATGTGAGCGGGAGTGCAGCCGCCTCGGCGAAACCCAATGTGCGGGGTTTGTGCCCGACGATACGATGATCAACCAGATGAAACTCCGCATCCGTGCCCTGCCGTGTTGGCACACCGGCGTAATAAACCTCGTCACCGACGAGGAAATTCTGCACGTCCGGCCCGATGGCGCGTACAACACCGGCGGCATCGAAGCCCAGCACCCGCTTCTCTCCCAACGGCTCCACGCCATAGCGGAGTTTGGTGTCCACCGGATTCACCGACACGGCTCTAACCTCCACGAGCAGGTCGTGGTGGCGCGGCTCGGGCACGGGCAGGTCGAAATCCGCCAGCGCATCGAACTCGGTAATTGGTTTGGAGTGGGTAAAAGCAACAGCTTTCATGAGCGGGCTCTTTCTTGTTGCAGCGAATACTCTGACTTCGAGATAAGCAGGCTCAACCGAGCCTCAATAGCGCCTGGCCGTTACAGCCCAGCCATGCGCTGGCCGCAGCCCGGTGCGGGGTGAGTTGTTCGGTTAGCGCCCAGAATTGCCGTCCATGATTCATGTGCCGCAAATGCGCCACCTCATGCCCGACCACGTAATCCTGCACGAAATCCGGCGCGCAGATCAGCCGCCAGCAAAATGCCAGCGTGCCATCCGGCGCGCAGGAGCCCCAGCGCGTGCGCGTGTCCTTCACCCGCACGCATTTGGGGGTCAGCCCGGCCAGCACGCCCTTTTCGGCGGCCAGAGCGGTCAGCCGCTGCCGGGCCAGGCGGCGCAGGCAATCGGTCACGCGCCGCGCCAGAAACTCCGGCTCGCCGGTCACCAGTATTTTGCGCTCTTCAATCCACGCGCCGCCGCGCCCGGTTTTCACCGGGCAGATTTCATGTGGCAGCCCATCCACCGGCACCATCGCCCCGGGGACGAACGGTAACGCGTCTGGCAATTCCGCGAGTTTTTCGGCAACCCAGGTCTCGTGCGTCTGTAGCAGCAAAAGCCCGGCCCGGCGCGATGCCTTGAGCGGCAGCGTAATGACAATCCCGCCTTGCGCCGCGTCGATCCGCAGTGAAATTTTGCGCGCCCGCGCCGAGCGCCGGAACGATACCTGGGCTAGCGCGCCGCGCACCGGCAACAGCTCGGTCGTGAACGCGCTGTCCTTCATCCCCTGCCGCGCTGCCGGGTTTTGGGCAACTGGCCGGGCCAGTCCACGATATGGTGCTCCAGCGGCCCGGCATCGCGTTCGCTCAAAGCCCGTCCCGCCACACTCACGCCGGCCTCGGCGACGCTCTCGGCGCGGCCTGAGATCAACGGATGCCAGGGATACAGGTCCTTGCCCTCGCTCACCAGCCGGTAGGCGCAGCTTGGCGGCAGCCAATCCACGGTTTTCAGCTTTTTCGGCGTCAGTTGCACACAATCGGGGATTTTCGTCCGCCGCCCCGCATAGTCCGAACAGCGCGAGGTTTTCAAATCCAGCAGCCGGCACGCCACATTGGTGAAACTCAGCTCCTCGGTATCCTCGTCGCGCAATTTATGCAGGCAGCACCGGCCGCAGCCATCGCAGAGCGATTCCCACTCCACCTTGGTCATCGCCGCCAGAGTCTTGGTGCGCCAGAAGCCCATAAGGCGCATCTTAACGCGCTGTGGACGAGTTGTCAGTGGTCAGTTTTCACGGCCCGCTGTTCTTTTGGCCAGCGCCGGTGCAGCCACAGCCAGGCACCGGGTTTTTCACGTATCCATTTTTCCAGGATCAGGTTCATCTCGGTCGTCAAGGTCAGCACGTCGCGGTCCTTATCGCCGGAATCGGGCAGCGCCACCGGCGCATCGCAGATCACCTGCAGCCGGGCCGGGCCGACGCGCACCACATGCACGGGCAGCACCGGGCATTTGAATTTTAGCGCGAAGCTCGCCATGGCGGGCGCGGTCATCGCCGGGCGGCCGAAAAAGGGCACGGAAATACCGTTGTCGAGTTTCTGGTCCACCAGAAGGCCAAGATAATTGCCGCGCATCAAATGCGCATAGGCCTGCCTGGCGCCAACGCTCCCTTTCGGGAACATGATCATCTTGCGCCCGAAATTCGCCTCGCGAAGTTTCAGAATGATGTCGTTCACCAGGGTATTGCTGGCGGCGCGGTACATGAAACCAACATCAATGCCGCGCGAAAATGCCGCCGGCGGGATGATCTCCCAGTTGCCGATATGCCCGGTGAAAAAAACCGCAGGCCCGCCTTTGGCCAGAGCGGGTGCGACATGCTCCTCCCAGCCGGTCACGAAAAAGCCGGGACCGGACTCTGTCTCGTGCAGGTCGCCGATGCGCGCCAGTTCGGCCACCGTGCTGCCCAGGTTTTCCCATACCTCGGCGATGATTTTTTTGCGTTGCGCGCGGTCCAGCTCCGGCATTGCCGCCATCAAATTCCGGTCCGCTACCTTTGAGACCGGGATCAGCGGCCCGATCGCGCGCGCCACACCGCCGCCGAATTTGGAGGCCGTGGCGGGCGGCAACATCCGGAACAGCCCGAGGCAAAGCCGCACCAGCAGCGCCTCGGCTCTATGGCTAAGCGGCGGCTGGCTCACCGCAGCAGCTCTTCGAGTGCTGCCTCGTCATGCCATGAAAGGCGCACGCCCACCACGAGGCTGGCCTGGCGCAACGCCTTTGGCAGTTTCACGAAGTCCTTCGCCGTCGTCACCAGTACCGCTCCTTTTGTCGAGGCCTCACCCAGCAACCGCGCCGAATCGTGCGCATCGTAGACATGATGATCGGGGAAGGCATGAGCCGCGACAATTTCCGCTCCCAATGCCAGCACGGAGCGGAAAAATTTCTCCGGCCGCCCGATCCCGGCAAACGCGATGACCGGGCGCCGGCCCAGGCGCTCCTTGCTGTCGGGCACGAGGTCAGCGCGCAGAACAAGCAGGGAAGGGGGCAGGGCAGCCAGCGCGCCGGTTTCGTCCTCGCCGATCAGGATCGCCGCCTGGCAGCGCGCCGCCGCCGCCGCCACGGGTTCCCGCAAAGGACCGGCGGGGAGCAGCAGCCCGTTACCGAATCCGTAGCCGCCATCGATGACCAAAAACGAGAGCGATTTCGTCAGCGCCGGGTTTTGCAGCCCGTCATCCATCACAATCACGCCAGCACCTTCCGCCAGCGCAAGGCGTGCCCCGGCGGCACGGTCGCGCGCCACGATCGTGGGTGCCGCGGCCACCAGCAGCATTGCCTCGTCGCCCACATCGGCCGCGCCGTGCAGGTTTTTGTTCACCAGCACCGGCCCGGCCAAATCCCCGCCATAGCCCCTGGTCAGGGCGAATTTCGGCCCGGGCAGCCGCGCCAGCAGGTCCAGCACGACCGTGGTTTTGCCGGAACCGCCAACCCCGGCATTGCCGACGCAAATCACCTTGATCCCCGGCGCAAATCCCGGTTTCCTGACGCGCCACGCTGTGACCATTCCGGTAATCCAGCCCAATGGCGACAAGACCAAAGCCAGCAGGCCCCGCTTGGTCCAGAATGCCGGCGCCCTCATAGGGCGCAGCCCAGAATCAAATCCGCCAGGCGCGCGGGCAGGTTTTCCGTGGCGTCAAACGCGGCGGCGGCGGCGGCTCCTGCGGCTTGCGCGGCGGCGGGGTCGTCCAGCCAGTTCCGCACCGCCCTGGCCAGCCCGGCCGCATCCGCCACTTCCACCAGCGCCCCGGCATCGCGCAGCCGCGCCGCCGCCTCGACAAAATTCTCGTTATGCGGGCCGGTGATCACCGCGCAGCCCAGAATGGCGGGTTCGATGACATTATGCCCGCCGAACCCCACCAGCGAATTGCCGATGAAGGCAAACGGGCACGCCCGGAAAAACAGGCCCAATTCGCCCAGCGTATCGGCCACGTATACGCTGCCCGCCACCGGCATCTGGCCCAGGCTGCGGCGCGGCGCGCCCGCCAGTGCCGCGATGGCCGCCCCGCGCTCCGGGTGACGCGGCACGATGACCGTCACCAACATGGGATACGCCGCCAGCAGGTCGCGATGCGCCTGCGTGATCAGCTCCTCCTCGCCCGGATGCGTACTGGCGGCCAGCCAGACCGGCCCCGGTATCTGCCCCCGTAATGCCGCCAGTTTCACCTCGTCCACCGGCAGTTTCGGCGCGAAAAATTTCAGATTGCCCCATTCCAGCACCCCAGCCACGCCAAGGGCGCGTAAATGCGCGGCATCGCCGGGCGATTGCGCGTGAACATAGCGGAACGGGCCGAGCACGCGCCGGGCGAGTTTGGGCATCCGCTCCCAGTTACGGGCCGAGCGGGCGGACATCCGCGCATTGATCAGCAGCCGTGGAATGCCCCTTCTGTCGCACGCATCCAGCATTCCCGGCCATAACTCGCTCTCCACGAACACAGCCGCATCCGGCCGCCAATGGTCGAGAAATGCCGCCACCCAGCCGGGCACATCGAGCGGCACGAACTGGTGGCGCGCAAAATCCGGCAGCCGCGCCGCCGCCAGTTTCGCCGATGTCACCGTGCCGGTCGTCAGCAATACTTCGCTCCGCCCCGCCATTGCCTGAATCACGGGCAGGATGGACATCATCTCCCCCACGCTCGCCGCATGCAACCACACCAGCCGCCCCGCCGGCCGCGCCAGTGCCGTGCGGCCAAAACGCTCGGGCAGGCGCTCACGCATTTCCTTGCCCTGCTTTACGCGGCGCTCCAGCATGAGCCGGAGGGCCGGTGCGCCGAGCCTGCCGCCCATGCGGTAGAGGCGCAGAAGCATCACAGCAACGCCGCCGCCCGGTCCATGGCCGCGTTCAGCGCCTCCGTCACTTGCCCCAGACCCGCCTGCCAATCCTCGCGCGAGACCGCAATCGGCGCACCGCATACCAGCGCGCCGCGGCCGAACGGCAACGGCAAGCGCATCCTGTCCCATGAGTTCAAGACTTTGGCGCGCGAGGTCATCGCCCCGCAAGGCAGCACAAAACTCCCGCTCAACCCCGCCAGTTGCGCTACACCCGGCGCGCAAACCCTGGCCGGGCCGCGCGGGCCATCCGGCGTTATCGCCACATTCATCCCGGCATCCAGGGCTTTGAGCAACCCGCGCAAGCCTGCCGCCCCGCCGCGCGAGGAGGAGCCGGAGACCAGCCCGATGCCCATATTTTTCAACACAAGGCCGATCAATTGCCCGTCCCGATGCTGGCTGGCCAGCGCCACCGCCGGCCGCGTCATGCCATTCCGTTTTGCCCGCAGCCACAGCACCGGCATCGCCGGCAGCGCCTCGTGCCAGAACACCACGATGACGGGCGTTGTTCTGGTCAGCGCGAACGCATGTGCCTCGCCCTCCACCTGCCAGCGCACAGTCCGCGCGACCAGATTGATATAACGCGCCGCCACCCAGGCAATCACGGCCTGCACCGGCGCTGATTGGAAAAATTTCTTCACACGGGCGGCGGTAGCATCAAGAAGGCATAGCGCCAAATCCGGCCTATTCCTCGTAGATCATTTTCCGCGTCATTCCGCCGTCGATGATAAATTCCGCGCCCGTGATGAACCCCGATTCCGGCCCCAGCAGATACGCCGCCATCGAGGCGATATCCTCCACCCGCCCAACCCGCCCGGCGGGATGCTGCGCATGGTCCTCGGCTCTCAGGGTTTCGCCTTGCGTGTTTATCCAGCCGGGGGAAATGCAGTTCACCCGCACATCCGGCCCAAGACTCACCGCCAGCGCGTGGGTCAGCGCCAGCAGCCCGCCTTTGCTGGCGGCGTAGGACTCCGTTCCGGGCTCGGACATATGCGCGCGGGTCGAGCCGATGGTGACGACCGACCCCTTCGCCGCGCGCAGCATTTTTGCCCCGGCTTTGATGAGCAGAAAACTGCTGGTGAGGTTGGTGGCCAGCACGCTCTGCCATTCATCCAGAGTTAGCTCTTCCACCGGCTTGCGGATCATGAACCCGGCATTGCAGACCAGCCCGTCCAGCCGGCCTTCGGCTGCTTCTATCCCCGCAATGAGCACATTCACCTGCGTCTCGTCCGATACGTCGCAGATAACCCTGCGCGCACCTTCGATCCTGGCGTGTTCCTTATCGGCGATCACGACCTGCGCGCCACCCTGGATCAGCCGCCGCGCGATCCCCGCGCCAATCCCCTTCGCCCCGCCGGTTACCAAAATCACGGCCATGTTGTTGCTCCCATCTGAATGCAGGGGGGATGTTTGCGCCGTGCCCTGAAGCTTCAAGGGCTGGGGATATTGGGTCGCGGACCTAATTCGAATTTCTACTTTCGACCCATGGCGGTCTCCGTGGCGGCTGACGCAATTTCTGAAAGCCGACGTTAAGAGTGTCACTAGCCATCTTGCCGTCAAAGCATTCGCCACCTAACCAGAGAGAACTCTTTATTCAGAGGCCCAACTTGCATCCGACATGCATCTACTGCGGACAGAAAATAACTGCGAGAAACGATTTCCACGAACACGTAGATTCCTGAGGCTATTGGAGGGCGGCGAACTGTACGCGGTTTGCTCCACGGGACCTGCAACAACAAGGCGGGGCATACCTGGGACGCCGAGCTGGAGAAGCAGCTACGCCCCTTGGCACTCCTTTTCGACGTGGAGCGGCAACGTGGAAAGACGTTGCGAATGGCGATCACGACGACAGCGGGCGAGACTTTCCTCTTGGGTTCTGGGGGAGCCTTGGAAATGGATCGGCCCGATATCAAGCGTAATCGTACCGCTGACGGAGAAAACATTCGGGTTGTTGCTGGCTCCGTCGCCATGGCCCGCCAGGTGTTGGAGGGCATGAAGCGCAAGCATGCCCACATCGATGTTGAGCGAACGCTTGCTTCAGCGGAGGAGCAACGCTCTTACGCGAAAGGTGCGATTCACCTAGACCTCACATTCGGCGGAGAATTATCCGGCCGTTCGCTTGTAAAAAGTGCTTTGGCGTTGGCGCACGAGGCAGGAATTCCCATAGACCGATGCGGGGACGCCCTAAACTACCTTCGCGAGGCCAACGGAGAGCCTTGCTTTGGGTATTACTATGTCCACGACCTTGTCACAGACCGGCCGACGGGTACGCCCCTCCACTGCGTCGCCATCAAGGCGACCCCGGCGTCGGGGCTGGTGTTAGGGTACATCGAGCTTTTTGGCACGCACCGTGCCGTGGTGTGCCTTGGTCGAAGCTATACCGGCGAAGCGGTGAGCGTGTTTACGCGCTAGACCCTCGTTCAGGCGCAGAACTGGGGCTGTCCATCCGGCTGGATTTCGATGAGGCGGATATCAATGCCATCTATAACTATGAGCGGGACGACGCAGTGGGACGTCAGAACGCATTCGGCAATGTCGTCGGCCCTTCGCTTCGTGCCGTCAGGAGAACGAGCGCAATCGGGTTATCAAAGAGGCCCTTCAGTACGCATGGACGAACTGCGGCGCCGAACCTGACGCGCTGCTCACGGAGAGCAACTTCGCCAATATCCGCCGCCTGTTTGCCGATCGGGCGACGCCTTGGCTACAGCACGTGACCGGACACACTGAAGAGGTTGCGCGCTGTCAGGCGCTTGCCATTATCGATCAGGTTCTGCGTTCAATATAGCCAGGAGGACCGGTATCTTGGATGGCTCTCTAACAGAGCAGCAAGCGTAGGGCGGAATAGCGCAGCGCATTCCGCCACCTTTGTGTGATGCGACCGTGTCAGATTGCCGGACGATGACTTTGAGGATTAGAGTTTTCCGATGCAAGTTTGTAAAAAAATACTCTCCATGGAGTACGCCGGCTGGCGACACGGGGGAGCGAATGCGGCAAATAAAGATGGCGGAATGCGCGCGCTGTTCCGCCCTTCACTCCATCCATCCCAACCCGGCCAGACCCGGGCGTAAGCCGAATGTCTGGGGCCGGGCATCGTGGCCCGTGAGCGGGCCGGCGGAAATCCCCCTCCGTTCCAACCGTTCAGGGCGCGTAAATTGAACGTTCGCTGTCGGGCGAGGCGCCAAAGCGGCCAAATGACATCCATGGGCGCAATGAGCACGAAGGGCCCACTAGAACTCACCATTCCTGCCTCTGTGGTAGTTCGTCCACGATTTTGTAGAAGTCAGATTTCGAACCGACGTAGATATGCTCGGCCAGTGTGAGACCGGTTGGGCGGTCGAACGTTCCAGCGGTCACATAAGTTACGTCGCCCGGCGCGGCTCTCCAGAAGATATTTCCGCCGCAGCGTGCGCAGAAGCCCCGCTGCACTTTCTCCGACGATTGAAACCACTTCAGCGTATCGGAGGTGACCAGATAGAGGTTCACTGATCGGCAACTCGACATTGCGGCGAAGTTCCCGCTGGTGCGAGCGCATTGCGAACAATGGCACGCGATCGGCTGGGTTATCTCACCTTGGACTTCGTACCGAACGCCTCCACAAAGACAACCACCGCTTTTAGCCATCTGTATGCCCTCCATTGAAGATGGTGGACCCTACGCATAACCACATCGCCGCTGCCAGTCCCGGATGAATGGCCACTTGCAGGAAGATCAGAAACCCAAAAGTATAATCTGGACGGGCGCCCCGAGCAGACTTTGGTACGGGCCCTCTACAGCTCACCTAACCACGCACCGCAACCACTCACGCCGCCGGCTGCACCATGCTTTTCAGCTGCCCGCACGCCGCCAGAATATCCTGGCCTCTGGGCGTGCGCACCGGGGAGGCATAACCCGCCGCCATTACGATATCCGCGAATTTCTTGATCGCCGCCGGCGTGCTGGTCTCATAGGAACTGCCCGGCCACGGGTTGAACGGGATCAGATTTACCTTCGCGGGCAGCCCGGCGATGAGATACACCAGCGCCCGCGCATCGGTCTCGGAATCATTAATGCCCTTGAGCATCACATACTCGAACGTGATCCGCCGCGCGTTGGAGGCACCAGGGTAGCGCTTGCACGCCGCAATCAGCTCCTTGATCGGGTATTTGCGGTTCAGCGGCACAAGCTCGTCGCGCAGGTCATCGCGCACCGCATGGAGCGAAACGGCGAGGTTCACGCCAAGCTCCTCGCCCGCGCGGTCCATCATCGGCACCACGCCGGAGGTGGAGAGCGTAATCCGCCGGCGGGACAGGCCGATGCCCTCGCCATCCATCACGATCTTCATCGCCTTGGCGACATTCTCGTAATTATACAGCGGCTCGCCCATGCCCATCAGCACGATGGTGGAGAGCAGGCGAGGGGTCTCGCCCTTCGGGCTTGGCCATTCGCCGTAGGCATCCCGCGCGGCCATGAACTGCCCGACGATTTCCGCCGAGGACAGATTGCGCGCCAGACGCTGCGTGCCGGTATGGCAGAACCGGCAACTCAGCGTGCATCCGACCTGGCTGGAAATACAAACCGCGCCGCGATCTTCCACGCGGTCCGGGATGTAGACGGTCTCAACCTTCTCGTTATCGCGGAAATTGAACAGGAATTTCCGTGTCTCGTCCTTGGAGAGCTGGTCCAGCGCCACTTCCGGCCGCCCAACCACAAACCGCTCGGAAAGTTTTTCCTGCAATGGCCGCGCGATGCTGCTCATGGCGGAAAATTCCCGCACGCCCTGGTGATAAATCCAGTGCCATAATTGCTTGGCGCGGAAGGGTTGTTCGCCCGCCGCCGCAACCTCGGCCAATAATTCCTCGCGCGAGAGGCCCACCAGATCGCGCCTGCCATCCGGCAGCACATTCCCCGGCGGCGCGAACAGCGCGGCTTTCGCGAGAATCCGCTCCCGCTCGGCCGCACTCAGCTCTATCACGGACATGCGGCGTTAATCGCGCTATAGGCGTCCGAAAAACCGGTCAGGGAAAAATCATCCGTTACGGTCTTACCATCGGGCGCGGGGGATTTTGCTTCCGCCGTCGCGCCAACCTTGAATGCCGCTATCGCGTCCGCGCCACTGGTGGTGAATGCCGTGCCGGCCGCTGTGTAAAAGTCGATCTTGCTGCTCCCCACGGTCAGAGTCACGGCGGCTTTGGCGGGGTAGGTATAACCGGCACTCAGCGTCACCTCGTCACGCGCGCCATGCCGCTCCGTCACGGTCAGCATCACGGCGCCGCGCTTGGGCAAAGCCGGCGTGGAGCTTTGCGCGGAGGTGAAGGCATAGCAGACCTCATCCGCGCCGCTGCCGAAGGAAGCAGCCGTCCAGTCGCCGAATTTGCCGCCATTGCTGCCCAGGGGCACCGGTCCACCGGCGGCAAGGGCCAGGGTGGGAACGAGAAAAATTAGGGAGGTGCTAAGGATTTTCATGGGTCATCACATAGCCGCCGGGCGCCTGAGCTTCAAGCCGTGGCGCGAACGCCGGTCGTTTAGCCTGCCTTCAATAGCCCTTTGCCCGGTCTATTATAGTCGGCGGCACCGCCCCGGCCAGATATGCCGCGAGGTTGCCCTTAAAAATCTCCAAGGTGATCGCATTATAGGTCGACGGATCGTCCGACGACATATGCGGCGTGATGATCAGGTTTTTCACGTCCCAGGCGCGGTGGCCCTTGGGCAGCGGCTCCTCATGGAACACATCCAGCACCGCCCCGCCCAGATGGCCCGCATCCAGCGCGTCGAACAAAGCGGCCTCGTCGATCAGCGGTCCGCGCCCGATATTAATCACCCCGGCACCGGGCGGCAGAAGCGCGATCCGCGCGGCGGAGAGCAGATTTTGCGTCGCCGGAGTCAACGGGCAGGCCAGCAGCAGAATATCCGTCTCCGGCAAAACATCGTCCAAACCGGCGAGGGTCAATGTCCGGTCGCAATGCTCGTGCGGCTGGGCGGAATTGCGGATACCCGTCACCTTCATGCCCATGCGCTTGGCCTGCCCCGCCGCGGCACCGCCAAGGCTGCCCAGCCCCACGATCGTCAGCCGGCGGGTGCGCGCCAGGCCGCAGGTTTCGCGCCGCCAGATATGCGCGCGCTGCTCGGTTACGAAGCGCGGGATCATGTTGATCAGCATCAAAATCGCCATAAGCGCGAATTCACCGGCTTTTTCCGCATGCGTGCCGCGATTGTTCATCAGCACCACATGCGCGGGAATCTTGTCGAAAGGCTGCAACCGATCCACCCCGGCCGAGGTGGATTGCAGCAATTTCAGTTTTGGCGCCGCGAACAGATCCAGGCGTTTCAGCTCCCATGGCGGTGCGATCAGCGCTTCCAGGCTCGCCGCCTGCGCCGCGAAATCCTCGGCGGTTTGCCCAAAGGTCACATGGTGGCCGGTAATGCCCGAAGCTGCCCAGGCAGCTTGCGTGATCGGCGGGTCGATGCCCTCTGGTTCGTTGTGGATATGAATATGCATTAAGCGGCTAACTCCAATGGATCACGGTAAATGCCCCGGCAAAGCCAGGGTGAACAGGCTGATCGCGGCGCCCAGCAGAAAGCCCACCAGCGTCCCGTTCACGCGGATATATTGTAAATCCTTGCCGACCCGCAGCTCCAATTTGTCGGTAATCGTCGCGGTATCCCAGGTGCCCACCACCCGGCCAATGAATTTGGCGCCTTCCGCCTGCGCCTGCGGCAAGAGGCTCAGCACCAGTGTCTCCACCGCCGCGCGCACCCGCGCGCGCGCCGCCTCGTCCTTGGCCAGAACCTCGCCCAGGCTGGCCAAAGCGCGCCTCGATCACCGCGACCGAGCGTCCATGCGGCCGCATGGCATCGGCTTCCAGCGCACGCCGCAGCCTGGCCCATACATCCCAGGCCCAGGCCTTCACCGTGTCATGCGCCAGCACGCCCTGCATTGCCCGGCCGAGTTCCGCCGCCCGCGCGGGGTCGCTCTCCAGCAGGCTGATCTCGCGCCGCACCCATTCATCGAAGGCGTCGCGCATTTCCGAACTATCCGGGCTCACCCGCTCCAGCTCGCCATTCACGGCGGTCAGCACGCGCTTGGCGACGGTGGCGCCAATCGCCCAGCCCATCAGCCGGCCGCCCTGCTCGCGCACACGCTCCTTTATAGCCTCCTTCAGCACCTCTTCCCGGGCTTCAAGTGTTTCTTTCAACTGGCTTAGAATAAAAGAAAACACTTCCTGGTGCCGCCCGCCTTCCACCAGCCCGGCCAAAGCGCGCGCCACGATCACCCCGGCAGCCTTGCCGCCGATCAACCGGGGCAGGAGCCGCGCCAGCAGGCGCCGCGCCCGCCCATCCTCGATGCTTGCCAGCAATTTCGGCAGCATTCCCGCCAGAGCCTCGGCCGCCGGCCGCGTTGCCGTGGCATCGGTCAAAAACCGCCTGAGGATCGCAGGCGAGTCCAGATTACCCAGGAATTTGCGGATATCGGCTTCCGTAAACACATGATTCGCGACAAACCGCCCAAGCGCATTGCCCAGCCGCTCCTTTTGCGCCGGCAGAATCGCCGTGTGCGGGATCGGCAGGCCCAGCGGATGCCGGAATAAAGCCGTGACCGCGAACCAGTCCGCCACCCCGCCGATAAACCCCGCCTTCGCGGCATCGCGCAGCAGGTCTGACCAAAAATTTGGCGGCAACGCATAGCCCAGGACCGCGAGGGCGGCCATCAGTGCCAGCAGCGATGAGGCGAACATCTTATGCCTGTTCAGGGAGGCGCGCAGGCTGGCATCGGGGTCAATCGTCATGGTGCCCATGTTACAGGCCGCCCGGCGTATGGCGCAAGAATCGCTTTTTTGTTGCTTTTTCTGGGCGTTCTGGCGCAAAATTACATTTGGAAACAATCCAGACAGACCCGCCAGGATAATGCGGGCAGACTTCGAAAGTTCGGAGTATAAACCAATGAATGTAAAGAATTTTGAGCCATTCAGCGCGCAATCTCGATCCGATTCCCGCCGGCGCAGATCACGCTCGGCCACCAGTCTCAGCGTTGCGGCCGCCTTCCTCGGCGTGGTTTGCGTCATCGGCGTCTTCGGCCTGTTGGGATTGTTATATTCGCTTGGATAATCGCGCGCGCCGTTACGGGGCGTCATTGTTTACATAAACCCTCACGGCAAGGCATGATCTGTCATGCCTTTTTTATCAGAGCCGGAACCCGAACGCGGCGTTCCGTTGGCCGTGCTGCCGGGGATCCGGCGGATTGTCGCCCGCAACCCCAGCGTGATGACCTACCAGGGAACCAATACCTACCTCATCGCGGCGGAAGATGGCCTCACCATCCTCGATCCCGGCCCGCAGGACCCGCAACATGTGCGCGACATCCTGGCCGGCGCCGGTGATACGCCGATCAGGCGCATCATTCTCACCCATACCCATAACGACCATTTTGGAGCGAGTGTTGCCCTGCAACAAGCCACCGGCCTGCCGATCCACGCTTATAAAATCAGCGGCAAACCCGGCTTTACGCCCGATATCAAACTGGATGAGGGCGATACCGTCGCTGGGCTTCAAGCGGTCTTCACCCCCGGCCACGCGGCGGACCATCTGTGTTTCGAATATACCCTAGACGATGGGCGCAAAATCCTGTTCAGCGGCGACCACGTCATGTCCTGGTCCTCGTCCATCGTCAGCCCGCCGGATGGCGATATGCTTGCCTATTACCGGTCGCTGGAGCGCCTGCTCGGCCGCGATGAAACCTTCTATCTCGGCGGCCACGGCCCGTTATTGCCCGAACCGCGCACCTTGGTCCGGGAACTCCTCTCCAAACGCCAGCAGCGCGAGGCCAGCATCCTCGCCCAATTGCGAAAGCAGGATTGGGCGGTCGCGGCACTTGCCGCCAAACTCTACGCCAAAACCGACCCGTATTTGAAAGTCGCGGCGCAGCGCAATGTGCTGGCGCATCTGGTCAAACTGAAGGCTGAAGGATTCGTCGAGGAACATGAGCCCGACACGACGCCGCACCCGGACGCAATGATGCTCGCTGGCCCGCCCAAAGGCGTTCAGGCGGAAAGCGGCAGCGAAATGACGGCCATGCGCAATGATTCCATGCGCCGGTTCGGATTGCTCAGACTCTAGCCCAACACCAAATCGCGCAACATCACAGCCCGCCGATCTGCGCGCGGTGGCGCAGCATGTGGTCGGCCAGCACGCAGGCCAGCATGGCCTCGCCCACGGGCACGGCGCGGATACCCACACAGGGGTCGTGCCGGCCTTTGGTCACCAACTCCACATCCTCCCCCGCAGCGCTCACGCTGCGCACCGGCGTCAGGATGGAGCTGGTGGGTTTGACCGCGAAGCGCGCGACGATGGGCTGCCCGGTGGCGATGCCGCCAAGGATGCCGCCGGCATGATTGGCCAAAAATTTTATTTTGTCGCCGTCCATGCGCATCTCGTCGGCGTTTTGTTCGCCGCGCAGGGTGGCGGCGGCGAATCCGTCGCCGATTTCAACGCCTTTCACGGCGTTGATGCTCATCAGCGCCGCGGCGATGTCGGAATCGAGTTTGGCGTAAATCGGCGCGCCGAGGCCGGGGGGGACACCTTCGGCGACGACTTCGAGCACGGCGCCGATGGAAGAACCGTCTTTGCGGATGGCGTCCAGAATGGTCTCCCACTCGGTGGCGGCCTGGGGGTCCGGGCAGAAGAACGGGTTCTGGTCCACGGCGTTCCAATCCCAATGCGAGCGGTCGATGCCATGCGCGCCTAATGCCACCATGGCGCCGCGAATGCGCACACTCTCGCCCAAAACCTTGCGGGCAATGGCCCCGGCGGCAACGCGCATGGCGGTCTCGCGGGCTGAGGAGCGTCCGCCGCCGCGCGGGTCCCGGTGCCCGTATTTCATGTCATAGGCCACATCCGCGTGGCCCGGCCGGTATTTCTCCGCGATATTCGCGTAGTCCTTGGACCGTTGATCCGTATTTTCAATAAAAAGCGAAATCGGTGTGCCGGTGGTTTTGCCCTCATACACGCCGGAGAGGATTTTTACCTGATCAGCCTCCTGGCGCTGCGTGGTGAATTTGGACTGCCCCGGCCGGCGTTTGTCCAGAAAAGGCTGGATATCGGCCTCGGAGAGGGCAATACCCGGCGGGCAGCCATCGACCACGCAGCCGATGGCCGGACCATGGCTCTCGCCCCACGTGGTAACCCTGAACAAATGCCCGAATGTGTTGTGCGACATGAGAGTTGCGTAACGCCTCCCGGTGCGAAATTCCAGCCGGGATAAAAGATCAGTCGTTCACCACCGCAATATCCGGCGCGTTCGGGTTCTTCATCCCCACCGTATGATAGCCGCAATCCACATGGTGCACCTCGCCGGTCACACCTTTGGAAAGATCGGAGAGCATATAAAGCCCGGCACCGCCGACCTCTTCCAGCTCCACATTGCGCTCCAGCGGCGCGTTATACCTGTTCCATTTCATGATATAGTTGAAATCGCCGATGCCCGAGGCCGCCAGAGGTTTTGATCGGCCCGGCGCTGATCGCGTTCACGCGAATCTGGTCGGGGCCGAGATCGGCCGCCATATAGCGCACGGAAGCCTCCAGCGCCGCTTTCGCCACACCCATGACGTTGTAATGCGGCACGACTCGCTCGGCGCCCAGATAGGAGAGCGTGAGCAGGGAGCCGCCATCGGGCATCAAAGCCGCGGCGCGCTGGCCGACAGCGGTGAAGGAGAAACAGGAGATGTCCAGCGCCTGCAGGAAGGCCGCGCGCGGCGTATCGACATATCGGCCACGCAAAAAATTCTTGTCCGCAAAGCCAATCGCGTGGACCAGGAAGTCGATTTTACCCCATTTTTTGCCCAAGGCGTCGAACGCCGAGTCCATCGCGGCGTCATCCGTCACGTCGCAGGGGAGCAGAAAATCCGCGCCAATGGTGGCCGCCAGCGGGCGTACGCGCTTCTCCAGCGTCTCGCCCTGATAGGTGAATGCCACCTCGCCACCCTGGGCCGCCACCGCCTGCGCGATCGCCCAGGCGATCGAGCGGTTATTGGCGACACCCATGATCAACCCGCGCTTACCTTGCATGAGCGTGCCTTTCGGCGGAGAAATCTGGGTTGCGGTATTGGGCATGGGCGCTATCTCCGTTTAGGCATTCGGTCGAAGGCCGGTAGGTGGCATAGACTGCATCACGCGATCAAGTGCCGCATCATCTGGAGGCTCATACATGGACAGTAACCCGTTTACCAAATTCGGCGCCTGGCTGGCCGAGGCGGAGGCGACCGAGCCCAATGACCCGAATGCGATGACCGTGGCGACCGCTTCCACCTCCGGCCGGCCGGCGGCACGGATACTGCTGCTGAAAGCCTGGGATGAACGGGGTTTTGTCTTCTTCAGCAATCTCGGCTCCCGCAAGGCCGATGAGATAAGGCAGAACGCCCAGGTCGCGCTGCTGTTTCACTGGAAAACCCTGCGCCGGCAGATCCGCATCGAGGGCATTGTGAGCCAGGTGAGCGATGCCGAGGCGGACGGATATTTCGCCTCCCGGCCGAGAGTTTCAAAGCTGGGCGCCTGGGCCTCGGCACAGTCCCGCCCGTTGCCCTCGCGCGCGGTGTTCGAAGCAAAACTGGCTGAGATGGAAACGCGCTATCCGGGGGAGGATGTGCCAAGGCCGGAAAACTGGTCCGGCTGGCGGCTTGCCCCGGATTATTTCGAATTCTGGCAGGACCGGGATTTCAGGCTGCATGAGCGGGATGTGTTCAACCGCAAGGGTGAGGGCTGGGAGACCGGGTTGCTGTATCCGTAAGGGGGCAGTTGAATTGTCTGGAATGGGGTGGATTCCGGATATAGGATTTTTACGCCCTCGACGGCTGGTTTGCGGCCATCTCGGACGTTCCGCCGACCAGCATTGATTTCCAAGAACGGGCTTTGCACTGCGAGGGCGCTCCAGCGACTATAATGGCCGCAGTAATTGTTGCTCCCGTTGACTGTGCAGAATCCGGCTAAGAATACGACGGCTGAGAAGGGCATCGCCGCGGGTTCACAACCTTGCTCTTGCCGCGAATTAAAGCAGGGGAATTGATCAGGTCACCTAGCGTCAGCGGCGTCCACACCCCGTCCGAGCTTGACAGTATAGACACAGTATTCTTGTAATAAGCTGCCGAAACAGTTCTGTTTCTATAACCAAGGAAATATTATGACCGCTGAGCCTTCTTCATCTGGTCGGTCGCTCAAAATCAACGAAAATCAAGTCGAAGAGTGGTATGAGGTTGAAGATGATCAGAACGACGTTGCGGTCCCATGCACTCCCGATGAACTTGAAAAGAAGTATGCTGAAACTCAGCTGAGAGTTGTCCGTACTACGGTGGACTTTACATTGCAGTCCTTGCTTTCATCCCTGCGCGACCAAAGCTACATAAATATGGCGCCAGGATACCAGCGACGCGCGCGCTGGGATCGAAAGAAGAAATCTCTGCTAATTGAGTTCAATTCTTTTAAATGTGCCGATTCCACCACTTTTTCTATTCGAAACCGATTATAATCAATATGAGGTGATGGATGGGCGACAACGGCTCGAGACAATTATCGATTTTTTTAATAATGGTTTCGCTCTAACCGGCTTAGAATATTGGCCAGAAATTAATTCAAAACGATATCTTGAGCTCCCGGAGGCAATCAGAAGAGGATTGCTAAGACGTACTATCAACGCCGTGGTTCTGCTAGCAGAAACGGCGCGTGGAGACGGAAATTTCGACATTAGAATGGTGCTTTTCAGGCGCCTGAATACCGGCGGCGTAAAGCTCAATCCTCAAGAGTTACGGAATTCTGCATTTCCTGGAGTGTTCAATGATATGATCAAGCGTTTGGCTCGTCAGGAGCCTTTCGTCGATGTATGGGGCATTCCTCGCAAAACCGATAAAGAGGAAACGGAGCCTGCTCCCGAGCTAACAAAGAACGTGCTTTACCAGTCAATGATGGATTGTGAACTCGTGTTACGCTTCTTCGGAATTCGGGAGACCGTTGCGGGGGATGCGAAAGGTTCTCTACGGCATATCCTAGATCAAACGATGAGAAAGTATAAAGATACTTCTCCTGAAACAGTAACTAAGCTCGAGGCGCCATTCGGGTCGTATTGAGTCGCTCGTTCGCTTGATCGGTTACGATTTTATTTTACTTCCCGGTACTAATAGGCGAGCCAAGCCGTGACATGACGCTAATGGTTGCTTTTAGTGTCCTATCGGATGTTTCGCCATCACCACAGCTCGCTGATCCTTCTACGGTAAAGGAAAGGCTTGCCAAAGCCCTCGCTGAAGGAGATTACGAGGTTCTCGTGGGCCGCGGAAACACTGTCGAAGCGATCAAAGCCCGTGTTTTTCTCGCAAAAAATATCATTTCTGCCTGAGGCAAACATGGACCTGAATTCTCACCGAGTTTCAGCGGGACCTTGAAACTATAACTCGGCAATTGAATCTGACTCGATGAGATCAAGAAATTCTCGGCGATCCCTGAACTTCCGGAGCAATACCTTCGAGGCTCGCCTTTTCGACGTTGAGAAGAGGCAAAGTGCAAGCACACAGATGCGTAAGCACCTTTACCAATCGAACGCTCTTCATGTACGTGCTCGAGAATCGCATCTTGGCATGCCCGTGGTTTGTGGTACGATAGTCCTCTACATCGCTGGACGCTTTGAAGAGTTTACTCGCACATCCTTTGAAGACCTATGTCAGCAGCTGGCTCAGCGGGCGTCATCTTTTAAGGCGCTTCCAAAGAAGATGCAAGAAAGCCTAATATTCTTTACCGCAGTTGTTATGCAATCACCGAGAAAGTATCAGCATGGCGATGGTGCAGTAGCTTCATTTGCACAAGTTCTGGCGGCAAATTTGTCGGCAGATGCAGCGGTAGAAAAAATTAACTACCAGTGTCTTTCGATTACAGATTTGAAATATGAAGCCTGATACTCTTTCCGATTTTATGACCGGATCGGCGTAAAGGAGATATGGGAAAAAAATCGGACAACAGGCTTCAATACAACTACACTTCATTACTCAAGATCCCTCGAACGCAGAATCGCTTGCGAAGCAAGAGCTGACAAAGCTGATGGACAAAAGAAATTCAATTGCGCATCCGTCCACTTCGATTTCATGGCCTAGTACAGGTGATGTTATGGCGTACGTTGCATTTCTAAATGTGCTTGCCGCAACCCTTTCCAGTATTTCAGGCGTTTTTGCAACAACTCTTTGTCGAAACGATTAAAGGGCCCCGGAAGCCTCGATGGCGTACAAATTTGTATGTCTGTTTGGACAATCCCAATTTTCCGGACGCCGACTGGCCGCTCCCGGCCCATCTCCGGTCGGGCTGAGACTATGGGTGTCAGCTTTTGGTCAAAAACGAAAATTCAAACCGGCCAAACGCCCACTTAACCATTTTTCTGCTTATTAATCTCCAAAGCCCTCGCATAGACCTGCTTCTTTGCTAAACCCGTGGCGGTGGCGACTGCCGCGACGGCGTCTTTCAGGCTCATTTGCCCCAGCGCCCCCAATAGGGCGCTGTCCAGTGTCTCGGCCGAGGCCGGCTCGTCCGGCGCTGGGCCGATCACGACCGTAATCTCGCCGCGCGCGGCATTGGCGGCATAATGTGCAGCGAGATCGGGCAGGGGGCCGCGCCGGACCTCCTCGTAATGTTTGGACAACTCCCGGCACACGGCCGCCGGGCGCGCGCCCAGTACATCCGCGGCGTCGGCCAGAAATTCGGCCAGGCGGTGCGGCGCCTCATAAAACACCAGGGTCGCCGAGAGCCCGGCTGCTTCCGCATTGCGCAGCCGCTCCAGCGCGGCGCGGCGCGGCCCGGCTTTCACGGGCAAAAAGCCTGAGAATAAAAACGGGTGCGGCGGCAGGCCGGAGAGGGTCAGCGCGAGCACGGCGGCATTCGGCCCCGGTATGCCGCTCAAACTCAACCCTGCATCAATCACGGCCCGCACCAGCCGGTAGCCGGGGTCCGAGACCAGAGGCGTGCCGGCATCCGAGATCAGCGCATAACGCGCGCCTTCCCGCATGGCGGCGACCAGGCCGGCAATCCGCGACTTCTCATTATGCTCATGCAGGGCAATGAGCTTGGCTTTGATGTCATAGGCGCGAAGCAAAACCGCGCTGGTCCTGGTATCTTCACACAGAATCGCATCGACACTGCTAAGAGTATCCCGTGCGCGGGGGGAAAAATCTTTGAGGTTGCCGATCGGGGTGGAAACCAGCACAAGGGCTGGCGATGCCGTCGATTTAGACCCGGCAGGGGAGGGCCCAGTTCTTGGTTCGTAAGTCTTTGGTTTGTGTATCGTATCTTCGGTCATCTTGGGTCCTTGGCGCGACGCTGGCGCTCGTTGGCTGCGCCGGTCAAGCCCCAATGCCGCAATTCAACTACAACCTGCCCTCCGATGCTGAGCGGCGGCGCCAGCCAGACAGGGCCCACGATCGGCAAGGCCAGCGGCAATGTCGCCCTTTTGCTCCCGCTCACCGGCAATCTCGCCCCCATTGGGCAAATTCTGGAAAACGCCGCGAAACTGGCTTTCCCCAATAACGCCTCTCCGGCGCTCGATGTCAGGGACACCGGCGGCACACCGCAGGGGGCCGCTGCCGCCGCCCAGGCCGCGATTGCCGCCGGGGATGGTATCATCCTGGGGCCGCTGACCTCGGCCGAAACCCATGCGGTGGCACCCATCGCGCAGGCCGCCGGGGTGAATGTGCTCGCTTTCACCAACGACAGCACGGTGGCCGCACCGGGAGTCTGGCCGCTCGGCATCACCCCCGCCCAGCAGGTGCGGCGCGTGTTGCAGGCCGCCGCCGATGGCGGGCGGACACAGCTCGCCGCCTTGCTGCCTGATACGGATTTCGGCCATAGCCTGAGCAATGCTCTCAACGCCGAGACCGCCTCTCTCAGCGAGCCCACACCGCAAATCACCTTCTATCAACCTGATTTCAACAGCCTGAACCGGGCGGTCAATCAGATGTCCGGCTTCGCGGGTCGTGGCCAGTCGATCGAGGCTCAGATCAAAGCAGCAAGGGATCTCGGCACCGCGGCCGGGCGCGAGAAAGCCCGTGAATTGCAACACCGGCAGATACCGCCGCCCAGTTTCAACGCGCTGTTCATCGGCGCGACGGACGGCGATACATTGGCCGAGCTGGCGAATTTCCTGCCGTATTACGACGTGAACCCGCCACAGGTGCAGTTCCTCGGGCCTGCATTATGGTCGAACATCGCAACTGAGATGGCGCATCAATCAGTGCTGCGAGGCGCGCTTTATGCCGCGCCCGACCCGGCCTCCGCCGCCGCGTTTAATGCCAAATATCAGAGCGCCTACGGCGCCGCGCCGCCCGCGATCGCGGATGTTGCATTTGACGCGGCGGCGATCGCCAAGGTGGCGGCAAGTGGTGGCGGCTATACCAGCAATGTGCTGACAACGCCCGCGGGCTTTACCGGAACGGACGGCCTGCTGGTGTTGAAGCCAAACGGGCGGGTACTGCGCGGGCTGGCGGTGTTCCAGGTTGCTCCCGGCGGGCCGGTGATCACCTCTCCGGCGCCGACCAGCCTCAGTCAACCCACGAGCTGATGCCGCAATCCCAGTTGCTGGATAAAGCCTGGCCGGCAGCTTTCGCGTTTTTCCTCGCCCTCGGCGCGATGCCGACCATCGTGTTCGGGCTTTTGATCGGCTTTGGCGAATTGCATGTCCTGCCGGGCGTTTTCGGTTGGGCGATCTGCACGGCGGTGGCGATTGGCTTCGGCGCGCTGCTTGGCCGGGATATCCTGGTCATGACCCGCCTCTTGCGCGCTTTGCAGACCCATCCGGAGGATTTGCCGCGCGAGACGACGCTGCTGGTGCCGGGCATGCGCTCGCTCGGTTATGAGGCTTTGCGGCTGATCCGCGCCGAGCGGCTCTCCCGCGCCCGGCTTATCGACAGCGCCGCCGAGGACCGCGCGCTGGTGGAGCGCCTGCCGGACCCGCTGATGAAACTGGATGCCGATGGCAAATTGGCCTGGCGCAACGCGAGCGCCGTCGCGGCCTTCGGAACGGAAACCGCGGCTTTGCTGCGCCACCCGGCCTTGCGCGCCGCCTTGGCCGAGGCCGTGAGGGCGAGCCAGCCGGTGCGCAGCCATATCTCCACCTCGATACCGATGCCGCGCGACCTGGACGCCACCGTGATCCCGGTCGGTGGACCGGTCTATCTGCTGATCACCGACCGTACCCGTGAGCGCAGCCTGGAGAAGATGCGCGCCGATTTTGTCGCCAATTCCAGCCATGAACTGCGCACGCCGCTTGCCAGCCTGATCGGCTTTATCGAAACCCTGCGCGGCCCCGCCGCCGATGATCCACAGGCGCAGCAGCGTTTTTTAAGCATCATGGCCGAGCAGGCCGCGCGGATGCAGCGCCTGATCGACGATTTGCTCAGCCTGTCGCGGATCGAGATTTCCGAGCACCAGCCGCCCGAGGAGCTCCTGCATTTAACGCCGCTGCTGGAGCGTATCGTCGCTGGCATGGAGCCGATGCTCAGTGCCAATGCAATGCGGATCGAGGTGGCCATTCCGCCGGATTTGCCAGCGATCCCCGCCGATGCCGACCAGCTCACCCAGTTGTTCACCAATCTGCTCGACAACGCGAACAAATACGGCAAGAGCGGCGGGTGCATAAAGCTGATCGCGGCGCGCGGCGGAACTGATGAGCGGTTTGAGGCCAGCGGGGTGCTGGTGAGTGTCGCTGATAACGGCATGGGCATTCCGCGCGAGCATCTCCACCGCCTGACCGAGCGGTTTTACCGGGTGGATAAGGGGCGCTCACGCGCGGTCGGCGGCACGGGGCTTGGTCTTGCCATCGTAAAACATGTCGTCAACCGGCATCGCGGCCGGCTGGTGATCGACAGCACGGAGGGCAAGGGGACGACTTTTACGGTCTGGTTGCCGGCCAGGGTTTAGAGCCTGATCGTTTCAGGTTGAATTGCTCCGCGATCTAACCTGAAACGTGAATCAGTCTCTAATCAATGAGTTAGAGGGCGATTTACGTTTTAAGGCGGCGCAGAATGCGCCAACTTAAAACGATCGCACTCTAGTTGTTTTGGAGGTCCGGGCCGGAATCGAACCGGCATACGCGGATTTGCAGTCCGCTACATCACCACTCTGCCACCGGACCATTTGGTGTTCGCGCTGTATATCCCCGGCCTCCTCCCGCCGGTCAAGCCATGCTTTGCACTCTGCGACGCAACACCCCCTTCCGGCTGTTGAGTTATCCGGCGCCCGCCAGCTATAAAGGCAGGGTAATCGGTTGATGGGGAAAGTTTTACATGGCAGACTTAACCGCCGCTGGCATCGCGCGCGAGAAGATGGTGGACAGCCAGGTACGGCCGAATCAGGTGAACGACCGCCGCGTTATCGGCGCCATGAGGGAATTGCCGCGCGAGGCTTTCGCGCCCCCCGGCAGTTTTGCCTATACGGATGCGGATATCGACCTCGGGCAAGGCCGCTTCATGCTCAGCCCTTTGGTCACCGCGCGCCTGGCTCAATTGGTCATGACGAACAATCCAGAGCATGTCCTCGTGGTGGGGGCCGGTAGCGGCTATCTCGCCGCGATCCTCGCCGCCTGTGGGGCGCAGGTTGTCGCACTAGAGGAAGATCCCCGGCTCAACACCGGCGCGCTCGCGAAATACGCCCCGAACGTGGAAGCCGTGTCTGGAAAACTCACCGCCGGTTACCCATCCGGCGGGCCGTATGACGTGATCCTGATCGAAGGTGCGGTGCAGGCGATCCCCGATAATTTCGCCGCCCAACTCACGCCGGCAGGCCGGGTCGTCACCATCCTG
This sequence comes from uncultured Alphaproteobacteria bacterium, assembly GCA_963740445.1. Classification (GTDB taxonomy): domain Bacteria; phylum Pseudomonadota; class Alphaproteobacteria; order Acetobacterales; family Acetobacteraceae; genus Acidocella. The sequence goes on from CAVUED010000022.1 coordinate 157,257, forward strand.
GCGGATGGAGCGGAACCGGCGGGCCTGGGGCGCGCGGTGGTCGCGGAGACTGTGGGTGGAGGCTTCGCGACAGCCAAAATCTTTGACTGCACGGCGCGGCCTCTGCCCGCCTTCCTTCTCGCACCTGTCTTTAGTCTCTGATCATGAACGGATTTGTCCCGATGCGGTCTACGCGGTCTACTCTACTCGCTGGCATTGCCTTCAGCGCTCTGGTCCTGCTCCCCCGCCTTGTGCACGCCGCCCCGCCGGAAACCCTCACCCAGGCGCTGGTTCAGGCCTATAGCAACAATGCCACGCTGCAGGCGCAACGCGCGTCCTTGCGCGCCACCGACGAGAATGTGCCGACAGCTCTGGCCGGCTGGCGCCCGACCGTGCAGCTCACCGGCTCGGCCGGGCGGGTCACGGGGAGCGAAACCATCATCAACAACGCGATCATTCAAGGTCAACCGATAGCCCAATCGGTCAAGGTTCCTCAGAGTTGCGATGAGTTAATCGGCCAGGTGCAGGTTACGCAGCCAATCTATAGCGGCGGCAAGGTCATCAATTCCACGCGCGAGGCTAAAAATTCCGTCTACGCCGCCCGTAGCCAGTTGCTGGCCACCGAGCAGACCGTGTTTCTCAACGTGGTCAACGCCTATGTGACCGTCATTACCGACAGGCATGTACTGGCGCTCGATAAGAGCAACCGGGATGTGCTCCAGCAACAGTTGAAAGCCACCCAGGAGCAGTTCAACGTGGGTGAAATCACCATGACCTCGGTGGCTCAGGCGCAAGCCTCGCTCGCTTTGGCAATGCAGCAGGTCGAGATCGCGCAAGGCAATCTACATATCGCCGACGAGAATTTCCGGAATCTGGTGGGTGACTACCCTGCGGCGAACTCTCACGCCGCCGCAACCGCTGAGTTTGCCGGTTGCGTCCAAAACGCAGGCCGCCGCCGCCGCCGTCGCCAACAATCCCAACGTGATATCCGCTGAGTTCGCTGATGCCGCCAGCAAGGATGCCGTGAATGTCGCGTTCTCCTCGCTGCTGCCGCAACTCAGCGTACAGGCCGCCGCCTTCGACGAGACCGGCCAGGCCGGCCCGAATACCTCCCTTTCGGGCGGCCAGATCCTGGGTCAGCTTACCGTGCCGCTCTACCAAGGTGGCTCTGAATACGCCGCCGTAAGGCAGGCGCGGGCGAAAGAGCAGCAGAGTTTTGCCGCGATTCTCGATGCCCAGCGCACCGCCTATGCGCAGGCGACACAGGCCTGGGTGGGTCTGGTCGCCACGCGTGCCGCCATTGTCAGCACCAATGCCGAGATCAAAGCCAATGCCATCGCGTTGGATGGCACGGAGCGCGAGGAGCTGGTCGGCACGCGCACCACGCTCGATGTTCTGAATGCTCAACAATTATTGTTGAATTCACAGGTGCAACAGGTTCAGAATATCGCCACACTCGTTAACAACTCATATGGGGTGGCTTCGGCAATCGGCCGCCTCACGGCGACAGACCTTGGACTTCCCGTCAACCGGTATGACGACCTGAAATACTATGACGCCGTGAAGGATGCTGGTTTTGGCTTCGGCGATGCAGCTTATGATAAGGCGGGAATTGCGCCGGACGGAACCTTGCTGAATGCCAATATGCCGCCAGCGATCGCGGATGAGCCACCCAGCCCGCCCGCACCTTGAAAGTTGAGACGATGAGCGACAGCAACGATATTTCGAACAATTCCGGGCCCGGCAGTGCGGCCGAGCCGTCGATGGAAGAAATTCTTGCCTCGATCCGCCGGATTCTGAAAGAGGATGAAGGCGCCCGCACCACCACGGACGACACGGATGAAGACGAGGACGTGCTGGTGCTGGATGCCTCGATGATCGTAGCACCGGCCGATATCTCGACCGCCACGGAACTGCCCGTCGATACCGGGCTGATCGCGGCACATGACGAGGCACCGCTCACCACCTATCACGAGCCGGTGCATTTCACCTCCGAGACGCCTATTGATACCCAAGCCTATGAGGAAACGCCCGCAGCACCGGAACCCGTCCAACTGGCCGAACATGAAGACTATCATGAAGACCATGAAGAACATGAAGTGGAACACGTAATGCAAGACCATGTGCAGTCCCCCGACGGCTTGATCAGCGACGACGCCACCAGCGAAATCGCCAACACCATCGGCTCGCTGGTGCGCAGCATCAGCACCGAGCGCGCCGTGTCGGTCAGCCGCGGCGGCGTCACGATCGAGGACATCGTGCGCGAGGAGATCCGGCCGGTGCTCAAAGCCTGGTTTGATACGCATTTGCCGAGCCTGGTGGAGCGCATTGTACGGGCCGAAATCGGACGTGTGATCGACCGCTCCCAAGCCTAGGCTGTACCATGCTGGATAAGAATTTTGAGCCGGCCTCGGCTGAGGCGCGGCTTTATCATGGCTGGGAGCAATCCGGGGCGTTTGCCGCGCAGCCTTCGGGCAACGCCGCGCCCTACACCATCATGATCCCGCCGCCGAACGTGACGGGAAGCCTGCATGTCGGCCATGCGCTCACCATGACGTTGCAGGATATTCTGGTCCGCTACCGGCGGATGCAGGGCAGGGACGTGCTGTGGCAGCCAGGCACCGACCATGCCGGCATCGCCACGCAAATGGTCGTGGAGCGGCTGCTCGACAAAGAGAAAACCACCCGCAAGACGCTCGGCCGCGAAACGTTTTTGTCCCGCGTCTGGCAATGGAAGGTGGAATCCGGCGGCGCCATCACGCAACAGCTCCGCCGCCTCGGCGCCTCGCCGGACTGGGCGCGCGAGCGCTTCACCATGGATGAAGGCCTCTCCGTCGCCGTGCGCGAGGTGTTCGTACGCCTGCACGAGGAAGGGCTGATTTATCAGGACAAGCGGCTGGTGAACTGGGACCCTGTCCTGCAAACCGCGATTTCCGATCTGGAAGTCGAAAGCCGCGACACCAAAGGCCATATGTGGCACATCCGCTACCCCGTTGAGGGCAGCGATGAGGTTATCGTCGTCGCCACCACGCGGCCGGAAACCATGCTGGGCGACAGCGCGGTCGCCGTGCATCCCGACGAATGAGCGTTACAGACGCCCTTGATCGGGCGACATCGTCGTGCTACCGCTCACCGGGCGGCGCATTCCGATCATTGCCGATGAATATGCCGACCCGGAAAAAGGCACCGGCGCGGTGAAGATCACCCCCGCGCACGACTTCAACGATTTCGAGGTCGGCAAGCGCCACAACCTGCCATCCCCCTCCATCCTGGACCGCCAGGGCCGAATCACGCTGGCCGAGCTTGGGCACATGCCGGAATTCGTCCGCTCGCTTGAGGGCATGGACCGTTTTGCCGCCCGCAAGGCCATCGTCGCCGAACTGGAACGTCTGGAAATTCTCGAAAAAATCGAGCCGCACACCCATGCCGTGCCGCATGGCGACCGTTCCGGCACCCCCGTGGAGCCGCTGCTCACCGTGCAATGGTATTGCGACGCCAAGGTCCTTGCCGGCCCGGCGATTGAAGCGGTGGAGATGGGGCGCGTAAAATTCGTGCCCCAACAATGGGAAAACACTTTTTTCGCCTGGATGCGGGAAATCCAGCCCTGGTGCATCTCGCGCCAGCTCTGGTGGGGGCATCGCATTCCCGCCTGGTACGGGCCGGATGGCGCCGTCTTCGTTGCGCGCGACGAAGCCACCGCCCAGGAAAAGGCCGACGCGCATTACAGCAGCATCGTGGAACTCACCCAGGACGAGGACGTGCTGGACACCTGGTTCTCCTCCGCCCTCTGGCCGTTCTCCACGCTCGGCTGGCCGGAACAGACGCCGGAGCTGGCAAAATATTACCCCACCGACACGCTGGTAACGGGCTTTGACATCATCTTCTTCTGGGTCGCCCGGATGATGATGATGGGGCTGCATTTCATGGGCGATGTGCCGTTCCGCACTGTTTATATTCATGGTCTGGTGCGCGATGAGCGCGGCCAGAAAATGTCCAAATCCAAGGGCAATGTCATCGACCCCTTAAGCCTTATCGACGCTTATGGCACGGATGCCTTGCGCTATTCGGTGGCCGCCGCGTCCGGGCAGGGGCGGGATGTGAAACTGGGCGCGAAAATCGTCGAGACCCATCGCGGGTTCATCACCAAAATCTGGAATGCCGCGCGCTTTCTTGAAATGAATGGCTGCAAGCCCAACCCGGCTTTTCGCCCGGAGGACGCGAAACTCCCGCTTTCACGCTGGATTCTGGATGCCGCCAACACCGCCATCGCCAACGCCACCGCGGCACTGGATGCCTTCCGCCCGAACGACTACGCCCAGGCCTGCTACCGTTTCGCCTGGGGCGATTTCTGCGACTGGTTCGTGGAATTCGCCAAGCCCGGTTTCTCGTCCGATGACGCCGCCGAAATCCGCGATGTCGCCGCGTATGTGCTGGGCGTTCTGCTCCGGCTGATGCACCCGCTGATCCCCTTCGTGACCGAGGAGCTGTGGGATCATTTCGGCTATGGCCCGGAATATTCGCTGATCAACGCACCCTGGCCCGCGAAAATTCCGGTTCACGCGCCCGGGGAAGCCGTTCGGGAAGTGCAATGGGTGGTGGACCTCATCTCCGAGGTTCGCACCGTGCGCTCTGAGATGAACGTCCCGCCCTCCATCAAATCCCCCGTTCTGCTCCAGGACGCATCGCCCGCCTCGCTTACGCGCGGCGAAACATGGTTCGAGGCCATCTCGCGCATGGCGCGGGCCTCTGAATTTGGCCCGCTATTGGGCGACGTCCCGAAAGGCTCCGCCCAGGCGGTTCTGGGCGAGGCCACCATCGTATTGCCTCTGGCGGATATCATCGACCTGGATGCCGAGCGTGCCCGGCTGGCCGCCACAAGGGCCAAGGCCGTGGCGGAATTGCAGAAGGTCGAGCAAAAACTCGCCAATGCGGATTTCGTGAGCCGTGCGCCCGAAGCAATTCTCGATGAACACAGGGAACGGCAGATAAACTTCTCCGCCGAAATCCAGCGCCTGGACGCCGCACTCCAACGCATCGCCTGACCGGGAGTTCGCCGTGGGGCAGGGCTTGTGTCGCGCAATCCCCCGGCTCTAAATGCGCCAAACTTCAACGCACGGAACCAAAACCATGACCAAAAAGACCTGGGATAAATCACATCTGCCGTCGCGCCATGTCACGGTCGGGCCGGACCGCGCGCCGCATCGCTCCTACTACTACGCCATGGGCCTGGGCCAGGAGGAGATCGACCAGCCTTTCGTAGGCGTGGCCACCTGCTGGAACGAGGCCGCGCCCTGCAACATCGCCCTTTCGCGCCAGGCGCAGTCGGTCAAGCGCGGCGTCTCCGAAGCCAACGGCACCCCCCGCGAATTCACCACCATCACGGTGACGGACGGCATCGCCATGGGCCACCAGGGCATGAAATCCTCGCTCGTCTCGCGTGAGGTGATTGCCGATTCCGTGGAGCTCACCGTGCGCGGCCATGGCTACGACGCGCTGGTCGGCCTTGCCGGCTGCGACAAATCCCTGCCGGGGATGATGATGGCCATGCTGCGCCTCAATGTCCCCTCGGTGTTCATGTATGGCGGCAGCGATCCTGCCCGGCCACTTCAAGGGCCGCGACGTGTCCGTGGTGGACGTGTTCGAGGCGGTCGGCCAGCACGCCGCCGGCAATATGTCGGACGACGACCTGCACGCGCTGGAATGCGTGGCCTGCCCCTCCGCCGGCGCCTGCGGCGGCCAGTTCACCGCCAACACCATGGCAACCGTCTCCGAGGCGATCGGCCTCGCACTCCCAGGCTCGGCTGGCGTTCCCGCCCCGTATGAAGACCGCGACCGCTTCGCCGTCCTCTCCGGCCAGGCGGTGATGAACCTGATCGAGAAAAACATCCGCCCGCGCGACATCTGCACGCGCGAAGCCTTTGAGAACGCCGCCATCGTCGTGGGCGCGACCGGCGGTTCCACCAATGCCGCGCTGCATCTGCCCGCCATGGCGCACGAAGCCGGAATCCGCTTCACGCTGGACGATGTCGCCGCCATCATGCGCCGCACGCCCTACATCGCGGACCTCAAACCCGGCGGAAAATACCTCGCTTTCGACGTGCTATAAGGTCGGCGGCATTCCGGTCATCATCAAGTCCCTGCTCGATGCCGGGCTGCTCAACGGCGACTGCATGACCGTGACCGGCAAGACCCTGGCCGAGAACCACAAGGACGTGGTGTTCCCGACCGACCAGGACGTTATTTACCCGGTCTCGCGCGCGCTGACAAAAACCGGCGGCGTGGTCGGGCTTGAAGGGCAATCTCGCGCCGGATTCCGCCGTCGTGAAGGTCGCCGGTCTGACACGACGCAGCGCTTCGACCGGCACGGCGCTCTGCTTCGATTGCGAGGAGGACGCCTTCGCCGCGGTGCAGGCGCGCGCCTATAAGAAAGGCGATGTCATCGTCATCCGCTACGAAGGCCCGAAGGGCGGGCCGGGGATGCGCGAGATGCTCTCCACCACCGCCGCCATCTACGGCCAGGGCATGGGCGAGCATGTGGCGCTGATCACCGACGGCCGCTTCTCCGGCGGCACGCGCGGCTTCTGCGTCGGCCATGTCGGGCCGGAGGCGGCGGTCGGCGGACCGATCGCCCTGGTGCGAAAACGGCGATAAAATCACCATCGACGCGATTGCCGGCACCATCGACGTGGATTTGACGGAGGCTGAACTCGCCGCCCGCCGCGCGGAATGGAAGCCGCGCGCGACCAACTATAATTCCGGCGCGATCTGGCGTTTTGCGCAGAATGTCGGCCCGGCGCATCTCGGCGCGCTCACCCATCCGGGTGCTGCGGCGGAGACGCATTGCTTCGCTGATTTGTAAAAACTGTAGGAAAGGGCAGGGGCTTCGGCCCCTGCACCCGACCGGATTTCGTCTTTGAAGACAATAATTAACTGCGTAGGGCGGCAAAGGCGAAGCGAAATTCCGCCATTCGCCTCACAAAAAACCTCTCAAAAAACCAACGGCGCCAGTCCATTCTCAGCCCGAGAATAAAACCAGCGCCGCCGGAGCAGAATTTAAAACTTAGAGTGCGGCTTCCGCAAACTCATAGTTAGCAATTTTGTCCATCCAGTTGGTGATGTAATCCGGACGGCGATTGCGGAAGTCGAGGTAATAGCTGTGTTCCCACACGTCGAGGCCGAGCAGCGCCTTGCCCTCACCAGTGGCGAGCGGGTTGGAGCCGTTCGGGGTTTTGGTCACTTTCAGCTTGCCGTCGGCGGCCAGGATCAGCCATGCCCAGCCGGAGCCGAACTGCCCAATCGCCAGCAGCCTTGAACGCGTCCTTGAACGCCTGCACGGAGCCGAAATCCTCAACCAGCTTCTTCTCGAGCTTGCCCGGAATGGCGCCACCCTTCGGGCTCATGTTCTGCCAGAACAGGTTATGGTTCCAATGCTGCCCGGCATTGTTGAACACCGGGGCAAGGTCCGGCTTGTTGTAGGACAATTTGACGATCTCTTCGAGAGTCTTGCCCTGCAGATCGGCGTTCTTCTCAACAAAACCGTTGAGCGCGGTCACATAGGCCTGATGATGCTTGCCGTGATGCAGCTCCAGCGTCTCTTCGCACATGCCGGCCCCGGCAAGCGCTGTCTTGGAATAGGGGAGGGCGGGGAGTTCAAAAGCCATCGGCGGTCTCCTTAACTGAAAAATTTATCTTGTCGCGGGGATTAGCTATGAACTGCGCATGAGTCAGTCAAGCGATCATCTGCTCCCAATGCTCCGCCGCGCCGACCCGGACCGGTTTTTTTGCACCCTGTTCGCCCCGCATGAGGCACGCGGCACGTTGGCGCTGCTCTATCTGTTCAACCACGAACTGGCGCGCGCGCGGGAGGTTGCGTCCGAGCCATTGCTCGCCCTCATCCGCCTCAACTGGTGGCGCGAAGTGGTCGAGGGCCAGGCGAAAAAACACGAAATCGCCACGCCGCTCACCGCCGCGTTGAATGCCGGGATTTTCGCGCCCGAGGATTTGCTGGGCCTCATCACCGCGCGCGAGGCGGAAGCGGAGCCGGAAATCCCCGATCTTGAGAGCTTCCTTGAATACGCCCGCAACACCGCCGGCAAACTCGCCCGCATCGCCGGTAAATTTCTGGGCGCGGACTCCGCCATTATCGAAGACCTTGGCACCGCCTATGGCATTTCCGGCATCCTGCGCGCCGCACCTTATCTGGCGCGGCAAAACCGCTCGCTGCTGCCGGCAGACGGCACACCGGAACAAATACTCATCGGCCATGCAAACTCATTGCTGCGAACCAAAACAGCGCCGCGCATCGCCCTGGCCGCCGCATTGCCAGCCGTGTTTGCAAGGCGGGATCTGGGCAGGCCCTCCGCCCCGCGAACCTTCAGCGACAAACTCGCCGTGCTGCGCGCCGCCGTTACGGGCCGGGTGTGAGTTTTTGCGCCGTCAGTCTCTCGGCTTCATCCCAGAGTGCTTTGGCAACGCCTTCGTCCAGCGCCTGTTTCGAGATTTTCGCCACACCCGGCGGTCCCTTCAACTCCATAAGTCCCATCGGCCCGTAATAGCCACCCGGCACAACATTGGGTGAGGTCGCGGCCAGCAGCGTGGGCAGCGCCCCGGCCGCAGCCGAATGGGTAAACAGCGGCCCAAACCACTTCATGAAAAAAGCCATCACCCCGTCAGGGCCCAGGCCCGTTCGCCACCAGTTCCGTCCGCGCGACGCCCGGATGCGCCGCGAGCGAGATAATCCCCCAGCCGCCGGCATCCGAGCGGCGCTGCAATTCCAGCGCAAACATCAGCATCGCCAGCTTCGACTGTTCATAAACCTTCCAGGGCTGGTAGCGCGCGCTCAGACTGTAGGTCCGCAAGGTTGATGCGGCCATTCCGGTGCGCGATGCTGCTGATCTGGATTACCCTTGGCGCCGGCGCTTTCATCAACTGGGGCAGCAGCAGCGCGGTGAGCGCAAAATGTCCCAGGAAATTCACGCCGAGCTGCATCTCGAATCCGTCCACCGTGATCTGGCGGGAGGGCAGGGCCATCACCCCGGCATTGTTCACCAGAATATCCAGCGTGCCATGCGTCTCTTTCACGCGCGCCGCGAAGGTTTGGACAGACGCAAGGCTCGCCAGATCCAGCGCCTGGAATACCGCCCGCCCCGACGCCGCCGCGTTGATTTTTTGCGCCGCCGCCTGGCCCTTCGCTTCGCTGCGGCAGGCGACGATCACCTGCGCTCCGGCTTTGGCGAGTTCCAGCGCGGTCTCGAAGCCGATGCCGCTATTCGCCCCGGTCACAACCGCAGACTTCCCAGCTTGCGACGGAATGTCGGCGGCGGCGAAGTTTGTCATGGAAGAACTCCGTTCAGTCCGAGAGCGCTCTCGCAGCTTTTACGGCAAAATAGGTAAGGATACCAGAACAACCTGCGCGCTTGAACCCGAGCAGGCTCTCCAGCATGGCGCGGTCATGGTCCAGCCAGCCATTGCCCACGGCGGCCATGATCATCGCGTATTCGCCGGACACTTGATATGCAAAAACAGGAACTTCAAAACGATCCTTCACACGCCGGATAATGTCGAGATACGGCATCCCGGGCTTCACCATCACCATGTCCGCGCCCTCGGCGATGTCCATCGCCACCTCGTGCAGCGCCTCCTCAGCATTCGCCGGGTTCATCTGGTAGGTTTTTTTGTCGCCCTTCAGCGCCCCGCCGGAACCAATCGCATCGCGGAACGGCCCGTAAAACGCCGAGGCGTATTTCGCGGCATAACTCATGATGCGCGTATGGATGAAGCCGGCTTCGTCCAGCCCGGCGCGGATCTCGCCGATACGCCCGTCCATCATGTCCGATGGTGCGATGATATCGATGCCCGAAGCTGCCTGGTTCACCGCCTGTTGGACCAGAATCGCGACGCTCTCGTCATTGGCGACATAGCCATCCCGCAGCACCCCGTCATGGCCATGGTCGGTATAGGGGTCCAGCGCCACGTCCCCCACCAGCGCAATATCCGGGTATTCAGCCTTCAGAAGTCTGGCGGCGCGGCAGATCAGGTTGTTTTCGTTCAGGGCCTCGCTGCCTTCGGCATTTTTATGCTCGCGCGGCGTGGCGGGAAACAGCGCGATGGCGGGGATTTTCAACCTCGCGGCCTCTTCCACATGCTTCGCCAGCCCGTCCAGCGAGGTGCGGAGCACGCCCGGCATCGAGGCGATAGGCTCGGGTTCGCCGGTCCCCTCGCGGATGAAAATCGGCCAGATCAGATCATCGATGCTGAGCTTTTGCTCGGCCACCAGCCGCCTGGTGGCATCGTCATAACGGTTGCGGCGCAGGCGCGTGGACGGGAATGCTCTGTTGATCATGCCAAAGGGTTAACCGGTTTTTCGCGTTAATGCGAGGCGGGAATCATAACGCGGTGTACTCATCGGCTGATAACGAATCATTGTTTGGAGAGGGCGTTTTACCGTTTGACAGAAGCCAAACACACCGGCTAACTAATGAGCTCTAAATGCGAATGATTATCAATTGCAATTTTTGCGGAGCGACTGAATGCCGTTGACCACCAGTAACAGTGCCGCCCCGCAACAACGCATGAGCAGAATCCCAAGCCGATTACCCTTCATCGCCGTATTCGGTCCCGGCCTCGTCGTCATGCTGGCGGATACCGATGTAGGCTCCATCATCACCGCTGGGCAGAGCGGCGTACAATGGGGCTACAAGCTGCTTCTGGTCCAGCTCATCCTCGTTCCTGTGCTGTATATCGTGCAGGAGCTCACCGTGCGGCTCGGTATTTTCACCGGCCGCGGCCATGGCGAGCTTATCCGCAACTCCTTTGGCCCCGGCTGGGCCTGGCTCTCGGCGGCTGGTCTCTCGGTTGCCACCATCGGCGCGCTGTTGACGGAATTCTCAGGCGTGGCCGGCATCGGCGACCTTTACGGCGTCCCGCATATCGTCTCGCTCCCCCTCGCGGTGGTCGCCCTGCTCGCCGTGGTGCTTACCGGCTCCTATCGCCGGGTTGAACGCGTCGCCATTGCCATTGGCCTGTTCGAGCTGGCGTTCTTTTTCGTCGCCTGGGCCGCCCGGCCGGATTTAGCTCTCATGGCGCATCAGGCGGTCGCCATTCCGTTACTGGACCCGCATTACGAATACCTGGTTGCCGCCAATATCGGCGCCGTCATCATGCCGTGGATGGTTTTCTACCAGCAATCGGCCGTCGCCGATAAAAAACTCAAAGCCGAGCATTACACCGCGGCGAAATGGGACACCGCGATCGGCGCTGTCGTCACCCAGCTTGTCATGGCCGCCGTGTTGATCGCCGCGGCCGCCTCCATCCGGCCGCACGCGCCGCAGGCCAGCCTCTCCACGGTCGGCCAGATGAGCCAGGCGATGACCCCCTATCTCGGCCCGGAGTTCGGCCGCCTCATCTTCGGCCTCGGCGTGCTGGGTGCTGGCATGATCGCCGCCATCGTCGCCTCGCTGGCCCTCGCCTGGGGGCTGGGGGAAGTCTCCGGCTACAAGCGCTCACTCGAATACCACCCGTTGAAGGCCCGCTGGTTTTACGCTGTCTACGCTATCTGCGTGATCGGCGGCGCCACGCTGGTCGGGATCGCCCCCAACCTCATCACGCTCAATGTCGGCGTGCAGGTGATGAATGCGCTGCTGCTCCCGCTCGTGCTCGGCTTTCTCGTCCGGCTTTCGATCGTCGCTTTGCCGGAGGCGCATCGCCTGAAAGGCAAGTATATGTACGTGGTCATCGGCGTCTGCGTCATTACCTGCGCCTTTGGTGTTCTCGGCGGACTTGGCGGGTTTTTCATCTCCTGACCTTGCCGGCGTTTTTCGGGACCCTGCCTCCCGGAACTGGAATTTTTCAACTGTTTCCCTCGAAAGGATGGCCATGATAGAGGAAAGTATGAACTCGTTCTTTGATCGTAGCCCTGGGTGCTGACCATGGCGGTGTTAATCTTAAAAACCGGCTTGCAGCCGTGCTGATCGAGGGTGGCCATCAGGTGCTGGATTTCGGCACGGATGGACCCGCCAGCGTCGACTATCCGGATTTCGCGCGGGCAGTGTGTGGCGCTGTCACCGATACCAAAGCCGATTTCGGCATTCTGGTCTGCGGCACCGGCATCGGCATGAGCATCGCCGCCAATCGCTTTCCCGCTATCCGTTGCGCCCTGGTGCACGATGTCACCACCGCGCGCCTCACCCGCGCGCATAACGACGCCAATGTGATCGCGCTGGGCGCGCGCATCATCGGCGAGGAGGTGGCGATGGACATCCTCGGCGCCTTCCTCTCGACTCCCTATGAGGGCGGGCGGCACGACCGCCGCCTGGCCAAACTGAATGACTTGAACACGGAACCTTCAGCATGAACGATCAGAACCTCTCGCCCAGCCTGGACCGGTTTTTTAATGCGCCTCTCGCGGAGACGGACCCCGAGCTGGCCGGCATCCTGCGCCAGGAACTGGTGCGCGAGCAGGACGGGATTGAACTGATCGCCTCGGAGAACATCGTCTCCGCCGCGGTGATGCAGGCGCAGGGCTCGGTACTGACGAATAAATACGCGGAAGGCTATCCCGGCAAACGCTATTACGGCGGCTGCGGCCCGGCGGATCTGGCGGAAACGCTCGCCATTGAACGCGCGAAAAAGCTGTTTCGCCGCGACTTCGCCAATGTGCAGCCCAATTCCGGCACGCAGGCCAACCAGTCGGTCTTTCTCGCCCTCTTCAAGCCCGGCGACACAATTCTCGGCATGATCGCTCGCCGCTGGCGGACATCTCACGCATGGCGCCGCGCCCAACATGTCCGGCAAATGGTTCCACGCCGTGCAATATGGCGTGCGTCGCGACGACGGGCTGCTCGACTATGAGGAGCTGGAAGCCCTCGCCCGCGCGCACAAGCCGAAGCTGATCATCGCCGGCGGCTCGGCCTATCCGCGCTTCATCGACTTCGCCCGCATCCGCGCGGTGGCCGATGAGGTGGGCGCTTATTTCATGGTGGACATGGCGCATTTCGCCGGGCTGGTCGCCGCCGGCATTTATCCCGTCGCCGCTGCCGCATGCGCATGTCGTCACCACCACGACGCATAAAACCCTGCGCGGGCCGCGCGGCGGCATGGTGCTGACCAACGACGAGGATATCGCCAAAAAAATCAACTCGGCCGATTTTCCCCGGCCTGCAGGGCGGACCGCTGATGCATGTCATCGCCGCCAAGGCCGTGGCCTTCGGCGAGGCGTTGCGGCCGCGATTTCGCGACCTATCAACAAGCTGTCGTCGCCAACGCCAAGGCGCTGGCCGAGACGCTGGTCGGAACAGGGTCTCGCCATCGTGACGGGCGGGACGGATTCGCATTTGCTGCTGGTCGATCTGCGGCCCAAGAACGTAACCGGCAAGACGACCGAGGCGAGCCTGGACCGCGCGCATATGACCGCGAACAAGAACGCGATTCCCTTCGACCCCGAAAAGCCGTTCATTACCTCCGGCATTCGTCTCGGCACCCCGGCGGCCACCTCGCGCGGCTTTGGCGTTGCCGAGTTCCGCGAAGTCGGGCTGCATGATCGGTGAAGTGCTGGACGGCCTCGCCACATCCAACGACGGCGCCAATACCGCCGCCGAACAGTCGGTAGGGGCGCGGGCAAAAGCCCTCTGCGCCCGTTTCCCGATCTACAGGTAGAAGCGAGGAACAAAAATGCGTTGTCCATTCTGCGGGGAGGCTGACACCCAGGTTAAAGACAGCCGGCCCACCGAGGATGGCAGCGCCATTCGCCGCCGGCGCAATTGCCCCGGCTGTGCCCAGCGTTTCACCACGATCGAGCGTGTGCAACTCCGCGAACTCACCGTCGTCAAGGCCGATCAGCGCCGTGTCGCCTTCGACCGCGACAAGCTCGCCCGCTCGGTGCGGATCGCGCTGCGTAAGCGCCCTGTCGATGAGGAGCGCATCGAGCGTATCGTCAATGGCATCGTCCGTCAGTTGGAAGCCAGCGGCGAGACCGAAGTGGCGAGCCATGAGATCGGCGCGCGGGTGATGGAGACGCTGAAGCAAGTGGACACGGTCGCCTATGTGCGCTTCGCCTCGGTCTATCGCGATTTCCGTGAAGCCAAGGATTTCGAGGCGTTCCTGGATGATATGAGCGATCTGCCGAAGCCCACCCACGATGAGTGAGCATGAAGCCCATATGCGCGCCGCCCTGGCCCTGGCCCGGCGCGGGCTGGGGGAGACTGCACCCAACCCTTCCGTCGGCTGCGTCATCGTGGCCGGTGGCCGCGTCATCGGGCGCGGGCGCACGGCGGCGGGCGGGCGGCCCCATGCCGAGGTCGTGGCTCTGCAAATGGCCGGTGAAGCGGCGCGCGGCGCGACCGCCTATGTTACGCTGGAACCATGCTCTTTTGCAGGAAAAACAGGACCTTGCACCGATGCGCTTACCAAGGCCGGGATCAAGCGCGTGGTTATCGGCGCGACTGATCCACACCCGAGGGTGAATGGCGCCGGCATCGCGCATCTGCGGGATGCGGGCATTGAAGTCATCGCGGGTATTCTTGAAAAAGAGTGCCTTGCGGTCATTTCCGGATTTTCTATGGTGATGACAAGCCAAAGGCCGTTGATAAGACTAAAAGTCGCCTCGACGCTCGATGGCAAAATCGCCACGGGAACCAAAGAATCTCAATGGCTTACCGGCAAAGATTCGCGCCGGGCGGCACATGCCATGCGCGGCCGGCACGACGCGGTGATGGTCGGTGTCGGCACCGTGATCGCGGATGACCCGGAACTTACCTGCCGGATTGACGGGTTTCGTTCAGCACCTCTCATCCGCATCGTCGTCGACAGTCATTTGCGTACACCGCTGATGAGCAAGCTGGTCCGCGGTGCCGGTCAGCATCCGCTCTGGTTCCTGCACCGCAACGGTGCCGACCCGTTGCGCAAGCGGGCGTTGGAGAAAGCCGGCGCGCGGCTGATCGAGCTGCCGGCTTCACCGGCCGGCATCGACCTTGCCGTCGGCGCGGAACATCTGGCGAACGCGGGACTCACGCGTATATTGGCCGAGGGCGGCGGTACACTCGCTGCGGGATTGCTGCGCGCGGGTCTGGTGGACAGGCTCGCCTGGTTCCACGCGCCCGGCATCATCGGCAATGACGGCTGGCCCTCCGTCCAGGCTTTCGGCATTACCACGCTCGAGAGCTATGCCGCGTTTTACCCCGGTGGCGCAGGAGCGTTTCGGCGACGACATGCTCACCACCTATCGAAAGGCTGCCTGATGTTTACGGGGTTGATTACCGGCGTCGGGACGGTGCGGGAGGTCCAGCCGATCGGCAACGGCAAGGACGCGCGTTTCGTCATCGCCACGCCCGCCAACGATGCGTGGCGGGAGGCTGTGCTGAAGCTGGGCGCCTCGATTGCGTGTTCGGGCTGCTGTCTCACCGTGATCGAATTTGGCCCAGGCTGGTTTGCGGTTGAGGTTTCGGCTGAAACATTGTCCCTGACCACGCTCGGCTCCTGGAAACCGGGGAGCAAAATCAACCTCGAATTCTCGCTGCGGCTGGGTGATGAGATCGGCGGGCATATTGTGTCCGGTCATGTCGATGGGCTCGCCACGGTGATCGCCAGCACGCCGGAAAACGGCTCCACGCGTTGGAAGTTTTTGCTCCCGCCAGACCTTGCCCCATTCGTGGCGCCCAAGGGCAGTATCGCCATCAACGGCGTCTCGCTGACCGTGAACGAGGTTCAGGGCGCGCAATTCGGCGTGAACATCATTCCCCACACCACCCAGCATACCAACTTCGCCACGCTGGCCGTTGGCGACAAGGTCAATATAGAAATCGACATGCTGGCGCGATACGTCGCGCGGCAGTTGAGTTTTCAACATGCGTAAACATTTTATCGTAATATCTAGCCTTGCCGGCGGCTGTAAGGCGCCGGCCATGAAGGGACACGTCTTATGGACGGTTTGAAGACGATGCCGAAGACGGCGGGCCTGCACGATTACATTTCCTCGGCGGCCGAGATCATCGAGGAAGCCCGCGCGGGGCGGATTTTTATCCTGGTCGATGACGAGGACCGCGAGAATGAGGGCGACCTCGTGATCCCGGCGCAATTCGCGACCCCGGATGCGATCAATTTCATGGTCAAACACGCGCGCGGGCTGGTCTGCCTGGCAATGACGAAGGGCCGCGTCGAGCGCTTGGGCCTGCCGCTGATGAGCCAGCACAACGGCTCCCGGCACGAAACCGCGTTCACGGTCTCCATTGAAGCCCGTGAGGGTGTGACCACGGGCATTTCGGCCGCGGACCGCGCGCGTACGATTGCGGTCGCCATTAATCCGGAGCTGGGGCGCGAGGATATCGCCACCCCAGGCCATGTGTTCCCGCTGATGGCGCGCGATGGCGGCACGCTGGTGCGCGCCGGCCATACCGAGGCCGCGGTGGACATCGCGCGTCTCGCGGGCCTCATCCCCGCCGGCGTGATCTGCGAGATCATGAACGATGACGGCACCATGGCGCGGCTGCCGGACCTGGTCGGCTTCGCGCAGCGCCATAACATCAAGCTCGGCACCATTGCTGATCTGATCCGTCACCGGCGCACCACCGAGCGTCTGGTCAAGCGCACTGAGCAAGGCATCGTGCCTGGGCCCGCTGGCGGGATGTGGCGGATGATCGCCTATGAGAGCCAGGTTGACCGTGTCGAGCATCTGGCTCTGGTCAAGGGCGATCTCAGCGGCCCCGAACCTGTGCTGGTGCGCATGCACGCGGTCGATACCATTGGCGACCTGCTGGGCGGCGAGCATCTGGCGAGTCTGCACGGCGCGCTGGCCAAAGTGGCGGAAGCCGGGCGCGGAAATCGTCGTCCTGATCCGCGAGAACCGGCCGACCGCCGTCTCGGACGCGATCCGCGATCTGGTGGCTGGAAAACGGGCCGAATCAGGCTTTGCGCGATTACGGCATCGGCGCGCAGATCCTTGTTGATCTTGGGGTTAAGGACATGATCCTGCTCTCCAATCACAAGCGCACCATTGTTGGCCTTGAAGGCTACGGGCTGAACGTGGTCGAGCAGCGCGGCATTGAAGGAATTGAGAAAAAATGAGCACGGCTGACGCGCCCGCGCCGAAGGCGCCTGAATTATCTGGTCCGGCGCCAAAAATCCTCATCGTCAGCGCGCCCTACTACCACCATGTGGTGGACGGGATGCTGACCGCGGCGCAGGAAATTCTGGCGCAGGTCAAGGCGGAAATCTCCATTGTGGAGGTCTCCGGCGCCTATGAGCTGCCGCAGGCGGTCGCCCTGGCGGTCAAGAGCGGCAAGCCCTTCGATGGGTTCATCGTGCTGGGTTGCGTCGTGCGCGGCGAGACCGACCATTACGAGTTTATTTGCAGCGCCACGATGGATGGTCTGATGCATCTGGCGGTGGACAAAGCCATCTGCCTCGGCACCGCCGTGCTGACCGTCGATACTCTGGCCCAGGCAGTGGCGCGCAGCCACGAGACCGGCGCGAACAAGGGCGCTGAAGCGGCCGTCGCCTGCCTCAGGCAGATCAATCTTGCCCGTCAGTTCGCCGCATGAAATCCCGTCCCAGAACACTCTCCCGAGTCGCCGCGGTGCAGGCGCTCTACCAGGCCGAGCAGGCGGCGCAGAGCCCGGAGACCGTTATCGACCAGTTCGTGCGCCACCGCATCGGCAATACGCCGGGCCACGGCGATATGAATGACGGGCATCTGACCGAGGCGGATGTGGCCTTGTTCGCGCGCATCGTGCGCACGGCAACACAACAACAGGACACAATCGACGGGATGCTGGTGGCGGCCCTGCCGGAGACCTGGCCGCTGGCGCGAATTGACCCGGTTTTGCGCGCGGTGATGCGGGCCGGCGGCGCGGAATTATGGATGAGCGACGGGCCGCCCGCGAAAGTGGTCATTAACGAGTATCTCGACGTCGCGCACGGTTTTTTCACCGGCGAGGAGCCGAAAATGGCCAATGGCGTGCTGGACCGCCTGGCGCACCTGCTCCGCCCCGCGGAATTTTGCTCCGCCTGATGGGCCCCGCGTGATGGGTGATGAATTCGCGCGGATCGCCAGATATTTTGCACCGCTGGCGGGGGAAGAGGGCAGGGGCCTGACCGATGACGCGGCGGTGTTTGCCCCGCCCGCCGGGCGGGAGCTGGTGCTGACCGTCGACCAGATGCTGGAAGACGTGCATTTTCTGAAAGTCGATTCTCCGGAGCTGATCGCGCGCAAATTACTGCGCCGGAACCTCTCGGACCTGGCCGCGATGGGGGCCACGCCGCTTGGTTATCTGCTCACCACCGCTTTGACGGCAGATGTTCCCGAGGACTGGCTGGCCAGCTTCGCCAAGGGTTTGGGGCAGGACCAGGAAACCTATAATATCAAGCTGTTCGGCGGGGATTCCTCGTCCAGCCAGGGTAAAATTTCACTGAGCGCGACGCTTATAGGCCATGTCGCGCCAGGGGCCGCGCTCAGCCGCAACGGCGCCAGAGCGGGGGATGACATCTGGGTGACCGGCACGATCGGCGATGCGGCCTTGGGGTTGCAGGCGCGGCTGGGAAAATTGCAGGACGCCTCGGGCTATCTGGTGGCGCGCTCGATGCTGCCGGAACCACGGGTAGGCCTCGCTTTGGCGGGGGTGGTCTCGGCGGCGACCGATATTTCCGACGGGCTGGTGCAGGACCTTGGGCATATGTGCAGAGGCGCTGGCTTAAGTGCGGTCATTCGCGCCGGACTGGTGCCGGCCTCGCCGCAAGCGGCTGCTTTCGGGCCGGCGTTCTTGGAATCACGCCTGACCGATGGGGATGATTACGAGTTGCTGCTGGCGGTGCCGCCGGGCAATGGCGATGCGCTACAGGCGGCGTGCGGGGATTTGAAAGTCACCAGGATAGGGGCGTTCCAGGCAGGCTCAGGCGTGCAGGTGCTCAGCGATACGGGGGCAGAGATGAAGTTTAAAAAGGCAGGCTGGCGGCATTTTTAAACTTGCAGACGCAACTTTTGCGGGCGGACGGTCAGAGGCACGGTCCGCCCGGCGGAATTACTTGATCTTGGCTTCCTTGAACTTGACGTGCTTGCGCACGACGGGGTCGTATTTGTTGAGTTCCAGCTTGGTGGTCTGCGCGCGGGCATTCTTTTTGGTCACGTAGAAGTAACCGGTATCCGCGGTGGAAATCAGTTTGATTTGGACGACGTTCGATTTGGCCATGATAAGTATCTCCAGAAGCGCGCCGTATGGAACATTTCAGCGCTGTTGGTCAAGTGTAAGGCCGTAAACCCGCCGGACATAGGGTGGGGGTTACAACTTAGTGTAGCAGAGCGGCCCGATAGGCCTCCGGGTTGCTCAGCAAAAACCCGGCGGCGGTGAAATCGAGATCACTGCCGATATCGGCGGGGCATTGACCGCGCACGGACAGGATGGCGTTGACGCTGGCGGGGGCACGTATGGCGCGGGCTTGCGCGAGCGCGGGCGCCATAAGATTCTCGCCGTTTTGCAGAGCGGCAAGCTGGGATTGCAGGGCGGACTGGCCCAGGCTGGTGCAGACCTGCGGCATGACGCCCAAGGTTTGCAGGGGCCAGCCGCGCGGGGCGAGAACACGGCTCCAGGTCACGAACAATTCGCCGCCATCGGGTAGGCTGGTAACGGTCTGCACCAGGCCCTTGCCCAGGGTTTCCGAGCCGATGACGACGGCGCGGCCATTATCGGCCAGAGCGGCGGAGAGGATTTCCGCTGCACTGGCGGTCTGGCCGTCTACCAGCACGATGAGTTCAATGCCGCCGGTGAGGTCGGAGCCTTCGGCGGTAAACGCTTGGTCGGCATCCGGGTCGCGGCCGGAAGCGGTAGCGATGGGCCCCGATGGCAGCAGCGAATTCGGCAACCAGGACGGCCTGGCGCAGCACGCCGCCGCGATCGCCACGCAGATCGATGACGAGCCCGGTGGGCGGTGGGTTGGCCGACATGGCGGCAGCGATGGCGGTGGAGAATTGGTCTGAGGTACCCTTGTTGAAGTTGGTGATCCTCATCGCGATGGTGCCGGGGACGGGCGGCTGCTCAAGGAAAACGGTGTTCGGCGGGATAAAGGCGCGGACGAGGGAGATTTGCTCCGGTGCTCCGGGGTTGGCCGGGTCGCGTAAAGTGAGCGTGGTGGTGCTGCCGTAAATGCCCTGCATTTCATCGTCGAGATTGGTGATTTCGCTGGGATAAACCGGCCGGCCATCGATTTTGAGCACGATGGCGCCGGGGGTTAGACCCGCATTTTGCGCCGGGCTGTCAGCGGCCACGCTGGCGATGACGACTTTGCTGTCCTGTCTGGCGAAAGTGAGGCCAGCGCCGGCGAGGCCGGTGATCATCAACTGGTCCTGCGCGGCCTGGAGGGGCGGTTCATAGCGCGAATAGGGATCGAAATGGTTGAACAGCTCGTCGAAAAAGCTGCTGATGAGGCCCTGCGTGGCGGCCTGCTGGAGCGCTGGAGAGGCCTTGAAAGCAGCGTTGGCGACCCGTGCTGCGGCTTGGCCCCACCCCTGCGCGTCATTCGGGGCCGGAGCGGCCACGGCGATGATGAGGTTGTTCGGTCCGTACAGGCGTATCTGGTTGTCTTGCAGGGTTGTGTTGAGATCCGGGTCCAAGGCGGCGAGGCCGTTCAACCCCCAGATGGTCATCTGCGGAATGGTGAGCTGCTGGAGCGAGCGCGGCGCGATATAGGAGAGTGCTGCGGCCCAGACCGAGGCGGCTGTCGCGGAATCGAACCCCGTGCCAGCGGCCATGGCTGGCTGGGCCCACGCGCCGCTGGGCAGGATGACACAGACAAAAAAGATGAAAACGGCGCGGGTCACCTGCGGCGTTTCGATTTATGTTTCGGCCGGGGCTTGTGCGCCGGGCGCGGGCCACGGAGCGGCGCCTGGCTGCCGGTGGGCGCAAATAACAGCCCGCCCGTCACGGGCCGGGCTTCCATAAGGCGCACATCGAGCATCTGCGCCAGTTGGTAGGTTTTGCGGCTGCGCTTGCCGATGAGACTCATGGCGGCTTCGTCATGTATCCAGAAATCGTCCGGCAGAGTTGCCATGCTCAAGAATCCGCTCGCGCCACTATCTGGTAAGGTGACGAACAGGCCAAACTTCGTCACTCCAGAAATCCGCGACGTGAATACCTCTCCCACGCGGCCTTGCAAATAGAGCGCAAGGTAGCGGTCGGTGGAGTCGCGCTCGGCCAGGGTGGCGCGGCGCTCGGTCGCGGTGATCTGTGCCGCGGTCTCCTCGAACTGCGAAATGTCTTCCGGCGTGAGGCCGTCTTTGCCGAGCTTCAGCCCGGCGATCAGCGCGCGATGCACCAGGAGGTCGGCATAACGGCGGATCGGCGAGGTGAAATGCGCGTATTTCGTCAAAGCAAGGCCGAAATGGCCGATATTCTCCGGAGCGTATTCGGCCTGGGATTGGCTACGCAGGACTGTTTCATTCACGAGTGAGGATTTGTCCGTCCCCGCGACAAGTTTCAACACGCGGTCGAGGTCGCGCGGGTGCAATTGGTCGCCCGCGGATAAAGAAATATCCAGCGTTGCCAGAAAAGCACGCAAATTATCGAGCTTTTCGGCACTTGGGGGCGCGTGGATGCGGTACATGCACGGCAGGTGGCGGCGCTCCAGCTC
The DNA here is from genome assembly GCA_963740445.1 of uncultured Alphaproteobacteria bacterium. GTDB lineage: Bacteria > Pseudomonadota > Alphaproteobacteria > Acetobacterales > Acetobacteraceae > Acidocella. The sequence goes on from CAVUED010000022.1 coordinate 178,845, forward strand.
CTCGGCGGCACAGACATTGGCCAAAATCATGAATTCCTCGATCAGCCGGTGGCTGTCGAGTCGCGGGCGCGGGGCGATGCTTTGCACCTGGCCGTCGTGGCCTAGCTCGACTTTGCGCTCCGGCAGGTCGAGGTCGAGCGTGCCGCGGGCGTCGCGCTCGTTTCTGAGCGCCGTGTAGGCGGCATACAGATGCGCGTGGTTGCTTGCATCGTCCTCGAATTCGGCCTGCACCTGCTCGTAGGTTTTGCGCGCGGCGCAGCGCATCAGGCCACGGCCGAATTGGTGCGATATTTTGCGCCCATGCACGTCGATATGGATTTCCACGAACAGGCAGCCGCGATCTTCATTCGGTTTGAGGCTGCACCAGCCGTTGGAAAGCGCCTCGGGCAGCATCGGCACGACGCGATCGGGAAAATAGCACGGAATTACCGCGCTCCTTGGCGGATTTATCCAAAGCCGAGCCGGGTTTCACATAATGCGCGACATCGGCGATGGCGACGATCAGCCGGTAGCCGTGGGATCCCGGTTCGGCGAAGACGGCATCGTCGAAATCGCGGGCATCGGCGCCGTCGATGGTGATGAGGGGGATGTCGCGCAGGTCCGTGCGTTTGGCCAAAGGCGCGGCCTTGGCGTTTTCGGCTTCCCGCAAGGCGGCGTCCGGAAAATCCATGGGGATGCCATGGGTGGCAATCGCGATGAGGCTGACCGAGCGGGCATCCGTGACCAGGCCAAGGCGCTCGGTGATGCGGGCGGGTTTGGGGCCCATGAACTTGGCGCCGGGCAACGGCTCGGCGCGGACGATCTCGTCATTCAGCGCCCCCATGGTTTCGCCCAAAGGCACGACCCATTCGGCTTTCTGCCGGCGGTCGGTGGGCTCGATTCGCCCGCCATCGCCAAGCGGGTGGAAGACGCCGACAATGCTGCCGGTTTGTTCGGCCAGACGTTTGAGAGTGCGCCCCTCATATTTGTCGGGGCCGATCTGCTTCAGCCGGGCCAGAACCCGCGCACCAGGGGCCAGCGCCGCCTGACCGCGCGCTTCGGCTGCCATGAAAATGATCGGCGCGCGGCCGGGGCCATCCCACACCACCGGGCGGGCCAGCGCCTCGCCGTCGCGGTCTATGCCGGTGACCTCAACCACCGCGGTCTCGTGCAGGCGGCCGGTCTCGCGGTACTGTTTGCGGCCCGCGCGTTCCACCACGCCATCGGCCTCCAGCGATTTCATCAGGTCGCGCAAGGCTTTTTTATCGTCAGGCTTTACGCCAAAAGCCCGCACGACCTCACGTAGCCCGATTTTTTGCCCCGCCTGCGCAAGAAATTCCTTGATCGAACTCGCGCGTCGGCAAATCGGCCTGTTTCGCAGGCTTGACGCGGGGTTTTTTATGCACGGTCTTCATGACGCATAGTATGGGGCCAGACCGGGCGCGCCACCATAAGCGCTTTGACATTGGTCAACAGATAAAATGACTAGGCAAAACAAAAACCGTGATCCACTTCCGGTTGAATTGGTATGGTTGTAGAAATATCTTCGGTTGTATAACTCTCAATCGTGACCAGCCGTCTCGATATCACCGCGCCTGCGACGATAACCGTGCTCGCGGGCAGCGGGACCTTGTCATCGCTCGATGCGCTGCCGCCGGGCGGCATTTCCATCGCCGATGCCGATACGACCGGCCAGCTGAGCGTGGAACTGGTAGCGGGACACGGGACACTCCTGGCCAGTGCGAGCGGTGGCGCCACCGTGACCGGCAGCGGCGGGAGCCTATCGCTCAGCGGCACATCATTGCAGGTGAACGCCGCGCTGGCGAGCCTGGAGGTGATCGAACCGGGCAGCGTGACCAGCGATGTGATCACCCTCACCGCCAGCGACCCGGCTGAACTTGGCGCCCAGACGGATATTTTTGTGAATACCGTGCCGCTGACCGGCCCGGCTTTCGTCGCCCCCGCGAAGATCGTCACAATCCAGCCCAATGCGCTGGATAGCCTGCCCTCGCTTTTTCTCAGCGACCCGATCGCCAGCGGGCTTGCGCAAATGGGGTTGGGGCGGAGCGAAACACTCAACCTCACGCTCTCCGTCACCTCGGGAATTTTGCTGCTGCCGGGTTATACCGACGCCAGCGCGATCACCGCGAGCGGGCTGGGCACGGGCTTTATCGATCTGAGTTTCACCGCCGATGAGATCGGCGCGCTGAATACATTGCTGGCCGGGCTGGAATTCGCCGGGCCGGCGGGCGGGGAGCATTTGAGCTACGCGCTGCGCAACCTCACAGGCGTGCTGCCCAGCGTGCTGACCTACGGCAATGTCTATCTCAACATCGTGGGTACGGCGGGGGCCAATGGCACGCTGGCCGCAGGCTCGCAAACCGTGGTGCTGGGCGGCGAGACGCTGACCGGCACGATGGCGGTTACCGGCACGACCGCCGTGCTGGGCGATATCAGCGGGGCCGGTGCGGTGATGGTCGCGCCTGATGCGAACCTGGAACTGCCCTATAATGCGCTGTACCTTAAGCGGCACGAGCTTCGACTTTGGCACGCTCGCGGCAACGACTCTCACCTCCGCCGGGACGCTGGTGATCGGCGATGGCGCGAATTTCGCCGGGCCGGTCCTGCTCGGCACGTCCGGCCTGCTGGATTTTTCCGGCCAACTGGTCGCCGATGGCGGCGAGGCGCTGAATTACGCCCAGGCGGTCTCGCTTGCCGCCGGCGCGGTGCTGACCGGCAGCGGCACACTGACAGCGGGTAATTTCTCCGAATCAGGGCTCATCTCCGGGCCTGGCACGATCCTGGCCCAGGGCGGCGAGACCCTGCAGATCGCGGCGGGAATCATCAGCGGTGGCGCCAATCTGGACGTCGCCGCCGGCGGGGTGATGGTGCTGGGGCCGGTGACACCGCTTTATGGCGTGTTCAACACGACACCGCTGACCATCGACAATTCCGTGACCTTGAGTTTTTTGGGCAATGCGGGGGCGTTCGTGATCAACGGGCCGCAGGCGTTTTCCGGTACGATTGACGGGTTTCTGCCGGGCGACCAGTTGATCTTTCCCGGCCTCTCGAATTTCAGCGTGCTGAACGAAGGGCAGGGCTCCTTCACGGTCGCCGGGATGGATAGCTCCGGCACCACGGATAGCTATACAATCTTCGCCAGCATCCCGACTGGGAGCGTGCTCGCCACCGGGTTGGACGCCCAGGGCGATCCGAATGTGACCCTTCGGCCCGCCGCCGCTACCATAACCCAAGCGGTTGGGTTTGTTGCCAGCGCGGGTGTCGCGCAGCCGCTGCAAGGGTTGAGCCTGCAATTGCCCACCGGCACGACGCAGAGCCTGAGCCTGACAATTTCCGCCGCATACGGGAGTTTAAGCGACGGTACGATCTGCCCCCGCAGCGAGCATCGTGCTCTCCGCCGCCGACATCACGGCGCTGAACACGGCTCTGGCCGGGCTGACCTATACCGGGACAGGCGTGGCGGACACGCTGACATTCGCGAGCAGCACAGGCGTGTTGAGCGGGCTGCTCGATTATACAGGGATCAGTGCCGCGCCGCCCGGAACGGTGAATGGCTATGCGGGTGGCCCGTTCAGCGAGGCGCAGATCGCCTCTTTCGGGGTGAGTTCCGGCCTGCCGGTGATCAGCACGCTGGCGGCACCGGGCGAGATTATGGTGGATGGCACGGTGGAATTCGCCGACGCGCTGGCGGTGAACGGGATTTCCGGCACGGCTTTGCTGGTCGATGCCGGCGCCACCGCGATTTTCAACGCAGCGGCGGCGGTGACGCTGGGCGGGGATGTGACTCTGGGCGATGCGAGCGGCGCGGGCACGCTGGCGATCATCACCACCGGATTTTCCAGCAGCGGCAATATGACTCTGGCGGGCGTCGCGGCGGGCGCTGGCAGCGTGGCCGATGTGCTGGGCGCGCTGACTTTGGCCGGGACGCTGGATGTCGGGCAGGCGGGCGCGGCCGTGGTGAACCTTGGCGGCAGCCTGGATTCGGGCGCGGTGAGTTCAGGCAGTGGCGGGACGCTGTTCGCCTATGGGGATGCGGCGGCGAATCTCGGCGACGTGAACAATGCGGGCAGCGTGATTCTGGATGGTGCCGCGCGGATTCAGGCGGCGTCGTTTTATGACTCAGGCGGCTCGCGCTGGGTGGCACGGCGAGCCTGGCGGTCGGCGGTTTGCTGGAGCTGGGTGGTCCGGCGGGCAGCATCCAGATCGGCGCCGATGCGAGCCTGAGCGCCGCCGCGATCACGCTCTCGGGCGGGGCGATGTCCATTGCCGGCACGCTGGCTTCCGCCGGGACGATTCTCGCCGGGGCGGATATTTCGCTGAGCGGCGGAATGATCGATGCGCAAGGACTCAGCGTGGCGTCGGGCACGCTGGCCGGGTACGGCGTGGTGAATGCCGCCAGCATCGTGAACAACGGGGATGTCGTGGCGCAAGGCGGCACGCTGATCCTGAACGGGAGCATCACCAATGCCTCGGTGATCGAGGTGGCGGCCTCGGCGGCCCTCGATATTACCGGGGGTTTGGGCAGCGGCGCGCCGGTGATGTTCGCGGGCGCTGACGCGCTGATCACGCTCAACGACCCTTCCAGGCCGTTCACGGGCGTGCAGAACATGGTGGGACATGACGCCATCGACCTGGTGGGGGTTGCACCCAGCCTGGTTAGCTATTCCGGCGGCGCCACGGCGGGCAATCTCACCATATACGACACACTGGGCAGCGTGGTCTCGACGTTCGGGATCGGCCTTGCAAGCGGGCAGCCGGGGGTAAGCATCGTCTCCGACGGCGCTGGCGGGTCGCTGATCACTTTGGGCGATGAACTGCCCTGTTTCGCGCGCGGCACCCGCCTGCTCACGCCGAACGGCTACCGCGCCGTGGAGAGCCTGAAACCCGGCGATCCGCTGGTGACCGCGACCGGGGATAAACGCCCGGTGCGCTGGATCGGGCGGCGCACGCTCGATCTGGGGCCGGGCGCCGCGCGCTGCGCGCTGCCGGTGCTGATCATGCCCGGCGCGTTCGGGCCGGGGTTGCCGCTGCGGCCATTGCGGCTCTCACCGCTGCATTGCGTGTATGCCGATGGCGTGTTGATCCCGGCCACGCATCTGGTGAACGGGGCGACGATCATCCGCGAGCAAAACATCGCGGCGATGACGTATTATCATATCGAACTTGACCGGCACGATATTCTGCTGGCCGAGGCGCTGCCGTGTGAGTCCTATTTCGACGCCGGCAATCGTGGCGCGCTGTATCATGAAATGGGCCGCCGATCCCCCGCGCGGCGGGCCTATGCGCCAACGGTGACCAAAGGCGCGCGGCTGGCAGCGGTACGCCGGCGGCTGCATGGCATCGCGCTGGCGGCGGGGTTCTCACTGACCTATTGGCCGCTTTTGCGCGCGGTGGGGGCAGGCGAAAGCGTGGTGCCGGTCATCCGCACCGTGGGGCGCTGGCGCATGGCGCGGTTTGTTTTCGCGGATAAGGTGCGGGATGTGACTCTGCTCTCGTCGGTGGCGTGCCCCGCCGATACCGACCCTGAATCCGAGGACCGGCGCGAGCTTGGCGTGTGCCTGCGCCCCACCCCCGCGATGCGGCTGGGGGAGGGGTTTTACCCCAATGACAGCCAGGATGAGGGCGTGTGGATGGGCCGGGTTGCCACCCTGCGATTGGACCGGCCGGAGCAGGAGGTGACGCTACCGCTGGCGGCGATCGTGCAGAGCTGGGTGCGGCGGCCGGTTGACGCAAAAAGCGGCGCGGCGTAGGAGGCGGGCTCAAGGCCGGGAACGTGGACAGGCGGTGGTCGCTTGCGCCCGCTCTTTTTTGCATTTGCAAAAGGGAGACTACTGGCGGAATTTTAACAAGAAGGGCAAGCGCCATGACCAAGCGCACTGAGAGTAAGTATAAGATCAACCGCCGGTTGGGCGTTAACCTGTGGGGCCGCGCGAAGTCGCCGGTCAACAAGCGCGAATACGGGCCGGGCCAGCATGGCCAGCGCCGCAAGAAGCCGTCCGATTACGGCGTGCAGCTCATGGCGAAGCAGAAGCTGAAGGGCTATTACGGGAATATCTCCGAAAAATCCTTCTACAAATATTATGAGGAAGCCGTGCGCCGCAAAGGCGATACGTCTGAAAACCTCATCGAAATTCTGGAGCGCCGGCTCGATGCCGTGGTGTACCGGCTGAAATTCGCCGTCACCCCGTTCGCGGCGCGCCAGTTCGTCAGCCATGGCCATATCACCGTGAACGGGAGCAAGGTGAACATCCCGTCTTACCTGGTGAAGGACAATGACGTGATCGAAGTGCGGGAGAAATCCAAGCAGATCGCCGTTGTTCTGGATGCGGCGCAGAGTGCCGAGCGCGACGTGCCGGAATATATGGAAGTTGATCACCGGGCGATGAAGGGCAAGTTCCTGCGCGCCCCGAAACTGGCCGATGTGCCGTTTCCCGTGCAGATGGACCCGAACCTCGTTGTCGAGTATTACTCACGGTAATACGGCTCCGAATGTCAAATTCAAAGGCGCTCCTGTTCGGGGCGCCTTTTTTTGTTTCGGCCTTGGCTTGCTCAGGCTCTAGTTAGCCAAAGGCGTGGCGCTTTTGCCTTTGGCAAAGGCAGCACCGGGCTTCTGGTTCGGGTCGCCGGTCACGAACATCTGATGCAGGATGCTTTGCGTGCTCGGTGCTGTGTTCGCTGCGTCACCGCCCTGGGTGGTTTTCGTCTCGCCGGCTGGGAGAATATGCGAGGCTACCGAGTTCTGGCCGAAGAGATGAACCACGATGCCCGACGGCGGCGGCGTTGGATTCTGCCGGGCCTGGGCCGCCCCGCCCCAAAGCAGGATGGTAAAAGTTAACGTTAAGGTGCTGATTTTCAAAATTTGTCTCCAAGGGCATATCACGCCAGACTGGCCCGATCATCGCGTCTTGCGCGGCGGCGTCAAGGCGATCCTGCTCTGGCTCTCGTGAAAATTCAAAAACCGGATTAAGAAGGTGGCATGAATATCCTCGCCCCCCTGCCGGCGCGGCTGGTGATCGAAATCGTCTACGATTTTGTTTGCCCCTGGTGCTATCTGGGCGTGAGGCGACTCGCCTTTCTGCTGGAGCGGCGGCAGGATATGGGGGTCGAGCTGGTCTGGCGGCCGTTTCTGCTGAACCCGGACATGCCACGGTCCGGCATGATGCGCGCCGATTACATGATCCGTAAATTCGGCGCCGAGGACCGGGCGCGCCGGCTCTATGCCTCGATCGCTGAGCTCGGTGCAGCCGAGGGAATCGAATTCGACTTCGCCGCCATCCGCCGGACGCCCAGCAGCGTGGATGCGCACCGGCTGGTCCGCTATGCCGGCCGGTTTGGCGCCGCCGATGTGCTGGTGGACCGGATTTTCCGCGCGCATTTCATCGACGGCGCCGATATTGGCAGTCGCGCGGTGCTGGCAAGGCTCGCCGCGGAACAGGGCATGGACGGCCAAGAAACACTAGCATTTCTTGGTTCGGGGGAGGGCACAGAGTTCGTGCATGCGGAAAATCTGCACGCGCATCGGCTGGGAATTAATGGTGTGCCATGCTTTCTTATCGACGGAGAGCATGCCATTGCCGGTGCGCAGGAAACCGAAGTGCTGGAACGGCTGCTTGACCTGGCGTCGTGCACGGCACGCGAACGATAAGTTGCACGGCACGCGAGAGTTAGGATTTAATTACATTCCACCTTGTATCATTACGCACTTGTATAGTGTACCGTTCATGCTGATTAACGGCGCATGAACAAATCCGAAATCCTGCGGCGCTCATCCTTGTGCGCCGTAACCCTGCTGGCCATGCCGCTCAGCGGCTTGCCTCTCAAAGCCTGGGCCGATAGTCCGCCGCCGGACCCAGGCAGCATCGTAACCGTGCAGATCGAAAACGACTCATTGTCCCTGCCCAGCACGGATGAGCAATACACTTCCGGCGTTCGGCTGGGTTATGTTACGCCGACCGGTGTTGTGCCGAATTTCCTCAGCGCGTTCGGCCACCAGATTTTTGGGCAAGGCACGCAGCGGCTGGAATTCGACCTCCAGCAGGTAATTTTTACGCCTACCGACACGCAGGCCTATGATCCCAACCCCCATGATCAGCCCTATTCGGCGCAACTGGCGCTGCATACCAGCCTGATCCAGGACACCACGACGACACGAAGCATCGCGCAGGTGAGTGTTGGTGTGGTCGGGCCGGATGCTCTGGGAAAATACATACAGAACGGCTTTCACACCCTCATCGGGGACACGACCAGCAAGGGCTGGCGCTACCAGTTGCGCAATGAGCCGACGCTCGATTTCCTCGGCGGACGGATATGGCGTGAAGATATCGGTTCCTTTGATGGCGGGACAATTGGGGTGCAGGTGTTGCCCCAGGTGACGGGGCAGGTGGGTAACACGGAGATATACGCGCAGGCTGGCGCCATTGTGCGGTTCGGCCAGGGGCTGGATTCGGATTTCGGTCCGGCGCTGATTCAGCCGGGCATTACAGGGACCGACGCCTATACGCCGACGAGTGATCAGGTGTGGTATATATTCGGCGGCGTGGATGGCCGCGTGGTGGCGCATGATATTTTCATTCAGGGCAATGATTTTGCGCCGAGCCGGAGCGTACCGCTGACCCCTTTCCAGGCGGATGCGGTGGTCGGGGGAGCTGTGATTTTGGACGGGATCCGAATTACCGCGACGGAAGTTTTCACGACGCCGCAATTTCATCATGCGGCACCGGCGTTCCAGTACGGGAGCGTCGCGATTTCCGGGCGGTTTTGAGGAAAAATGCTTACCCACACCACGCCCAACCCGACGTAATCGCATTTTGTTTGGTGGAAACTGAAGTAAAGGCTTGCCTTGTCACCTACATGTTGCGGCGCGGCACTCCGCCGTGGCAGGATCATCAGCATGGACAGGCGCGCATTACTCACGGGCATTTCACTCTCTTTGGCGCTGCCGCGCATGGCGCGAGCGGGGGATTTCAATACGTTTCTGGCCGCGTTGCAACGCCGCGCCGCAGCCGATGGCATTCCTCAGGCTATCATCCAGCAGACGACGGGAAACCTGGTCTCCCAATGCGGATGTATTAAAACTCGATCAGCACCAGCCTGAATTCACGGAGACCTGGGCGGTGTATTCCTCCCACGTGCTGAACCATGCGCGGGTGCAGGAAGGTATCCAAAAAAAGGGCTCCTCGCGCAACCTGCTGGCGGCCGTCACAAGCCGGTTTGGCGTTTCGGCCGGGCCGCTGCTCGGCATCTGGGGCATCGAGACCAATTACGGCACCACGCAGGGCGATTTCGACGTCATAGACGCGCTCACCACGCTGGCCTGGAACCGCAACAGTAGCTACTTCTCCGGCCAGGTGATCTCGGCCATGCGGATCGTCGCCAATGGCGATGCGCCGGCGCAAAAACTCATCGGCTCCTATGCCGGGGCGATGGGCCAGCCGCAATTCATGCCGAGCGTGTATCTCTCCACCGCGGTCTCGTTTTCTGGCAATGGCAGGCCGGATATCTGGACCTCCGATGCCGACACGCTGGCCTCGATGGGCAATTATCTGGCGAAAGCCGGATGGACGCCGGGTGAGCCATCGAGCGAACCGGTGCTCGCCCCCTCATCCATCAACGTGGCGATGACCGGGCGGAGAATGTGAAGACGCTTGGCTATTGGCTCGGGCAGCGTGTGCAACGCCTACCCGGCGCTGCTCGTCTGCCCAACAGCACACCGGCGGCTCTTTTGCTCCCGGATGGCGCCGGCGGCGAAGCCTTTCTGGTCTATGCGAATTTCCAGGTGATACGGCGCTATAACGCCTCGGATTATTACGCGCTGGCGGTCGGCGGCCTTGGCCGGATGGTGCTGAGCGCATGATCAACCGGTATATTCTCGGTCTGTTCGTAGCACTCGCCAGTTGCGCGCATCAGGCGTCCTTGTCACCGAAAGGGCCGGTGAAGTTCACCGTCGGCAACCCGTATCAGGCGGGCGGTGAGTGGCGCTATCCGCGCATGTACAATAGCTATGACATGACCGGACTTTCCACCGTGATCGGCGATAACGCGCCGGGGTACACCGCGGATAACGAGGTATACGACCCGGACGCCCTGGCCGCCGCCAGCCCGGTGCTGCAACTCCCCGCGATCGTCACCGTGACCAATCTGGTGAACGGTTATTCGGTGGATGTGCGGGTGAATGATCGCGGCCCGGATATTCCGGGGCGGATCATCGCGGTCACGCCACGCGTGGCGCGGTTGCTGGGCTATCCCCCTGGCGGCGTGGTCGAGGTCGAGGTGAAGCTGAACGAGGCTCAGACAGCAGCACTGGATGGCGCGCTCGGGCAAGGGCCTAAGCTTGCCGCAGCACCGGTTGCCGGCGTTACCGCGCAGAGCCTGGCACCGCCGGGTGGGGGAGTTGCCGGTGCGGTGCAAAACCTGACCCCCACGCAAAATGATGCGTCTCAGGCGCAGGGTGTACAGCTTACCGGGACCGTGACGAGAACCGCGCCTGCCCCTGGACCGCTTTTCGTGCAAATTCCAGGGTTTGGCCGTGAGAGCGATGCATTCAGGATGATGGAACGGCTGGGCGGCTTGAGCGCAAGGATCGTGCCGGTTTCTGGCGGCGACCGCACTTTATACGCCGTGAATGTCGGGCCTTATCACTCGGTTGCGGATGCCGATGCGGCTTTGCAGCAGATTCTTGCGCGAGGCATCACCGATCCTGAGATTATCGTGCGATGAGCGCGTTGGGGATAAATGCGTGCGATGAGCGCGTTGGGGATAATCCTGAGGTGACAGAGCGAACAGGTATCTTCATTACGCTCGAAGGCGGGGAGGGGGTGGGTAAATCCACCGCCGCCGGAGAGCTTGCCGCCATAATGCGTGTGGAAGGGCATGAGGTTGTGGCCACGCGCGAGCCGGGCGGCACGCCGGGGGCGGAGGCGATCCGCGCGTTGCTGCTCAGCACCGATACCAGCCTGGAGCCCCTGGCACAGACCATGCTGCATTTCGCGGCGCGGGCGGACCATGTGGCGGCGGTCATTCGCCCGGCGCTTGAGCGGGGGGCGGTGGTGATCTGCGACCGGTATTACGATTCCACCATGGCGTATCAGGCCTATGGCCTGGGCGTGGATATCGCCTACGTCGCCTGCCTGGTCAGGCTGATAAATTTGCGGCCGGACATTACGTTCATGCTGGAAGTGCCTGAAACTACATCAAAAGCAAGGCTTGCCACGCGTGGTGGGCTAAGCGACCGCTATGAGCAGATGGGGAGCGACACCATGGCGCGCATCGCCCATGGATTCCGGGCGATTGCCGCCTCCGAGCCTGACCGCTGCGTTATGATCGACAGCACAAAGCCGGTGCAGGCGGTGGTCGGCGAGATGCGCGAGGCGATCAGGCAGCGGACTGGGCGATGATACCGGAACCGCGCGCCAACCCACATTTTGCGGGCCATGAAGCCGCTCTGGCCTCGCTGTATCACGCCGCTACCTCCGGCCGGCTGCATCATGGCTGGCTGATCTCCGGGCAGCCGGGCATCGGCAAGGCGACTTTGGCGTTCCGCTTCGCGCGCTGGCTGCTGGCGGGCGGGACCAGCGCCGACCTCTCGTTACCTGAGAGCGCGCCGGTGTTCCGCCGGGTGGCGGCGGCAACGCATCCGGATTTGTTCACCGTGGAGCGGCGGCTGAACGACAAAAAGGACCGGTTGCAATCGGTGATCGTGATCGAGACGGTTCGGGAGGCGATTCAGTTTATGCACCATACGCCCTCGGAGGGTGGCTGGCGCGTGGTGATCGTCGACGGGGCGGAGGATATGAACCCGCAGACCGCCAATGCATTGCTAAAAATGCTCGAGGAGCCGCCGGCGCGGGCGATTTTGCTGCTGGTTTCCGCAGCACCTGGGCGGTTGCTGCCGACGATCCGCAGCCGCTGCCGCGCGCTTCCCCTGGGGGCGCTGGCGGATGCGGACGTGGCGGCACTGCTGGCGGATTATGCGCCGGAGCTGAGCGAGCATGAGCGCGCCAGGCTGGTGGGGCTGGCGGAGGGCAGCATCGGCACGGCGCTGACCCTGGCGGCGGAAGGCGGCGTGGCGCTGGCCGGGCTGGTGGATGAGGTGCTGAGCGCCCCGGTAGCACCTGACCGCGCGCAGAACATCGCTGATACGGTGGCCCGCGCGGTTGAGGGCGTGGATAAATTCGCGACGTTTTTCACGTTGTTACGCGCTGGTCTCGCAGCCAATACCCGCGCCAGCGCAAGGTCTGGCCAGAGCCCGGCGCGGCTTGCGGGCGATGTGACGCTCTGGCAGGAATTTGGAAAACTCGAGCGCGAGGTGGTAGGCCTCAACCTCGATAAACGCGCCGCGGTGATCGTGGCGCTCAGCCAGTTGCACAGGTCATGAGTAGACAGAAATTTTATATCACGACGCCGATTTACTACGTGAATGGCGCGCCGCATCTCGGCCACGCCTATACTTCCGTCGCGGCGGACGTTATCGCGCGCTGGCACCGGCTGGACGGGGCGGACGTGTTCTTCCTCACCGGGACGGATGAGCACGGCCAGAAGGTGGAGGCAGCGGCGCGGGCGGCCGGGGTGGACCCGCAGACATTCACGGATACTGTGGCCGCGGATTTCCGCGACATGGCCCGGCGGATGAACATCTCCAACGACGATTTCATCCGCACCACGGAACCCCGGCACAAGGCGGCGGCGCAGGCGCTGTGGCGGCGGCTGGAGGCAGCGGGGGCGATTTATCTCGGCGCCTATGAGGGCTGGTACGCGGTCCGCGACGAGGCGTTTTATGACGAGGAAGAACTGACCACGGCACCCGATGGGAGCAAAAAAGCGCCGAGCGGCGCGCCGGTGGAATGGGTTGTCGAGCCATCTTATTTCTTCAAGCTCAGCGCGTTTCAGGACCGTCTTCTGGCATATTATGAGGCAAATCCGGGGTTTATCGCGCCCACGGCCAAGCGCAACGAGATACTCTCCTTCGTGCGCGGCGGCTTGAACGACCTTTCAATCAGCCGGACCAGCTTCTCCTGGGGCATTCCGGTGCCGGGCGATGAGGCGCATGTGATGTATGTCTGGCTGGACGCGCTGGTGAACTATCTCACCGCCGCCGGCTACCCGGATGAAAATGCCGCGCGTTTTGCGTATTGGCCGGCAAATCTCCATCTGGTCGGCAAGGAGATCATCCGGTTCCATGCGGTTTACTGGCCGGCTTTTCTCATGGCGGCGGGTCTGCCTTTGCCGGAGCGCGTCTTCAGCCACGGCTGGTGGACGGTCGAGGGCGAGAAAATGAGCAAATCGACCGGCAATTTCATCGATGCGCGGCCGCTGGTGGATGAATTCGGCCTGGACACCGTGCGGTTCTTTTTGCTGCGCGAGGTGCCGTTCGGCAATGACGGAGATTTCTCGCGCAAGGCACTGATTTCACGAACAAATGCGGAGCTGGCGAACGGTATCGGCAACCTGGCGCAGCGCACGCTTTCCTTCGTCGCCAAAAATGCCGGCGGTGTGGTGCCGCCCAAGGGGCGCGCTGCATGAGGCCGACCATGTGCTGCTGGCAGAGGCTGACGCGCTGCCGGAAAAGGTGAGGGCGGCCGTGCGACGCCTCGCCTTCCATGACGCGCTGGATGAGGTGTGGAAGCTGATCCGCGCCGCCGATGGGTATATCGACCACCAGGCGCCGTGGACGCTGAAAAAGACGGACACGGCCCGCATGAATACGGTGTTGTTCGTGCTGGTTTCGGTCCTGCGCACGACCGGTATTTTGCTCCAGCCATTCATGCCCGACAGCATGGCGAAGTTGTTGGACCAGCTTGGGGTGGCGGCAACGGCGCGGCAATTTGCCGCCCTGGACACCCAATTGATGGAGGGCATTTCACTCCCGGCGCCGGCGGGGATTTTTCCGCGTTTCGTCGAGACCGTCTGATGCTGGTCGATTCACATTGCCATCTGGATTATTTTTCCGCCCCCGGCGAGCAGGCGCAAGTGATTGCGCGGGCGCGGGCGGCTGGGGTTGAGCAGATGGTGACCATCGGCGTGACGCTGAGCCAGTCCCGGCAAGCCATTGAAATTGCTGAAAATAATGACCATGTTTGGGCCTGCGTGGGAATCCATCCCAACCATGCTGGTGAGGAAGGCCCGGTGCCGGAAGCAGCCACCATCGCAGCCTTGGCAGCGCACCCCAAGGTGATCGGCATCGGTGAATCGGGGCTGGATTATTTCTACGACAAAGCCTCGCGCGACGTTCAGGAGCAGAATTTCCGCGCCCATATCCGCGCCGCGCAAATTTCCGGCCTGCCGCTGGCGATTCATGCGCGTGACGCCGACGAGGATATCGCGCGGATTTTGGCAGAAGAGCGGGCAGGGGGCGGGGATTTCAACTTCCTCCTCCATTGCTTCTCCTCCGGGCGGAAACTGGCGGAAGCAGCGGTGGAAATGGGTGGCTATATCTCCTTCTCGGGCATATTAACGTTTCCCAAGTCACTGGAATTGCGGGAAATTGCCGCGGACATCCCGTTGGACCGCCTTCTGGTGGAAACGGACTCGCCATACCTCGCGCCCGTGCCGTTCCGGGGTAAGCGCAACGAGCCCGCTTATACCGTGCATACGGCCAAAGTGTTGGGTGAAATCAAAGGGTTGACACCAGAGGCTGTGGCGGCGCTGACGACCCATAATTTTCGTACACTATACCGGAAGGCCGCGTGAAAGTTACGTTGCTGGGTGTCGGCGGGTCGGCTGGCTCACCGCAGATCGGCGGCAAGGATGGCTTCGGGGACTGGGGCCAGCTTGACCCCAGGGAGCCGCGCAACCGCCGCACACGGTCGAGTATCGTGCTGGAAACCTCTGAAAACAAACGTTTATTGGTCGATACGGGGCCGGATTTGCGCCTGCAACTCACCCGTGAGGGCATCGGCCGGATCGACGCCGTGCTCTATACCCATACCCATGCCGACCATATCGCGGGGCTGGATGAGATACGCATTCTCAACCGGATATTGGGCGCGCCGATGCCGGCTTATGCGGACGAAAAAACCCTGGCGGAGCTACAGCACCGCTTTGGCTATGCGTTCAAGCCGCTTACAGGCGGGTTTTATATTCATCCGGTGCTGGAGCCACATATCGTCGTTCCCGGACAAACCGTTGATATTCTGGGAGTTTCGGTAGGAATTATCGACCAGGACCATGGTTACGCGCGCTCACTCGGTCTGCGGGTGGATCATTTTGCGTATTGCACGGACGTGGTGCGGCTGGATGACGCGGCGCTGGCGGCGCTCGAAGGGATCGACATTCTGGTCGTCGATTGTTTTACACGCGGTCCCAGCCATCCGACGCACGCCAATCTGGACCAGGTACGCGCCTGGGTGGAACACCTGCGGCCCAAGCGCACGATCCTGACGCATATGGGCCCGGATATGGACTACCCGAGCCTGCGCGCGCTGCTGCCGCCGGATATCGAACCTGGCTATGACGGCATGGTGATTGATATCTGATCACAGAGAACGCGCCTTATCGAAGCCACCCGTGAGATTGGCGCGGATGAAACGAAAGAGGGGTTTGAGAAGGCGTTCGGAAACATCATCACACCCCCATCAAACAAAGTGCATATTGTCAAAACTGACAAATAAAGGCCTGATTTCTACGGTAATTATCAGCCGCACGTCTGAATTCCGTGAGCCCATTTCCCAGATCAAGCATTTCATCCGTCTCTAGGGCCAAACGCGTAAGAAGCTTGTCGTTTTCCATTAGACAGAAAAATGGTTTCTCCGTTTCTTCTGGTGTGTGATCGAGTAAATCTTCGTTTGGGCTTGGGGCGCCAAGGGCGTCAACAAGCGTTTTCAGACGGTTATCAATATCGCCAAACGACAGAGTCTTTGCTCCGTGGCGTTGGGCGCAAGAGCAGAACATCAAGCCCACAAATCACGCTTATTTCCTCAGAGACAAGCGGCACAAAACTCCACCCGAACATATCAAATTTGTGGCTCAGACTATCGACCGTAGGAGGAGTCGGAGCCTCGCCGGAAAGAATAGATTGCTCGTATGGGCCTGATTTAATAAGATTTTTGTTCGTGTTCCAAAGGCGTTTTAGCTGCGGATGGAAGCGTTGGCGAATTTTGTGCTTCGTGGGGCTCTAGGATCGGGCTGCCCGTTCTGTGGACCACGCTGCGTGGAGGGCAGTGGCCCTTCGTAGGTCAGTCTAAATTTCATTAAGCACTTCCCGCGAGTTGAGGTTAACGCGCGGCATTGCACGCCTCCTTATACCACATATCGTGGTGGGTATGGGAAGTATAATATCGCCCCATGACTTTCCATAATATTGATTCTGCGATTATTGGATGTAAGCGCAGATCGCGCTTTAGAGACGCCTTCCCGTCTCCGAAATGCACTATGGCTGCGGGAAATCTGGCCTCGTCGATGGGATGTCCCGCCTGTTTTCCGGAGTCGACAAAAGGCCTTAAAAAGCGCCAAAAGGTTGTATGGCAAATCAACCTTACGATGACGTCTGTTTGCTACAGTCAGCGCCGCTGGATCTAGCCCATGCCAGTTTCGAACACGCGCCCGTTTCCCTCTGGCTTGAAGATTACAGCGCGCTGAAATTGCTGTTCACGGCCTGGCGCACCGCAGGGGTGAGCGATTTACGGGCGCATTTTCGGGAGGATCCCACGCGCGTCGCAGCCTGTGTTGCCGCCATCCGCGTGATTGCGGTCAACCGCCATACCCTGGCGTTGTTCGAAGCGCCCGACCAGGCAACCCTCATCGGCAACCTGGATCGCGTGTTCCGGGACGACATGCTGCAGGGGCATATTGAGGAACTGGTGCAACTTTGGGATGATTCACCAAATTTTATCGGCCAGTCCGTGAACTACACGCTGGGGGGCAAGCGGCTCGATATCGAGCTCCGGGGCGCCATTCTGCCGGACCACGCTGATGATTGGGCTCGTGTTCTCGTGGTGATCGATGACGTCACCAAGCGCGAGGAGGCGCGCCGCGTCGTGGCGGCCCGCACCGCCTACGCGGATGGCCTGTTCGAACACTCCCCCGTGTCGCTATGGGTGGAAGATTTTAGCATTATCAAGGCACTGCTGGACGATCTTAGGATACGCGGCATCAGCGATTTCAGTGCTTTTACCGATGTCCATCCAGAATTCATCGACCGCTGCATGGCGGAAATCCGCGTGATTGATGTGAAATCAGCGCACGCTGGAGCTATTTCAAGCCACCGGCAAGGACGAGCTTTTGTCCCGGCTCGGGGAGATGTTTCGCGACGAGATGCAGGCACCATTCCGTGAGCAGCTGATCGACCTTTGGAACGGTAAATTATTTCAAATTCGGGAGGTTGTGAATTACCGGCTCGATGGCGAGATGCTGAATCTCCTGCTGCAATTCTCAGTTTTGCCTGGGCATGAAAATGACTGGGAATTGGTGCAGGTCGCCCTCACCGATATCACGGCCCGCAAAAAAGCCGAGGCTTATCTCGAATATCTCGGCACTCATGACGTGCTGACGCAGTTGCGCAACCGGACATATTACACCGACGAGCTTGCGCGGTTGCAGCGGCGGCGGCAGTTCCCCGTGACGGTATTAATCCTCGATGTGAACGGGCTGAAAACGGTCAACGATGAGCTTGGCCACGCTGCCGGCGATGCCTTGCTCCGCCGTACCGGTGAGGTGCTGGCCAAGGCGGTGGACAAGCCCTGCTCCGTGGCGCGGATCGGCGGCGATGAATTTGCCGTGCTGATGCCGGGCCTGGACGCGCAAGCCGGTGAAAAACTACAGGCCGAAATCGAAAACCTCGTCGTGCTGAACAATCAGTTCTACGCGCCTGTGACCCTTGAAATATCAATCGGCGCGGCCACCACCGAACCTGGGGAGTTGCTGGAGAGCATCGTAAAACGCGCCGACCAGCGCCTGCTGGAGGCTAAGCGTCAGTATTACGCGGAACCAGGCAACAGCCGGCGCAAGTCGTCACGGATTTTTTCAGTCTGATATCTCGATAAGCACCCGGCGGGAGGACTGCGCCGGTGTGCCGGCTGCCACCGCAGACGGGGCAATGCCCATGCCGCGGATATGGATGCGCTCCGCGGCGACGCCGTCCGCGACCAGTGCGTCGGCAACAACCTGCGCGCGCGTTTCCGAGAGGTATTTATTGGCACGCGCACTGCCCACGCTATCGGCGGCGCCGATCACGGTGATCCGGGCATTCGGCTTCTGATTGGCGGTTTTGGCGGCGCTGGCGATGGTCGAGAGCGCCGACTGGTCGAGTGCTGCGGAGAATGTCTGGAAGAATACGGGTGTCGCCGGCGCCGTGGACGCGGGCGGGCCCATGAAGGGCAGCGAGGCGCAACCAGAAAGGCCATATAACACGCTGATCATTAGAAATTTTTTCATCGTCGCCCCGGGCTTTGCCGCTACATGTCATTTCGTCATCCGGTGCTTTGGATTCAAGCTATTTAAAATCTCTCGAAAGGCTTCACACGCCACGGGTGAATGTGGTCTAACCGCGCTTTAATGACATTACAAAAACATTTGCTGGGCATCGAGGGACTGGACCCGGTCTCCGTCACTTCACTGCTCGACCTCGCGGAGAGCTATGTGCTGCTCAACCGTTCCGGCAAGACGCAGCGCGATCTGCTGCGCGGCAGGACGTTGATCAACCTGTTCTTCGAGGATTCCACCCGCACGCGGACCAGCTTCGAACTGGCCGGCAAGCGCCTCGGCGCGGATGTGATCAACATGTCGGTCTCCACCTCGTCGGTGACCAAGGGCGAGACCCTGCTGGACACGGCGGCGACGCTGAACGCGATGAATTGCGACCTGCTCGTGGTGCGGCATAACCGCTCCGGCGCACCGGCTCTGCTGGCGCAGAAGGTCGAGGCCGCGGTGATCAATGCCGGGGATGGCACACATGAACACCCGACCCAGGCGCTGCTGGACGCGCTGACCATTCGCCGCCGCAAGGGCCGGATTTCCGGGCTGACCGTCGCCATCTGCGGCGATATCGCGCATTCCCGCGTGGCCCGCAGCAATATCCTGCTCCTGACGATGATGGGCAATTTCGTGCGGGTTGTTGGCCCCCCTACCCTCATCCCCGCCGGCATCGAGGCCGCCGGCGTGACAGTCTATCACGACATGGAAGAGGGTTTGGCGGGGGCGGATATCGTGATGGCGCTGCGCCTGCAAAAAGAGCGGATGTCGGGCGGCATGGTCCCATCCTCGCGCGAGTTCTTCAATTTTTATGGGCTGGATCGAAGCAAATTGAATTTTGCCAAGCCGGATGCTCTGGTGATGCATCCAGGGCCGATAAATCGCGGCGTGGAGATCGACAGCGATGTTGCCGACGACCCGGTGCGTTCGGTCATCAGGGAACAGGTGGAAATGGGCGTGGCCGTACGCATGGCCGTGCTGGATTCCCTCGCGCGAGGACAAAACTGATGATTTTGTTCCGTAAAATCAGATTTTTGGACGCTTCATCTGAGAATATGGTTGAAGGCGAACTGCTGGTCCAAAACGGGATCATCGCGGATTTCGGTCCCTCGCTCGGCCGGCCGGATGGCGCGGAGATCATCGAGGCCGAGGGCGCCGTGCTATGTCCTGGCCTGGTGGACATGCGCGCCTCGCTCGGTGAACCGGGGTTCGAATACCGCGAGACCATCGCAAGTGCAGCCCAGGCGGCGGCGGCGGGCGGGATCACCACCATCGCCGTGCTGCCCGATAGTTCGCCCGGCGATTGATGATCCGGCCCTGGTGCGGCTTATCGCCACGCGCGGCGCTGAGACCGCAAGCGTGACCCTCCTGCCCTACGCCGCCGCCACGCGGGCGTGCGAAGGGCGGGAACTGGCGGAATATGGCTTGCTGAAGGCCGCCGGGGCGGTCGCGTTTACCGATGGCGCACGGACGATCGGCTCGTCGCGGCTGATGCGCCGGGCGCTGAGCTATGCCAGCGGGTTCGGGATGCGGATTGTGCAGCACCCGGAAGACGTGGATTTGGCTGCTGGCGGGGCCGCGACCGAGGGCGCGCGCGCCACCTGGATGGGTCTGCCCGGCATTCCCGCCGCCGCCGAGGCGATCTGCGTCGCGCGGGATATAAGGTTAGCGGAACTCACCGGCGGCGCGGTGCATTTCGCGCATGTGACAACGGCCGAATCCCTCGCACTCATCCGTCAGGCCAAGGACAAGGGGTTGCGGGTTACCTGCGATACCGCCCCGCCCTATTTCGACCTGAACGAGACCGCGATCGGCGATTTCCGCACCTATGCCAAGCTCTCGCCACCTTTGCGGTGCGAGGCTGACCGCCTGGCCGTGCTGGCAGCCTTGGCCGATGGCACGATCGACGCCATTGCTTCCGACCACCAGCCGCGTGATGCCGATGACAAGCGGCTTCCTTTCGCCGATGCATCGCCGGGCGGCGCCGGGCTGGCGACGCTGTTGGGTGTCACGCTGGCGCAGGTGCAGGCCGGGACTCTAACGCTTCCCCAGGCGCTGGCATTGCTCACCGCAAAGCCGGCGGCCTGGCTGGGCATCGATTCCGGCGTGCTGCGAAAAAATGCGCCGGCGGATTTGTGCCTGTTCCACCCTGAACGCTCCTGGCGCGTGACCGCCGGGCAGTTGCCGGGCAAGGGGCAAAATACGCCGTTCGACGGGCGCGCGCTGGAAGGCGTGGTGCTGGGAACCTGGAAGACAGGTATACGGGTGTTCGGATGACAATTTTTCTCCTTTGCGTGTTTGCCTACATGGTGGGCTCGATCCCGTTTGGGCTGATCCTCACGCGTCTGGCCGGGCTGGGAGATATTCGCGAGATCGGTTCCGGCAATATCGGGGCGACCAATGTGCTGCGCACCGGCAACAAAAAACTCGCCGCGGCGACGCTGCTGCTGGACGCGCTGAAGGGCACGCTGGTGGTGCTGTTCGTGCGCCATTACGGCCATGGCGGGGTGTTTTTTGCCTCGCTGGCGGTGCTTTTGGGGCATTTATATCCGTTCTGGCTGGGGTTTAAGGGCGGCAAGGGTGTCGCCACGGGGCTTGGCGTATTGTTCGGCGTGAGCTGGCCGGTTGGGCTGATTTGTTGCGCTGTATGGCTGACGGCGGCGTTCGCGCTGCGCTGGTCCTCGGTCGCGGCGCTCACAGCCTTTGCCGTGGCCCCGGTGGCGGGCTGGTATTTTCAGTCCTGGAAGACGGCATTGCTGGCGGCGGTGATCGCGGCACTCGTTTTTTGGCGGCACCGGGAGAATATAACGCGCCTGATCGCAGGCACCGAGCCGCGAATCGGCAAGAAGGCGTGAGGCGGTAATCGCCTGATGAACGACGACATCGACAGGCTGCGGCTGGTGCGGACCGAGAGTGTCGGCCCGATCACCTACCGGCGGCTGATGGCGCGGTTCGAGACCGTGGCCGAGGCGATTGCGGCATTGCCGGAGTTGGCCAAAGCCGGCGGGCGGCGGGCGGCGCCCAAAGTGCCATCGCGCAATGAGGCGGAGCGCGAGATGTCGCTCCTGGCGCGCATGGGCGGGCGGTTCGTTTTTCTCGGCACGCCGGATTATCCGCCATACCTCGCCCAACTGGCCGATGCGCCGCCGGCGCTGGCCGTGCTGGGCGATATCGCACTCCTCCGCGCGCCATCGGTCGGCATTGTCGGGGCCCGTAACGCCTCGGCCAATGGCATGCGTCTGGCGGATGGTCTGGCCGCGGATCTGGCGGAGCGTCTGGTTGTGGTCTCGGGCCTGGCGCGCGGGATCGACGCGAGCGCCCACACCGGCGCGCTGCGCACCGGCAAAACCATCGCCGTCATCGCCGGCGGGCTGGATATGCCCTACCCGCCCGAGAATGAAAAACTGCAAAAGCTGATCGCCGAGACCGGCGCCGTGGTGGCGGAAGCGCCCTTGGGCACCGCGCCGCAAGGCCGGCATTTTCCCAAACGCAACCGCATCATCGCCGGGCTGGTGCTGGGGCTGGTGGTGATCGAGGCGGCACTTCGCTCCGGCTCGCTGCTGACAGCGCGCATGGCCAATGAGGCAGGGCGGGAATTGTTCGGCGTGCCGGGTTCGCCGCTGGACCCGCGCTCCAAAGGTGCCAACGATCTGATCCGCCAGGGCGCGCATATCACCGAGTCCGCGGCGGATGTGTTCGCCAACCTGCCCGACAATCCGGCGCGACAGGGCCTCTCCCGCGATCCGCTGTTTCAGCATGGTTTGCCGGGCTTCGCGGAACCTTCCCAGGCCTGGGAGGAGCCACGCGAGGACGCCGCCGAGCTGGCCCGGGGGCGGCGGGATATCCCGGCCATGATCGGTGCCGATCCGGTCGGTGTTGACGAGATCGCTCGGCGCTGCCAGTTGTCGAGTGCCGCTGTAACGGCGGTTCTCCTTGAACTTGAACTTGCCGGCCTGGTGGAAACCCTGGCCGGGAACCGGGTCGTACGCCACGCAGCCCCATGATTGGAACGGTTATTGACTGATATCGTCGTCGTCAAATCCCCGTCCAAAGCCAAGACGATCAATAAGTATCTGGGCGATTCATATAAGGTTCTGGCCTCCTTCGGCCATGTCCGCGACCTGCCGGCGAAAGACGGCTCGGTGCGGCCGGACGATGATTTTGCCATGTCCTGGGAGGCCGATGAGCGCGGCACCAAGCATATGGGCGAGATCGCCAGGGCGCTAAAAGGCGCTAAAACCCTGTATCTGGCGACCGACCCGGACCGCGAGGGCGAGGCGATCTCCTGGCATGTGCGGGCCATGCTGGAGGATAAAAACGCGCTCAAGGGCATTAACGTCCTGCGGGTGACCTTCAACGAGATCACCAAATCCGCGGTGAAAGCCGCGATGGCGGCCCCGCGCGAGCTGGACCAGCCGCTGATCGAGGCTTACCTCGCCCGCCGCGCGCTGGATTATCTGGTGGGCTTCACGCTCTCCCCTGTTTTGTGGCGCAAGCTGCCTGGCAGCCGCTCGGCTGGGCGTGTGCAGTCGGTGTCGCTGCGGTTGATCTGCGAGCGGGAAGCCGAGATCGAGGTTTTCAAGGCCCGCGAGTATTGGACGATCGAGGCCGGCATGGTGACGCCGTCAGGTGCGCCCTTCCCTGCCCGGCTCACGCATTATGCGCGGCAAGAAGCTCGACCAGTTCGACCTGAACGACGAAGCCAAGGCGCTGGCGGCGAAGGCCGCCGTGCAGGCTGGGACCTTCACTGTCGCCCAGGTCGATAAAAAACGCACCAAGCGCAACCCGCCGCCGCCGTTCATCACCTCCACGCTGCAGCAGGAGGCGAGCCGCGAGCTGGGATTCTCCTCGCAGCAGACCATGCGCCTGGCGCAGCAGCTCTATGAGGGGATTGATATCGGCGGCGAGACCGTCGGCCTCATCACCTATATGCGGACCGACGGCGTGCAATTGGCGAAAGAGGCTGTCACCGCCATTCGCGGCCAGATCAAGGCTGATTTCGGGCCCGATTACGTGCCGATGGCGCCACGCGAATATATCTCCAAAGCCAAGAACGCGCAGGAAGCCCATGAGGCGATCCGCCCCACGGATATTTCGCTCAAGCCTGAGCGCGTGGCAAAAATGCTGAGTTCGGATCAGGCGCGGCTCTACGAGCTGGTCTATAAGCGCGCGATGGCCTGCCAGATGCAGGCAGCCGAGTTGGACCAGACCAGCGTGGATATGACCGACGGCAAGGGGCAGACATCCGCGCGCCACGGGCTCGGTCCTGGCGTTCGACGGGTTTCTGAAGCTGTATCGTGAGGACCTTGATGATGCAGCATCAGAGGATGAGGATGCGCGTATCCTGCCGCCCACGGCCAAGGGCGATCCGGTTAAAACCAGCAAGGTCGATGCCACCCAGCACTTCACCCAGCCGCCGCCGCGCTATTCCGAAGCCTCGCTGGTGAAGAAAATGGAGGAGCTGGGCATTGGCCGGCCCTCCACCTATGCCTCCATCCTCACCGTGCTGCGGGACCGTAATTATGTGCGGTTGGAAGCGCGGCGGTTCATCCCCGAGGATCGCGGCCGGCTGGTCACCGCCTTCCTCACCAGCTTTTTCTCACGTTACGTCGATACCGGGTTCACCGCGGCGTTGGAGGAGCAACTCGACGAAATCGCCGAGGGGACGGCGAAGTGGCGCGAGGTGCTGCGCGCCTTCTGGACGGATTTTTCGGCCGCCGTGGCGCAGACCAAGGACCTCAAAATCTCCGATGTGATCGACGCGCTGGACGCTGATCTTGGACCACATTTCTTCCCCGCCCGCGAGGACGGCTCCGACCCCCGCTCCTGCCCCGCCTGCGGCACCGGGCGGATCGGCCTGAAGCTGGGGCGTTATGGCAGTTTTATCGGCTGTTCGAACTATCCCACCTGCCAATACACCCGCAAACTCGCCGTCGATGGCGGCGAAAACCCGGACGATACGCTCAAAGACGGCATGAAACTGCTGGGCCAGAACCCGGAGACGGGCGAGGACATCACCCTCAAGCGCGGGCCGTATGGGCTTTATGTGCAGCAGGGTGAACCGGACCCCGCGGATAAAAAGGCCAAGCCGAAACGCTCCTCGCTGACCAAGGGCATGGACCCGGAGGCGCTGACGCTGGAAGACGCGCTGGGTCTGCTCTCCCTCCCCCGGTTGATCGGCCTGCACCCGGAATCGGGACAGAAGATCGAGGCCGGGGTCGGCCGGTTTGGACCTTATGTGAAAATGGGCGCGATCTTCGCCTCGCTCGACCGTGATGACGACGTGCTGCATATCGGCCTCAACCGCGCGATGGACCTGATCGGCAAAAAGCAGGGATTCGATCCGCAGCCTGGGCGACCACCCGAAAGACTCGGCACCCGTGGTGGCGCGCAAGGGCCGGTTCGGACCCTATGCGCAATGGGGGAATGTGGTGGCCAACCTGCCGCGCGGCGTGGAGTTGGGCGATTTCACGCTGGAGCAGGCGGTGGCGCTGCTGGCTGAAAAAGGCAAGGTGATCGTGCCGAAGGGCAAGAAGGGCGCGGCCAAAAAATCCACCGCGAAGGCCAAGGCCGCAGCCGTGGTGAAGGAACCCGCGCCCAAGCCGAAGGTCAAAGCCCGGCCAAAGGCCAAAGCCCAAGGCAAAACCAAAAGCCAAACCGAAGGCCAAGGCCGCGCAGTAATTTCAACAGCGCGCGGGTAATACCAGCGGCCCGAGCGCTGGTTGCGCAAACCACACATGCAAACCTTCATGACTAAAAATTTATCGATAGCCCTGCGAAGCAGAATATGCTTGTTCTCGCGCCATGACCGCTGCTCCCATTCACTTCCGTGATGAACGTTTAATGCTCGACCCCGCCGGGGCAGCCTTCTGGCCGGCCAAGCGTGTGCTCATCGTCGCCGATCTGCACTTTGGGAAGTCATCTTCCCTGGCGGCGCGCGGCCCGCTGTCACCGCCTTATGACACCAAGGCGACGCTGGAGCGGCTGAACCGTCTGGTCCGGCTGTACCGCCCGGCGAAGGTGATCGCCCTTGGCGATAGTTTCCATGACCACAACGCGCATGGCAGGCTGGCCAAGGAAGATCGCGCGAAGATCGAGGCAATGGCCCGAGAGGCGAGTTTTATCTGGGTCACCGGCAAGGATGATGCAGTACCCACCGGAATGCCGGGGGTATGCCTGCCGATTTACCGTGAAGGTCCGTTTACCTTCCGGCACGAGGCCGCAACCGTGCTTGGCCCGCGCGAGATCGAGATTTCCGGGCATTACCATCCCAAAGCCAGCATCGATGCGCGTGCCAAGCGGGTTAGCCGGCCGTGTTTCGTCACCGATGCCAGCCGCCTCATGCTACCGGCCTTCGGCGCCTATGCCGGCGGGATGGATGTGCGCGACCCGGCGATCTCACGGCTTTTTCCGCGCGGCTTGCGGGTGTTTCTGCTCGGCCAGGACCAACTCTTCAGCTTCGCGCTGGAGCAGCTCGGCCGCATGGCCGAGGTGGCATGAGCACGGCGTTACTATGGTTCCGTAACGATTTAAGGCTCGAAGACAACCCGGCTCTCACCGCGGCCCTTGGGGCAGGCGATAAAATTCTCCCCGTTTTTATTCTGGATGAGAATTTAGGGGGAGCCAGCCGTTGGTGGCTGCACCACTCGCTCACGGCACTCTCCAAGGATTTATCCGATCGCGGTGCCAGGCTTGTGCTGCGACGGGGCAATCCAGAAAAGATCATCCCCGAACTGGCCGCTGCAATCGGCGCGGGTAGCGTCCATGCGGCACGCAGTTTCGAGCCCGCTTTGCGCGAGGCAGACCGCGCCGTGGATGCCGGGCTGCAAAAACATGGCATTGGCTTTCACCGGCATCTCTCCGTTAGCTTGTTTCCCCCGGAACGCATCAAAACCAAAACTGGCGGGGCTTACGGCGTCTATACCCCATTCGCGAAAGCCTGTTCTGAGGCCGGGGTACCTGACGAATTTTTGCCCGCGCCGAAAAAAATTCCAGGCGTGGAGGGGATTGCCGGAGAAAAACTGGAGGACTGGCATTTGCTGCCCGCGAAGCCGGATTGGGCCGGGGGGATGCGTGAGACCTGGACGCCAGGCGAGGCTGGGGCACATGCGCGGCTGAACGCATTTCTCGCCGGGCCGGTGCGGCACTATGACGAGGCGCGCAATCTGCCGGGAATCATGGCACGTCCATGCTCTCGCCGCATGTGCATTTCGGTGAAATTTCGCCGCGCATGGTGTGGCACGCGACCGCGAAGGCCGGAGGTCGAAAGACGTACAGACATTCCTGAAGGAACTCCTCTGGCGGGAGTTTTCGATCAATCTGCTTTGGCAGCACCCGGATTTGCGTAGCAGGCCGATCCGCCGGGAATTCGCCAACTTCCCCTGGGCCATGGACGCCAAGGCGCTGGAAGCCTGGCAAAAAGGGCGGACGGGAGTCCCGATCGTCGATGCGGGGATGCGCCAGCTTTGGCAAACGGGCTGGATGCATAACCGCGTGCGCATGATCTGCGCGTCTTTTCTCGTCAAGCATCTGCTTATCCCCTGGCAGGAGGGCGAAGCATGGTTCTGGGACACATTGTGCGACGCCGATGAGGCCGCGAACGGCGCCTCCTGGCAATGGGTGGCCGGGTGCGGGGCGGATGCCGCACCGTATTTCCGGATTTTCAACCCGGTGCTGCAGGGTAAAAAATTCGACGCCGATGGCGCCTATATACGCAAATACGTGCCTGAACTCGCTGGCCTGCCGGATGAATATATTCATGCCCCCTGGGAGGCGGAGCGGAAAATTCTTGACAGACGCGCATGTCAACCTTGGCGAATCCTATCCCCGCCCGATTATTTCGTTGAACGAGGGAAGAGAGCGGGCGCTAGCCGCCTATGAACGGATCAAAAAGGCATGATCCCGCCTGGACGCCCCTTGCGTGTGGTTGGCGATGTTCATGGTGATTCCAGGGGATTTGCCATGGCGGTTGAAACAGACCGCTTCATTGTGCAATTGGGTGACCTTGTGGATGACGGGCCGGACACGCCCGGCGCGTTGAAGCTGATGTTTTCGTTGCTCGACGAAAAGCGCGGTATTTTTCTCCTTGGCAATCACGACTTCAAGCTCGCACGGGCTTTGCGCGGCGACAAAGTGAGCGGGGAGCCACTGGCGCGTACGCTTGGCGGAACTTTCAGCTCCCATGAAAGATCGCGCATTGACCGAAATTCTGGCGGCTCCGGCTTGGGTGCGCGAAAAAAACACGTTTTTTGTACATGGCGGGTTTCATCCGGGAATGCTGCATGAGCCCCCGGCGCCCATGCTCCCCGGCCGGCCGGGGCCGTTGCTCGCCCGCGCGCTCTATGGCCAGACCACGGGCCGCGTGACCGGCGCGGGCAAGCCCGAGCGGCTGCTCCGCTGGGTCGAGGATATTCCCGCAAACATGACCGTTTATTGCGGGCATGACCGCCGCAGCGCCGATGGCCGGCCTTACATCAAAACAAACCGCAATGGCGGCCGCGCGATTTTTCTCGATACCGGCGCCGGCAAGGGTGGGCATCTGTCCTGGATGGATATAGATCATTTGATTTAGCACGTGGCAGCCGCCCCACGCGCTGCAACTTAACGGATGAACGGATTGCTCCGCTTCTCAGCGCCGATCGTCGAGCTTCCGCCATGCCCGCATATAAACGTAAAATCATCAGGCAGATGCAGGAGTTTTGTCTTTATAGCGGTGATCAGCGCATCCCCATCGCCATAGGGAAAATCCGTCCGGCCGACGGAGTTCTGGAATAGCACATCGCCAAAGACGCCGAAATTTAATTCATGGTTTACAAATACCATGTGGCCGGGCGTGTGACCTGGGCAATGCAGTACGTCGAACACCACACCAGCCATTGTTATTTTATCACCTTCCCTGAGCCAGGAATCCGGCGCGCAGTTCCGTGCGGAAAAACCAAACTGCGCGGCCTGGTCTGCAATGCCGTCGAGCAGGAATTTATCCTCCACCCCCGGCCCGGTTATGCGCACATCCAGCTTGGCCGCCAGTTCCGCCGCGCCGCCGGCATGGTCCAGATGCCCGTGGGTGAGAAAAATATCGCTGACGGTGACACCGGCTTTTGCAATCGCGGCGATAATGCGCGGTACATCCCCGCCGGGATCCACCACCGCGCCGGTTTTGCTCTCCGAATCCCAGATCAACGCGCAATTCTGCTGGAAGGGCGTGACGGGAATGATCGTGATCTGCAATGTCATGCTCACTTCATCTCCGCCCGCGCCAACACGATCCATACAGATGCCGGCATCAGCACGCCCTGAGGTGTCAGATATTGCAAAAGCACCGGCCTGATGGCCACCTCGGCCTCTGTTCTAAACTGCGGATTTTCGCGCAAGGCAGTGCCCAGAGGCCCGATGCGCAGCGCCAGATTCAGGCTCTCTTCAATATCTCCGCCGCCGATCAAACTGTCGAACGGGTCAATCGAAATATCGCGAAATCCCGCATCGGTTAAAATTCCCCGCAGGCGCCGCGCATCAGCGAACGCAAACGGACCCGGCGCCGTGGGGTCAGCCGGGGGGCTGGGTGGCAAAAATGCGGCTGCTGCCTCCAGCGGCGCGCGCATCCACGGATTATCCTGGAAAGGCCCCCAGCAGACAAAACCCAACCGCCCGCCGGGTTTGAGCGATTTGCGGATATTGCCGAAAGCCTCCACGGGATCGCTGAAAAACATGACGCCGAAACGGCTGAACGCGGCGTCGAACATGCCTTCGCCAAATTCCGTGCTTTGCGCGTCGGCCTCCAGGAAAACGGCTTGCGCGGATTCAGGCGGCAACGTGCGGCTTCGCGCGACATCCAGCATCGGCCTGGAAACATCAACACCCGTGACAGCGCCGGACGGCCCGGCATGGGCCGCAAGCTCCAGCGTGGTCTGGCCGCAACCGCAACCGATATCGAGAATCCGCTCTCCCGCCTTGGGCGCCAGCGCGCGCATTGCCTCGCGCCCGAGCGGTGCCAGCTGCTGGTCGAGCTGCGCCTGGAGCTGCACCCATACCTGTCCGGTGGTTGCGTTCCAGTAGTCGATCTGTGCGGCGTTGGCGGTGTCTGGCATGGTGAACCTCCTAACCGTTGACTGCGTCGCCCGTTATTCCCACTCAATTGTCCCCGGCGGTTTGCTGGTGATGTCATACGTCACGCGGTTGATGCCGCGCACCTCATTGACGATGCGGTTGGACACGCGGGTCAAAAACCCCATGTCGAAGTGAAACACATCCGCCGTCATGCCATCCGTGCTCGTCACGGCGCGCAGCGCGCATACCTGGTCATAGGTGCGGCCATCGCCCATCACGCCGACGGATTTAACCGGCAGCAGTACCGCGAAGGCCTGCCAGATCGCATCATACAACCCGGCGGCGCGGATTTCCTCCAGATAGATCGCATCGGCTTTTTGCAGAATTTCGACCGCCTCACGCGTCGGCGCGCCGAGGATGCGAATGGCAAGGCCCGGCCCAGGGAACGGATGCCGGCCGACGATGCTCTCCGGCAGGCCAAGCTCGCGGCCTAGCACGCGCACTTCGTCCTTGAAAAGTTCACGCAACGGCTCAACGAGTTTGAGCTTCATGTAATCCGGCAATCCGCCGACATTATGGTGCGATTTGATCGTGACACTCGGGCCGCCGAGCGCGCTCACGGACTCGATCACGTCCGGATACAGCGTGCCTTGCGCGAGGAAATCAGCGCCGCCCAGTTCTCTCGCTTCCTCATCAAAAACATCCACAAACAGCCGGCCGATGATTTTGCGTTTCTGCTCGGGGTCGGTGACGCCATCCAGATTACGGAAGAATAGCTCGGACGCATCGCGGTGGATGAGTTTGATGTTGAACTGGTCGCGAAACACCTTCACGACCTCGGCCGCCTCGCCCGCGCGCATAAAACCATGATCCACGAAAATACAGGTGAGCTGGTCGCCGATCGCCTCATGGATCAGGGCTGCGGCCACCGAGGAATCCACCCCGCCCGAGAGCCCGCAAACCACCTTGCCTGAGCCGACCTGCGCGCGGATTTTGGCGATTTCCGTGGCGCGGAAGCCCGCCATCGTCCAGTCACCGGAAAGCCCGCAGACCTTATGCGTGAAATTTCTCAGCAGTTGCGCGCCATGCGGCGTGTGCACAACCTCGGGGTGAAACATAAGCCCGTAAAATTTGCGCTTATCATCGGCGATGAGCGCGTAGGGCGCTCCTTCCGAAACCGCCACCGTCCTGAACCCAGGCGGGGGCGCTGAAATATGATCGCCATGGCTCATCCACACCTGCTCGCGCGCGCCCTTCACCCAGGCGCCCTCGAACAACGCGCAATCCTCCACCACCTCGACATAGGCGCGGCCGAATTCGCGGATATCCGCCCCCTTAACCTCGCCGCCCAGTTGCGCGCACATCACCATCTGCCCGTAGCAGATGCCCAGCACCGGAACGCCGGCGGTAAACACATAGTCGGGCGCCCGCGGCGAGCCTTCATCGGCCACGCTCGCCGGGCCGCCGGAGAGGATAATGCCGCTGGCGCCAAACGCCGCGATGCGCGCGGGGTCGGCGTTGAAGGGTAGAATTTCGGAGTAAACCCCGCTCTCGCGCACACGCCGCGCGATCAACTGGGTGACCTGGCTACCGAAATCGAGGATCAGAATTTTTTGCGCGTTCATAACCCGGTGCTAGAGCAATATCGGTTTAATTGGAATCGCCCGAGCCCAATTAAACCGATAAAATCGCTCGCCCAGAAACAATCATCAGGCGTCCACATCCAACAGCGTTTCAATCGGGTCCCACGCATAAGCGATCTGCGGAATGTCCGCCCCCGCCACATGAGTGGTGCTGACGGCGATCCGCTTGCCGCCCATGCGCTCGTAGAAGAACCCCGCCGGATTGTCCCGCAGCACCCAGGCAAAGGCCGACCGGCAGCCCTGGTTGGCCAGATGCTTGGCCGAGACGCGCAGCAACTGCCCCCCTAGGCCCCGGTTCTGCCAGTCATCGAGCACATAGAGCGTTTCCACCTCGCCCTCGCCCAAAGCCTTGTTACGGCTGCGCCGCGCCGAGGAAAATCCCACAACCGACGGGAGGGTGGCTGAATTCCGGCTGACGGCGACGTGCACAGCCACACCCATGTGGATGGTGCAGTCGTATAGGTGGGTCAGCCGTGGGACGGAGAGCCGGGCGAGGAATTTATCCGGCAACACACTGGCATAGGCGCTGCGCCAGGTGTCGACATGCACCGCCGCGATGCCGGGAGCATCCCCCGCACATGCGCGGCGGATCGTGATCAAGTATCGCGCACCATGACCGCCGCGAAGAACCCGTCGGTCCCATGCGCGCGTGGTGAAAGCCGAAGATGCGGCCCGTGCAGGGAATCGGGCACCGGCGCGCCGATGGGGACTCGCTTGAAGACTGGATACCGGGTCAAGAACGCCTCCACCTGAGCTTCGTTCTCATCATTGAGCAAAGAACAGGTCGCGTAAATAAGTTTACCACCCGGTTTGGTTAATTTTTGCGCCTGGTCGAGAATCATCGCCTGCTTGGCGACAAGCTCCGCGAGATCGGTCTCGCTCAAGTGCCGCCTTGCATCGGGGTTACGCCGCCAGGTGCCGGTGCCGGTGCAGGGGGCATCCACCAGCACGCGGTCGAATTTCTTTTCCTGCCGCTTGGTCCATTTATCGCCCGTGTTCCAGCAAATGGCGCTCGGCATTGTGAATCCCGGCGCGGCGCAGGCGTTTGATCGCACCTTCAAGGCGCGGCGCGGACACGTCGCAGGCGACGATATGCCCCTTGTTTTCCATCGTCATCGCAATCGCCAGGGTTTTACCGCCAGCGCCCGCGCAGTAATCCACCACGCGCATCCCCGGTTTGGCGTCCACCAGGAGGGCGATGAGCTGGCTGCCCTCGTCCTGGATTTCCACCAGCCCGTCCTGAAATGCCTTGCCTTGCGTGATGGACTGCCGGTTCGCCAGGCGCAGCCCCCAGGGGCTGAATGGCGTCGGGCGGGCGTCCAACTGCTCGCGCGCCAATTCCTGAATCGCAGCCTCGCGGGTGGTCTTCAACGCATTGATCCGCAGATCCAGCGGTGCGGGCACGCTCAGAGCCGCCATCTCGGCCGGCAATGCCGGGCCGAACTGCGCTTTCAGCCGCGGCAAAATCCAGTCCGGCACCTCGTATTTCACGGCCTCGGGCATGTTCGGGTGTTCGAGCGTATGGCCCGGCGAATTTTTCGAGCAAAATCGTCTCGGCCTCGGTCAGGGCCGGCGGGCCGTAACGCCCGGAGGTGAAGGCCATGCCGATTTTATGCACGCTCATCCCGGAGAAGATGGCCTGCACCGCGAGCAGGAGCCTTGGGGTTACCTCGGCGCCGAAATGCTCCAGCCACCAGCCCAGATGCCGCCGCGCGCGCAATACGCCCCAGACCAGCGTGCTGACCTCGCGCCGGTCCCCCGCACCGATAAACCGCCGGTTGCGAAAAAAATGATTGGCCACGGCATCCGCCGGGCGATGATCCGTCTCGATCTCCGCCAGCAGGTCAATTGCCGCCGCAAGCTGCCCGGCGGGGGTCACCCCTCTTGCCGGTAGTTCGGCGCTTCGCGGGTAATCGCCACGTCGTGCACATGGCTCTCGCGCAAGCCCGCCCCGGTGATGCGGCGGAATTTCGCCTCGGTCTGCAACGCATTGATATCGGCCGAGCCGGTATAGCCCATGCCCGCCCGCAACCCGCCGACCAATTGATGCACCACCGCGGCCATCGGGCCCTTATAGCCCACGCGGCCCTCGATCCCTTCCGGCACCAGCTTCAACTGGTCCTTGATCTCCTCCTGGAAATACCGGTCCGCCGAGCCGCGCGCCATCGCGCCCAGACTTCCCATGCCGCGGTAGGATTTATAGCTACGACCTTGATATAAAAACACTTCTCCCGGAGCTTCGTCAGTGCCGGCGAGCATGGACCCCACCATCACCGCATCAGCCCCGGCGGCGAGCGCCTTCACCATGTCGCCCGAGGCGCGGATGCCGCCATCGGCGATCGCCGGCACGCCCAAAGCCCGGCAGGCGGCGGCGGTTTCCAGCACGGCGGAGAATTGCGGCACGCCAACGCCCGCAACCACCCGCGTCGTGCAGATGCTGCCCGGCCCGATGCCGATTTTCACGCCATCCGCCCCGGCGTCAATCAGTGCTTTGGCGCCGTCCGGTGTCGCCACATTGCCGGCGATAATCTGCACGGCATTCGAGGCTTTTTTGATCCGCATGACCGTCTGCAACACCCCGTCCGAATGGCCGTGCGCGGTGTCCACCACCACCACATCCACCCCGGCCTCGATCAGCCCCGCGGCGCGCTCGGCGCCATCATTACCCACGCCGGTCGCGGCGGCGACTCGCAGCCGTCCCAGCTCGTCCTTGTTGGCCAGCGGATGCGCTTCCGCCTTGTCCATGTCCTTCACGGTCATCAGCCCGATGCAGCGGTATTCGTCGTCCACCACCAGCAGTTTTTCCAGCCGCCGCTTGTGCAGCAGGGCGCGGGCTTCCTCGGGCGAAACCCCGGCCTGCACCACGGCCAGGTTTTCCCGTGTCATCAGCTCATAGATTTTGGCGTTCGGGTCGGTGGCGAAGCGCACATCGCGGTGGGTTAAAATGCCCACCAGCTTGCCGTCCCGCTCCACCACGGGGAAGCCGGAAATATTATGCGCCGCCATCAGCGCACGGGCATCGGCCAGGGTCTGGTCCGGGTAGATGGTGAGCGGGTTCACCACCATGCCGCTCTCGAATTTCTTGACCCGGCGGACCTGTGCGGCCTGTTCCTCGATGGTGAAATTTTTGTGGATCACCCCAATGCCGCCCTGCTGCGCCATCGCGATCGCCATGGCTGCCTCCGTCACGGTGTCCATGGCGGCGGAAATCAGCGGGATGTTCAGCGCGATACTGCGTGTGAACCGCGTGGCGGTTGCCACCGAATTGGGCAACACCTGGCTATAGGAGGGTACCAGCAGCACATCGTCGAAGGCCAGAGCCTCGGAGACGCGGTCGCTGAAATCAACTTTAAAACTATTTTCGGGGGCCATGGCCGCACTTTCAATAAAGACCTTGGCGGCCCTCATTAAGCGGCGGCGCGTCCTGGCGCAATACCGCCAGCTACTCCGGCCTGAACCCCGTGGCCACCACGTACATTTCCTTGGAATCTTTCCGGCTGGCAGGGGGTTTTGCGTGCCGGACGCTTTGGAATCGCAGTTTTAGCGTGTTCAGCATGTCCCGCTCGGCGCCGCCCTGGAACAGTTTCGCCACAAAAGCGCCGCCGGGATTGAGAATTTCCGTGGCAAAAGCGAGCGCCGTTTCGGCCAGCGCCATGATGCGGATATGGTCGGTGGCGACATGCCCGGTGGTGTTCGGCGCCATGTCCGAGAGCACGAGGTCCGCCTTGCCGCCCAGCATATCGGTCAGGCGGGCTTCCATGCCGTCTTCCATGAAATCGCCCTCGATGAATTCAGCGCCGGTCACAGGAATGATCGGCAGCAGGTCGATGCCCACCACGCTTCGCCGCGCCGCGCTGCAACACAACCTGGGCCCAGCCGCCTGGGGCGGCGCCCAGATCGACCACGCGCGCGCCCTTGCCGATGAGCTTATATTTGTCGTCCAGCTCGATCAGCTTGAACGCAGCGCGCGAGCGATACCCCTGCACTTTCGCCGCCTGCACATAGGGGTCGTTAAGCTGGCGGGCCAGCCAGGCTTGGCTGGAGGGGGTGTGCTTGCGCGCGTGTTTCAGCCGCACCGCTTCGCGGCGCGGCGGCACCGACGGGTTTTCGGTCATACCGGGAAATTGCCGCGCCGGGCCGGTTGGGCACCACGCATCAGCCGCATCAACATACCCTCGCGCAACCCCCGATCCGCCACCACCAGTTTCGGTACCTGCCACAGTTCATGAATTGCCGCAAAAATCGCGCAGCCGGGCAGCACGAAATCCACCCGGTCCGCGCCGATGCAGGGGTGCCGGCTCAAACCTTCACGGCCCAGCACCTTTGCCTCGGCCAAAGCCGCGTCCACCGCGTTGCGGTTGAGTGAAATGCCATCGACCAGCCCACGCCTGTAGCGGTCGAGTTTCAGGGACACGCCGGCCAGCGTGGTAACGGTACCTGAGGTGCCGACCATCAACACGCCGCCCTGGCGGATCTCCTGGCCGATTCGGTGTACCGCCTCGAACGGCCTCAGCATAGCGGTAATATCCGACACCACGCTGGAAAAACCTTCCTCCGTGTAGCAGGTATCCGCGCTACGCTCCGAGAGCGTGACCACCCCGATGGGGAGCGAGACATAGCCCACAAGCTCAGGCGCGGAACCATCGCAATTCACCCGCACCCAGGCGATTTCGGTCGAGCCGCCGCCGATATCGAACAACAGCGCCCGCCGCCCGGCCTGGCAGATGAGCGAGGCGCAGCTCTCCACCGCCAGTTCCGCCTCTTCCCGCGGGTTGATGATTTCCAGCGGCAGGCCGGTGACCTGGCGCGCCATGGAGATGAATTCCGCGCCATTCTCGGCCTGGCGGCAGGCTTCCGTCGCGATCGCCCGGAGTTTTAATGGCCCGGTCCCGGCATCGGCGGCCCAGCGCCGGGCGCGCTCCGCGCAGATGCTCAAACTCGCGATCGCACGTTCCATCGCCACACCGGAGAGCCGGCCGGTTTCATACAGCCCCTCCCCCAGCCGCACGACGCGAGAAAAACTGTCGAGCACATGAAACCCCTGCGTGGAGGGCGTGCCCACCAGCATCCGGCAGTTATTGGTGCCGAGGTCGATGCCGCCAAACACCGGCCGCCGGCTGCCACGGCGGGATTCCGCTCCGGTCTGGTAATGCATGATGGAGGATTGACTGGTCATATTGTCCATATAGTCGCGCTTTATTGGTGTCGTGAGCAAGCCGGAAACAGCATGAAGCGGCAGCCGGGGGATTAAATATATGACGGTCCGGTGAAAGTGCCATGTTGCCGAACGCCGCTGCTGGTGCTAACCGGAGCCGCGCTGTTACCGTTGGGGGATAGTTTAGCGGTAGAACTCCTGGCTCTGACCCGGGCAGCCTTGGTTCGAATCCAGGTCCCCCAGCCAGCGCAGCGCAAACTCCACAGAAACGCTGGCTTTCACGTCCCGGCCAACTCGCCCGGTTCTATATTCAGAGCCAACCCTTCTTCGTCGTCGGCTCAGGCTACCGTTTTCCATTCACCAGTCGGCAATTTGCAGGCATCCAACGTGAAGCTGCGCGGCGCAACCCCAACCTCGCCGTAGACAACGTCAGACGACACTTTTCGACAGTCCATCCCATTCGATGTGAAAATATTCAGAATTGTGTACTTTCCATGGTTACCCGAAGCCGGGTTGCTCCATGTTTCATAACGTCCGATTTCCGGTGGTTTTTCGTTAAGTAACTTGTCGACCGCAACGTTAGCCAGTTTGTAATCTTCCTTACTCATTGTTGGCCCGTGATACCCCGGAAAAGGGGTAATCATTTGTGCTTTGGCCCCAGCAGAACATGCAATATTTAGCGATCCACCCACAGCAAGGACAAACGCTAGTTTAGTCAGCCGCACCGCCATCTTCCCAGCACGTAATTTTACGAGAATTTTCGTAACTCTCATTTATTACCTCCGTCTTGTGTTTCATTTTTGAGTTTCACAGCGTATCATTTCACAATCGGACCCAGGACATATTTAATTAAATATTAAGGGTTTGTAACCCATTGTTTCAATGACAAACAAATTATGGGCTGATGCAGATGTCGAAATCGACCGAAATACGAGCTGGGTCTCGCCGGCCCAATAGCCAGCAAACAGGGCCCGCCGGAAATCCTGGCTCAAGATCCCAATTTCAGAGGGGTTTTCTGGACAGGCCTGGAAGGTCTCACTGACTCGTGACCAAGACAATATTGCAATACCCAAGATTCAATATACTAGAACTGATCCGGTATTTTTTTTAAGATTAAATCGTCATGATCGATCAAGTCCCACATACATTAGTGCCACCAAGGGTAGAGCCTGGAATCGTGCAAGGTGTGCGGCACTGGCATGACTTCATGGCGAGAATACAAAATTCTGTCGCATATGCCGATATACCAGCAGATTCTCCAAGAGCGCGTAATTTCCAGAAAAGTGATTCCGTTTCTCTCCAGCGTGAACTGATGGTTGGAAAGCACCACATCCTTGCGGGCTCTGTTGGTATTGTGACCGTTGAACACAAAGGTGGCAGATTATTTGACGTAAGGTTCTTCGGTGACCCGGGCGTTGCTGTAACCGTCCACAAGTTCGATCTGCGACCTGTTCCATGAGTTTGGACCGGTGGGCGTTGATCGTGGCAATACGCAACGCTTAGATTCGCACTTCATGAAGATCGTACCGGTTTATTTGTCCCCATCAACGTCTAATCACTCGTCCAACCTCGCATTGTAATTCCGCCCTCCCCTGGTATCTGTCCCAAGTGAACACGGATGGGGGAAGAGTAGAAAAATGCTGAAGGCCTATGCGTGCCATGGCGGCAGACTGCGCGGCCTCGACGTTCTTACCGAGGTCGCTTCGGTCCACGACGCCGTTTGGTACGACATGGAAAATCCCACGCCGGCGGATTATGCCTTCGTCACGCGCGAGACCGGCCTGGCACTCCCCAGCCATGCCGATCTCACCGAGATCGAAAACTCCTCGCGCCTCTCCGCCGAGGGACAGGTGCTCACCCTCTCAATGCCCATCGCAACGCGCGTGGATGACGAACTGCAATCCAGCGTGTGCGGCTTTGTGCTGGCGCCGGACCGGCTGGTGACGATTCGCTTCGCGCCCAGCCAGGTATTCGAGAATTTCACGACCCAGCCGCATGAAACCGGGGCGCCGGACGAGCCGGTTTCCGCGTTTGTTTTTGCCGGGCTGCTGGAAGCCATCGTCGACCGCCAGGCCGATGCGCTGGAAAAACTGCGGTCGGAGCTTGATGCGCTTTCGCACCAGGTATTCCACCACCGGTTCGGCAGCAAGGGGCGGGAGACTGCGATGCGCCGGCGCGATGCGGAGGTGGATTTGCAGACGATCCTGGTCACGCTGGGGCGCGGCTACGACACCATTTCGTTTCTCCGGGACAGCCAGTTGGGTGTCGCGCGCATCGCACCCTATGCCGAGGGTGCCGCGCCATGGCTGCCGAAATCGGTGGTCGGGCGGTTGCGGTCCGTGCAAAAGGATATTTCCTCGCTCAATGAATTCAGCACGCATCTCACCGACAAGGTGCAGTTTCTGCTGGATGCGACATTGGGCCTTATCAACATCGCGCAGAACAGCCTCATCAAGGTGCTTACCGTCGTCTCCATCGTCGGCATTCCGCCCACCCTCATCGCTGGCATCTATGGTATGAATTTTCACGACATGCCGGAACTGTCCTGGAGTTTGGGCTATCCCTATGCCTGGGGGCTGATGCTTATATCGGCGGTGGCGCCGTTGCTGTGGTTCCGCGTGAAGGGCTGGCTATGACTTTGTTTTATGAACCGGAAGAGGCGAGCGCGGCGGCGGCGATCACGGCGATCGGCGAGGAACTGGCAATGTTTGATGACTGGATGGACCGCTATCAGTTCATCATCGAGCTGGGGCGCAAACTGCCGCCCTACCCGACGGAATGGCAGGATGAGGCGCATCGGGTGCAGGGTTGCCAGGCCAAGGTCTGGCTGGCGGCGGATGGCGCGGGCGATGTGATGCGCTTTACCGGCGCGTCGGACGCCGCGATCGTGTCTGGCTTGGTCGCCCTGGTATTGCGGGTGTATTCCGGCCGGCCGCGTTCCGAGATTTTGACAACATCACCTAAGTTTCTGCACGATCTGGGCTTGATCGGGGCGCTCTCGACCAATCGCGGGAATGGCGTGGCGGCCATGGTGGAGCGGATTCAGGAGATGGCCCGCGCGGCGTGACGTCTCCGTGCTATCAGGCGGAGATCAGCTCCACCTGACGCGCGAGACGGGTGAGCGTGTCCGTGCCCGGCCCCTCCGGCAGTGCCGGGCGAAGTGAAATTTTGTTTGAAAGAGAAAGCACCAGCCAGTCGGCCCAGGCGTGCCAGAGGGGTTTGGCCTCGGGCGATATGGCCGGCCTGTCGAGGGCCAGCACTGAGAGCCTGCCAGCCATGCGGCGCAAGGCGGCATCCACAATCGCGCCACGCTCGATCACCGGGTCGCGGCGTTTATGGGGTTCGAGCAAGGCGCGCGAGAGTGCGGCCTCCAGGTTATTGCTGGCCAGGCCAGCGGCGCGGCGCGCGGCGTCTGGCGCTGCTGTGCCCTCCAGCAATGCCGCGAACACGGCTTTTATATACGCGGCATGCGCGTCGATAGCCCCGGAAATGCTCTGCTCCAGCCGCCCGCCCTCAAAGCTCGGCCAGAGAAGCAGGTTGCCCGCCACCGCCAGGGAGCCGCCGAGCAGCGTATAGCCGACTCGGGAGATCGCGATGGTGAGTTCGTCCGTTCCGGGGGCGATCTGCTCGATCAGCAGCACGATCATCGGCGTAAGTGCCGCGATGAAAACACCGTAGCTTACCGAGCGAATGGTGAAGGCGAAGATGGTGAGCGGCAGCATGGTCAACGCCAGTTCCATCCGGGTTTGCGCCAGCAGCCCGATGCCGGCGGCGAGCAGGCCGCCAAACGCCGTGCCGGCGATACGCTCGGCGGTACGCAGCCAGGTTGCGGAGAAATAGGGTTGCAGGCAGAGCACCAGGGTGATGCTGGCCCAATGCGCGAACGGCCCACCATAAAGCATGGTCCAGGCCAGTACCGGCGTGACAATGAGGGCAGCCCGCAAGGCGTGACGTAGGGGCGCCGATGAAAAATTAAAATTCTGCCGGATCGGCGCGAAAATTCTTCTTCGCAACGGCTCTGGCGCGGCCATGCCAGAGAGCGGTTGCCCCGTAGGGGTGGAGACCGTGATGAGAACGGCGAGATTCTCGGCAATGGCCTCCAACACGTGGCGCTGTTCGGAAGCTTCCGGGACATTTTGGAGGCTTTTGCGCAGGCGGGTGAGGCTGGCTTGTTTTTTCGGGGTGTCGAGGGCGCGGTCGGCCAGAATATCCGGCCCGATGGCCGCCAGCCAGCCGGCGATAAGGCGAATAGGCCGCGCGCTGACAGGCCTGTTGGCGGCGTCGTTTTCCAGCGACTCCGACAGCGCGATGAGCGAGCCAAAGACCTGTTCCAATGTTTGCAGCCGCACCGAGAGCTGGGCCGCACGAATGGTGACAAGGCCGCGGCGGCGAAAGGTCTCGAACGCGATGTTGCGCGCGGTCTCGATGGCGTCCCGCACATCGCGGCGGTGCAAGGCCGAATGGGTCTCGAAGGCCGCGACGGTTTCCTCCGCATTGGCTAGCGAAGCGAGGTTTCTGGCGAGGAGGGATAGTTTTTGCGCGGCATCAGCGAGCGCGCGCCGCGCCGGGGCATAGGGGTGAACCTGCCAGATGGCCAATGTAAGGAGCACGGCCCATGCCGCACCGGCGCAAAAGTTCAGCCCCTGTGCCGCGGCGTGGGTGATGGTGAAGACGGGTGTGCCGAGTGCCAGCACGATGACGACGCTGAGCAGGTTGCCAACCTGTAGCCCGCTTTGGCCATAAATGCGGGCATAGCTGGTGCAAAAGATCATCAGCCCGGCGAGTGCCGCGGCAAGCCAAACTCCCTCCCCCCGGATAAGTCCAAATAACCCGTAGGCGATGCCGCCGAACACCGCGAAGGCAATGACCGCCGGGGCCCTGCGGGCGACAGGACCGCCGGGATCAGCAAAGCAGGTGAGCAATGCGCCCAAAGCCGCCAAGCCAAAATGCGGCAGGTTGAAAATCTGTCCAACCAGGAGGGTGACCGCGACCGCGATGCCGGCGCGCAAACCTTCGGACAGCGAGATTGCGTTTGGGTTTAGCGCGAAGGGGAGCGATCTGAGGTTCATCACCTTCTATGGTTCCAACTTAACCTGTTTATGGTTAAGCCGCCCCAAGTCTAACCAGGCTCGTCGCCGAATTTGCCGGATTTCGGAAAACCGTTGGGCGGCATACGGCCGACCTGGGCGCGCACGCCCAGCCATTCGGTGAGCTTGGACTCCGTGCGGGTTTTGTCGCCCAGGCGCCAGGTCAGGCCGTCGGCCAGCGTAAACATCTTCACGTCGCTCGAGACTGCCATCCTTGTATTTCTGTAACTGCACACCGGCACCTTTCGGCATCTCAGGCACCTCCGCCAGCGGGAAAACCAGCAATTTGCGGTTGCTGCCAATGACGGCAATATGGTCGCCGCGCGCCGGCACGCAGATGGCCCATTCCTCGCCGGGCCTCAAGGCCAGAATGGTTTTCCCCGCCCGGCGTTCGGAGACGAGTTCAGCGCCGGGGAGCACAAATCCCCGGCCCGAGGAGGAGGCGACCAGATATTTGCCCAGCATGTCGGGCAAAAAGAGGTTGAGCACGGCGTCCTCGTTGGCAAGCTCGATGAGCAGACGGATGGCTTGGCCGTCCCCCCTGCCCCTTGGGATGTCCGAGGCTTTGAGTGTGTACACACGCCCATTCGTGGCCAGTAGCGCGATACGGTCCGTGGATTCGCAGCGCAGCAGGAAGTCGAGCTTGTCACCTTCCTTGAATTTCAGATCAGCTCCTTCCGCGAGATGGCCCCTCTGGGCGCGGATCCAGCCCTTTTGGGAGAGGATCACGGTGATCGGCTCGCGTTCGACCAAGGCTTCGGCGGTAATTTCCAGCACCGGGGCGGCGGCGCTGATTTTTGTCCGCCGCGCGCCCAGTGCTCCGGCGCCGAATTTCTCCTGCACTTCAGTAATTTCGGTGGTGATTTTTTCCCAGCGTTTGCCTTCATCGTTTAAAAGCGTCTGGAGGGATTTCTGCTCGCCCGAGAGTTTTTTATGCTCGGTGCGGATTTCCTGCTCCTCCAGCCGGCGCAAGCTGCGCAGGCGCATGTTGAGGATGGCCTCGGCCTGATTATCGGTGAGCGTGAATGTTTTGATGAGGGCGGGCTTGGGATGATCCTCGTTGCGGATGATGCGAATCACCTCGTCGATATTGAGATAGACGATGAGGTAGCCATCCAGGATTTCCAGGCGCCGGGCGATCGCCTCCAGCCGGTGATTTGAGCGCCGGATCAGAACCTCGTGGCGGTGGTCGAGCCAGCAACGCAGCATGTCGCGCAAACCCATGACGCGCGGCGTGCGGCCGCCATCGAGCACGTTCATGTTGAGCGAGAAGCGCGATTCCAGCGTGGTGGCGCGGAACAAGGAGGCCATCAGCATGTCGGCATCGACCGTGCGGGATTTTGGCTCCAGCACCAGGCGGATATGTTCGGCGCTTTCGTCGCGGATGTCGGCGAGCAGCGGGAGTTTTTTCTCCTGCAACAGCAGCGCCACCTGCTCGATCAGGCGCGATTTCTGCACCTGATACGGGATTTCGGTGACCACGATCACCCAGGTGCCGTTTTTCAGCACCTCCTTCACCCAGCGCGCACGGGTGCGCAGGCTGCCCCGGCCTGTCTCGTAGGCGGCGAGCAACGTAGCTTCGTCCTCCACCAACTCGCCGCCGGTGGGAAAATCCGGCCCGCGCAGATGTTTTAAAAGCTCCCGCGTGGTGGCCTGCGGGTTGTTGATGAGGTGAATGGCGGCGGCGCAGACCTCACCCGCGTTATGCGGCGGAATGGAGGTCGCCATGCCGACGGCAATGCCCGACGCACCATTGGCCAGCAGGTTCGGGAAAGCGCCGGGCAGCACCACCGGCTCGCTCTCCTCGCCGTCATAGGTCGGGCGGAAATCCACGGCGTTTTCGTCGATGCCGCGCAGCAGGAACTCGGCGATCTCGGTGAGGCGCGATTCGGTGTAGCGCATGGCGGCGGCGTTATCGCCATCGATATTGCCGAAATTGCCCTGGCCCTCGATCAGCGGGTAGCGCGAGGAAAACTCCTGCGCGAGCCGCACCAAAG
The DNA here is from genome assembly GCA_963740445.1 of uncultured Alphaproteobacteria bacterium. Classification (GTDB taxonomy): domain Bacteria; phylum Pseudomonadota; class Alphaproteobacteria; order Acetobacterales; family Acetobacteraceae; genus Acidocella. Next base: position 222,172 of record CAVUED010000022.1, read on the forward strand.
CCTCGTAGATGGAGGAGTCGCCATGCGGGTGGAACTTGCCCATGACATCACCCACCACGCGGGCGCATTTTTTAAAGCCCGAGCGCGGGTCCAGCTTAAGCTGGTGCATGGCGTAGATGAGCCGGCGATGCACGGGTTTCAGCCCATCGCGCACATCGGGCAGCGAGCGCGACATGATGGTGGACAGCGCATAGGCGAGATAGCGCTCGGACAAGGCGCTGCTTAATGGCGCATCCTCGATATGGCCGCTCACGTCATCCGGCATTACTCCACCTCTCCTAGTCGATCAGCGATCAGGTCATAAAGACGCGCGCGCGCCGTTGGAAGGGGGCGGTGGCGGGCGCCGAAAACGTCGCGTGTAAAAAAATGGCCGGTTATTTTCAGGCCAGCCACGCAATCGGCCAGGGTCGGGTCGGAATCGTCCAGCAGAAATTGCGGGAGCGGAAACAGCCGGTCCACCCATTCGCCGGCCTGGGAGAGCGTGACGGCGCGGCCCGTGCGCGGCGAGATGAAGGCCGAGACGGTCATTGCCGCCGGCCTGGGCGGAGAAATCGAGCCCAAATCCAAGCTCGCGGAGCAGCGCGATTTCCCAGCGGACGAGTTCGGGGAGCGGATGGTTTGGGATGTCGATCCCCGCGAGCAGGCGGGCAAGACCGGCAAAGGCATCCCCATGCGGTTCACGCTCCGGCAGCGCCCCGGCGGCGAGCGCGCAGGCGGCGTCCAGGATGGCGAGGTTGTCGCGGTCCTGCATGGCCAAAGCGGCGGCGGGGTGGACAAGTTCTCCCGTAAGGGCGCCAAGCTGCTCGGCCAGCCGCGCCACCCAGCGGGCGGAGAGCAGGTTCCCCTTCTGCCATGTCGCGTTCTGGCGGCGCGAGGCACCGCCTTTGGCCAGGCCGCGCCAGACGCCGTTCGGGGTGAGGACAGTGACCACGTAATCGCCCTCGCCATAGGCGGTGGTCTCCAGCACGATGGCGGGTTCCTGCCATTCCATGGTCGGCTTAGCCTGAGGGGCCAGCGAGCGCTGCCTTGGCGGTGAGACGCTCGGTAAGGTCAAAGGGCATGGCAGGTGACCTCGGAGTTGCAGGCGCCATAGATGCGAGGTTTGCGGTGATTTGTCGATTCTTTGGGTGGTGCTGACAAGTTTTGTTCAGGGCGCCTCGGCCATCGCGATGTAGTTGATGGCGGTGTCGCGGGAGATGCGGAATTTGCCCGCAAGCGGCGAGAAGGACAGGCCGGCGGTGTCGGCCAGACGCAGGTTGGCACGCCGGCAGTGCGCGCCGAGTTCCGCGGGAGTGATGAATTGTTGCCACTCATGCGTACCGACGGGCAGCAGGCGGAGCAGGTATTCGGCGCCGAATTTCGCAACTAGAAAGGATTGCGGCGTGCGGTTCAGGGTGGAAATGAACAGGAGGCCGCCGGGTTCCAGCAGGGCCGCCAGCGTGACGACGAAAGCAGCCGGGTCGGCAACGTGCTCGATAATCTCAAGCGCCGTGACGACTGGGAATTTAGCGCCCTCGGCCACCAGTTCCTCGGCGGTCGCGCAACGGTAGGATAACGCAAGCCCCTGCCCTTCGGCATGATGGCCTGCCGCCGCGATCACCTCTTCGCCAGCATCCAGCCCCAGAACCTCGTGCCCGGCTTTCGCGAGGGCTTCCGAGAGCAGCCCGGCGCCGCAGCCCACATCGAGTATCTTCACGGCCGTGGCGCCGAATTTGCGGCGGATACGCTCCAACACCCAGCCGGCGCGCACAGGATTCATCATGTGCAGCGGCTTCATCGGGCCGTTGGCATCCCACCAGCGCGCCGCCAGTGCATCGAACCTGGCGATTTCCTCAGGTCTGACCGAACCACTCTGCATTGCCGAACCCTCCCGTGACCGGTATGTGACGCCCCGGCCGGTTTTCCACAAGGGACTTATAAATGGCGCGCATCGTGATGAAATTCGGCGGTACCTCCGTCGCCGATCTGGACCGTATCCGTAATGTCGCGGCACGGGTGAAGGCTCAGGTAGATAAGGGTGATGAGGTCGCCGTGGTAGTCTCCGCCATGGCGGGCACGACCAATCAACTGGTGGCCTGGTGCCAGCAGCTCTCGCCTTTGTTCGACGCGCGCGAATATGACGCGGTAGTGGCGACCGGCGAGCAGGTGACCGCCGGATTGCTGGCGATTGCGTTGCAGAATCTGGGCGTCGAGGCACGGAGCTGGATGGGCTGGCAGATTGCGGTGGAAACCGATGGCCAGCACGGCAAGGCGCGGATCAATTCGATCGAGGGCGACGAGTTGATCGCGCGGATGCGCGCGGGCCAGGTCCCGGTAGTGGCAGGCTTCCAGGGAATCGGCCCGGACAACCGGATGACGACGCTCGGGCGTGGTGGGTCCGATACATCCGCGGTTGCATTGGCGGCGGCGCTGAAGGCCGATAGATGTGACATTTATACCGATGTGGACGGTATTTACACAACCGACCCGCGAATCGTTGCCAAAGCGCGTAAGCTGACAAAAATTACTTACGAAGAAATGCTCGAACTGGCGTCGGTCGGCGCGAAGGTCTTGCAGACCCGCTCGGTTGAGCTGGCGATGAAGGAGCGTGTGCGGGTGCAGGTGCTCTCGAGCTTTAGTGATGCGCCCGGGACCATGGTTGTTGATGAGGATGAAGTAGTGGAACAGGAAATCGTTGCAGGGATCGCCTATTCGCGGGATGAGGCCAAAATCACGGTGCGCCGGGTGCCGGACCGGCCGGGCATCGCGGCTGCCATATTTGTGCCACTGGCCGAAGCCCATATCAACGTCGACATGATCGTGCAGAACGTAGCCGAGGATGGGACGACGGATATGACGTTTACAGTAGGAAAGACTGATTTTCCACGCGCCACCGCGGTGCTGGAGGAGGCCCGGCAGGCGATCGGCTTTGCCGAGATCACCACCGACCAGAATGTTGCGAAACTTTCCGTGGTGGGCGTGGGGATGCGCAGCCATGCGGGCGTCGCGGGCACGATGTTCCGCACACTGGCCGAGCGCGGGATCAACATTCAGGTGATTTCCACCAGCGAGATTAAAGTGAGCGTGCTGATCGCGGCGGAATACACCGAATTGGCGGTGCGCGCTTTGCACACGGCGTATCAGCTTGATGCTTGATCTTTTGGTCCCGGCGGAGACTGAATTTGCCGCACTTCAGGCGCGCGGCTGCGCGTTCCTGGGGACCGAAATGGCGGTCATGGGCGGGGCGATGAGCTGGGTAAGCGAGCGCAACCTTGTGGCTGCAATCTCCAATGCCGGCGGCTTTGGCGTGATCGCCTGCGGCGCCATGCCGCCCAAATTGCTGGAAGCCGAAATTGCCGCGACCCAGGCACTGACCGATAAACCGTTTGGCGTAAATCTCATCACCATGCACCCGCAACTCGATGAGCTGGTGCAGGTCTGTCTGCGGGCAAAAGTCAGCCATGTCGTGCTGGCGGGCGGCATTCCCCCGGGCCCGGCGGTGCGCGCGGTGAAGGATGGCGGCGCTCAATTGATCGCCTTTGCGCCGGCTCTGGTACTGGCGAAACGGTTTGTGAAATCCGGCGTGGACGCGCTGGTGATCGAAGGGTCCGAGGCCGGCGGGCATATCGGCCCGGTATCTCTCACCGTGCTGGCGCAGGAAATTCTGCCGCATATCAGGGATATCCCGGTGTTCGTGGCCGGCGGAATCGGACGCGGCGAGGCAGTCCTGGGATTTTTGGAGATGGGCGCGGCTGGGGCACAGTTGGGCACACGGTTCGCCGCCTCGGCTGAAAGCATTGCACATCCCAATTTCAAGCAGGCGTTTATCCGCGCCAATGCGCGGGATGCTATCCCCTCGATCCAACTGGATGAGCGCTTTCCGGTGATCCCGGTGCGCGGGCTGGCGAATGAGGGAACCAAGAATTTTCTGCGTCACCAAGCTGAGGTTTTGCGGAAATTCCAGGCTGGGGAGCTTGATAAGACGGCGGCGCAACTTTCCATCGAGCATTTCTGGGCCGGCGCTCTGCGGCGCGCAGTAGTGGACGGCGATGTGGAAAATGGATCGGTCATGGCCGGGCAGTCCGTCGGCATGGTGACGTCGATTCAGAGCGTGGCCGAGATTTTGGCGGAGCTGAAAGCCCAAGCGGTCGCCGCTTTGGTGGCTCGTGCCCAAAGACAGTAACATCACGTCGCCGCGCCGGAATAGAACGCCGAAATTCGGCGATACAAGGCAACTTTTTGCCCGCTTGCGGGAGTCACTGGCCTCTGGTGCGGCGAGTCTGCCGGATATTGCCCGCCTGGTGGCACGGGAACTCCCCGCCGATGCCAGTGTAATTTATGTGGCGCGCGCCGGCGAGGTGTTGGAACTGGCGGCGACCCATGGCCTGAATGTAAATGCCGTTGGTCACACCCGGCTGCGCGTTGGCGAGGGCATTATCGGCATGGTGGCGGCCTCCGGCGATACGCTCAACCTGGCCGACGCGCAGAACCACCCGCGCTATGTGTATCGCGCCGAGATCGGCGAGGACGCCATGGCCTCGATGCTCGCGGTGCCGGTGAAGCGCGCCGGGCGGATTTTGGGCGTGATCGCCGTGATGTCCCGCCAGGCAAGGGTTTTTGCCCCGGTCGAGGAGGAGTCGCTGGCCACCGTGGCGATGCTGCTGGCCGAAATTCTCGCCAGCGCCGGGGCGACGGATTTGCCCGAGGAAGGATTTTCCGAGAGTCTGCCGCGGCGCTATGCCGGACACGTCCTCTCACCGGGCATCGCGCGCGGCAAAATTCTGGCTTATGGCACAAGCGCGCCCATCGCGAGATTGCTGACCGACGACCCGGCCACGGAGCTAAAGCGGCTGGAGAAAGCCGTGGACGCCGCCAACCAGAATCTGGATGGGTTGATCGCCGCCTCGCTGCCCGGCGGCAACGCCCCGCGCGACGTGCTGGACGCCTACCGGATGGTCTCGCAATCCGCTGGCTGGCTGACCCAGGTGCGCCAGGCCATCGAAGACGGGCTGACGGCCGAGACGGCGGTGGATAAAGTGGGCCGCAATTTGCGCGAGCGAATGCGGCGGATCGCCGATCCGCATCTGCGCGAGCGCCTGGCCGATATCGAGGACATGATCGGGCGGTTGATGGTGGCCCTGGGAGGGATGACCCGCCAAACCCGAGCGCGCCGATGGGTTTTTGCTTCTCGTCCGGCGCCTGGGACCTGCTGATCTTTTGGACTGGCATGCGCGCGGCATTGCCGGTGTCGCGATCGAGGAAGCAAGCCCGTCCGGCCATGCGGCAATCCTGGCGCGCGCCTTGGGGCTGCCAGCGCTTGCAGTAGACCGGGGCGCGGTGGAAGCCGCCAATGCCGGCGATGAAGCGCTGCTGGATGCGGAAGGGGCAACGCTGATCCTGCGGCCAGGACCAGAGGTGATCCAGGTCTATGACCGCGCGCTGGCGGCGCGCAGCGTACGTGCGGCGGCTCTGCTGGCCTACCGGGACGTGCCGGCGGTCACCAGGGATGGCACGCCCATCAGCCTGATGCTGAATGTCGGCCTGGCGCTTGAGCTGGACCAGTTGGAGCGCACCGGGGCTGACGGAATCGGCCTGTACCGCACTGAAATTGCCGCATTAGCAGCAGGCGGAATACCAGACGTGGCGGGTCAGGCGGCGGAATATAGCCGTGTGATGGACCGAGCAGGGGGCCGGCGTGTGCAGTTCCGCACACTCGATCTGGGGGCGGATAAATTGCTGCCGGGAGAAGCAAACCAAGACGAGGAAAACCCGGCGATGGGCTGGCGCTCCTTGAGGGTGGGGCTGGATCGGCCAGCGATCTTGCGCCGGCAGTTGCGCGCGCTGCTGCTGGGCGCGCAGGGGCGGCCGCTGGCCATCATGTTTCCGATGGTCGCAACGGTGGAGGAGTTCCGCGCCGCGCGCGACCTGTTGGAGGCTGAAGCCGCACGGATACGCCCAGCGCCCGAAAGCCTGGAAGCGGGCACGATGATCGAGGTGCCATCCCTGCTGTTCCAGTTGCCGGGGCTGCTGGCGGAGGCGGATTTCGTCTCCGTGGGCACGAATGATCTGATGCAGTTTTTATTCGCGGCAGACCGGGGCACGCCGGAGCTTGCGGACAGGTACGATACGCTCAGCGCCCCGGTGCTGGAAATGCTGGAGCGGCTGGTGGTGGCTTGCAATGAGGCGGGTGTTCCGCTCTCGGTTTGCGGCGAGGCTGCGGGCCGGCCGCTGGACGCGCTGGCCTTTGCCGCTATCGGGGTGAACACATTCTCAATGTCCGGCACTGCCATATTGCCCGTAAAGGCGCTGCTGGTGGCGGCGGATTTGAATGCGCTGCGGCCGGTGTTGCGGGAGTTGCGCCGGGCGGGTGCGGCTGGTGGCAGCATAAGGGAACCCCTGGCGGCCTGGGCGCGAGAGCATAATCTGCCTATATGATGTTGTCGTATGGCGCCTTACTTTCCGGCGGCTGACGGCTGACAATTGATGACGGCCCCGTAGCGCAAACCGCGGTAGCGGTATAGAAAGTGAGGCAGAATGCCAATGACACTGCCGAGACTGTTCTGATGGACGTCGATAATTTGCAAGGTGCCGCCCGGGTGGGAGCGGACCTGCGCGAAATGCGCGAACGGCTGGGCTGGAAGCTGCCCGATGTCGCAACAGAATTGCGCATAAGGCAGCCGTATCTGGAAGCGATCGAACAAGGCGACCTCGCGGCCTTGCCGGGGCCGGCCTACCAGACCGGCTTTGTACGCTCCTACGCGCAGATTCTGGGGCTGGACGCGGAAGAGATTCTCAAGACGCTTCCGGGCCGAGGGGAGCATGAGCAACGCACCCAAGGCAGAGTTGAGTTTCCTTGCCCCCGTGCCGGACCGCGCCGTGCCGAAGGGCGCGATTGTGCTGCTGGGCGTGGTGATGGTGCTTGTGGGCTACGGGCTGTGGTATCTCCATACCGAGCATGCGCGGCGTCTGGCAGAAGCGATACCGAACGTACCGGCCACACTGGCGCCACTGGCGCTGCCGCCAAAACCAGTGACGCCACCGGCGGCCAAACCGGCAGCAGCGGTGGAGGTGGTGCCGAAACCAACAGCGCCCGCAACAACCACCGAGCCCGTAACCACCGCGCCGGTAAGCACCTCGCCTGCACCGACCGCCGCCGCTGCTGCTGCGCCTGCTACACCACCGGCAACGCCTGCCAGCGTGGCCGCTGCCCCTGCCCCAGCCGTTGCACAAGCCACAGTGGCTACAACGGCCACAGCGCCGCCGGATAACGGCCAGGTGATCGTCGCCACCGCCGATAGCTGGATTGAAGTGCGTGACGCCACGGGCAACATATTATTCAGCAAGGTGCTGCATGCCGGGGATAGCTGGCCGGTGCCCGATGAAGCCGGCCTGACCATGACCACTGGCAATGCAGGCGGGACCGAAATTGCCGATAACGGCAAGGACGGCGCACCTCTGGGTGCCGTTGGGGCCGTATTGCATGACTACGCGCTGACGCCGCAAGCGGCAAAACCGGCCGCGCCAGACGCGACCAATTGATGGAGTTGTTATGAACTACCGTGAATATCAGCAGATATCCCGCCGCAAATCCCGCCAGATCAGCGTCGGTAACGTGAAAGTCGGCGGCGATGCGCCGATTACCGTGCAGACCATGACCAACACGCTCACCACGGATATCGATGCCACGGTGGCGCAGATTCAGCGCGCCGAGACAGCCGGCGTGGATATCGTCCGCGTGTCCTGCCCGGATGAGGAAAGCACGGCGGCGTTGAAACATATCGTCGCGCAAGTAAACGTGCCGATCGTCGCGGATATTCACTTCCACTACAAGCGCGGGATTGAGGCAGCACAGGCAGGTGCCGCATGTTTGCGGATCAACCCCGGCAATATCGGCTCACCTGAGCGCGTGCGCGATGTCATCAAAGCCGCGCGGGACTATAACTGCTCGATGCGGATCGGCGTGAATGCCGGCTCGCTCGAAAAACACCTCCTGGAAAAATACGGCGAGCCAAACCCCGAGGCGCTGGTGGAAAGCGCGTTGGAACACGCGAAGATTTTGCAGGACCATGATTTCCATGAGTTCAAGATCAGCGTGAAGGCATCGGATGTTTTCATGGCCGTGGCGGCGTATCAGCAACTGGCCGATGTCTGCGACCACCCGCTGCATATCGGCATTACCGAAGCGGGCAGCAAACGCGCGGGCACGGTAAAATCCTCCATCGGCCTGGGCTCGCTGCTCTGGGCGGGCATTGGCGATACCATGCGCGTTTCGCTCTCCGCCGAGCCGGAAGAAGAAGTGCTGGTCGGCTGGGATATTTTAAAATCGCTCGGCATCCGCCATCGCGGTGTGCGGATGATCTCCTGCCCCTCCTGCGCCCGCCAGGGTTTTAACGTGATTAAAACCGTCGAGACATTGGAAGAACAGCTGGCGCATATTAAAACACCAATCACCTTGTCGATCATTGGTTGTGTCGTGAACGGACCTGGCGAGGCGCTGATGACCGATCTGGGCCTCACTGGCGGCGGCAATGGAAGGCATATGATCTATGCCGCCGGCAAGACTGACCATACGATCGATGGCGGCGATATGGTAAAGCATATCGTGGATCTGGTGGAGGCCAAGGCGGCGCAGTTGGAAGCGGTGAAAGCGGCGGAGAAGCTGGCCGCCGAGTAGCCAGGTTTTTTTGTGCTGCAATTCCTCCGGGGCTGTCGCACGGCCCCGGATTTTCTTTGAACTATTCATTCTGGTATCAAAATTATGGCAACTCCTCTGCAACCCGTCCGTGGTACGCGCGATCTCATCGGCGATGATGCCGTGCGGCATCATCATGTGGTGGAAACAGCGCGGCGCGTGACGTCGCTTTATGGTTTCTCCGAGTGGCAGACGCCGATTTTCGAGGACACCAAGGTTTTTTCAAGGACTTTGGGCGAGACTTCAGATGTCGTGACGAAGGAAATGTACACGTTCGAGGATCGCGGCGGGGATTTTGTCACGCTGCGCCCGGAAGGCACGGCAGGCGTGTGCCGTGCGCTGATCACGGCGGGTTTGACGCAGAACTCTTCCGCAAAAAGTGTTCTACCAGGGGCCGATGTTCCGTTATGAGCGGCCGCAGAAAGGCCGCTACCGGCAGTTTCACCAGATCGGCGTGGAATTGCTGGGGCCGAGCACGCCGCTGGCGGATGCGGAAGTTGTCGCCTGCGGCTGGCAGATTTTGCAGGAGCTTGGCATCGCGCAGAATGTGGAACTGCACATCAACACGCTGGGCGATGCTGAGTCGCGGGATAAATACCGTGCTGCCCTGGTCGCGTATTTTACCGGACATGCCGATGCACTCTCAGCCGACAGCAAAATGCGGCTGGAAAAAAACCCGCTGCGCATCCTGGATTTCAAGGATGCTAGCGACACAGAAACTGGTGGCAAACGCCCCGCTGATTTATGATCATCTCTCGGAAAATGCCGCAAAATTCTATGCTGGATTAAAATCCGCCCTACACCGCTTTCGGCGTGCCGTTCACGGAAAATCCGCGCATCGTGCGGGGGCTGGATTATTACAACCATACCGCATTTGAATTCGTGACCACCGCACTCGGCGCGCAGGGCACCGTGCTGGCCGGTGGGCGTTACGACGGCTTGGTTGAACAAATGGGCGGGCCGAGTGTGCCGGGTGTCGGCTGGGCCGCGGGCGTCTGAGCGTCTTGCCATGCTCATCGCGCCGCTGGCCGTTTTGCAACGCCCCGCTTTTATCATCCCGATGAATGATGACGCTGAAGAGCAGGCCTTGAATATTCTGAGATCCCTGCGCGAGTGCGGCATCGCCGCCGAAATCGCGTATCAGGGCAATGCGAAAAAGCGGCTGGAACGCGCGAACAAATCCGGCGCGCGTTTTGCGGTGCTGGTGGGCGAAGATATCAAGTTCAAGAACCTTGTGGACGGCACGCAGCAGGATGTTCTTTTCTCCGACCTGCCGGGGCTTATGCGTTCATGAGTTTTGAGCATAAACTGGATCGTATCCTTTAAGCCGCGCCGAGGAATTGCGATTCATGCTTTCGGGCGCTCTCAACGGCGATGCGTTTGTCAAAGCCTCGAAGGAACTCTCCGAGCTGGAACCGATCGAGGCTCGTATTGCCGAGCTGCGTGGCGCTGAAAAGGCGCAGGCAGAAGCACAGGCCATGCTGGGCGACCCGGAGATGAAGAGCCTGGCGGAATCGGAAATTGAAACTCTCAAGCAGCAACTGCCGGAACTGGAAATGTCGCTCCGCCTGGCGCTGCTGCCCAAGGATGAGATGGACGACCGCTCCGCCATTCTGGAAATCCGCCCGGCAGCGGGCGGGGATGAAGCCGGGCTGTTCGCGGCCGAGCTGTTCCAGGCCTACCAGAAATATTCTGGCCTGCATGGCTGGAAGTTCGAGGTGATGGAATATGCCGAAAACGAATTGGGCGGATTGAAGGAAGGCATAGCAGAGATCACCGGGAAATCGGTTTTCTCAAAGCTAAAATTCGAGTCCGGCGTGCATCGGGTACAGCGCGTACCGGCAACCGAGACGCAGGGGCGCATCCACACCTCCACGGTGACGGTCGCAGTTCTGCCGGAGGTCGAGGAGGTGGATGTCGAGGTTAATGAGAGCGATCTGCGGATCGACGTGTACCGTGCCTCGGGCGCTGGCGGCCAGCATGTGAACAAGACCGAGAGTGCTGTGCGCATTACGCATATTCCCACCGGCATAGTCGTGGCGATGCAGGAAGAGCGCAGCCAGCACAAGAACAAAGCCAAGGCCATGAAAATTCTGCGCGCCCGGATGTATGAGCAGCAACGCTCCAGCCTGCACGCCACCCGTGCCGCGGATCGAAAATCCCAGGTCGGCACGGGGGATCGCTCGGAACGCATCCGTACCTATAATTTTCCGCAAGGGCGCGTCACGGATCACAGGATCAATCTGACGCTGCATAAAATCGACCGGATCATGATGGGCGAAATGGATGATATCATCGATGCGCTGATCGCCGAGGACCAGGCATCGCGGTTGGCGGCGGATATTTGATCGCGACCAACACCGCTCTCGGGCTGATAACGGCGCGGTTGCAGGCGGCGGGGATTGAGGATGCCAGGCGCGAGGCCCGGATTATATTGGCCGCGGCCCTTAACACGGATGCGGCTGGGTTGCTGGTGCGCGATGCGGTAGACGAGACGGTATTCGAACCGCTGGTGCGCCGGCGAGAGGCGCGCGAGCCACTGGCCTATATTTTAGGGCAGCGAGAATTCTGGGGGCTGACGTTCGAGGTTTCCCCCGCCACGCTCATCCCCAGGCCGGATAGCGAGACGCTGGTGGAAGCCGCTCTCGGCCTCAACCCGAAACGTATCCTCGACCTTGGCACCGGCACCGGTTGCCTGCTCCTGGCGGTTTTAAGCGAATTTCCGCAGGCCTACGGCGTGGGTGTGGATATATCGCCGGCTGCCGCTGCACTGGCGGCGAAAAACGCGGCGGCGCTGGGTATGGCGGGGCGCACGGCATTTTTTACCGGCGACTGGGCGGAGGCCGTGGCCGGAAAATTTGACCTGGTTTTGAGCAATCCGCCCTATATTCCCGGACCGGAAATCGCGGAATTGATGCCGGAAGTGGCCGGATATGAACCCCGCACCGCGCTCGAAGGCGGCACGGATGGCTTGGAGGCATACCGGCGGATCATTGCTGCTTTGCCCCGGATTCTGACTGAAAACGGGACCGCGGTGCTTGAACTTGGGGCCGGGCAGGCCACATCTGTGAAGGATATCGCCCGCGAGGCAGGATTTACCTGCACCATGCGCCGGGACCTGGGCGATATCGAGCGTGCCGCGGTATTGGTGCGTTGCAAATAAACATTTGGCATTATGCGCATATAGGGCTAAGCACATGGCGCGCGGGCAAAGAATCCCGAGTCCCGGTAGATTTCTGGGATCGTTTTGGGTTTGGTGGTGCTAACGCACCAAGCCGCGCAAACAATCTGACGAGGATAGACGAGAGCATATGAATATTAAGCGCATGCGTGGCCGTAACCATCGCCCGAGTGGCGGCGGTGGCGGGGGTGGATTTCGCAACCAACAAAATGGAATTCCGCTGAACCGCAACCATGTTTTTGACAGTTCCGGGCCGGAAATGCGGGTGCGCGGAACCGCGCAGCAGCTCTACGACAAGTACCAGCAACTGGCGCGCGATGCTTCGAGCAGCGGCGACCGGGTGACGGGGGAAGCGTATTACCAGCATGCGGAGCATTATTTCCGCATTATCAGCGCCATAAACCAGGCCCAGGGCCAGCCCAACCAGCCGGCCGGCGGCCAGCCAAGCGGCCAGGAGCGCGGCAGTTATCAACCGCAGCAGGGTGGCGGCGAGGCACGGGGTGAGTACCAGCGCCGGGATAATACTGGCAGCGATCTGAGCGAGCCCCAGGGCGAAACGCGCCCGGAGCAACGCCAGCAGGAACACCGGCCGCAGGAAAGCCGCCAGCAGGAACACCGCCCGCAGGAAGGTCGCCCGCAGGAAAACCGCCAACAGGAGCGGCGTTTCGAGCAACGGCAATACGAGCCGCGCCCGAAACCGGAATTTCCGCGCACCGAGCGCCCCGAACGCAGCGAGCAGCGTTTCCGGCCCGAGCCGATGGTGGATACGCGGATTGATATCAGCTCCGCTCTGGAAGCCGAACTTGCCGCCGCCACTGGCGAGTCCGCCGGATTTGGCGAACAGCCGGTTGTGCAACAGGCATCTTTGGCGCTGGAGCCCCGCGCGATCCCGATTATTTCCGATGCGCCGCCACCGGCTGAAGTTGCGCCGAAAGTGCCACGCCCGCGCGGCCGGCCGCGCCTGGTAAAGGCCCCCGCCAACACCGGAGAGTAAGTTACCGCAAAATAGGTTTCAGCGCGGTAACGAGCCGGTCGATATCGGTATCCTCATGGGACGCCGTGAACGTGAAACGAAGCCGTGCGGTGCCGGCCGGCACCGTTGGCGGGCGGATGGCTGTGACGAGGAAGCCTGCCGCCTCCAGTGTTTTTGAAGCCGTGAGTGCGGCCCTCGCCTCGCCGATGATAACCGGGACGATCGGGCTGACAGCGTCGGCCAAGCCCAGAGCCTGGGTAAAGTGGCGCGCCTTGGCCAAGGGCCGGGCAGCGTATCCAGGGTTGGCCGCGATAAAATCCAGTGCCGCGATGGCGGCGGCGACAGTCCCCGGCGGCAGGCCAGTGGTATAGATAAAACTGCGCGCGCGGTTGCGGATGACTGCCACAACATTTTGGGATGCGCAGAGATAGCCGCCATAGCCGCCAATGGCTTTGGAGAGGGTGCCCATTTGCAGCGGCACATATTCAGTGCCGGGAGTTTTGGGCACCACACCCAGCCCATGCGCATCATCGGTGAGGAGCCAGGCATCATATTTCTGGGCTAAAGCGCTGAGTTCCGCGACCGGAGCGAGATCGCCATCCATCGAAAATACGGCGTCGGTGGCGATGATGGCGTGGCGATATTCGGCCCGGTGACTTTCGAGACGCCGCGCCAGGTCGCCCATATCGTTATGTGAGAAGGTCACGATTCTGGCCGCGGAGAGTTTGGCCCCGGCCCAGATACAGGCATGGGCGAGCGAATTGATGAAAATTACGTCTTGCGGCCCGATGAGTGCCGGGATGATGCCGCTATTGGCCAGATAGCCGGAGCCGAACACAACCGCGGCTTCCGTACCCTTTGCTGCCGCCAACCTGGCCTCCAGCATGGCATAAAGCGGGTTGTTGCCGGTGACGGCACGCGAGCCCCCTGCCCCGACGCCATGCGCATACGTCGCCGCGACAGATGCCGCGATGATATCCGGATGCGTCGAGAGGTTCAGATAGTCGTTGCAGGAAAACGAGATAAGGCGGCGGCCGTCGCGCCAGACCACCGCGTTTTCAGCGCGCGCGGTAACCGCCAGCTCGCGCCGCAACGCCTTTGCTTCCAGCGTTGCGAGCTTTTCGGCGGCAAAAATTTCCAGCGACGACACCGGCCGGTCAGCGCGGGGTGAGCACCATGACCATCTGCCGGTTTTCCATTTTCGGCATCTGTTCGACCTTGGTTTCCACGTCCATATCGGCGCGGATACGCTCCAGCACTTTCACGCCCAGTTCCTGGTGCGCCATCTCACGGCCACGGAAGCGCAAAGTAACCTTCACCTTGTCGCCCTCGCCGATAAAGCTCTTCATGGCGCGCAGTTTTACCTGGTAGTCGTTCTCGTCGATATTAGGACGGACCTTGACTTCCTTGATTTCAACGACTTTTTGCTTCTTGCGGGCTTCGTTGCGCTTTTTCTGCTGCTCGTATTTGAACTTGCCGTAATCCAGAATTTTGGCGACCGGCGGTTCGGCGTTCGGGCTGATCTCGACCAAATCGAGGCCAACGGCAAATGCACGGGCAATGGCTTCGCGGGTGCTTAACACCCCCTGCATCTCACCATCCTGGTCGATTAAACGCACCTGCGGAATTCTGATTTCATCGTTGACCCTGGGCCCTTCGCGTGAGGGTGGCGTGGGTGGCGCTGGCGGTCTGGCTATGGAAGTCTCCTATTAGGGTTGCGGGATATGGGCTTAGTCGAAAATGGTGAACAAATGCAATCATGACCGCGCATGGCAGTCAAAAGCCGTTGAAAAAACGCGATGAGAGGCAAAATTACAACAAAAGACAAAGACATTCACTAAATTCTGAGCTAACGCTCAACTGGTCACTTAATCCAAGACCGGCAAAGCCGGCGGCAGGAGACTCCAAGACATGCATTTACGTAATCCCGTGGAATGGACTTTGGCACAATTTGGCGCACCGAACTCGCTTGGCAGCGCGCCACAGGCGGAATACTGGCCAGCGGCAGAGAAGAGTGCCGCGCCGGTGGTGCAGCGAATTGGCACCGCCGACATAAAGGACGCGCTTCGGCTTGGGCTGAATGATTTCGCTGCTTCCCGCACGGATGTGGTGTTCCTTTGCCTGATTTACCCGATCGTTGGCTTGTTTATCGCGGCGGTGTCTAAGCATGGCGAGTTATTGCCACTGCTGTTCCCAACCGCCGCGGGCTTTGCGCTGATCGGACCGTTCTTTGCCGTCGGCCTGTATGAGATGAGCCGGCGGCGCGAGATCACCGGCAAAACCAGATGGCTCGATACATTCAACGTGCTGCGCTCGCCGTCGATCGGGGCGATTGCCTATCTGGGCGCGTTGTTGATCGGGTTGTTCCTGGTCTGGCTGGTCGTGGCACAAGAAATTTACGGCATGACCCTGGGACCGCAGCCGCCGGCCTCGACTTTGGGCTTTGTGACGGCGGTGTTCACGACGCAGGCGGGCTGGACGATGATCGCCGCTGGTGTGGTGGCAGGGGCGGCGTTCGCGGCAGTCGTGCTGGTGATCAGCGTTGTATCGTTTCCGCTGCTTCTGGACCGGCCGGCCGGCCTCAAGGTCGCGATTGCGACCTCGTTCCGGGCCGTGCAGCTTAACCCGGTGCCGCTGGCGCTGTGGGGGCTGATTGTGGCGGGCAGCCTGGTGCTGGGTGCCCTGCCCTGCTTTATCGGGCTGATCGTGGTGCTGCCGGTGCTGGGGCATTCGACCTGGCATTTGTACCGGAAGATTGTACGCTAAACACGGATTTCACCTTTGGCGGCGGCGGGTGTTCCGAATGGGACACTCGCCGCATTTTACCAACTAATGTATTGTTCGATTTGGCATGGTGATATTACGGTTTTGTAGTAAATTTTTTAGTGAGTAGCCCTTTCAATAAGCAAGGCCAGGGGGATTTGCCCTCGATTCTTGTCGGCCAACGGGTCATCATATGACAATTAATCGGTGGGCCAGTTATTTTGACCAAAGCAGAATCTGCCATCACACGCCCTATTGGCAAACAATTACCGCAGCTAAAATCTGCCGGCCGGGAGATTGAGCTCAAATTTTTGACGACGAAGCCGGCTTTTAAAGCTGCCCAGAAATGGGATTTGTTTGCCGCTGAACTTCCTCGCCCACGGGCGCGTCGCCAGTTAAGTGTTTATTTCGATACGGCCGAGGGCGATCTTGAGCGCAACAGGGCAGTCCTGCGTATGCGCACGCAGAACAAGCGCTATGTCATGACCTTCAAATGGAACGGCAGCTTTTCCGGCGGCCCGTTCGAACGCGGTGAGGTTGAAGCCCTATCGACATCGCCGGACCCTGATCCGGCTTTGTTTGGTGCAGATGTCGACGAAGCGATTGCCACGCTCACGCAAGGCCGCGCCTTGCAGCCGGTATATACCACAGACATTAAGCGGACCACGCACCGAATTCATTCCGAGACAAGCGAGATCGAGCTTTGTTTTGATACCGGCATCATCAAAGCCGGCGAAATGACCGATACCGTTTGCGAAATAGAGATTGAGTTGAAATTCGGCGAACCCGCGGACCTTTACAATCTCGGTATCTCTCTTACCGAGGCATTTCCCGCGCGCATCAGTTGCTTTAGCAAAGCCGAGCGCGGCGCATTACTGCGTTCAGGCAATCCGCCGCCTGTTATTCGCGCCAAGCCAGTGCTTGAGGGCACGCCAACGGTCGATGAGGCAATCAGCTCACTCGTCAACGCTTGTATCGGCCAGTTTATAGGCAACTGGCCCGCCTTTGAGAAAGGCGATGGGGTTAATGCCGTTCACCAGATGCGCGTTGCGATGCGGCGGTTACGTTCGCTACTTGGCCTGTTCCAACGGTCATTTCCGAGTGCGGAAATTGTCGTACTCCGGAACCAGGCAAAGGCAATCGCCTCGGCCATGGGCGAGGCGCGCAACTGGGATGTTTTCATCGATCGTATCCAACGGGGACCAGTAACCGAATTTCCAAACGAGCCGGGTTTTAAGAAACTACTTGCCGACGCCAAAGAACATCGCGACGCCGGTTATGAAGCGGTTAGAAATCTGCTCGCCGCGGCCGATACAACACGATTTGTTCTCTCCATACAGGCATTTGTCGTCAGGCATGGATGGCGCAACGCGCTTGCGGATGACGTTCTGCCCGAACTTGTCGCGCCGGCGGAGGAATTTGCCAGCGCAAATCTGCGGCGCCTGCATCGTAAATTGCTCAAACGTGGAAAGCGCCTCAGCGATCTGTCGCCGCCACAGCGCCATGAAGTGCGAAAGGATTTGAAAAAACTTCGCTACGCGGCGGATTCTTTCGGCAGCCTGTTTGAAAACAGCAAGCAGGTCAGCGCCTATACGCGCGCGGTTTCGGCGCTGCAGGATCAGCTCGGCATTTTCAACGATCTTGTCACGGCGCAGGATCTGGTGGCACGGCTAAATACTGGCGGTGATCCTGCGTCCCACCGCGCGGAAGGCATCATCATTGGCTGGTGCGGCCATGACAAGACGGCCAACGACGCATCATTACGTAAAACCTGGAAGAATTTTCGTAAGGCGAAATTATTCATCTAAGCTGGTAAATCGCCCTCTAACGTAAATCCGGCGGCGTGGCCTCGCCCTTTAACAAGGCCACGGCATCGGCCAGCGGCAATATTTCCTGCGCCGCGCCGCCTAAGCGGCGGATGGCCACGGTGCGCTCCTCGGCTTCCTTGCGCCCTACGACGAGGATGTTGGGAACATGGTGCAGGGAGTGGTCGCGGATTTTCGCCTGGATTTTCTGGTTGGACACATCCAGCTCCACCGCCAACCCGGCTTTTTGGAGCGCCGCCGCCACCTCCGCCGCATAGTCATCCGCGTCCGAGACAATGGTCGCCACCACCACTTGTGTGGGCGCCAGCCAGAGCGGGAAGCGTCCGGCATATTGCTCGATGAGGATGCCGAGAAAACGCTCGAAACTGCCGATGATGGCGCGGTGGAGCATGACGGGCCGCGCACGCGAGGAGTCGGCGGTGACGTATTCCGCGTCCAGGCGCTCGGGCAGCACGAAATCCACCTGCAGCGTGCCGCATTGCCAGTCGCGGCCGATGGCGTCGCGCAGCACGAATTCCAGTTTCGGGCCATAGAACGCGCCCTCACCCGGATTGAGGGTGTAGGAAACACCAGCAGTCTCGCAGGCGGATTTCAGCGCGGCTTCAGCGCGGTCCCACACGTCGTCGGAGCCCGCGCGTACATCCGGGCGGTCGGAGAATTTCACCGCGAAACTCTCGAAGCCGAAATCCTTGTAGACGGATTCGAGGAGTTCGACGAAGCGCACGGTTTCATCCGCGATCTGATCTTCCGTGCAGAAGATATGCGCGTCGTCCTGCGTGAAGGCGCGCACGCGCATGATGCCGTGCAACGCGCCGGACGGCTCGAAGCGGTGACAGGAACCAAATTCGGCCATGCGCAGCGGCAGTTGGCGGTAAGAGCGCAGGCCCTGTTTGAATATCTGCACATGGCAGGGGCAGTTCATCGGCTTCAGGGCCAGGGTGGAGTCTTCGTCCACGACCTCGGCGATGAACATGTGCTTGCGGAATTTTTCCCAGTGGCCGGATTTTTCCCAGAGCTTGCGGTCCACAAGTTGCGGGCGTGCGGACTTCCTCGTAGCCGGAAAGATCGAGCCGGCGGCGGATATAGGCTTCCACCGTGCGGTAGAGTTTCCAGCCCTTCGGGTGCCAGAAGATGGAGCCGACGGCTTCCTCCTGGATGTGGAAGAGGTCCATCTCCTTACCGATGCGGCGGTGGTCGCGGCGCTCGGCTTCCTCCAACTGGTGCAGATAGGCTTCCAGTTCCTTCGCGTCGCGCCAGGCGGTGCCGTAGATGCGGCTGAGCATGGGGTTGCGGTGGTCGCCGCGCCAATAGGCCCCGGCGGTTTTCATCAGCTTGAAGGCGGTGCCGATGTCGCCCGTGCTGCGCAAATGCGGGCCGCGGCAGAGGTCCAGCCACTCGCCCTGGCGGTAGATGGTGATGGTCTGGTCCGCGGGCAGGTCGCGGATGAGCTCGGCCTTGAAGCGCTCGCCCTTGGCCTCGAACAAAGCGACGGCATCCTCGCGGGACAGAACTTCGCGGGTAAAGGGCGCATTGGCGGCGATGATCTCGCGCATCTTGGCCTCGATGGCGGGGAGGTCGTCGGGGGTGAAGGGCTCGTTGCGGGCGAAGTCGTAATAGAACCCGTTCTCGATGGAAGGGCCGATGGTGACCTGCGTGCCAGGGTAGAGCGCCTGCACAGCCTCCGCCAGCACATGCGCCGTGTCGTGGCGGATGAGTTCCAGCGCGGCTTCGTCCTTGCGGGTGATGAATTTGACGGAGGCATCATCCGTGATTTCGCGCGACATATCCTGTTCCGCGCCGTTGACGACCATGGCCAGCGCCGCGCGGGCGAGGCCGGGACCGATGGCGGCGGCGATTTCCGTGCCCGTCACCGCGCTCTCGAATTTTCGTTCAGAACCGTCGGGGAGGGTGATTACGGGCATGTCTTGGTCCTTGTCATGGCGGCACCTTATGGCAGGGCCGCAAGCACCTGTGCAACCGCCAGATCGCTTAAGGCTGGGGCGCTTAAGGTTATGGGCCAGGAGCCATCCGGGTAGCGCGGCGCTGTGAGCGCGGGGTCGCTGGCGGCGGAAAACAGGACGACGCTGGGGATATTCAGGGCGGCGGCGAGATGCATGGGGCCGGTGTCGTTGCCGATGGCCACGCTTGCGCGGGCGATGACGGCGGCGAGTTCAGCCAGGCTGGTCTGGCCGGTGAGGTTGAGGCCGGGGATGTTTGGCGCCTCCCCTGCCCCGCCGATAATGACGGAGGGAATGGGCAGGGCTTGCGCGAGTTCCGCAAAGTTCTGTTCCGGCCAGCGTTTTTCCGGCCGATGGGCGAGACGCGCCGGGCACGAGGAGCGCGAATTTTTCCGGCAGGTTGAAGCGGGAGATGTCCGCGCCGGTGAGCCAGGAAATATCTGGGGCGGGCAACGCAAAGATACCGGCGTCGCGTAATTGGCCCTCCAGGCGCTCGCGCGTGTGGAGATTGTCGCGGTTGGGGTCGGCATGGGGCAGCGCGCACCCCCGCGCGATGCCGGACCAGCGGGGTTTACCGGCCAGCGCGAAATAACGCGACGTGCGCGACGAGGTTTGCAGGTCGTAGACCATGTCGTACCCGCGCAACTGGCGGCGGA
The DNA here is from genome assembly GCA_963740445.1 of uncultured Alphaproteobacteria bacterium. Taxonomy (GTDB): domain Bacteria; phylum Pseudomonadota; class Alphaproteobacteria; order Acetobacterales; family Acetobacteraceae; genus Acidocella. The sequence goes on from CAVUED010000022.1 coordinate 242,200, forward strand.
GTTTGAACAGGCCCGGCAAATTCCAGAAATCGGGGCGGGAGTCGGTCGATGATCTGGTTGAACCAAGGCGAGACGGCGAGCAGTTTCGCATAAGGGGCGGTGGTGAGCAGTGTGATTCGGGCGGTGGGATGCGCGGCGCGGATGGCGGCCATCGCGGGAAAACTCAGCACGATGTCACCAAACGCACCGTGCTTGATGACGAGAATATTCACGCCAGCAATTCCGCGTAGACGTTGAGCACGGCGGCCTGCATGGCGGCGATGGAATGGTTTTGCACGACATGGGCGCGGGCATTCTGGCCCCAGGCGATGCGGGATTCGGGGGGCATGTCCAAAGCGGCGTCGATGGTGGCGGCGAGTGCGGCGGCATCGCCGGGGGTGAACAGAAACCCGGTCTCGTTGGGCCGAATGGTTTCGCACGCGCCGCCATGGTTGGCGGCAATGACGATGCGGCCCATCGCCTGCGCCTCGATGATGGTGCGGCCAAAGGCTTCCGGGTCGGTGGAGGCATTGACCACGATGTCGGCCAGCATCATGGCGGCGGGCATGTCCTCATTATGGCCGACCAGGCGCACGCGGTCCGCCACGCCGAGGGATTGCGCCAGGGTGATGAGAGTCTGCGTGTAGCTGTCCCTCCCCTGATCACCGCCGGCGATGATGGCGATGGCATCCGCGTGGCGGAGCTTTGCCAGGGCGGCAATGAGGAGTGTGTGGCCTTTCCAGCGAGGTAAGCCGGCCGGGGAGCATGATGGTGGGCTGGCTCATATCCACGCGCCAGTCCCGGCCTAAGCGGGAGACACGGTCGCCCAGCACGGAGGCGGGGTCGAATTTTACCGCATCGACGCCGCCGAGAATGGTACGAAGTTTTTCCTCAGGCAGATTGTAGCGGGCGCGGATGAGGCCGGCGATGAAACCACTGACGGCGATGACGCGGTCGCCCTGCGCCATGACGGCATTATAGCGGCGCTTCAGGCGTGAGGTTTCATTATAGGCGCCGTGATAGGTGGTGACGAACGGCGTTTTGGTCGCGCGCGTGGCCCAGAGGGCGGACCAGGCCGGCGCGCGGGAATGCGCGTGGACCAGGTCTATTTTCCGTTCGCGGATAAGCTTTTCCAGGCGTTTGGCGTTGCGGCGAAGCGCGAACGGCGATTTTGTGGCGAGCGGAAGCGGGATGATTTCAGCGCCTGAGCGCAGGGCAGCACTGGTGAGCGCGCCCCCCGCCTCGCAGGCGATGATCGCCCTGGCGCCAGCGTTTTGGACTGCCTCGGCAATTTCGATCACCACGCGCTCGGCGCCGCCGGTGTCGAGTTTGGGCAGTATCTGTAGAATTGTGATGGGTCGATCAATCATCGCCGGGGCGCTATCACGGTTTTGAGCCCAAGGGGAGATTACAGTGGCGATAACATTTCGTGAGCCGGATATGGCGCTGGCGTATGAGTTTTTGGAGGGGCGTGGGCCGGTGGTGGTGTTCTGCCCTGGTTTCGCGTCGGATATGGGCGGGACCAAGGCGATGCGGCTATGGGCGCAGTGCGAGGCCCGCGGCCAGGCGATGCTGCGGTTTGATTATGCCGGGCATGGGCAGTCCGGCGGTAAGTTTATCGATGGCTGCATCGGCGACTGGGCGGCGGATGCGGCGCATGTGATCGAGGTGGCAACGGCGGGGCGCGATCTGGCTCTCGTAGGCTCCTCGATGGGCGGGTGGATCGCGCTGCTGCTGGCGCGGGATTTAGGCGCGCGGGTGAAGGCGATGGTGCTGGTGGCCCCTGCCCCGGATTTTACCGAAGTGCTGATGAAGCCGGTGCTGACGGCGGCACAAAACGCGGCGCTGTCAGCCGAGGGAGTGTTTTATCAGCCCAGCGACTATGGCACGCCAACGCCGATTACGCAGCGATTGCTCGAAGACGGGGCGCGGCATTTGTTACTGGGGGGCAAAATTCCGGTGACATGCCCGGTGCGCGTGCTGCACGGCATGCGCGACGCAGATGTGCCGTGGGAGATGAGCCTGAAACTGGCTGAATGTTTGGAGAGTGAGGATGTGCGGCTGGTGTTCGTGAAGGATGGCGACCACAGGCTTTCGCGCGAGGAGGATCTGGCGTTGTTAGGCCGGACGCTGGGCGAGTTCCTCGGCGAGAATGGCGCGTAACCCCTCGCGGTAGGTGGGGTAGAGCCATTTAAGATGCAGCGCCGCTTTGGTTTTGGTGTTGGAAACCCGGCGGTTTTCTGCCCAGAAGCTAAGCGCCATGGGCGACATTTTTAGCGCGGCTTGTTCGTAGGGCACGGGCTCGGGTGGCGGCACGCCGAGCAGGCTTGCGGCTTCCACCACGACGTCGGCGCTCGCGGCGGGCTCATCGTCCGAGAAGTTGAAGATGCTGATGCCCGGCGTGGCGTTGCGCTGCATGGCTTTGAGAACGCCCTGGGCGATGTCGTCCCGGTGAATGCGGCCGAAGAGATGGCCGGGTTTGACGACGCGCCGCGCGGTGTTCGTTCGGAGATCATCAAACATGGAGCGGCCGGGACCGTAAATGCCGGCGAGGCGGAAATATCTACCGAGATGGGGAATTTCGACCACGCGGCTTCAGCGGCGATGCGGCGCTGCGCGCGGAGCGATTGCGGGTTTGGCGGCGTGTCCTCATCCACCCAGCCGCCGTCGCGGTTGCCGTAGACGCCTGTGGTGGAGAGATAGCCGATATATTTCAGGTTTGGCGCGGCGGCGATCTGCGCGCCGTAGCGGGCCAGGACGGGGTCGCCGTGCTCATCGGGTGCGGCGGTGGCGATAATGTGGGTCGCGGCGGCGATGGCGGCCCCGGCGGCATCAAAGGGAATGATGGTGAGGCCGGGCTCAGGATTGGGCGCGCGGGAGGTGATGGTGACGTTAAACCCGGCTCGGATCGCGATTTTAGCGATGGCCCGGCCGGAATAACCGAGGCCGAAGATGAGGAGATTTCGTGGTCCGGCCTGTTCGGCCGTCATACGGGGTGCATTGCCAGGCACAACCTGCCCTTAAAAATCCAAATCCGCATAATGCGGCGGTGGAGACATGCCGTTTACCCGGTCCGCCAAAATCGCGCGGAAGGACGGGCGGGATTTCATGCGCGCGTACCATTCCTTGGCCGGTGGGGAGACCGACCAGTCCACATCGCCGATAAAGTCGATCGAGGAGAGTACCGCCGCGGCGGCGAAATCGGCCAGCGAGAGGTTGGCGCCGGCGAGCCATTTGCGGTGCTCGGCCAGCCAGCCGATATAGACGAGGTGCTGCTTGAGATTGGCGTAGCCCGCGCGCAAGGCGCCGGCATCCGGCGCGCCGAGGCGCAGAGCCTGCTTCATGGTTTTTTCCCAGAGCAGGTTGCGCGCGACCTCGGACGCGAATTTCTCGTCGAACCATTTAACCAGGCGGCGGGTTTCCACGCGCTCGCCGATGGTGCGGCCGAGCAGAGCGGTGTCTGGATAGGTTTCCTCCAGATATTCACAGATGACGCCGGAATCGGGGATGACCATGCCGTTATCCTCGATGAGGGTGGGCACGGTGCAGGCCGGGTTGAGTTCCAGATATTCCGGGCGGCGATCCCAGACTTTTTCCAGGCGAAGCTCAAAAGGCAGCCGCTTTTCCGCCAGAACCAGCCGTACTTTGCGGGCATAGGGCGATAGAGGAAGGTGGTAGAGGACTCGCATGGCAGCGTTATGCCATTAGAACGGCTCCACTAAAAGTGAAGCCGTTCTAATTATTGGAATTTACGCGATTTCGGCCGCTTGCTCCTCGGTGAGCGGCGAGGCGAGATATTTCACGTATTCCTTCGGCACGACCTGCCAGAAATGCGGGCTCTCGCGGGTCCAGTCGTTCAGCATGGCCGCCGCGTAACGGCTTTCGGTCTCTGTGGCGTGGCGCTGCACGAGGGCTTTCAAAACACCCTCCCAATACGGCGTGGCGATGCGCTGCCAGAGCAAGGTGTCCCGGTTGACCCGCAACTCGAATGTTTGTTCCGGGTCGTAGATGAACGCCATGCCGCCGGTGAAGCCGGCGCCAAAATTGTCGCCGACGTCGCCCAGCACGGCCACCGTGCCGCCGGTCATGTATTCGCAACCGTTCGAGCCGATGCCCTCGACCACCGCGACAGCCCCTGAGTTGCGAACGGCGAAACGCTCGCCCGCGCGCCCGGCGGCAAACAGCGCGCCGGAGGTCGCACCATAGAGCACGGTGTTGCCGATAATGGTGTTCTCGTTGCTTTTAAGCTTTGAGGACGGCACCGGGCGGACCACGATGGTGGCACCCGAGAGGCCCTTGCCGACATAGTCGTTGGAATCACCAAAGACTTCCAGCTTCAGCCCCGACACCGCGAAGGCGCCGAGCGACTGGCCCGCCGAGCCGCGCAGCCGGACCGTGACATGGTCGGGCTGGAGTTTAACATTGCGGTATTTCGCGACAATCTGCGATGAGAACTTGGTGCCGATGGCGCGGTGCGTGTTGCGGATATTGTACTGCAACTGCATCTTTTCGCCGTTGTTGAAGAAGGGGCTGGCGTCCGCGATCATCTGCGCGTCCAGCGTCTCCGGCACTTCGTTGCGGCCCTGGCGCGTGCAGTAGCGGGCATGCGGGCCGGGGTCGGCCTGTGCCAGGATCGGGTTGAGATCGAGGTCGTCGAGATAATCCGCACCGCGGCTGACCTGGTGCAGCAACTCGGTATGGCCGATGACTTCCTTCAAGGAGCGGAAGCCGAGCGAGGCCAGGATGCCGCGCACGTCCTCGGCGATGAAGGAGAACAGGTTGATGACCTTCTCCGGCGAGCCCTCGAATTTCTCCCGCAACGCCTCGTCCTGCGTGCAGACACCGACCGGGCAGGTGTTGGAGTGGCATTGCCGGACCATGATGCAGCCCATGGCGACCAGGGAGGCGGTGCCGATGCCATATTCCTCGGCGCCGAGCATGGCGGCGATCACCACGTCCCGCCCGGTTTTAATGCCGCCATCGGCGCGCAGCGTGACCTGATGACGCAGCCGGTTGAGCATGAGCACCTGGTGCGCTTCCGAGAGGCCCATCTCCCACGGCATCCCGGCATATTTTATGGACGATTGCGGCGAAGCGCCGGTGCCGCCGACATGGCCGGAGATGAGGATGGCGTCGGCCTTGGCTTTGGCAACACCGGCGGCGATGGTGCCGATGCCGGAGCGCGAGACGAGTTTTACGCAGACCGTCGCATTCGGGTTGATCTGCTTAAGGTCGTAGATGAGCTGCGCCAGATCTTCGATGGAATAGATATCATGATGCGGCGGCGGTGAAATGAGCATGACACCGGGGGTCGCGTGGCGCAGTTTGGCGATGAGCTCCGTGACCTTGAATCCGGGCAACTGTCCGCCCTCACCGGGTTTCGCGCCCTGGGCGATTTTAATTTCGATCTCTTTGCAGTTGTTCAGGTATTCGGCGGTGACGCCAAAACGCCCGGAGGCAATCTGCTTGATCGCCGAGGAGGCGTTGTCGCCATTGGCGCGGGGCTCGGCGCGGGCCGAGTCCTCGCCGCCTTCGCCGGAATCCGAACGCGCGCCGATGCGGTTCATGGCGATGGAGAGTGTCTCGTGTGCTTCAGGGCTGAGCGCGCCAAGCGAAATGCCTGGGCTAAGCAGGGATTTGCGGATTTCCGTGATGCTTTCCACGTCGTCGATCGAGATCGGCGTGCGGCCTTCCATCCTAAAGTCCAGCAGGTCACGCAAAGCGATCGGCGCCTGTTTGCGCACCATGTCGGCGTAGCGCCTGTACTGCTGGTAGCTGTTGGAGCTTACAGCGGTTTGCAGCAGATGGATGGCGTTGTTGTCGAAGGCATGGGTCTCGCCCTGGCGGCGCAAACGGTACATGCCGCCAATTTCCAGCGGCACGACATTACCGTTCCAGGCGGCTTTATGCTGTTCCAGCACCTTTTGCGCGATGCCGGGCAGGCCGATGCCGGAGATGCGCGAGGCCATGCCGGGGAAGAATTCCCCCACAAGAGCGCGCGACAACCCGATCGCCTCGAAATTATAGCCGCCCCGATAGGAGGAGATCACGGAAATGCCGAGCTTGCTCATGACTTTGAGCAACCCCTTATCGACTGCTTTTTTGTAGCGGCCAACGCATTCCTTCAAGGATAGCTTGCCGAACAACCCGCGGGCATGGCGATCGGCGATGCTCTCCTGCGCCAGATAGGCGTTGATGGTGGTAGCACCCACGCCGACCAGAACGGCAAAGTAATGCACATCCAGGCATTCGGCCGCGCGGACATTGAGGCTGGTGAAGGTGCGCAGGGATTGGCGGACCAGATGCGTATGCACAGCGCCGGTGGCGAGGATCATGGGGATCGGCGCGCGCTCGGGCGACATCGCTTCATCGGTGAGGATAACATGCGTGCAACCGGCGCGCACACCCTCCTCCGCCTCGCGGCGGATACGCTCAATGGCGTGGCGCAGGCCGCCCTCGCCATTGGATGACTTCGAAGGTGCAATCAACAACACAGGCATGCTCGCCCATGGTGCGGCGCATGGCCTCGAACTCGGCGGTGGAGAGCACGGGGGAGTCGAGTTGCAGGAGGTCGCATTGCTCGGAATCTTCATCCAGCACGTTGCCGAGATTGCCGAGGCGCGTTTTGAGCGTCATGACCCGCGTTTCGCGCAGGCTGTCAATCGCCGGATTTGTGACCTGGGAGAAGCTCTGCCGGAAGAAATGATGCAGGCCGCGATATTTTTCCGAGAGCACGGCAATCGGCGTATCATCGCCCATTGAGCCGGTGGCTTCCTGGGCGTCCTCGACCATCGGGTGGAGCAATAATTCCAGTTCTTCAAGCGTGTAGCCGACCGTGAGCTGACACCGGCGGAGCGAAACGGAATCGAGGTTGACGGGCTCTGGCGCGTCGTTTTGACGATATGGTCGATGACCGTGATGCGCTTGACCCATTCGCCGAAATCCTGCCTTGCGGCCAGCATGTCTTTAATTTCGGCATCGTGATAAAACCGCGCGTCATCAAGGTCCACACCTATGGTCTGGCCGGGGCCGACATGGCCCTTCTCGATGATGTCCTCCTCCTTGAACTTCACCATGCCCGTTTCCGAGCCGACGATGAGCATATGCTGTGCGGTGACGGAATAACGCAGCGGGCGCAGGCCGTTGCGGTCCAGCCCGGCGATGATGAATCGGCCATCGGTGGCGGCAATCGCGGCCGGGCCGTCCCAGGGTTCCATGACGGCATTGCAGTAGTGGAAGAGATCGCGATGCGCTTTCGGCATGCTCGCGTCATTGTCGATGGAAGGCGGGATCATCAGGGTTTTGGCCATCGGCGCGTCGCGGCCGGCGCGGACCAGGAGTTCGAACACGTTGTCGAGCGCGGCCGTGTCGGACCCGCCCGCCTGCACAACCGGTTTCACGCAGTCCAGAAACTCGTCCATGCCTTCGGCGGCAAGGCGGGTCTCATGGCTCTTCATCCAGTTGATGTTGCCGGCGACGGTGTTGATCTCGCCATTATGCGCCAGCATCCTGAACGGCTGCGCGAGACGCCAGGTGGGGAAGGTGTTGGTGGAATAGCGCTGGTGATAGATGGCGAAGCGCGAGATGAAGCGCTCATCCAGCAGATCGGGGTAGAAATCCGTCAGGCTCTCGGCCAGGAACATGCCCTTATAGATGATCGAGCGGCAGGACAGCGAGCAGAGATAAAGCTCCGGTATCTGTGCGGCGATGGCGGCTTGCTCGATCTTGCGGCGGATGATGTAGAGTTCGCGCTCGAACACATCCTCGGAGACGCCACGGGCATTCCAGAGCATGATCTGCTCGATCTCGGGACGGGTCGCGTTCGCCTTCTCGCCGATGCAGTCCACGTTGATCGGGACCTGGCGCCAGCCATAAATGCGGTGGCCGAAATTCAATATCTCGGTCTCGACGATCTGACGGCAGCGCTCCTGGGCGCCGAGATCGGTTTTGGGCAGGAACACCATGCCGACGGCGATCGGCCCTTCGCGCAAACCATCGCCGCTGCGGCGGATTTCAGCGGCGAAAAAATCCTGCGGGATTTCGATATGAATGCCCGCGCCATCGCCGGTTTTGCCGTCCGCATCGACAGCGCCGCGATGCCAGACGGCTTTGAGCGCGTCGATGCCGGCCTGCACGATGTCCCGGCGCTTTTTGCCGTCCAGTGCCGCGACCATGCCCACACCGCAGGCGTCGTGTTCCTGCGTTGCGTTATAGGTATCTTTTAAAATCTGTGTGTTACGTGCCCAGGCGGCGAGGAATTCAGGGGCTGTTTCATGGTTCATGGTCTTACTCCGCGGCCTGCGCCAAGTTCTGCGCCTGGATGAAATGATGGATGGAAGCGGCGGCGTCGCGCCCGTCGCGGATGGCCCAGACAACCAGCGAGGCGCCGCGCACGATGTCACCCGCGGCAAACACGCCGGGCAGACTTGTCATGAAGGTTTTGGGATCGGTTTTCAGCGTGCCCCAGCCGGTGAGCTTAAGGCCGGGTTCGTTGAAGGCCGTTGGCATATCCTCGGGGTCGAAACCGAGCGCCTTGATGACGAGGTCGGCCTCGATGGTGAAGGAAGAGCCGGCGATGGCCTCGACCGATTGGCGGCCGGAGGCGTCGGGCAGGCCCAGATGCATCCGCGTGGCGCGCACGGCGGTGACATGGGTATCGCCCAGGAAGGCTTCAGGCGCAGCGAGCCAGGTGAAAACCACGCCCTCATCCTCGGCATTGGCGACCTCGCGCAAGCTGCCCGGCATGTTGTGGCGGTCGCGGCGGTACAGGCAGGTGACGGATTTCGCCTCCTGGCGGATTGCCGTGCGTACGCAGTCCATCGCCGTATCGCCACCGCCGATAACAACGACGTTCTTGCCGGCGGCGTTCAGCAGGCCGGAATCGAAATCCGGCACGGAATCCCCCAGCCCCTTGCGGTTGGAGGTGATGAGATAATCGAGCGCGCGCACGATCCCCGGCAGGCCTGAACCCGGACTGGCGATTTCACGCGGCTGGTAGACACCTGTAGCGACCAGGATGGCGTCGTGGTTGCCGCGCAAGGTGGCGAATGACGTCTCGCCCCCGATATCGGCGTTGAGTTCGAAATTGATGCCGCCGTCCCGCAGCCATTTCCAGCGGCGGAGCACGATGTCTTTTTCCAGCTTGAAGCCGGGGATGCCATAGATGAGCAACCCGCCGGCACGGTCATGCCGGTCGTAGACCGTGACCTGATAACCCTGCTGGCGCAAAGCCTCCGCGGCGGCGAGGCCGGCCGGGCCGGCACCGATGATGCCGATGGATTCCGGACGTTCTTGCAGCGGGGCGATGGGCTTGACCCAGCCGTTCTCGAAGGCGGTGTCGGTGATGTAGCGTTCGACAGCGCCGATGGTGACGCTCTCAAAGCCCTTTTCGATGACGCAATTGCCCTCGCAGAGCCGGTCCTGCGGGCAGATCCGCCCGCAAATCTCGGGAAATGTGTTGGTTGCGGAGGAAATCTCATACGCTTCCTCAAGCCGCCCCTCGGCGGTGAGCTTCAACCAGTCCGGGATATTGTTGGAGAGCGGGCAATGGATCGAGCAGAAGGGTATGCCGCACTGACTGCAACGGCTGGACTGCGCCTTGGCCGATTGCACGTCGAACCGCTTGTAGATTTCATCGAAATCCGCGCGGCGTTCACCCACCTCCCGCTTTTTGGGGGTTTGCTGGGGCAGATGGGTAAATTGCAACATACGCTCAGCCATATTTTCGGTCCCGCCTCGTCAAACAGCATCGCGCGACGCAACAATGTTGCGTCGCATTCAATCCGGCGAGCTATTAGCTCAATGCGGGGCCAGTTACCAGCGGTTTTTTCGAGTTAAGACATCTATGCTGTTATATTTTGTACTGCTGTTTGGAATGGCCGCTAATTGTTAGCCGCAATTCTAATAAATTAGGCCCGGTTTCAACCCTATTCACGAAGAGCGGCGTCATGGCGGCGTCCGCCGGGCCGGTAACGCGCCAGATAGGCCGGGAGAACGAGGTCCATCCGCGTCGGGACGATCCCGAGACTGGACAGATCCAACGCGCCTTTTTCTACGACGTTATCGTGTTGCAGCAGTTTTATCTGATCGGTGGTGAGGAGCTTGCCGGGCAGACGTTGGAGGAACTGCGCCTGAAGATTAGCGAGACCGATGGGCAGGTCGATGATAATGCGTTTCCGTTCGATGATTTTAAGCATGAATTCAATGAGTTCTTTAAATGTCTTCACTTCAGGGCCGCCGAGCTCGAAGGTGTTGCCGGTGCAGTCATTGGACAAGGCCGCGAGAACGGCATCCGCCACGTCCCCGACATAGACAGGCTGGAATTTCGTGTTGCCGCCAACAATGGGAATGACCGGCGAAATCGCGGCCATGGCGGCGAAACGGTTAAAAAAATGGTCTTCGGCGCCGAACATGATGGAGGGGCGCAGGATAACAGCGCGGGGAAAAGCCGCGCGCACCGCGTCCTCGCCGGCAGCCTTGCTGCGCGCGTAGAGGCTGGCGCTGGCGGCATCGGCACCAATGGCCGAGATGTGCACGAGGCGCTGGGCGACCGAACTGGCGGCGAGGCGGGCGATCCGCCCTGCCCCCTCGACATGCGTGCGGTAGAAGTCACCCTTGCGGTTCTCGGCCAGGATGCCGGTGAGGTTGACGACGATGTCCGCCCCCTCGGTCGCGCGCGCGACCAGCGCTTCCTCGTGCGAGGGCGCGTAAAGCGGCACGATCTGGCCGACATCGCCCATCGGGCGAAGGAACATCGCCCCCTCGACATCGCGCACCGCGACGCGAACGACATAGCCTTTGGCCGCGAGACGCTTGACCACATAGCGGCCAAGAAACCCCGAACCACCGAAAACCGCCGCTAATTTGCGTCCCTCAGACATGACAACTCCTACTACGCTGCGATCCGGTTGTAGGCTTGCGGAAGAAGTCCCTCAAGGCACGGTTGACGCCATTGATTCGGGGAGGTAAACGCGCCGCTCCGGCGGCCCGATGACCGAGCGATGAGTACGCGAAAGTCTTAATCTGGTCGTCAGAAAAGGTTGCCCAGGTGGCGAAATTGGTAGACGCACTAGCTTCAGGTGCTAGCGGTCGCAAGGTCATGGAAGTTCGAGTCTTCTCCTGGGCACCAAGCTTAATCATCATATTTTCGCGCGCGGCAGCCCCGCCACCCTCGCGCGCATAGGGACCACATGAGCAATATCCAGCTACACAAGCACGACCTGCCGGCTGGACTGAGTTTTGGCTCCGTCGTGGCCATCGATACCGAGACAATGGGGCTGGACCCAAGGCGCGACCGGCTCTGTCTGGTGCAGCTCTCCGCCGGGGATGGCAGCGCGCATCTGGTGCAGATCATTCCCGAGGCTCTGGGTGGCAAAGGGGCCAATTGCCCTAATCTCAAGGCGCTGCTGACCGACCAGGCCGTGACAAAGCTGTTCCATTTCGCGCGGTTTGATATCGCGGCGCTGCTGAATGGCGTTGGGTGTGGTGACGGGGCCGGTGATCTGCACGAAAATCGCCTCCAAACTGGTGCGGACCTACACCGACCGGCATGGGCTGAAGGATTTGTGCCGGGATTTGGCCGGAGTGGAGATTTCTAAGCAGCAGCAGACCAGCGATTGGGGGGCGGTGGATTTGCTGCCCGAGCAGCTTAACTATGCGGCGTCCGATGTTTTGTATCTGCACGCCATCTGGGCAAAACTGGAAGCGCTACTAAAGCGTGAAGGCCGGAGCGAAATCGCGCAGGCGGCCTATGCGTTTTTGCCAACTCTGGCGAAGCTCGATCTGCTTGGGTATGGCGATCCAGATCTGTTCCACCACTGATTTTTGAAATCGCGGTCGGGAGCGGCGGCGCCCGCTATCCTTACATGACCGAGACACATTACGCTGGGTTGCGAAGACATGAGTTGACCGGCGCGGCGGCGCTGTTCATACCGTTCATATGAGTATCGGCGAACATATGCTGCAATCTGCGGTAGCGGATCGGTCAGCGAATGATCTCGAAAACGATCTGGCCATCGCGAGAGATGTCCTGGCAACGGAAGCTGCGGCACTGACCGCGCTGGGAGCCGGGCTTGGTGAAAAATTTGCCGCCGCGATCGACCATCTTATTTCCATCACGGGACGCGTGGTTGTTACCGGCATGGGCAAATCCGGCCATGTGGCGCGCAAAATCGCGGCAACCCTGGCCTCCACGGGTACACCGGCTTTGTTCGTGCATCCGGCCGAGGCAAGCCATGGCGACCTCGGCATGATCATCGCCGGCGATGCGGTGATCGCGCTCTCCAATTCAGGCGAGGCTGTCGAACTGGCGGCCATTGTCGGCCATGCCAGCCGAATTCGGGCTGCCGCTGATCGGGATCACCGCGGTCGCGGAGAGCACGCTCGCCACCGCTTCCACCGTGGCGCTGATCCTCCCCCCCGCACCGGAGGCCGGGCCGATCGGCCTGGCGCCGACCACCAGCACGACGATGCAGATGGCGCTGGGCGATGCGCTGGCGGTGGTGCTGCTGGCCAGGCGCGGATTTTCGGCGCGCGATTTCAGGGATATTCATCCTGGCGGCAAACTGGGTGCGCGGCTGAAGCGCGTGCGCGACCTGATGCACCGGGGCGACGAGTTGCCGCTGGTTGCTCCCGGCACCACGATGGACCGCGCGCTGATCACCATGACGGCCAAGCGCTTTGGTGCTCTTGGCGTGGTGGATGGAGGCAACAAACTTCTGGGCGTGGTGACCGATGGTGATCTGCGCCGCGCCATGGGTCCGGACCTGCTGGGCCGGAGCGTGGAAGATATTATGAACAGGAATCCGAAGACGATTGCCCCGGAGGCTTTGGCTGAGGAAGCGTTGCGGGAGATGAACACCGCCTCACGCCCCTTTACTGCCTTATTTGTGGTGGATGAAGAGCGCATGGTGCAAGGGATTCTCCACATCCACGACCTTTTGCGCGCGGGGCTGGCATGAGCCCGGCGGCGCGCGAGCGCTTGCTCGACGGTTTGCGGCGGCACAACCCAGAGGTGATCTCCTCGATTGCGCGACGCAGCCTGACCGTGACCACGTTGAAAAAACTACTCCCTGTGGTGGCAGCGGCTTTGCTCGTGGCACTTGTCCTCGCCCCCTCCTTGCGGACCGGGGTGGGCGCGAATCGCGTGATCTATCATGTGAATACGGTGTCCGGGGATAATGCGGCCTCGCGCATGCAGGATGCAAAGTATCATGGCACGGACCAACAGGGGCAGCCTTTCACCATTACGGCGGGTGATGCCGTTGAGCAGGGCAGCGATAACGTGTCGCTGACCGCGCCGGAGGGTGACATCACCCTGAAATCCGGGGCTTGGCTAATGCTGAAATCCAATACGGGGACATTCCACCAGAAATCCAAAAAACTGGGGCTTGAAGGCAATGTCACGCTGTACCGAAATGACGGCACGGTGATGAATGTGGCCAAGGCCGATATAGATCTGCATGCCGGCAGCGCGCAAAGCAGCTCGCCCGTACAGGTGCAGGGGCCGTTCGGGACGTTGAACGCCGAAAATGGTTTTGTGCTGACCAATCGCGGCGCGGATATCGTGTTCAACGGTCCCGCAACGATGACGCTCTCGCAGGCGCAATGAGGCTCTTTGCAAGCTCCGCCGGACTGGCCCTGACCTTGGCGATGGGCCAGGCAGCATACGCTCAAAACCTTGATTTAGGCGGGCCGCCAGGAGCCGCACCGCAGCCGATTCAAATTACCGCCAGCCAGGGTATTGAATGGCAGCAGGCCAATCAGACCGTGGTCGTGACCGGGAACGCCAAGGCGGTGCGCGGGGCGGTGACGGTGACGGCTGACCAGTTGATCGCGCATTACCGCAAGAAACCGGGCGCTAAGGCTTCCCCTGCCCCAGCCAGCGCCGCCGACGCGGCGGAGGCTCTGAACCAGGGTGGTGCGGAACTTTATGAGCTGGACGCGATTGGGCATGTGCATATTTTCACGGCAACGGATAACGCCTGGGGCGACCATGCGGTGTATAATCTGGACAGCGCCGTGCTGGTGCTGACCGGAAAGCATTTGAAACTGACGACGCCGCATGACGTGATAACAGCGAAGGATGCGATCGAGTATTACTCGGTGAAACGCATGGCGGTCGCGCGCGGCGATGCGCTGATCGTGGCCGATGACGGCCGCTCGATCGCGGCGGACACGCTGGTGGGATATCTCGCTCCGGCGGCCGCTACCGCTGCCCCGCAACCTGCCTCCGGCGATACGCTGGCCCAAGCCGGGCAGTTGCAGAAGGTCGATGCGATCGGCCATGTGGTCATCCACACCACGACGGATACCGCGACCGGGGATTCCGGTGTCTATCTGCCGCCAACGGGGCAGGCGCGCCTCGGCGGGAATGTGCATATCATTCACGGACCAAATGAGCTTAGCGGGTCCGATGCTTTGGTGAACATGAAGACCGGCATAGCGACCCTGCTGGCTGCCCCCGGCGGCCAGGTGGCGGGGACGATTTTGCCGAATTCGGCGCCTAAATAGATGAATGGATTGCGTGTGATAGAGAGTCTAGGGCGGGCTGGTGGCAACCGGGCTCGGCAAACGCTTCAAAAAGCGCCCAGTGGTGCGCAATGTGTCGATTTCCGTGAAGCGCGGCGAGGCCGTGGGGTTATTGGGGCCGAATGGCGCCGGAAAAACCACAACGTTTTATATGATCGTGGGTCTGATCGCCCCTGATAGCGGCAACATCACGCTCGATGGGGCGGAAATATCGTCGCTGCCGATGTACCGTAGGGCGCGGCTTGGGATCGGTTATCTGCCGCAGGAGGCAAGTATTTTTCGCGGCCTCAATGTCGAGCAGAATATCATGGCGGCGCTGGAGGTTGTGGAGCCCGACGGGGACCGCCGCGAGGAGATGCTGGCCGCTTTGCTGGCGGAATTCGGGATTTCCCACCTGCGGCGCACACCGGCTTTGGCTCTATCGGGCGGTGAGCGGCGGCGGGTGGAAATTGCGCGCGCGCTGGCGACCGCGCCGAATTATATTCTGCTGGACGAGCCCCTGGCAGGAATTGACCCGATCGCCGTGGGGGAGATTCGGGATTTAGTCTCCCATTTGAAGCATCGCGGGCTGGGCGTGCTGATTACCGACCATAACGTGCGCGAGACACTGGAAATCATCGACCGCGCTTATATTCTCTACGATGGCCAGGTATTGATGGAAGGCAAGCCCGAGGCGGTGGTGGCGCACCAGGATGTGCGGCGGGTGTATCTGGGCGAGAAGTTCAGTTTATGATCAGGCGATAAGTAAGGCCGAGAGGCAGCGCCCGGCGGCCCTACTTAAAAATGATACATGCATTTTTCAGGCCAAAACTGCTTGGAGGCAGCGCGTATTTGATATAGCGTTCTGGCATGGCTTTTGCTCCGGGCTTCTCTCCACGGCTTGATCTTCGCCAGACCCAGTCTCTGGTGATGACGCCGCAGTTGCGCCAGGCGATCCAGCTTCTGCAATATTCCAACATCGAGGCCAGCCAGTTCCTAGAAGATGAATTGCTTAAAAATCCGCTACTTGAGCGGGATGATGGACCTGAAACCGTAACCGCGATCGAGGCGGGTTTGCCCTCGCCGCCCCCGGCCGAGGCGTTGGATTCGACAAGTTTTGCCGGCACCGGGATGATGCCGGAAGCAGCCGATGCGCCGCTCGATATCGACGTGACGAATGTCTACGACGCCGGCACGGGGGCCGATGGTCATGCGTCATATGGCGCAGGCGGCCGGGACGATGATGACGGCTGGAATGCCATCGATGCCATTGGCGGCGAAAAGCCGAATTTGCGGGAACATCTGGAGCAGCAGGCACGGCTGGCTTTTTCGACGCAGGTCGACTGCGTGATCGCCGCGGCACTGATCGCGGTCCTGGATGCCGCCGGGCGGATTTCTGATCCGCCGGAATCGATAGCCATGGCCTTGGGCGTCGAGCTTGAGCAGGTTGAGCGGGTGCGGCGAAAAATGATGCACTTCGACCCGACCGGGATTTTCGCGCGCGATCTGGCGGAATGCCTAGGCGTCGCAACTGGCCGAGCAGAACCGGCTGGATCCGGCGATGGCGGCACTTCTGGCGAACCTGGAGATGCTGGCGCGGCGGGACATGCGCGGGCTGATGGGGGTTTGCGGGGTTGATTCGGCGGATCTGGCGGAGATGGTGGCCGAACTTCGCCGGCTGGACCCCAAACCCGGCGCGCGGTTCGAGAGTGAGCCGCTGCGCCCGCTGATCCCCGACGTGCTGATGCGCGCCATGCCGGTGAAGAGCGAGGGGACAGGTGACTGGATGCTGGAGATCAACCCCGAGACGATGCCGCGGCTGCTGATCCGTAGAGGGTTCCATGCGCGCATGGCGGCATCCGCCTCGCGGGAGACAAAGTCCTTCCTCTCCGAGCAATTGCAGGGCGCGACCTGGCTGGTGAAGGCGCTGGAATCCCGCGCGCAGACCATTTTGCGAGTCTCGGCCGAGATCGTGCGCCGGCAGGATGGGTTTTTCCGGTATGGCATCAGCCATTTGCGGCCGTTGACGTTGCGCGACATCGCCGCCGAGGTGGAACTGCACGAAAGCACGGTGAGCCGTGTGACCTCGAATAAGTCCATCGCCACGCCGCGCGGGATTTTCGAGCTAAAATTTTTCTTCACGACAGCATTGCAAGGAGCAAATGGCCAGACGCATAGCGCGGAAGTGGTACGGCACCGGGTACAAGCACTTATTTCCGGCGAGAGCCCAAAAAATATTCTGTCGGACGATGCCGTCGCGGCAATATTACAAAAAGAAGGCATAGACATAGCCCGCCGGACCGTGGCCAAATACCGGGAGGCGTTGCGTATTCCTGGCTCGGCGCAACGTAAGCGGGAAAAAATGCCCGTGTAGTGTGCGTTTTCCGGCCGCACACTAGGATTTCGAGCTTTTTTGGTTCGGGAGAAGACCATGCAATTGACGGTCTCTGGTAAACAAATCGACCTCTCCGACGCGTTACGTGTACATGTCGCACGAGCATCTGGATGTGATCACCAACAAATATTTTGACCAGGCGCTGGAGGCGCAGGTCACGTTCAGCAAGGCGCGCAGTTTTTTCACCTGCGATATCAATCTTCATGCCGGCCGCGGAATTACAGTGCGCGGCGAGGGTGAGGCCGGCGACGCGCACGCCGCTTTCGACGACGCGGCGGAGCATATCGCAACCCGGCTACGGCGCCACCGGCGCCGTGTGTCGGAACATGCGCGCGATGCAGGTGGCCGGGCCAAGCCGGAAGCCGGTCGTCAATACGTGCTGACCGCCGAGGCGGCGCCTGAGGCAGAACCCCACAACGATGCGGATGCGCTGCACGCGACGATTATCGCGGAGTCCGATACCACGATCGAAACGCTCTCGGTACGTGACGCGGTGATGCGGATGGATCTGGCGTATCAGCAGGTGATGATGTTCCGCAACAGCAAGAATGGTCAGCTCAACGTGGTGTACCGGCGACCTGACGGACATGTGGGTTGGATCGATCCCGGCGTATAACGCGGGATTTCGCGAAGCAGGGGGAAACCCTCCCCCTGCTTCTGCGCTGTCGGCTTGAATGTCCGTAACCGCTGTGAAGCATTCCAAAATTCACCATTTCCTCGCTGACAAAATGGCAGATCAGGAAGTCATTTTAAAATGGCATGATCTTTCCGTAAAACGCGTAGTCGAGCAGGATCGGGCCAACGCTGAACAAGCCAATCGCGAAGCTGCTGATGGCGACCAGCAACACGGCCTGCATGACGCTAAGGCCCAGCCCGGTACGCACGATGAACCAGTGATACCAGAGCAAATAACCCGCGATGAAACCAAGCGCGGCAAATTCGGCGTTCTGCATGTCCAGGCCTGCCTCGACCAGCACGGCACCGGTGAAGGCCGCGATGAACAGCGCGGGAAGCACCATCCAGAACGACCAGTTAAGGGCTGTGGCGGTGCGCAACCAGAGCGATTCACGCCCAATGCGGCGGGCAAACTCATAAGTTATGAGTGGTAGCACCAGCACCGCGCAGAGCCGCGACAAAAACCCGATGACCGCGAGTTGCCATTGCCCGCCGAGAATGGAAATGCCGGCGCCGACCAGCGGGAAGGCAATCAGCGGCGCCAGCGAGGCGGTAAACCCGTTCAGGGAGCTGTCGAACTCCATGATACCGGATTTTTTTCCGCGTGCCAGGAGCAGCAATCCGCGCAAAATCATACGCAAAAATCCTCGATCAGGGTTTTATAAACCTCCGAGAGCTGTTGGAGCTCTCTAACCGGCACGCATTCATCCGTCCGGTGCATACTCGTCCCGACCAGGCCGAACTCGGCGACCGGGCAATAGCGCGAGATGAACCGCGCATCGGAGGTGCCCCCGCCGGTGTTCTGCTCCGGCGTGACGCCGGTGATCCTGGTAATCGCACGGGAAAGCGCCTCGGTATGCGCGCCGGGCTCGGTTAAAAACGCCTCGCCCGAGACATGCACATCCAGCGCCGCCTGCGGCGCGAAGCGCGCAAGGCTCTCGGTCAGCCAATCGGTCAGCCCGGCGCCGGTATGAGTGTCGTTGAACCGGATGTTCAGGCGCGCGGTGGCCATGGCCGGAATCACGTTCGTCGCCGGGTTGCCGACATCGACCGAGGTGATTTGCAGCGATGACGGCTCGAACCACGCGGTGCCAGCATCAAGCGGTTGCGCGATCATGGCCGCCAGGGCGGGCACGAGCCGGTGGATCGGATTATCCGCCAGATGCGGATAGGCCGCATGGCCCTGCCGGCCCGTAACGGTGATGTGTGCGTTCAGGCTGCCACGGCGGCCGATTTTCAGCGCATCGCCCAGCACCGCCCGGCATGTCGGTTCACCGACCAGACAGAAATCCGGAATCTTCCCGTTCTGTTGCATCCATTCCAGCACGCGCACGGTGCCGTCTTGCGCATCGCCTTCTTCATCGCCGGTTATCAGGAGCGAAAGATTACCCGTGCTGGCCGCCGCCGCCGCGACAAACGCGGCGATGGCGCCCTTCATGTCCACAGCACCTCTGCCGTAAAGCACATCGCCTTCCACAACACCGCCGAACGGGTCATGCCGCCAGCCGGTTCCCGGCGGCACCACATCCGTATGCCCGGCAAAGCATAATTTTGCGCCAGGCCCCGCGCGCTCGGCAAAAAGATTTTCAATCTCGCCAAAACGCAGCCGCGTGACGGTAAAGCCCAGCGCTTCGAGTGACGCGCCGAGCACCCCCATCGCCCCATCATCCGCCGGGGTGACGGAACGGCAACGCAGCAAAGCCTGGGCGAGTGAAAGCAGAAACATCAGGCCCGGAGCAGCTCGTTGATCGAGGTTTTGCTGCGCGTCTGCGCATCGACCCGCTTGACGATGACGGCACAGGACAGGCTCGGTCCCGGCGTGCCATCCGGCAGATTTTTACCCGCCAGCGTGCCGGGTACGACGACCGAATAGGCCGGCACCCTGCCGATGAAAACCTCGCCGGTCTCGCGGTCGATGATTTTGCTGGAGGCGCCGAGAAACACGCCCATGGAGAGCACGGCCCCGCGCTCGACGATCACGCCCTCCGCCACTTCAGAGCGCGCGCCGATGAAGCAATCATCCTCGATCACCACCGGTCCCGCCTGCAATGGTTCCAGCACGCCGCCCAATCCCACGCCGCCGCTGATATGGCAGTTCTTGCCCACTTGCGCGCAGGAGCCGACGGTCGACCAGGTGTCGATCATGGTCCCCTCGCCCACCCGCGCGCCGACATTCACAAAGCAGGGCATCAGCACCACGCCGGGCGCGATATAGGCCGAGCGGCGCACCACCGCGCCGGGCACAGCGCGGATTCCCGCGCCGGTAAACCGGTTGGCGTCCCAATCCTCGAACTTCATCGCCACTTTATCAAACACAGGCGCGCCGCCGGCGCCCGCCATGGTCGTGTTCGCGTACAGCCGGAAGGAGAGCAGCACCGCCTGCTTGAGCCATTGATGCACGACCCAGCCATCGGCACCGGGTTCCGCGACGCGCACCGCCCCGGAATCCAGCAGCGCGAGGGCCGCTTCCACCGCCCCGCGATCCGCCCCAACGGTGGCGGGCGAGAGTTCGGCGCGGCGCTCCCAGGCGCTCGCAATGGCTTGTTGCAGATCAGTGCTCATATGTCATTCCCGTAAAGTCCATGATGCGGCGGACCATGCGTGGGAGGCTGGCGCGATGTCAACGCGGCATCACGCGACAACACGTTGGTTAAGAATCTGTTCATGCTTGCCCGGCTATTCATGCCAGCATGAAAACGTCCGATATCTCCACCTCGAACCTGTTGGCGCTCAGCCCCGCACCTGGCACTGGCTGGCTGGCCGTCGCCGCCATGCTCACGGATCTGGCTTTCGAGACAGATACACTTGGCCGATTTACAGCCTTCGGGCCTGGCAAGGTACTGGGCCAGCCAGCCCAGAACCTGCTGGGGATGGAAGCGGCAAACCTGCTCGCCGGTCCGGCCGAGGAGGAGGCGCTGAGTGCCGCGCAGTTCCGCTCCGTCGTCACCACCATCTGCATGGAATGCGTGGCGTGGCACGGCAAAGTGCGCCTTGCTCAGCCGGATGGCGGCAGCGGCGTGTTCCGGCTCTCGCTTGCGCCGCGAATCGCCGGTGGCACCGTGATCGGCACCTATGGGATTTTGTTCGACCTGGACACGCCGGAGCTGACCCTGCCCGACAGCCATGCCGGGCGGGCGGACGATCCCGCCTTGCGCCATAACACCATGCTGGATGCCGAAACCGGATTATGGTCCAGCCGGACCTTTATCGAGGAGATCGCGCGCCGGTTCGACCGGCTGGATGTCGAGGAGCTGCCCGGCACATTATTATGCCTGGGCTTTTCCAGGGCGAAGCCGGGATTGCAGAGCGCGGTGGCCATGCGCCTTGCCGAGGAACTGCGCGACGTCGTGCGGCCGACCGACCTGCTGGGCCGGATCGACAAAACCACAATCGCGCTCTGGTGCGACGGCATGGACCACCTCACGGGCGGCGAGCGAGCGGCGAAATTCTGCGCGCAAATGCCTTCCGTACTGCCGGAGCGCACAACTGTCACCGTGGGCGTGGCGCCGCGCTGGCCTGGGAGCGGGGATGACCCCGCTACGGTTATGGAGCACGCGGCGGTCGCACTGCGCCTGGCGGATATGGCAACGGAACGCGTCACGGAACCGAATTTAGGGGGCGCTTGGCGGGTCTGGCAACGCGACTGATGCGGATAAGCTGCCCCACCCTAACCCGCGTGCAGACTTGTTTATGACCTCCACTTCGCTTATTTCCGCTCCATGACCGACCATAAAGACCAGGCTGAGCCGAGCGAACACATCACTGCAACCGAGGTGCTTTTGGAAGCCCCTGACCAGCGCATCGATAGTCTCGAACTCGCGTTGCAGGAAATGAAGGATAAATGGCTGCGCTCGGAAGCCGAGATGGCGAATTTGCGCGCCCGCACCAAACGCGAAGTGGAAGATGCGCGGCTCTATGCCGTTCAAAAATTCGCCAAGGACGTGGTGGAAGCCGCCGAGAACATCAAGCGCGGCATCGACAGCCTGCCGAAACGCGCCGAGGATGAGTCCGAGATCGTCACCAAACTGCGTGAGGGATTCGAGGGCATTGAGCGCTCCTTCGTATCGCTGCTGGAGCGCAACGGCATCACCCGCGTTGATCCCACCGGGGCGGCGTTCGATGCCAATCTGCACCAGGCGATGGCCGAGCAGGAAACCACGGAGCATCCGCCGGGCACGGTTTTGCTGGCATGGAGCCAGACATGGCTGCTCAACGGGCGGCTGTTGCGCCCCGGCATGGTCGTGGTGGCCAAGGCGCCCGCCGCGGCTGCGGCCATCGACCGGACAGCTTAGAGCGCGATCGTTTATTCGCCCGGACTTCCCCCAAGCCCGAAAACATCGCGCAGTACGCCGGGTGTCAGCGCCGAGAGCGGGTTGACGGCCACCACCGGGTTCGACAACGGGCCGGAGATTTTCGCGCGGACCGCAAACAGGCCGCCGCCTTTTTCCGCCGTGAACAAATGCCCGATGACCGGAATTTTTCCCAGCGCCGCGTTGAACGTATACGCTGGGATAATGGTGGCGTCGATTTCCGATTTGTCACCTGTCAGCGCGATGCTGACCCGAAGCCGTAAAGCCGAGCGAGGTTGAAAACGCCCGCGCGCCCTTGAGGTACAAAATATCATTTTCGAGGCTGAAAGGGGCCACCGCGCGTTCAAAAAACAGGCCGGGACCGGAGGCTGCATCCGGCACACCATAAACCGTCAGCGCCTGCATCACCTCGGTGAAGGCCGGCGCCTTCAGCAGACGGAAATTTTGCAAGGTCAGCTTGCCGGCCACGGGCGCGCCACCGCCATAAACCGCATCCAGGCTCAGCGTGCCGCCTTCCAGATGGCTATAGGCGCCGAGCGCGCCGAGCAGAAAACCGCCATCTGGCGTCTGGACGTGCAGATTGCGTTGCGCCGGGCTTGCCGGGGCGATGGTGAGCGTAACATCTCCGGCATTGGCCTGCGCGCGCAACAATGTGGCGCCCTGACCACTCCCGTTAAAGACAAACCCCTTGAAATCCGGCGCCGGTTTCGCCGCGAGATTAAGTTGCGCGAAATTGAGATTGAGCCGCCAAGCGGGGCCGGAAGGCAGCACATTGCCGCCCGGAGGATTAGCCGGCGGTGGCACCGTTGCCTTTTGCTGCGGCGAGGAGATCGCCCGCAGATCCAGAACCGGGCCGGAGAACGAGGCAGACCATGTCCCATCTGGCCCGGATGGCCTGATCACCTGGCCGCTTGCCCTGGTCAACCCAATATTGACCACCGGCAGCGTTAACTGATTTTGCGCCGCCTGCCCTTGGATATTCAAATCCGGCGCCGTTAGTGAAATGCGATCGAGCGAGGCAAGATTGCCGTCATTCAGCGTCGCGCTGAGCGCCAGTTGCCCCGCAACGCCCGCCGGCTTGCTCCAGCCGAAACGGGGGACGGCAAGCCGCAACGGTGTCAGATCGGCTGTCACGCTCGCATGTTGTACGCCAGCCGGAGCGCCGGTGATCTGCACGCTATAGGGTGCCGCGCCGCTCACCTGGTCGGCCAACACTGATTGCACGTCCAGCCCCAGCCGGTGCAGCAAGACCGGACCCGCCTGGCTGCTCAGCGTAAAGCTTTGCGCGCCTTTTTGGTCGAAGGATGCCTTCACCTGGAGCGTCGCGGGCTCGCCTGCGAATTGCGCGCTGCCGGCCACGTCGATGTCGTGCGTTGTGGCGTCCAGCCGCGCGGTGCCGCCGGAAAAACCGAGCCCCGTGACCGGCGAAGCCATCGCGACATTGCTCAGGGCCGCGCCAACATGCAGCGTGACATCCTTCAGCAGCAACTTGTTTATCAATGGAATGGTCGCGGTCACAGTGGCCTTCACCGCGCCCGTGGCCGGGGCTATCTGCGGCGGCGCCTGACGCAGCAAATTCAGCGGCGGGGCATTGATAACGGCAATCACGTCCTGGACCGTACCATCGACATCCACGGAAAGTTGCCCGATCGGGCGCCGCGTGTTCATGTCGAGGATCTTCATATTACCAGACGAGAGCGACAGCCCGCCCAGCCGCGCGGCCGAGGCCGTTACCAGCGCGTTATCCTGGTCCAGAACCGTAAAGCGGCCGTTGAGTTCTGTAATCGGCGCGGCATGGGGGAGCCAGGTCAAGGTCAGGTCCTGGCCGGTGAAACTGCCCGAAATACTGGTCATCGCGATGCTGGCAAGGTTACGCGGGGCTGCCAGGGCAATGGTGAAGGCGGCATCGCGCGCCGCGCCGGCGGTGATGTTGGTCGTCACCCAATGCCGCGTTTGCCCGAACAAAGTCGGGGGCCAGTACGCCGCCAGATCGCCGGCCTGCACCGCATCCGCCGTGGCGGTCACGCTCCCCTGCCATTGGCTCTGCAAATCCGCATGGCCGGTAAAGCCCACCAGCGGCGCGCTCTCACCCGATTTCGCCAGGTGCAAATTCCCATCCGAGAGCTCGACCGCGCGCGGCGTCACGGCCAGGGTGAACCCGCCAGAGGTGATCGGCAGGCTGTTGTCTCCGGCACCGAGGCGGCCGGGGCCAAGAGTGACCAATAAATCCGCGCGGTCGAGCTGGAAGCCGGCGCCAAGCCGGATTGCCGCCCTGAGCGACACAGGCACGGCGGAACCCGGAAAACGCGCATTTGTACCACTGACCAGAATGGGCGCGGCGCCGCCAAATAGCGCCGCCGGCAGCACCACCAGCCGGGCCGAGGGAATGGTGACAAGTTCCACCCCTTCGGCATTACGCACGGAAATTCCACCAAGTTGCAGGTAAAGCGGCACGCCACCGCCCTTATGGTACCCGGCCCAGGCGAGATCGGCCTTCTGCATCTCCACACTGATCCCCTGGCCGGACACCGCCGTGGCGAGCCGGGATGCCAGATGAGGGATTTGCAACGGGCCTTGCGATAACCTGAAACCGATCAAGACGACGCTTAGCAGCAGGAGCAGCAACAGCAGCATCGCCATGCGGGCGAGCTGGTGCAGCGCCTCGCCAATAATCCGCCCCGCTTGACCTGCACGCCGCTTCATCTTGTTGTGCTTGCCAGATGCACCATGGTCCAGACAATCCCAGCTTTCCACGCGCCGCCGACCTGGCCGCCGCCGGACGCCTGCGGGAGGATTTTTCCGCCCTCGGCGCGGCCGAAAAGGCGTTCGCGGAATCCCCGGAAGGCCGGGCATTGCTCGACTGCCTGGGCGGCAACGCGCCCTATCTCGCCGACCTCGCCTGCCGGGAACCCGCCTGCCTGCTTGCCGCCATGACCGAGGGGCCGGACCGAAGTTTTGCCGCCGTGCTCACGGATTTGCAGAGCCTCAAGCCCGAATCCAGCCGAAGCCAAATCAGCGCTTCCCTGCGCGGCGCCAAGCGCCGGGCGGCGCTGACCATCGCGATCGCCGATCTCGGCGGCATCTGGCCGCTGCCAAAAATCACCGCGTCTCTCTCCGAACTGGCGGAAGCCACCCTTCGCGTCGCCATCCGGCATTTGCTGTTCAGCCTGCATCAGGCCGGACGGATATTCCTCCCCTACCCTGAGGACCCGGAACGCGAGTCGGGATTTGTCGCCCTCGCGCTCGGCAAGCTGGGTGCGCGGGAATTGAATTATTCGTCGGATATCGACCTCGTGCTGCTCTTCGACCCCGACGCTCCCGCCAATTGCGCCGACGCGCAACCCATTATGGCGCGATTGGCACATGATCTGATCACATTGCTCTCCCAACGCGACGAAGAGGGCTATGTCTTCCGGGTCGATCTGCGGCTGCGGCCAGACCCGGTGGCCACGCCGCCGGTCGTGGCACTACCCGCGGCGCTCAGTTATTACGAGAGCCAGGGGCGCACCTGGGAACGTGCCGCCTTCTCCAAGGCGCGCCCCGTGGCCGGCGATATCGCTTTGGGCGAGAATTTTCTGGCGGCGATCCGCCCCTTCATCTGGCGCAAACATCTGGATTTCGCGGCGATCAGCGATATCCACGACATGAAGCGAAAAATAGATGCAAGGTTCGAGGCCGAAAGCCTGCTCGGCCGGGACGTGAAATTGGGTCGCGGCGGTATCCGCGAGATCGAGTTCATCGTGCAGACGCTGAGCCTGGTCTGGGGCGGCCAGGATTCCAAGCTCCGCATCCCCGTCACCTTGCAGGCTCTCCCGGCTTTGGCCAAAGCCGGGCATCTGCCGGAGCCTGCGGCGCGCGAACTGGCCGCCGATTACCGTCAGCTCCGCCGTGTGGAACACCGGCTGCAAATGATCGCCGACCGCCAGACCCATGCGCTGCCCGGCACGGACGCGGCCTTGGCGGCTTTCGAGATATTTCTCGGCGAGAAAAACTTTATCCGCGACTTCCCCAAACTCCTGGCGCGGGTGCATGCGCATTTCCTGGCCTTCTTCGATGCCGGCGGGAACCACACGCAACAATACCGGATCGACCCCGGACCGGACGGCCCGCCGCCGCCGCCCTTCGCTTCCCATCTCAAGGATTTAGGGTTTACCGGGATCAACCATATCGCCGAGCGCCTGCGGGCCTGGACCGGCGGGCAGGTGCCGGCCTTGCGCTCGGACCGGGCACGCGCGTTGCTGGACAGTATTTTGCCGCATCTGCTCACCGTGCTGGGCCAGCAGCCCGACCCGGACAAGGCATTTTCGCTATTCGACACGCTGCTCTCGCGCCAGCGCGCCGGGGTGCAACTGCTCTCGCTGTTCCAGCGCAACCCGGCTTTGCTCCAGCGTCTGGCGGCGGTGCTGGGCGCTGCGCCGCCTTTGGCCGAGCATCTGGCCCAGGATGCTTATGCGCTGGAAGCCTTGCTGGTGCCCAGTGCGCGCTTTGCCGCACCCAAGCCGGTTTTGCGCGGGATGCTGCGCGAGGCCGCCGATCTTGAAGACGCGGTGGCGATCAGCCGGCGCTTCGTGCGGCGCGAGGGGTTCCATCTCTCGGTCGCAACGCTCGAAGGGCGGATGGATATCGACGAGGCCGGGCGGCTGCGCAGCGATCTGGCGGCAGCCTCGCTCTCGGTCCTCCTGCCGCTCGTCATGGCGGAGCACCAGGCGCGCTATGGCCGCGTGCGCCGCGGCGCCTTTGCCGTCGTGGCTCTGGGCAAAGCCGGCAGTGGGGAAATGCTGCCAGACTCAGACCTGGATCTCATGCTGATTTACGACCACGCGCCGATGCCGGCGGCACCCACGCAATATTTCGTCCGGCTCTCACACGCGCTGACCACGGCACTCACGGCCCAGGGGCCTGAGGGGCCGCTCTACAAGGTCGATATGCGCCTGCGGCCTTCGGGCAATCAGGGCCCGGTCGCGGTCTCGCTGGCGGCGTTTTCGCGCTACCACGCGCAGGAATCCTGGACCTGGGAGCGCCTCGCACTCACCCGCGCGCGCGTGCTGGCGGCAAGCCCCCGCTTTGCCCCGGTGGTGCGGCACGCAATTCTCGACGCCCTTTGCCGCCCCGACCCGCCCGAGAAAATCCGGCGTGACACCGTGGCGATGCGCGACCGCCTCGCGAGCGAAATACCGCCGCGCGGGCCGTTCGATGTGAAACATCTGCCCGGCGGGATGCTGGAGCTGAGCCTTCATCGCCGAGGCGCTGCAACTGATCCACGGCCCCGCGCAGCCGGATTTGTTCCGCCCGAACACCGCCGCGGCATTGCGGGGCTTGGCCGAGGCCGGGCATCTGCCGGCGCGGGATGCGCAGGCGCTGATCGGCGCGGATTTTTTATGGCGCAGCATACAGGGTATCGACCGCCTCACCGGTCTGGCCGCGACCGCGACCGAGCCGCCGGCGGCCATGCTGATCCCGCTGCTGCGCGCCACCGCGACGCCCGGATCTGGCCTCGTTACGTCAGGCCATGGCAAAAGCCAGCCAGACCGTGCGAAGCTGTTTTGAACGCTATATCAGCCAAGGAGTATCAGCATGAGTCTCTACCATCGGCGATCCCGCCCCGGATTTTGTCCTCCCCGCCTCCGGCGGGCGGAGTGTCAGCCTGGCCGGGCTGAAAGGCAAACCCTTTGTGCTGTATTTCTACCCAAGGGCGGATACGCCCGGCTGCACCAAGGAAGCCTGCGCCTTCCAGGAGGCATTGCCGCAACTGGCTAAAATCGGCGTCACGGTGATCGGCGTCTCCAAGGATGCGATCAAGCCGATCGAGAAATTCGCCGAAAAATACAACCTGACCTTCCCGCTCGCCTCCGACCCGGAGACCAAGACCATCGCGGCCTATGATGCATGGCAGGAAAAATCCATGTACGGCAAAAAATACATGGGCATCGAACGCTCGACCGTGCTGGTGGACGCCAAGGGCAAAATCGCCAAAATCTGGCCAAAGGTAAAGGTTGAAGGCCACGCCGCCGAGGTTTTGGCTGCGGTGCAAGCGCTGGCCTGAACATGCGCTGGTATTTCGCCATCGACGAGGCGGGCGGCATGGGCGAAACCGGCACCCTTGCCCGCCTCGCGGTCTTAAGCGCGCGCGCCACCGGCGGGCTGGAGCCCGTGCTGTTATATTATGGGACCAGAACTGTTTTTACGGAATGGATGGAACGGCACGGCGTGCGGGTCGTCGATACCGCGCCGAGCTTTCTCGGTCATATTGAAAATGCCATTGCCGCCGGCACGTATAAACCACATTCGATCGGCCACTGGCTGCGTGTCGCCGTGCCCCAGGTGGAGCAGGAGCACGAGCATGTTCTCTATACCGATTGCGACGTGATGTTTCTACGCTCCTTCGATTTGAGCCAGTTGCGGCCAAAGGTTTTTGCGGCCGCACCAGAATTCGACCAGAACAACTGGAACTATTTCAATGCCGGGGTGATGGTGCTGAATGTACCGGCGATGCGGGCGACATATCCGGCTTTTGAAGATCTTATTAAAAGCCGGATCGGCAGCGACGGATTTTATCGCTATGACGATGAGATCGCCTTGAATGAAGCGTATCGGGGGCTGTGGGAGCGGCTAGACCCGCTCTTCAACTGGAAGCCGTACTGGGAACTCAACCAGAATGTTGCGATCATGCATTTCCACGGCCCCAAGCCGAATGTTCTCGAGGCGATCACTTCAGGGCAATGGCATGGGCGCGATGAGACCTCGGTTTTCTTTGAAAAAATGCTGGATGCCCGGATCGGGCATTATCTAGCCTGGTGCCGCCGCCTGGGTGACTGCCTGCAGACCGTGGATTTTTCTCAGGCAGTCCGGTTTGCCAGGCTGGCCTCGGCACTCACCCGCCGCCAGCGGGAGATGCCGGAAGCGTGTGAGCTGCCCGGCATGAATTTGAAGATGTTTGCCACCGAGAGCTGAAACAAGTTAAAAAAAGCGACAAGACGATCCTATTTTTACATTCCGTTAACAATTTCGTCTGTAAACTTTAGTCAGAGCGCGATCGTTTTCGGTTAACGCAAATTTGCATCAACCTAAAACGTGAAACGCCCCCTAACTTATTGATTAGAGGCTGACTCATGTTTGAATTTAAATCGTAAGACGATTCAACATCAAATGATCAGGCTCTGGCTTATACGAAAGATTTAGTGCCATGAACGAAATTCTGACATTTCGGCGTGCGTTACCTTCTACCGTTCTCTCCTCAGATGATATCCACGACGCGGCGGAAGCGGCGCGCTTGCAGATGCTGGAGAGCTACGGAATTCTCGATAGCGTGGCTGAGAAGTCCTATGACGACATCGCGCGTCTGGCGGCGTTTGTTTGCGCGGCGCCGATTTCGCTGATCTCCTTTTTCGACTGCGACCGGCAATGGATCAAGGCACGTTTCAGCAGCGGGGCATTTTTAGAAAATGACCATGAATTACCACGCAGCTTTGCATTCTGCGAGGTTGCGATCCAGGAGCCGGAGCGGGTGATTCTGGTGCCGGACATGACCAAGGATGAGCGCTTTGCCGATCACGCCCTCGTCACGGGCAAGACGAAATTGCGGCTTTACGCCGCGGTGCCGCTCATCGCCCCCACCGGCGCGGTGCTGGGTACGTTGAGTATCCTGGACCGGAAAAGCCGGACACTGACATCCGAGCAGATCAACGCGCTGGAGACGCTGGGGCGCCAGGTTATGGAATTGCTGGAGATGCGCCGCACCGTGATCGGCCTGTCCGCGGCCAATGCCAGGCTGGGTCAGCAAAACCTGACCGATGCGCTCACCGCAATTCCCAACCGCCGCGCCTATGACCAGAAACTGACTGAGGAATATGCGCGGGCCAGGCGCACCGGCATGCCGCTCTCATTGCTGCTGATCGATATCGATTTGTTTAAACAGTATAACGACACGTTCGGGCACCCGGCGGGGGATACGGCGTTGCAATCCGTGGCGCGGGTTCTCGCCGCCAGCCTCCGGCCCTATGATTTTCTGGCACGCTATGGCGGGGAGGAATTTGTCATCATCCTGCCGGCGACGGATATTTCGGATGCCATCCAGGTGGCCGAGCGGCTGCGCGGGCTGGTGGCGCGTTCGGAATTTCCACACCGCAAATTCACGATCAGCATCGGCGCGGCGCGGCTGGACCCGGAGGCAGGTTTGAAGGCGTTGGTCCAGGCGGCGGATAGCGGGCTGTACCGGGCGAAAACGACCGGGCGCAACAAGGTGGTGGCGGGCAACATGGAGGAAATTCTGGCGGCGGAATAAAAGCTATGTCTGGGTTTTTGGGCAGTAAAAAGTGCTCCGCCCGGCCTGCACCATCTGGCGTATCCCGTTACATTCCGGCGGGCCGGGGCAACGTTCGCAAGGTTCACCGGCGCGGCCATAAACCTTCCACGCATGCTGGAAATAACCCAGCTCGCCGCTGGGCTGCACGTAGTCGCGCAAGGATGATCCCCCGGCGGCGATCGCCTCGCGTAACGTATCTTTAATCGCCGTTACCAGCCGCTCCACCCGCGCCGGGCTTATGGAGCCCGCCTTCCGGAGCGGGGAAACGCCCGCGCGGAACAGCGCCTCGCTGGCGTAGATATTACCGATCCCGGCGACGACGCGCTGGTCCAGCAAGGCGGCTTTAATGCTCGTGGCTTTGCCCTTCAGCGCCGCCCGCAGCACGGGGCCTGAAAATTCGTTGCCCAATGGCTCCGGCCCCATGCCCGCCAGAAGCTTGTGAGTATCCTCCTTATCCGTGGGAACGAGGTCCAGCGCGCCGAACCGGCGGGGGTCGACAAAGCCGAGCCGCGCACCATCTTCCATCTCCAGGGTCAGATGCTCGTGCTTGGCCGGGGGAGCGTCGAACACCATGCGGCCGGACATGCCCAGATGGATGAGCAGCGAGACCCCGCGGTCCAGCCGCATGAGCAGAAATTTGCCACGCCGGCGGAAGCCCAGCACTTTCGCGCCGGTGAGCACTTTCGGCAGTTCGGGCGGGATCGGCCAGCGCAGGTCGGGGCGATGCAGCGTGGCGCGGCGGATGACCTGGCCGGTCAGCCTAGCGTCCAGGCCGCGCATTACGGTTTCAACCTCGGGGAGTTCCGGCATATCTCAAAACATGGCTATACTGGGTTCATGACAAGCGACAACCCAGAGACTGTAGATTTTGGCTTTACCACAGTGGAGCGCGAGAAAAGCGCGAGCTGGTGCGGGAGGTTTTCGACTCGGTCGCCGGCAAATACGACATCATGAACGATCTGATGTCGCTGGGCGTACACCGCCTCTGGAAACGGGAGTTTATCTCCGCACTGGACCCGCGCCCGAACCGCACACTGCTGGATCTGGCGGGCGGCACGGGGGATATCACCTTCGGCTGGCTGAAAAAGGGCGGTGGCCCGGCGATCCTCTCGGACATCAACGCCGCGATGCTCTCCGTGGGGCGTGACCGCGCAACGGCGAACGGGCTGCTAGCGGATATTACCTTTCTGGTCACGGATGCCGAGGCAATACCGTTGCCAAATTCATCGGTGGATCGTGTGTCGATGGCCTTTGGCCTGCGCAACTGCACGAACAAGGATAAAGTGCTGGCCGAGGCGCGGCGGGTGCTGAAACCCGGCGGCAAGTTTCTGGTGCTGGAATTTTCCAAGCTGCAGATCGCCGGGCTGGAGAAGCTCTACGACGCATGGTCGTTCCAGGCGCTGCCAAAGATCGGCCAGATTGTCGCCAAGGATGCGCATAGCTACCAGTATCTGGCGGAGAGCATCCGTATGTTCCCGGACCAGGAGACGCTGAAGCGCATGATGGAAACCGCCGGGCTGGAGCGCGTGACTTATCGGAACCTTTCCGGCGGCATCGCGGCGATTCATCAAGGCTACAGGCTGTGAAGCGCGTCCTGCTGATCGTGAGCGGCGGGATCGCTGCTTATAAATCGCTGGAGCTGGTCCGGCTGCTGACGAAAGCCGGTTACGGCGTGACCTGTGTGCTGACCAAGGCCGGGGCGCAGTTTGTGACGCCGCTTTCATTGCAGGCGCTCTCGGGCGCGAAGGTGTACACGGATTTGTTCTCGCTGACCGATGAGAGCGAGATGGGGCATATCGAGCTTTCACGTTCGGCGGACCTTGTGGTGGTGGCTCCGGCTTCAGCCGATATTCTGGCGAAGATGGCGGCGGGCCTGGCCGATGACCTGGCGAGCACGCTGCTGCTGGCGACCGACAAGCGCGTGCTGGTGGCACCTGCGATGAACGTGCGGATGTGGGACCATGCGGCGACCAAAGCAAACATGTCGCTTCTGGCTGCGCGCGGCGTGCTGGTCGTGCCGCCGGATGATGGGCCGATGGCCTGCGGGGAATTCGGCCCTGGGCGGCTGGCGGAACCGCCGGTGATTTTGGCGGCGATCGAGGCGGCGCTTGGTGGTTCCGGTCCGCTTACGGGCAAGCACGCGATTGTCACCTCCGGCCCGACGCATGAGCCGATCGACCCTGTGCGCTACATCGCCAACCGCAGCTCCGGCCGCCAGGGCCATGCGATTGCGGCCGCATTGGCGGCGTTGGGCGCGCGGGTCACGCTGGTGAGCGGGCCGGTTTCGCTACCCGACCCACCAGGGGTTGAAACCCTGCATGTGGAAACCGCGGCAGAGATGTTGCGCGCGGTGGAAGCCGCGATGCCTGCGGATATCGCGGTTTTTGCCGCTGCGGTGGGCGATTGGCGGGCGGCCGAGGCCGCGGGCCAGAAAATTAAAAAATCGGGCACGCCCCCTGCCCTGCATCTGGCTGAAAATCCGGATATCCTGGCCAGAATTTCAGCGCCCGGCCCGCACCGGCCAAGGCTCGTGGTGGGGTTTGCGGCGGAGACCGAACGGCTGGAAGAGTTCGCGGCGGCAAAACGGGCGCGCAAGGGGTGCGACTGGATTGTCGCCAATAATGTTGGCGGCACGGGCATTATGGGCGGTGAGGACAACGAGGTTTTGCTCATAACTGGCGAGGGCGCCGAGACCTGGCCAAAGATGGACAAACGCGCATTGGCCACAAAACTTGCTGTAAAAATAGGGAAAGTTTTTGAATGAGTTTGGAGCACATAATTAAAATCCGCCGGTTGCCGCATGGGCATGGGCTGGCTTTGCCGGCCTATGCCACCGCAGGCGCGGCGGGCATGGATTTGCTGGCGGCGGTGGACAAGCCGGTGAACATTCGCCCGGCGAGCCGCGCGCTGATCCCCACCGGATTTTCCATGGCGCTACCGCCGGGGTTTGAATTGCAGATACGGCCACGCTCCGGCCTGGCGCTGAAACACGGCATTGTGGTCCCTAATTCTCCCGGCACCATCGACGAGGATTATCGCGGCGAGGTTTGCGTGATTTTGCTGAATGCGTCCGAGGAGCATTTTCTCGTCACGCGGGGCATGCGCATCGCGCAGGCGGTTCTGGCGCCGGTTTTTCGCGCGGCTTGGGCCGAGGTTGAGGATTTGGACGAAACCGCGCGCGGCGCTGGAGGGTTTGGCAGCACGGGGCATTGAGGGGGCTCTGCCCCGCACCGCCACAAAACCGCAATGCAAGTGCCGGGTGACAAAGCCGGCCGCGAAGGTTAAGGGGGAGGAGCAAAAACAACTCACCTCACGCCAGGCGGCCCGATGAAAAACTATGCTCCACCCGCCCTGGCAGGGCAGCGCATACCTAACCGCTGGGACGGGGTGGCGTTGCTGCTCGTGATGGGCGTGCTGATCGCGGTGATTAATGTCGGTAGAGGCACGATTGCGACGCCAATTGCCGCGATCCAGAACACGCCGATCCATCTCAGCCCCGCCTATTTACCGTTTTATGCGCTGCGGACGACCGCGCGGATGTTCGCGGCACTGTTTTTCTCGGTGCTGTTCACTTTTACCTATGCAACGCTGGCAGCAAAAAGCCGGCGCGCGGGGATGATTGCTTATCCCGATCCTCGATATTTTGCAGTCAGTGCCGATTTTGGGATTCCTCACCTTTACCGTGGTGTTTTTCATGGCGCTGTTTCCGGGCCAGGTGATGGGCGCGGAACTGGCCTCGATTTTCGTGATTTTCACCAGCCAGGCATGGAACATGGCGTTCAGCTTCTACCAGTCGCTGACGACCTTGCCGGCGGATTTGCAGGAAGCGGCGCGCAGTTTCAGGCTCTCGCCCTGGCAGAAATTCTGGCGGCTGGATGTACCGTTCGCGATGCCGGGGCTGGTTTGGAACACCATGCTCTCAATGTCCGCCGGATGGTTTTTTGTGGTGGCATCCGAGGCCGTGACGGTGGGGAACACGAATTTCGTGCTGCCCGGTATCGGCTCTTATGTCGCGCTGGCATTGCAGCAAAAGGACCTAAAGGCGATTTTCTACGCCATCCTCGCGATGCTCGTGGTGATCTTGCTCTATGACCAATTGATTTTCCGGCCACTGGTGGCGTGGTCGGCCAAGTTCCGGTTCGAGACAACAGCGAGCACGGCGGCGCCGGAACCATGGATGCTGAAACTGCTGCGGCGAACCCGGTTTTTTGCCGCCATTGGAGATGTGATCGGCGAGGCAATGCGCGCAGTGTTCAGTTTGCGGTTGAGCCGGGGTGCAAGCGTGCAGATCGATGAGAATCGCGAACCCTCCCGCGTGGTTGATGGGATCTGGTACGCGGTGATCGCGGTACTGGTGCTGTATGCGGCAACGAAAATCATCGGGTTTATCGCCGGCACCTTGCATTGGCAGGATTTTGGCACCGCCGTGCTGATGGGCGCCTATACGATGACCCGTGTGATCGTGCTGATGACAATTGCGACGCTGATCTGGGTGCCCATTGGCGTGTGGGTGGGGTTGCGGCCAAAAGCCACGCGGGTGGTGCAGCCGATTGCGCAATTCCTCGCGGCGTTTCCGGCCAATCTGCTGTTTCCGCCGGTGGTCCTGGCGATCGTGTATTTTCATGTGAGCGCCAATATCTGGCTCACGCCGCTGATGCTGATCGGCACACAATGGTATATTCTGTTCAATGTCATCGCCGGGGCCGCGGCATTTCCGGGTGACATGAAGGAGGCGGTGGCGAATTTCCGCGTCCGGGGCTGGCTGTGGTGGCGCAAGGTGATGATCCCCGGCATTCTGCCGTATTTCATCACCGGGGCGATTACCGCTTCCGGCGGCGCGTGGAATGCCTCCATCGTGGCCGAGGTCGCGAGCTGGGGGAACACCAAACTCGTGGCGCAGGGGCTGGGCGCCTATATCGCCCAAGCGACCGCCACGGGGGATACCCCGCGCGTCGTGCTGGGCGTTGCGGTGATGTCCGGCTTTGTGATCACCTTCAACCGGATTCTCTGGCGCCCGCTCTATGCCTATGCGACACGCCGCACCACGCTGGGATAACAAAGCCATGGATCAGAATTTTGAGGGCCCGCTCGTCACCGTCAGGAATTGCCGGCAGTCCTACCATAAGGAGGCCAGCGCCGATCTGATCGTGCTGGATGATGTGCAGCTCACGCTGCAATCGGGCGAGATTGTCGGGCTGCTGGGGCGCTCGGGCTCGGGCAAGTCCACGCTATTGCGTATCGTCTCGGGGCTGCTGAAGCCGACCGCCGGCGAGGTGATGTGGCGCGGCAAGCCCCTCACCGGCCCGGCACCCGGTGTGGCGATGGTGTTCCAGAGTTTCGCGCTGTTCCCGTGGCTGACCGTGCAGGAGAATGTGGAGCTGGGGCTGGAAGCGCAGGGCGTGAAAAAATCCGAGCGCGAGGAGCGGACCGAAGCCGCGATCGATCTGATCGGGCTGGGTGGCTACGACACGGCTTACCCCAAGGAGCTTTCAGGCGGTATGCGCCAGCGTGTGGGCCTGGCGCGCGCGCTGGTGGTGCATCCGGATTTGCTGCTGATGGACGAGCCGTTCTCAGCCCTTGACGTGCTGACCGCCGAGACGCTGCGGACGGATCTTGATCGATCTGTGGATGGACAAGAAACTCCCCGTGAAATCCATTTTGATGGTGACGCATAATATCGAGGAGGCGGTGCTGCTGTGCGACCGTATCCTGGTGTTTTCCTCCAACCCCGGCCGCGTGGCGCACGAGCTGACGGTGCCGTTCGCGCATCCGCGCAACCGGTTCGACCCGGCGTTCCGGCAGATGGTGGATGATATTTACGGGATTATGACGCGGCGCGTGGTGAAAGAGGTGGCGGCAGCACCCGCTGCGGCACCAACCGGGTTTGCGACACCGCTGCATCCGGTGGGTACGAACATCATGGCCGGGTTGATGGAGACGTTGAGCAACCCGCCTTATGACGGGCGCGCGGATTTGCCGGCTTTGGCGGCGGCGCTGCAATATGAGGCCGATGAGTTGCTGCCCTTGGGCGAGACGCTGGGCTTATTGGGCTTTGCCGTGCTGGAAGAGGGCGATTTAATTTTAACAGACATTGGCAGGAAGTTTGCCGAGGCCGAGACCGACGACCGGAAAGTTATTTTCGCCGAGCAGTTACGCGCGCATGTGCCGCTGGTCTCCGCGATCCGTAGCGTGATCGACCAACGCTCGAACCACCGGGCTTCGGCGGTGCGCTTCCGCGACGAGCTGGAGGACCATATGTCCCCGGAATATGCCGAAGAAACACTGCGCACGGTGATCGCCTGGGGGCGGTACGCGGAGTTGTTCGAGTATGACGAAGAGGCGCAGCAGTTCGGGCTGGAGGAAGAGGACGAGGAGGAGGGTTAGCGACGATAGCGAGCCGGGACCTCTAACGCCTTGTCAGCGACCAATACACCGGCACCCGTCCGGCGGCGATGGCTTTCGCCTCGTAGCGTGTGGGGGGCCAACCTTCGGGGCGGGTGGTTGTACGGGTGACTGAAAACTGGGACTGCGCGGCCAGGACTTCGTCGGTCCAATCCTGGTAGGTGGGATCGTCCGAGGCGATGCGCCATTCGCCGCCGGGGCGCAAAACACGGGCGATTTCGGCCAGTAATTCCGGGTGGACGAAGCGGCGCTTGGCGTGGCGGGCTTTCGGCCAGGGGTCCGGGAACATAAGGAACAATTTGCTCAAATACCCATCCGCCATGCCGCGCAGCAGCGGGCGGGCGTCGTCGGTGAACAGGCGCAGGTTCAGCGGCGGCACCGGGTCCGCCACATCGTCCGGTGCCAGGCGCGAGAGCAGCGAGCAGATGCCATTCTCGAACACTTCCGCCGCGATGATACCCACATCCGGGTTGGCCTGGGCCAAAGCATAGGCATGCTCCCCACCGCCGAAGCCGACCTCCAG
Organism: uncultured Alphaproteobacteria bacterium; assembly: GCA_963740445.1. GTDB lineage: Bacteria > Pseudomonadota > Alphaproteobacteria > Acetobacterales > Acetobacteraceae > Acidocella. The sequence continues at coordinate 279,294 of CAVUED010000022.1, forward strand.
CCAGATTTCGCGCGGGACGATACCAAACGGCACCTCCGGCCAGGACAGCGCGCGGCAAAAACGCCGCCAGCAGCCATTCCTGGCGCGGGCGGAGTTTTTTACCTTTGATGCGGCCGTAGAGCCTATCCGGCGGCGGCTTAACGCCCAAACGCGGCTTTCAGTGCTGGGACAAGGTCGGTTTTTTCCCAGGTGAAAGTGCCAAGGTCCGGGTCCGGGGTGCGGCCAAAGTGACCAAACGCAGACGTTACCGCGTAGATCGGCCGGTTGAGCTGGAGATGCTCGCGGATGCCGCGCGGCGTGAGATCAACCAGCTCGCGCAGGGTTTTCTCCAGCTTCACCTCATCCACATCCCTGCCCGTGCCGTGCAGCTCGACATAGAGCGAGAGCGGCTGCGACACGCCGATGGCATAGCTGAGCTGCAAGGTGCAGCGATCCGCCAGCCCGGCAGCGACCACGTTTTTGGCCAGATAGCGGCAGACATAGGCGGCGGAACGGTCCACCTTGGTGGGGTCCTTGCCAGAGAACGCGCCACCGCCGTGCGGGGCGGCGCCGCCATAGGTGTCCACGATGATCTTACGCCCGGTGAGGCCGCAATCGCCATCCGGCCCGCCGATGACGAAAATGCCGGTCGGGTTCACGTAGAATTCTTTCTCCGACGGCATCCAGCCGGATGGGAGCGCGTCGTTCACAATCGGGGTGAGCATCTCGCGGACCCGTTGCAGGGAGACGTCTTCATCGTGCTGGATGGAGACCACGACGGAGGTGGCGGTGACGGGTTTGCCGTCAACATATTTCAGCGTCACCTGGCTCTTGGCGTCCGGCTGCAGGCCTTTGGCGCGAGGGTCGCCGGCACGGCGCAGGTCTGAGATGCGGCGCAGAATGAGATGGGAGTAATAGATGGGTGCTGGCATCAACGCCTCGGTCTCGGTGCAGGCATAGCCGAACATGATGCCCTGGTCCCCGGCGCCTTCGTCCTTATTGCCTGCCGCGTCCACGCCGACCGCGATGTCGGCCGACTGCGCATGCAGATGCACGTCCACCGTGGCCTTCTTCCAGGAGAAACCTTCCTGGTCGTAGCCGATGTCATGCACCGCCATGCGCGCCAGATGCGCCAGATATTCCGCCGTGATCGTCTCCGGGCCGCGCACTTCGCCAGCCAGGACAATGCGATTCGTCGTCACCAGAGTTCTCGCACGCCACCCGCGCATAGGGGTCGGCGGCCAGATAGGCATCGACCACGGTGTCGGAAATCCGGTCCGCAACCTTATCGGGATGACCTTCCGAGACAGATTCGGAAGTGAACAGAAACTCACCTTTATCGCGCATCCAAAATATTTCCTTGTTTCGGGCAAGTTTCGGATGGCTGATCTAAACGGCGGGGTCAAGACCTTTAGGCCGGAGGCGCGATCGTTTTAAGTTGATGCAGGCTAAAACGTAAATCGCGCTTTAACTTATTGATCAAAGACTGGTTTACGCTTCCAAGCGACGCTCGGGCTTCTGTTAAGGATTACAGCCCGAGGAAATCGCGCATGGTGTAGAGCCCTGGGGGCTGGCCGCGCAGCCAGAGCGCGGCGCGCACAGCGCCGGAGGCGAACACCGCGCGGTCGAAGGCGTGATGCGTGAGGGCGATTTGTTCGTCCCCCGCCGTGAACATCACTGTGTGGCTGCCAACGATCTGGCCGCCGCGCAGGGTGGCAAAGCCGATCTCATTGTCGCCACGCGGGCCGGTATGGCCGCTGCGGCTCGTCACCATCACGTCTTCAAGTCTTTCGCCGCGCCCGGAGGCCACCGCGCGGCCCAGCGCCAGCGCCGTGCCGGAGGGAGCGTCGACCTTCTGGCGGTGGTGCATTTCCAATATTTCGGCGTCGTATCGCGCGGCTGGCAGGGCAGCGCCGAGCCGCTCGGCCAGAGCCAGGAGCAGATTGACGCCGGTGCAAAAATTCGGCGCGGCGATGACGGGAATGATTTTTGCAGCCGTCTCGATGGCAGCCATGTCCTCTTCCGTGTAGCCGGTGGTGCCCAGCACCCAGGGCGTTTTGGCGGCGGCCAGCGCGGCAGCATGGCTTGTCACCGTGCTGGCATGGGTGAAATCGATCACGACATCCGATGCCCCAGCCAGCGCCGACATGTCCGGAAACAGCTTCGTGCCGTCCGGCCCCTGCCCGGAACGGCTGGTGCCACCAGAAAGAATGGCGGTGGACGCGGCCTCCCCAGCCAGCAACCTGCCCATGCGCCCGGAAATGCCGGCAATCCCGATTCGGTTTGTCATAGGATGGTTATACCGGAAAGCATGGAAATCGCCCAACCGGACATACGGAACGTTATTTCAATCTAAACGGATCGCGCTCTCCGGCAGACATCAAAACCCAAACATATGATCAAACGAGAATCCGCCGGCCCCGTCATCGACCCCATGAAACCCAAACAGCCGGCAGGTGGTATCGCGGATCAGCACATAGCCAGTCTCGCCCGCCGCGCGCAGGTCTTCGTCTGAAAAATGCCGCGACGGATAAATGATTGCCGACCCAGAACAGTTTATTGCAACCGCCGCCGTTCTCACCAGCGCCCCTGCCCCATCGTAAAGTTCCAGCACGGTGGAGGAATTTTTCACCCAGGGCCCGGATGCCGGATAGATCAAAACGCAAAAGCTGGTCCGGCCGCCAAAGCCAAGTTTCAGGAACAGCCTGGTCGAGAGGCCCGGCGGCTTGCCGGTATAACTCTGCGGCTCGTTCTTATACGTCATGATGGTATTGAAAATATGCGCGCCGAAACTGCTCTCTGCCGCGTGGCCGCTTAACCTGTCCTCAAACCGGAACAGCGCATGCAGCCAGCCATTGGCGTCCCCGCCCGCGCGGAAATCATAAACCAGCTCGGCATGGCCGCCCTCGGATAAAACGCCATCTGCCAGCACGTCATCGAGGTCCAGGGCCACATCGTGATTACGCGGCAGCACCCCTAGATAATGCTCCAGAATCTTCGCGCCCTGCGGATCAAACACATCGATCCGAAGCGGCGTATTCTCCTCCGCCACCGCCATCGGCGTCGGCTGCACGATCGTTTTAAACCGCGCGCGCGGCAGCACCGGGAAGGGAAGCAGAAAACCACGCCCCATAGCGGGATGCAGTGTTTTTATCCCGGCATCGGGTTTTAAATCCGACCGTTCGACATTGATATGCGCGATCCGCGTACGCCCGGCGCGGCTCACCTCATAGCGCGGACGCACGATATGCCGCCCGGCGCGCAATTCGATCTGCGCCGGCCATTTCAGGTCCGGGAAAAATTTCAGCCACGTCCACCGGATAAGTTGCAAAGGGCGCGATTTCCTCGTCGATCGGCACAGGCGCCTCCGCGCCCATCCGGTCCAGCGCGATCGCGCCCGCTTGGATCGGCACGGCGTGGCTGTTCTGCAACCACAGCACCACGCGTTCATCTTCGCGCGGCGCCGGCAAGCCCGCAAACCGGTCGGAGGGCCAGGCATTGGCGTCATGCGTGCAGGAGAGCGAGGCGCCGTTATCGGTGGCGTAAGTATCCAACGCGTATTTCACCACGTCGTGCCCGGCCACGCCCACGGCATGAATAAACAACTGCCCGGTGAAAGCCCGCAACCCAAAGCGCTTGCGCACCTCGCCGCTGTCCAGCACATAGCCACCCGCGCCGGCGGGTGCCGCATCCTCGAATTGTGCCAGCACATGGCCGGAGGTGTTATAAAGGCGGCAGAAAAAACGCACGGTCTTCGCGCCATATCCGGCCCAGTAATTCGCTGTCGTCAGCCGCGTGGCAAAATGATCGTCATCGCGGAAAAACACGAAATTCGTCGCGAAATTCACCGCATCCAGATAGCGCGCCGGGTTGGTCAGCATCTCGTCGGGGAGTTTGGCGCTATCCAGCGTCAACACCACCGCCCCGAACGGCAGAAACGCCGCCAGCCGTGCGATGATTTTGTCGGCATCAAAGGCGGCAATCAGCACACTATCCACCCTGGCCCCACGCAACTCCGTGAGCGGGCGGGCAATATGGCCGCCCCGAACCTGCCCTAGCGCCAGCGTATCCTGCACATACACGCCCTCGACATCGAAATCCGGGCAAAGTGCGAGCAGCGGTCCGGCAATGCCATCGGGGTCGAAAATCGCCACCAATCCGGCCACGTCGGCCAGCCGGCCCAGCGCCTCCGCCGCCACGGGATGCGCCAGCGCCTTATAGGCCACATTACCACCGCGCAGATTATCGAATGTTTCAATATCCAGCATCGCTCAAAACCCCAACCGGCGGCGCAGTTCAGCACCCGCCATCGCCGTGTCATCTAAAGGCTGCGTATCCCACAGCTCCAGTCTTCCGGCAAAATCCTTTACCCTGCCATCGGCCACCAGCGCGTCCATGAAGGCGCCGATTCGCTTGGATTTTCCGGGCAGCCGCACCAGAAACACCGGCACGGATGTCGCCACCGCTTCCGACACCATGGAGACCGAATCCGCGGTGGCGATAATCGCATCGGCGCAGGCCAGCATCCCGAAATACGGATTCTCGCCGGTTCCATCCCAGATCCAGGCGCCGCGCGGCTCCAGCACATCGCGCAAAATTTTCACCACCTCCGGCGCGGTACGGCGGGAGGGGGTGATCACCACACCCGCATCCTCACGCTGCATCAGCGCACCCAGTTCAATCGCCAACTCCAGTGCCATAGGCGCCTCGAACCGGTAGCGCCCATTGCTGCCGCCCAGCAGCACCGCCACCAGCGGGCGCTTCCGCGGGGCAAATCTTGGCGCCCATATCGCTTTCTCCGCAGCCAGCCTTGCCTGGGTCACACGGTGCAGGGCCGTGCGCGTGACGATCACATTCGGCCCGCTTATCCCATCATGCCGGGCCGCCATGACAAAATCGAATTTGTCCAATGCCATGCGCGGATGCTGGATTGCCACCACCGCAACGCCCGGCCGGCGGAGTGTTGCCGCAACCCGCGCCCCGGCTCCGCCACAGCCGATCACAACGCCCGGCAAAGGCTCCGCGATGGCAGCGCCCTGCACGGCCCACCGGGGCTTCACCCACAGGCTGGGCGAGAGCCTATCCCAGGGCGGAACAGGCACCAGGGTGCGCAAATCCGGTTCCAACCCGGCCACCTCCGCCAATCCCAGCGCCTGTGCGCGCAAACCAGCGAGGTCGGTGCATAATATCCGAGTTGAAATCATGGCCCGGCTTTGCGGTGTGGCTCAAGCCCCGTCAATCCCGCTGGAATGATAATCCGCCGCACGATGCGATTGCGCCATAGCAGAACCCGGTTACACTACGCACATGGCACCGGGCACCCCGCCGGCTGATTTTACGCAACAGGATTCTCGGCCTGCCTGCCGACCTGCCGGTATTTTCTGTTCTCATCCAGGCCCCGGACATCGCCCCGTTTCTTGACGGCAATACCGGCATTCCGGGCTTCACGACGCGCGATTCCGGCCTGCCCGGCCCGCATGTGCTGCTGGTCTCGCTGATCCACGGCAACGAGATCGCCGGTGCCACCGTTCTGGCGGAGCTTTTGCGCGATAATTTCCGCCCCCTTACCGGCAGGCTTACGCTCGGCTTCGCCAATATTGCCGCATTCGAGCGTTTCGACCCCGCAAATCCCCTCGCCTCCCGCTTCATCGACGAAGACATGAACCGCGTCTGGGACGATGTGCAGTTGTTCGGCGTCCGCCGCTCCCTGGAACTCGACCGGGCGCGGGAAATCCGGCCGCTGGTGGACACGGCGGATATCCTGCTGGACCTGCATTCCATGCTCTGGCCCTCCGACCCGCTGCTGCTCTGCGGCCCGTCACCCCAGGGCCGCGCCCTTGCTCGCTCCATCGCCACGCCGCCCATGGTCATTGCCGATCAGGGGCATGCCGGTGGCAAGCGCCTCATCGATTACGGACGCTTTACCGAGGCAACCGGCACCGCCGCCGGCATATTGGTCGAGGCTGGGCAGCACTGGGAGCCGGCCGCCATCAAGCAGACCCGCGCCACTGTATTGTCGCTGCTGCGCCATGCCGGTCTGGCGGAAGGCACGCCACAGCCTGCCGTCCCGCCCATCTTCGCGGAGGTCGTCTGCACGATCACCGCCCGCACCAACCGATTCGTGTTTACTCATGAATACCGCGGCGGCGAAATCATCCCCAATGCCGGTACGCTCATCGCGCATGACGGCGACGTGGAAATCCGCACCCCGTTTGAAAATTGCCTGCTGGTAATGCCAGGCCTGAAATCCAGCCATGGCCATACCGCCGTGCGTCTGGCGCGGTTAGGGTAGCCAGAAAAGCGGCCGGGCGCCTATTCGTTTTTGGCAAGGCCGACAGAGCGCGATCCACATTTCAGGTTAAATCGCGGAGCGATTTAACCTGAAACGATCAGGCTCTAAACGGCTTTGCCCACCGGCGGGCAGAAGGCGACACTGCCGGGCACCTGGGCAACCAGTTTGAGAAAGGCGCCAAATGGTCCCATATTGGACATCGCTTCCATTTTCGGCCCTTTGAAATTCAGCCTTCCGAACATCATGGCCGTTATCGGCGAGCCCATGTCCATCCAGTTTTTTGTTGTTGCCCACATCGAATAATCATAACCATAATTCAGCCTATCGCCCGTTAGAGCGCCGCCATAAATGCAAAACGCCTTACCGTCCTTGAAGGCAATCTGTAATTCAACCGGCGCGCTGACCGTGCAGACAGAATCGGAAATCTCCAGTGTTTTGTAGGCCTTTCCGCCATTATTATGAACCCACCCGCCCGCTAAACCATTCGTGAGAGCCGAAGATTCATTCCAGGCGCCACATAAGTTATGCGCCCAGGCTGGCGACATGAATATCGGTGTGCCGGAGGCATCCGTTTGAGCAAAGGCTGTGCTGCTCAGGAACATTGTGATTGCTGTCGCGGATAAAATTACCTTTTTTATGTTCATGGCCGTTTCCCTAATATTGCGTTTTATTTGTTTAATTATTTTTTAAGAAGCAGCCGCCAAATTCAATATTAGCAAGTTATTGTTTTTGGCCGTCAAATTACTGAGATGCTTCTGCCTTTGGCATCCTGCATCCTTCTTTATGATAAAAATCATCGCTTCATACAATCGGTATCACTTAGCGTTTATCTGAAACTCTACTCAGAACAAAAAAAGGGCGGCGCATTGCTGCGCCGCCCTTTTTCAAAGCAAACCGCTAATTAGCCAGCCTGCAAATTCTCCGCCGAAAGCTTGCCCTGCTGGCCAGCCTGAATTTCGTAACGGATTTTCTGGCCCTCATTGAGGGTGCCAAGGCTGGAACGCTCAACAGCCGAAATATGCACGAACACATCTTTTGAACCGTCGTCGGGCTGGATGAAACCATAACCCTTCTGAGCGTTAAACCACTTCACTGTACCTGATGCCATGTCGCATCTCCTAACAAACAGCGACCCGCAACACGCAGGCCAAAATACTCTTCAGATTGTTGGGGAAGCGTCGAACCGCAAAAGCAGAGAAAGCACGCAACAACAGACAACGAAAAGCGCCGTGGGATCTTTATAGGCCAGTTTGCAGCAGACCACAACTAAACGAAGTTTAAGCCCGACTGGATAAATGAACCAAGCGAACCGGCATAAATCCGCTTCGTCAGATACCGGGCCTAAACCGCGGAAACCCGCTCCAGCCCGCCCATATAGGGGCGCAGCACAGCCGGCACGGTCACGGACCCATCGTCGTTCTGATAATTTTCCAGCACCGCGATCAGCGCCCGCCCCACCGCGACACCCGAGCCGTTCAGTGTGTGCACGAATTCGGGTTTGCCCTCCGCATTGCGGAACCGCGCATTCATCCGCCGTGCCTGAAACGCGCGGGTATTCGAGCAGGAGGAAATCTCCCGGTACATCTCCTGCCCCGGCAGCCAGACTTCCAGATCATATGTCTTGGCGGCGGAAAATCCTGTATCCCCGGCGCAGAGCAACATCCGCCGGTACGGCAACTCCAACCGCTCCAGAATCACCTCGGCACAGCGCGTCATCCGCTCATGCTCGGCATCCGACTCCTCCGGGCGCGCAATGCTCACCATCTCCACCTTGGCGAATTGGTGCTGGCGCAGCATCCCGCGCACATCCCGCCCGGCGGACCCCGCTTCCGACCTGAAACAGGGTGTGAGCGCGGTCAGCCGCATCGGCAATTGCGCCGCGTTCAGAATTTCCCCCGCCACGAGGTTCGTCAGCGACACTTCCGCCGTGGGGATCAACCACCTCCCGTCCGTGGTTTTGAACAAATCCTCGGCGAATTTCGGCAATTGTCCCGTCCCGAACATCGCCGCGTCGTTCACCAGCAGCGGCACATTCGTCTCCGCGTAGCCATGTTCAGCCGTGTGCACATCCAGCATGAACTGGCCCAGTGCGCGTTCCAGCCGCGCCAGGCCGCCACGTAGCACTGTAAACCGCGAGCCGGCGATCTTCGCCGCCGCGCCAAAATCCATCAGGCCGAGGGCTTCACCGATTTCGAAATGCTGTTTTGTTTCAAAGTCAAAGCTGCGGCGCGCACCCCATTCTTTTTCAATCTTGTTATCCGCCTCATCACGGCCGTTTGGCACGCTGGCATCCAACACGTTCGGCACGGCGGAAACAATCTCGCGCAGCAACCCTTCCAAGCGCGGCACCTCTGCTTCCAGCGCCTCCATCTGCCCGCGCAACGCCGCACCCTCTGCTTCCAGCGCCCCTGTGTCCTGCTTCGCGCGCTTGGCTTCGCCGATGCGTTTTGCCAGTGCATTGCGGTTGGCCTGCAACACCTGCAACTGGGCCACCGCCTGGCGGCGTTCGCCGTCCAGCTCGGTCAGCTCGCGTGAGAGCGGCAGAATTCCACGCCGCGCCATCGCCGCATCAAATCCAGCCGCGTTCTCCTGAATCGCCTTTATATCATGCATCGGCGCCCTCCGCCGAAACCTTCGGCTCCACTATCTTCACCGCAAACACGGAAATTTCGAATAAGAATATCAGCAACCCCGCCATCAGACATTGCGACGGCACGTCCGGCGGCGCCATGATCGCCGCCATTATAAAACACCCGACATAGGAATAACGCCGGTATTTTTTTAACCCGGCAGAACTTATAATCCCAACCCGGCCCAGCAAGGTCAGTAGCACCGGCAATTCAAACGAAAGCCCAAAGGCAAAAATCAGCTTCATCACAATGCTGAGGTAATCGCTCACCTTCGCCATCAACGCGATCTGAACGTCCGACCCCGCTCCGGTACTCTGAAAGCTCAGAAAAAACCGCCATGCCACCGGGAAAAACACATAATACGCCAGCGCCCCGCCCATGAAGAATAATACCGGCGTGACGAGTAAAAACGGCAGCATCGCGCGCTTCTCGCGCTTATAGAGCCCCGGTGCGACGAACAGCCATAATTGCGCCGCCACTACCGGGAATGACAGGAATGCCGCGGCAAACACCGCGACTTTCACATAGGTAAAAAACGCCTCGTAAAGTGCGGTATAAATCAGCTCCGGCTTTTCGCCCCGTGCCTCCAGCGCATGCGCAAGCGGCGCCGCCAGAAACTCATAAATCTGCGGCGCGAAATGATAACAGATAAGAAACGCGATGATGAATGTCGCGCCCGACCACATCAGGCGCTTGCGCAGCTCCGCCAGATGCTCCAGCAGCGGCATCTCCCTGTCGTTTATTTCGTCCTTCGGCGTCTCTTCATCCACGGCTCAAAACCCCCAGCGCCTGGTGCCTGGCGGAATAAACGCCGGCACCGGCGACTTTCGCGCCGCATCGGGCGGAATAAATGCCGGCGCATCTGGTAGCTCCTCCACCACCGGCGCCGGCGGCGTGTAGGCCGGGGTTTCCGGCACGTCGAGCGGTGCGTCCATCGCCGCGCGCAAACTGCCGTCCGGGTCGATCGTCTGCGCCGCCGCCGTTTGAAAATCGAATTTTCGCAGCTTATCAATCTCGGTTTTCACATCCGAAAGATTAGCCTCGCGCATCATCTCATCGACATGACCCTGGAACTCGGCGGCCATGCCGCGCGCCTTCTTCATCATGCCGGTCATGGTACGGATCGCCACAGGCAAATCCTTCGGCCCAATGGCGATGAGCGCCACGACCATGATCAACCCAATCTCTGCCCAGGAAAATCCAAACATTGCGAGCGTTGGTTAGCAGAGGCTCATGACTTCGGCAAAGCCGCGACAATACGGCTCAGCCCAGCGTCCCGCAGCCCCAGTTCCCGCAAGTACTCCACCGTGTTCTCCAGATACTCCCGGCTGGAGCCAAGCTCCCCGCGACCCGTGGCGATAAGCGCCGCCGTCTGCTCCACGCTCAGATCCTTCAAATATCGGGGGTGCTCCCGGTTGACCACGAATGTCACGGCCGGGATTTTTATCCCCTCGGCGGCCTCCAGGCACACCCAGCGCGCATGGTAGGCGCCACCGAACATCTCGCGCTGCCACAGAATCCCTAGCTCCCCGCGCACTTTTTCCGCCGCGATCCGGAACGCCACGCCCTTGCACGCCCCGCCATGGTCGAGGGCGAGCATCAGCCCTGGTGTCTCCGGTGTGCCCCGTCCCACGAGCATTTTTAAACAAAACCGCCGGTGCCAAGCGCGCAGCAACGCCAGCCGCTTTTCGGCAAATTCAAAAGCCGGGTTCCAGATCAGCGAGCCATAGCCGAACACCCATAAATCCTGCGCCGCGTCATGGCGCTGAAGAATTTCTTCCAGCGAGAACGCCATCTCCGCCTCGGTCCGCCAGTGTATGTCGGGCTGGCTTGCGGCGTATTGCGCCTGCCGCGCCTTCATCGTGCCGTCCAGCAGGCTTTCCCTGGTGATTTTTAATGTTGTCATAATTCCGACTTGGCCGGCGGCGATGATACGGCCAAAACCGGGCCTGAAGGGTCGATCAGCAGTTCCTCGCGCCGGGGCAGGTCGCGCAGATCATTCAGCCCGAACTGCGCCAGGAATGCCGGCGTGGTGCCCCAAAGCGTTGGCCGCCCTGGCGATTCCCGGCGCCCCTTCGGTGTCACCAGGCCATTTTCAAGCAACAGATCCAAGGTGTTCTGCGAGAGTGCCGCGCCACGGATTTCCTCGATCTCGCTGCGAGTCACCGGCTGATGATAAGCCACGATCGCCAGCGTCTCCATCGCCACGCGGGGCAGACGGCGGGGCAGTTCCACCACCTTGCGCAAGGCCGGCGCGATGTCTGGCGCGGTGCGGAACTGCCAGCCGCCAGCCACCTGCACCAGTTGAACCCCGCGCCCGGCATACAACGCCCCCAGCGCCGCCAGCACCGCATCCACATCCACCGCCTCGGGCAGCAGATTCGCCAGCACACGGGGCGTGACCGGCTGCGTCGCCGCGAAGATCACCGCCTCGGCCAGCCGTATCGCCTCATCCTGCTCGTGCTCCGTCTCACTCATTCAAAACTCTCAATTTCACCCGCATTACGCACCAGAATGGGGCCAAAATTTAGCTCTTGCCGCAAACTTAACCGCCCATCCTTCGCCATTTCCAGCCCTGCCACCAGCGTTGCGGACATTGCCGCCCGGCGTGGCAGCCCAGCCTCCAGCCCTTCCGGCAAAAACGCCTCCAGGCTCGACCAGTCCGGCATCGAGCCGAGCAGCCGCCTGCAAGCGTTCCAGGGCGTTCTGCACGGAGTGAAACGCCATCGGCTTCGGCCGGTATTGCAGTTTTGCCCCAGCCCGACGGCGCGCCGCAAGATAGGCGCTCAACAGTCCGCTCATTTCCAGCCGCAACCGGCTACGGTCGGTTTCGGTGAATTCCTCCGGTATGCCGCGGGCGAATTCATCCCAGCCGAGTTGCGGCCGCTTGCCCATCCACGCCGCAGCCGCGCGCACCGCCTGCAAATCCACCAGCCGCGCCGCCAGAGTTTCCGCCGCCGTCTCGGCGTCTTCCGGCTCGCCCAGCGCCGGCACCAAAAGCCGGGATTTCAGCCAGGTCAGCCACGCCGCCATCACCAGCCAGTCCGCCGCCAGCTCCAGGCGGATTTTTCGCGCGCCCTCGATCACCGCCAAAAACTGCTCGACCAGCGCCAGGATGGAGATTTTCGCGAGATCGACTTTCTGCGCCCGCGCCAATTCCAACAGCAGGTCCAGCGGCCCCTCGAAACCTTCGAGCTGGAGGACCAGCGAGTTGAGTTTCCACTGCCATGCCCCGTGATTTGCAGCACCAGGTTCTCCGCCCAGGGCAGGATTTTGCCCATTGCCTCCTGGAACGGGTCGAACCGAATCCCGAACTGCGCCAAGGCGATCGGCAGCACGAATATAACCAGCAAAACCAGAATGATGCCGCGATTTTCAAACCCTGCCAGCCAACGCGCCGCAGGCAGTGGCAATACCCCCACCGCAATCCGCCCGCCATCCATCGGGGGCATCGGGAGCAGGTTAAAAATGCCCAACAACAGATTGATTTCTATAAAATAAACCAGGAAATGCAGCGCGTGGCCCGTATAAATCAGCAAGCCGCCCAGCAGCGCCAGGGCAAAATTCATCAGGGGCCCAGCCGCCGCGACGATCGCCATTAGCTGGCGCGGGTGCGGCTTGCCGCCCAGCCGCAATTCCTGTGGATTTACCGGCACCGGCTTGGCCCAGCCATACATGAACACCACGCGCCCCATTGTCGCGAGCTGGCTCACCGCCAGGATCAAGGGGAACAAAATGCTGCCCACGGGATCGACATGTTTCAGCGGGTTCAGCGTCAGCCGCCCGGCCCGCTGCGCGGTTCTGTCGCCCATCATCCGCGCCACCGCGCCATGCGCCAGCTCATGCAGCACCACGGCAATCACCAGCGCCAGAAGAATTTCCAGCGTATCGGTGCTCATCCGTCCACCGCCTCCAGCACGGCGGCATTCCCTGCCATGTCGCCAGGACAATACAAGGCAATGTCGCAACCCGCCGCCAGCGCGGCGCAAGCGCGCTCGGCCGGTGTGCCGTTCAACGCCCCCATCGCCAGATCGTCGCTGACGAGTGTGCCCGAAAAACCTATTTTGCCGCGTATGATGTCCTTGATGACCTTTGCCGAAATTGTTGCCGGAAACTCAGGATCATATTGCTCATAGATCACATGCGCCGTCATCGCCCAGGGCAGGTTTTTGTTCTGCGCGAAAGGGTAAAAATCGGCGCTCAGATCAGCCTCGGCACGCGCGGCAGGGTCAGATGGCTGTCCACCAGCGCCCGGCCATGGCCAGGAATGTGCTTCATCACCGGGATCACGCCCTGCGCCATGATCCCCTCGGCAATTCTGCCCCCCAGCCGGGCCACGATTTCCGGATCACCCGAAATCGCGCGGTCGCCGATCACATCGCTCGCACCGGGATAGCGCAGATCCAGCACCGGCGCCGCCGTCACATCGAACCCGGCCTGGGCCACCATCGCCCCCAAGGCGATGCCATGCACATAGGCTTGTGCTTCCGTCTTCAAATCCCCGGCGGGCCCCAGAGCCGGCCAATGCGGTGGCTTTCAACCGCGCCACGCGCCCGCCCTCCTGGTCCACCATCAGCACTGCCCCCTCGGGTAACGCCGCGCGCAATTCTGCCGTAAGATCAGCGAGTTGTAATTTACTTTGAATGTTACGCGAGAATAAAATTATTCCCCTGGGACCATGCGCCGAGAACAGCGCCCGCTCCTCTGCCGTTAGCCGCAAACCAGCAATGCCCAGAATGACCGGTTTCAAAACGCCGCGACCGTGCAGGCCGCACCTTTTGCCGTGACCGTGGCGCAGAATGCCTTGGCGTCATCCGCGCTCGCAAACCCGCCCAGGCGCAACCGCCAGATGCTCTGCCCATTCACCACCGCCGGTACAATCTCCGGCGTTTTGCCTGTAAATAATTCTGGCATTTTCGCCTGCAAATCTTTCCAAACCGCTTCCGCGCCAGGCTCATCCGCCGTCGCCGCCAGTTGCACCTCCGCCGGGCCAGCGTTTTGCGCCACCGGGCGATTACTGGCGTTGCCGGGGCCACCGGCGCTACTGGCGCTACTGGCGCTACGGCGCTACTGGCGCCGGCACGTTCACTCCAGCGGCCTGATTCAATTGCGCAATCGCCGGTGCGGCCGGGGCGGGGGCGAGCTGCGGCGGGGCGGATGACGTGTTGCCGGACATGATCTGCTCATTGGCCCCCGGCACGGTCAATCCGCCCGGATCGACCGGCAGCACACGAATCGGCCCAGGGGGTGCCGAGATCACTGGCGGCGGCCCGAACCCGGATGCCCGTACCCCGCTCCACAACAACGCGACGACGATCACCAGGGCCGAAACACCGCCCGCCCCCAGCGCCATGCGGCGGACCGCCGGGTCTACCTTTTGCGCCGGCCTCCTGGCCTGATAGACAAAATCCTCGTCGTCTTGCGCCGCCAAACCTATCTCATCTCCTCAACTGGCTTCACACCCAGCACCGCGAACCCGGACCGCAGCACGGTCGCGGTCGCCGCCACCAGGGCCACCCGCGCCGCCGTCTCCAGCTTCCTCTCTGCCTGGATAAATCGCAATGCCGCATCATCACGCCCGGCATTCCACAAAGCGTGAAAATCCCCGGCCAGTTCATACAAATAAAACGCGATCCGGTGCGGCTCGCGCGCTTCCGCCGCCTGCTCCACCATGCGCGGCCAGCCGGCCAAGCCGCCTTATCAGCGCCAGCTCCTCCGGCGCATTCAGCGACTCCAATGGCGCCCCGGCATCCACCGGCGGCGCCGCCCGCAACACCGAGCGGCAGCGCGCATGAGCGTATTGCACGTAGAAAACCGGGTTGTCGCGCGTCTGTGCCACCGCCGCGTTAAGGTCAAACTCCATCTGCGCGTCGGATTTTCGCATCAGCATGATAAACCGCACCGCATCAGGCCCCACCTCTTCGATCAGGTCCCGCAACTCCACGAATGTTCCCGCCCGCTTGCTCATGCGCACCGGAGCGCCATCCTTCATCACGCGCACGATCTGGCACAGCAGCACATCCAGCCGCGCCGAGTCATCGCTCGCCAACGCCTTCACCGCCGCCTGCATGCGTTTCACATAGCCGCCATGGTCCGCACCCCACACATCGATCATGGCGGTGAAACCACGGCTCATTTTATCTGCGTGATACGCCATATCATTGGCGAAATACGTATGGCTGCCGTCGGATTTTTTCACCGGCCGGTCCACGTCATCACCAAACGCCGTTGAGCGGAACAATTCCTGTTCCCTGGGCTCCCAATCATCCGGGGTCTTACCCTTCGGCGGCTCCAGAATCCCCCGGTAGATCAGCCCCCGGTCCCTTAGCTGTTGCAGGGCCCGCTCAACGCCGCCTGCCGCCACCATCGCCCGCTCGGAGGAAAACAGTTCATGTTTCACGCCCAAAGCCGCCAGGTCTTCGCGGATCAGCTTCAGCATTTCCGCCACGGCAAACTCAACGAAGAAGTCGATCCATTCACCCTCCGGCGCATCGACAAATTTGTCATCATGTGCGGCGGCAAGGTCAAAACCGAGCGGCACCAGATAATTGCCGCCATATTGCATCCCGCCCGGCACGCTCGCGGCGTATGTCTCTGCCTTGGCCCCTAAATCCAGAGCCTCCAGGTAACGCACATAGACCGAGCGGCCCAAGGCGATGACCTGCGCCCCGGCATCGTTCACGTAGTATTCCTTGGTCACCGCATAGCCGGCTTTGTCCAGCAGATTCGCCAGCGCATCGCCAACCACGGCACCCCGGCAATGCCCCACATGCAGCGGCCCGGTCGGGTTGGCGGAAACATATTCGATATTAACCCGCCCCCGCGCCGCCCCCTGCCCATAAGCCTCGCGCGCCGCGAGAATCACTGGGATTTGCGCCAGCAACAGGCCAGGCTCCAGCGTGATGTTCACAAAACCTGGCCCAGCCGGTTCGGCCTTGGCTATTTCAGGCCGCGCCGCCAACCGCGCCGCCAAAGCCAGCGCTATCTCCCGAGGATTCTTGCCCACCGGCTTGGCCGCGACCATCGCCGCATTGCTCGCCATATCGCCATGGGCGGCATCGCGCGTTGGCGAGACCTCGATCTTACGCCGCACCTCTTCCGGTAGCTCGGGCAAAATAGCCGCCAGGTCTTCCAGAACCCAGCCACGGACAGCAACAAACAAATTCTCAGTCATAAACTACCTTCAAGCCGGCACGGACGGGTCAGTTAATCGGGAATATTCATCCAACGCATAGCGGTCCGTCATCCCCGCCACGTAATCGCGCACCACCGCCGCCGCCTGCTCGCTCTCCGGCTTGCCCGCGCGCTCCCTCCAGTCGTCCGGCAGCAGGTTCGGCTGCGTGCAGCAGCAACGTACCCAGCGCCTTGGTCACCAGCCTGGCTTTATGCGTCATCCGGTTGACCCGCCAATGCCGGTACATCCGCTCAAACAGAAACGATTTAATCTCTTTGCTCGCCGCCGCCATGGCGGGTGAAAACCCGATCACCGGTGCGGCCGCATCACGGATGTCATCGGCGCTCGAAGGTGCGAGGGCCGCCAGCCGCGCCGCGCTCGTCACGAGTACATCATGCACCAGCGCATTGATCACGCGCCGGCTCAGCTCATGCCGCACGCGGTTTTCAGCACCTGTGAGCGCCTGCGCCTCGCGCAGCGCGTCACCCACCAGAGGCAGGCCCAGAATATCGTCAAACCCGAACAACCCGGCCCGCAGCCCGTCGTCCAGGTCATGCGTGTTGTAGGCGATATCATCGGCAAAGGCCGCGACCTGCGCCTCGGCCGAGGGCTGGCGCAGCAGATCCAATGAAAAACCCGCATCGAACGCCGCGATATAATCCGGCGGGTGCGTCAACGGCCCGTTATGCTTGGCCAGGCCCTCAAGCGACTCCCAGGTCAGGTTCAGCCCGTCGAATGCCGCATATCTGTGTTCCAGCAATGTCACCACACGCAGGCTCTGCGCGTTGTGGTCGAACCCGCCAAACGCGCTGAGCGCCTCGTTCAAGCCGGTCTCCCCGGCATGGCCGAACGGCGGATGCCCGAGGTCATGCGCCAGCGCCAGCGCCTCGGTCAGATCCTCATCCAGCCGCAGTTTCCGGGCGATGCTGCGCGCGACCTGCGCCACCTCAAGGCTATGCGTCAGCCGCGTGCGGTAAAAATCGCCCTCGCGCGTCACGAACACCTGTGTCTTGTATTGCAGCTTGCGGAACGCCGAGCAGTGCACAACGCGGTCGCGGTCGCGCTGATACGGGCTGCGATCGTCCGACTGTATCTCGTTAAACTTGCGCCCGCGCGAGGTCTCCGCGCGCACCGCATAGGGGGCTTTGCTCATGGGCTGAGCCTTAAACCATCACCGCCCTTAACTCCAAGGCCCGGCCGCGCTATATTGTGTTGCATGAGCCAGACCATCGACCAGTTCCGTCTATCCGCTCCCGCCGCCGCCCGCGTGGCGGAAATTCTGGCCTCCGACCCTGCCGCCCTGGCGCTCAGGGTCGAGGTGCTGGCCGGCGGGTGCTCCGGCTTTCAGTATAAATTCGATCTCACGGCGGACCGGCAGCCGGACGACATCGTCATCACCGCCGATGGCGCCACCGTGTTTGTCGATCCCACCAGCCTGGATTTTCTCGCCGGCGCCGAGCTGGACTATAAGGACGCGCTGATGGGCGCGCATTTCACTGTGAAAAACCCGATCGCCACCTCCTCCTGCGGCTGCGGCACGTCTTTCTCCGTTGATTAAGGTCACCACCTGGAACGTCAACTCGATCCGCACCCGCGAATCCCACGTCGCCGACTTCCTCTCCCGCTGAACAGCCCGATCTGCTCCTCCTGCAGGAGATCAAATGCGAGGCGCATCAGTTCCCCAGCCTCGCCTTCTCGGCACTCGGCTATCAATCCGCCATCGTCGGGCAGAAATCCTATAATGGTGTGGCCATCCTGCACCGCGCGCCGGTGGAAATCCTGCACCCCAAACTCCCCGGCATGCCGGATTCCGACACCCATGCCCGCTTCATTGAAGTGCGCACGGAAAACATCACCGTGGGTAATCTCTATTTGCCCAACGGCAACTCCGGCGGGGATGAAGGCTACGCCTACAAGCTGGACTGGATGGAGTCACTGCGTATCCACGCGCAGGACCTCATGGATGCCGATACGGATTTCATCCTGGCGGGGGACTATAACGTCTGCCCGACGGACGCTGATTTCGCACCCCGCGCCCTGCAAGCGGGCGATGCGCTCATCCGCCCGGAAACCCGCGCCGCCTTCAACGCGCTGATCTGGACCGGGCTGACCGACGCCGTGCGCGCGCTGCACCCTGCCGAGACGCTCTATACGTTCTGGGATTATCAGGCGGGCGCCTGGGACCGTAATTCCGGCCTGCGCATCGACCACGCCTTGCTCTCGCCGCGCCTTGCCGAACGGCTGACATCCGTCACCATCCACAAAGCCGAACGCGCCAAACCCCAGCCATCGGACCATGTACCGGTGACAATCGAAATCACGTAAACCCAGCCGCAGCGCCTCAATCCTCCGCCAGGCTCAACCCCACCGCCTGCGCAACCTTTATCCCGTCCACGCCGGCTGAGAGTATGCCGCCCGCATACCCTGCCCCCTCGCCCGCCGGATACAATCCTTTGGTGTTGAGACTCTGGAAATCCCGCCCGCGCGTGATCCGCACCGGCGAGGACGTGCGTGTCTCCACGCCCGTCAGCACCGCATCCGGCCGGGCAAACCCGTGTATCTGTTTATCAAACGCCGGCAGCGCCTCGCGGATCGCCGCGATCGCATAATCGGGCAAACACGAGGAGAGATCCGTCAGCCTCACCCCCGGCCGGTATGATGGCAGCACCTCGCCAAAATCCTTCGATTCCCGCCCGGCGATAAAATCCCCCACGAGCTGCCCCGGCGCGGCATAGGTCCCGCCGCCCGCAACAAACGCCGCCGCTTCCCATTTGCGCTGAAATTCCACGCCCGCCAGCACATCGCCCGGATAATCCTCCGGCGTAATCCCCACGACGATTCCGGCATTGGCGTTGCGCTCGTTGCGGGAATACTGGCTCATCCCGTTCGTCACCACGCGCCCCGGCTCGGACGCCGCCGCCACCACCGTGCCGCCTGGGCACATGCAAAAGCTGTAGACCGAACGCCCGTTGCTGGCATGATGCACCAGCTTGTAATCCGCCGCACCCAGAATCGGGTTACCGGCAAACGCCCCAAACCGGTGCTGGTCGATCATCGATTGCGGATGCTCGATCCGGAACCCTACCGAAAACGGCTTTGCCTCCATGAACACACCGCGCCGGTGCAGCATCTCGAACGTATCGCGCGCGCTATGCCCCACCGCCAGCACCACATGGTTGGTCTCGATCCGCTCGCCGGATTCCAGCACCACCGCGCGCACCTGGCCGTCCTCGATATCGATATCCACAACCTTCGCGCCGAAACCGGTATTCCCCGCCCAGCGCCTCGATGGTCTCGCGCATCGCTTCGACCATGCCGACCAGCCGGAACGTGCCGATATGCGGCTTGGCGACGTAGAGTATTTCCTCCGGCGCGCCGGCCTTCACGAACTCGGTCAGCACCTTCCGGCCCAGATGGTTCGGGTCCTTGATCTGCGAATAGAGTTTGCCGTCCGAGAACGTGCCCGCCCCGCCCTCGCCGAACTGCACATTGGACTCCGGGTTCAGCACGCCGCGCCGCCACAGGCCCCAGGTATCCTTTGTGCGTTCCCGCACCACCTTGCCGCGCTCCAGAATAATCGGCGCGAAATCCCATCTGCGCCAGCACCAATGCCGCAAAAATCCCGCACGGCCCGGTGCCGATCACCACGGGGCGCATTCGCGGCCGGGTTTTGGCATGGGCGACAAATTTATAACCCACATCCGGCGCGGGCTCGCCTTTGGCTTGCACCCCATCCGCCAGCTCGGCATCGATCGTATAAACCAGCGTGATGTCGCTCTTCTTACGCGCATCGATAAGCCCGTCGGAACACTTTGTAGCTCAGCAGAGCCTCATCGCGCACGCCGAACCCGGCGCAGATCGCGGCGCGCAACTGCGCTTCGTCATGCGCCAGGGGCAGCCGCAAACCCGTCAAGCGCCGCATCCCGCCAGCCATCATGCAACCACCCGCGCTCTGGACGACGGATTACTACTTATGATTGATACGTTTGATTGCGGCATCACAAAATTCATCCCCTCGGTCTACAACCGGAGAGCGCCTCTCGCCAATGTCACCCTGCCTCATCATCGACATGCGCTGCCTGCAGGACCGAAACTATGCCGAGCGCGGCATCGGCAACCATGCGCGTTGTATCATCCGCCACGCGCCGGGCCCCTTTACCGGCATCATCGACCCGCAAGTGTCCCCTTTGCCCGAAGACCTGGCCAGACTGGCGGCAAAGCTCTCGCCCCACGCCTATCTCCCAGACATCGCCCCCGGCACGATCTTCCTCGAACCCTTCGCCCATGAGCCCTGACCAGCATTTTATTGCCCGGCTCTTAAGCGACCCCGCCATCACCAAGGCGGCCTGCGTGCATGACTTCATCCCCTATGACGATCAGCCGAACTATCTCAGCCATCCCATCAACCGGCTCGACTATTTTGCCTCGATGGCTTTATTGAAACGCTACGATATGTTCCTCCCGGTCTCGGAGGATACAAACGCCCGCCTGCACGCGCTCTACGGCAGTGTTAACGCGCGTGTCACCGGTGTGGCTTTGCCGCCCTGGATGGAAGGGCTGGAGCCGCAAACCCCGCGCCATATCCTGATGACCGGCGGCGACGACGCGCGCAAAAACCCCGAGACCCTGGCGCGCGCCCATGCCGGCAGTGACCTGCTCCGGGCCATTCCACTGGTTATCAGCGGGAGCTGCACCGTGGCCACGGCGGCGCGCCTGCGGGCGATCACCAATGTCGAACTTCCCGGCCGTATTTCCGACTCGGAAATACGGGCCCTCTACGCCA
This sequence comes from uncultured Alphaproteobacteria bacterium, assembly GCA_963740445.1. GTDB lineage: Bacteria > Pseudomonadota > Alphaproteobacteria > Acetobacterales > Acetobacteraceae > Acidocella. The sequence continues at coordinate 300,152 of CAVUED010000022.1, forward strand.
GCGCCATCTGCGTCGTGACACCCTCCCGCGCCGAGGGGTTTTCGCTGCCCGTCATCGAGGCTTGCGCGGCACAAACCCCTTCAATCGTGTCGGACATTCCGGCGCATCGCGCGCTGATACCCGACCCTTCGGTCCGCTTCGCGCCGGATGATGTGGCCGCGCTCACCGCGATACTGGAAGAGATCGTCACCAACCCTGCGCGCCGGCGCGAAATCATCGCGGCCCAGTCGCAAACCTGGCGCCGCTTCACCGCGGAGGCCATTGCAACGAAAATCTGGAGCGCAATCTCCCCGGCCAGACCCGCCATCTCCACGGCGCCCGGCCGCGCGTGGCCATGCTTACCCCGCTGCCGCCCGAAAAATCCGGCGTGGCAGATTATTCCGCGGCACTTGCCGCTGCACTCACCGGGCTTGTCGACCTCACTCTGTTCTCCGGCGCCAGCATCTCCCCCCTGCCCCATATGGATAAAAAATTCGACCGCGTGATCAGCGTCATCGGCAATTCGCCGATTCATGCCGATATTTACGACCACGTCCTCAAATGGGGTGGCGCTGCGCTCTGCCACGATTCCCGCCTGATGGGCCTGGCGACCGGGCGCGGGCTGGAACACGCCGCCGGCATCGCCACGAGGGAACTCGGCCGCGTAGTCGCACCGGAGGAGATCGCCGCCTGGGCCGAGGATGAGAATGTGCGCGAGGCGAGTTTCCTGGGCGACCTCGCCACCGCCGCCCGGCCACTCATTTTCCACAGCCAGCAGCCTGTGGCTTTGGTCCAAAAACGTTTCGGTGTGACGGCGAAGTATCTACCGTTTGCGATCCAACGGGATTTTATCGGCACAAGTTCAAAACACGCAGCCCGCCGCGCCTTAAATCTCGACCCGGAACAAAAATTCATCGCCAGTTTCGGTTTCATCGGCCGCAACAAGGGCATCGCCGCCGCCTTGCACGCCTTCGCCATACTGCGCCAGACCACGCCATGCCGGCTGATGTTTGTCGGCGAACCCACCGAACACACGCCGGCATTGCAAAATCTCGCAGCGCGGCTCGGCATCGCCGATACCGTGACATTCGGCAAAAACTTTTTCTCAGAACAGGATTATCGCCATTATCTGCTGGCGGCAGATTGCGCGCTGCAACTGCGCGAGGGCGGCTCCGGTAATATCTCCGGCACGTTGCAGGACTGCATCGCGGCTGGCCTGCCCGCTGTCGCCAATCACGACCTCGCCGATAATCTTGCAGCACCAAGCTATGTAAAACGCGTCTCAGATGCACTCGACCCAGCTGAAATCGCCACTTCTCTCGCCACTGCAGCTTAACGAAAACCTCAACACGGAAGCAGAACGTCTTGCCTATTGCGCTGAGCACAGCATGGCGCGCTATGCGAAATCTCTTATGGAAATGCTGGAGCTTTAATTTCCTTTAACTGCTGGCTATCCACCGCAGCCGGCCCTGAGGGTTGACTGCGGCTCTTGTTTTCATCCGCTCCAGCGCCACCCAGCGCAATTGTGAGCAGCGCCGCCTCCATCTGCCGCACCAAGGGTACGATCTCATCGCGCCGCGCCATTTCCGCGCGCAAGCTCGCCAGCTCCGCCAGCACCTCGGCAAATGCGTAGCGTTGCAGCCGGCGGATCACTTTCTTAAGCATAGCGGCGCAGATCCAGCGTGCGCGGATGTTCCGGCCCCTGCGACGGGCTCGGGCTCGGCCATCGGCCCCGGCGTGTGGCCGATGGCGAAGAACCGCGCGCGCCGGCGCGCCTCCGCCTCGTTGGCGTTGACCGGGAAGGTCGTCGTAGCTGCGCCCGCCGGGATGCGCGACATGATGCGTCATCCCGCCGAGGCTGCGGCCGGTCCAGCGGTCGTACACGTCGAACACCAGCGGCACCTGCGCGCCGATCGTCGGGTGCAGCGCGCTCGGCGGCTGCCAGGCCTTGAAGCGCACGCCCGCCACGTATTCGCCGGCACGCTCGGTGCGCGACAGCGGCAATGCCGACGCCGTTGCAGGCCAGCACGAAGCGCTCATCGACCCAGCCCGAGACGCGCGCCTGCACGCGCTCGGCCGAACTGTCCACATAGCGCGCGGTGCCGCCGGCGGTCGCTTCCTCGCCCAGCACGTGCCACGGCTCCAGCGCGTGGCGCAGTTCCAGCGTCACGTCGCGCACCGCGACCTCGCCGAGCTGCGGGAAGCGGAATTCCAGATGCGGCGCGAACCATTCCGGATCAAGCCGAAAGCCGAAATCTCCGCCAGTTCCTCCAGCGCGTCGCGCGAAATCCTGCTCGACATAGTGCGGCAGCATGAAACTCGTCGTGCAGGCGGGTGCCCCAGCGGATCAGCCGCCGCTCGTACGGCGTGCTGCCAGAAGGCCGCGACGGCGGCGCGCATCAGCAGCATCTGCGCGGCCGACATCTCGCGCATGCGGCGGCATCTCGAAGGCGCGGAACTCCACCAGCCCGCGCCGGCCGGAGCCGCCATGCGGGGCGTACATCTTGTCGATGCAGAACTCGGTGCGGTGCGTGTTGCCGGTCATGTCGGCCAGGATGTTGCGGAACAGCCGGTCGGTCATCCAGGGCGGCACGTTGCTGAACGCGCGTGATCTGGGCGAAGGCGATCTCCAGCTCGTTCAGCGCGTCCTCGCGCGCCTCGTCGATGCGCGGGTGCTGGCTGGTCGGGCCGATGAACAGGCCGCTGAACAGGAAGCGACAGGCCGGGTGGTTGTGCCAGAAGCCGAGCAGGATCTTCAGCAGATCGGGGCGGCGCAGGAACGGGCTGTCCTCGGGCGACGCCGCCGCCCATCACCACATGGTTGCCGCCGCCGGTGCCGACATGGCGGCCGTCCAGCATGAATTTCTCGGTCGCCAGCCCGACCTGCGCGCGCCTCCTCGTAGAGCTGCCTCGGTGCGCGCGACCTGCTCGGCCCAGCTGGCGGCCGGATGGATGTTGACCTCGATCACGCCGGGGTCCGGGGTGACGGAGAAAGTGCAGCAGCGCGCGGGTCGTCCGGCGGCAGATAGCCCTCCAGCACCACCTTGCGGCCGATCTCGGCCGCGGTGTCCTCGACCGCGGCGATCAGCTCGAGCCAGTCCTCGGCCTCGTACAGCGGCGGGCAGGAAGACATGCAGCATCCCGTCGCGCGCCTCGACCGCCAGCGCGGTGCGCACCACGTCCGGCTCCTCCCGGCCCAGCACCGGCGCGTCCTGCGGCACCGGGCTGGAAGCCTTCGCTCGACCGGCCCGGCAACTGGTCGCGCATTCGCTGCAGGCATCGCCGCTGTCGGCAGCGGCCTCGCGCGGGGCGAACGGATCGGGCTCGAACGCCGGCTCGATATGGTCGGGATCGACCCAGGGCAGGCTGTCCAGCGGCAGGCGCAGGCCGATCGGGCTGTCGCCGGGGAGCAGGAACATCGCGTCGCCGCGGAAGAACCATTTGCCGCTCTGCCAGCGCCGCGCGCCATCCTGGATCGCCCGGCGCAGCGGCAGCACGCTGCCGACCGGCGCGGCCAGCCCCTGCCCGAACACCCGCGCCATCCGCGCCCGCTCCAGCGGATCGCGCAGCTTGCGCGTCCTCGGCCACCACGTTGGCCGGCAGGCGGTGCTCGCGCCAGAGGTAGTAATGCACGTCCTCATGCGCCGGGATCACCAACGCCGGGATCGACCTGCAGCCGCTCGGCCAGAGCCGCCGGCAAATGCCGCGGCATCCTCGGCCGCCGCGCGTGTCGCGGTCGTCGGTCCGGGTCGGCGAGCAGGCCGGGATCGCGCCACACCGGCTCGCCATCGGCCCGCCAATGCGCATGACAGCGCCCAGCGCGGCAGCTGCTCGCCGGGATACTGCTTGCCCATGGCGTAGTTCAGCGCCGCGCCCGGCGCCCAGAGCGGCGTCAGCCGGCGCAGCAGCCGCCCGGCATAGCGGCGCTTGGTCGGGCCGAGGGCATCGGTGTTCCACTCCGGCGCCTCCTGGTCGGCGGCGGCGACGAAGGTCGGCTCGCCGCCCATCGTCAGCCGCACATCGCCTGCGGCCAGCGCCGCGATCGACCGCCGCGCCGGTGCGCCAGGATGTCCTGCCACTGCGCGCGTCGGTATACGGCTTGGTCACGCGCGGCGTCTCGGCGACGCGCGTCACCGACATGTCGACGTCGAAGGTCGACCTCGCACTGGCTCGACCAGCCCGGAGATCGGCGCGGCCGAATTGCGGCGTCGGGGCTGGCGGCGAGCGGGATATGCCCCTCGCCGGCCATCAGGCCGGAGGTGGCGTCCAGGCCGATCCAGCCGGCGCCCGGCAGATAGACCTCGGCCCAGGCATGCAGGTCGGTGAAATCGGCGGTCGGCCCCTCGGCCCCGCCTCCAGCGGCTTCACGTCGGCCACCAGCTGGATCAGGTAGCCGGAGACGAAGCGCGCCGCGAAGCCCAGATGGCGCAGCACCTGCACCAGCAGCCAGGCGGAATCGCGGCAAGAGCCGCTGCCCTCGGCCAGCGTCTGCTCCGGCGTCCACACGCCCGGCTCCATGCGCACGATGTAGGCGATCGCGCTCTGCACCATCCGGTTCACCGCGACCAGCATGTCGACCGTGCGCGTTCGTGTCGGCGCGGCACCTTGTGCGAGCAGCGCCGATCAGCAGCCGGAGCTCCTTGCCGGGATGCGCAGGCGGCGGAACGGCGCCAGTTCCTGCTCCAGCACCGGGTCATAGGCGAACGGCCAGGTTTCCGCCTCCGGCTCCAGGAAGAAGTCGAACGGGTTGATCGTCGCCATGTCGGCGACCAGATCGACCGTCACCTCGAACTGCGTCACCCGCTCCGGGAACACCACGCGGGCCAGAAAATTGCCCTGCGGGTCCTGCTGCCAGTTCAGGAAATGCGGCTTCGGCGCAACTGTCAGCGCGTAGGACAGGATCGGCGTGCGCGCATGCGGCGCCGGGCGCAGCCGGATGGTCTGCGGCCCCATTGAGACGGGCCGGTCGTATTTATACGAGGTACGATGCGTGATTGCGGCATGAACGGACATGCGATCTCCTTAATTCCTGCTTATCACACACCACGCACGGTAAATTTTTGCAACGCAATAAAATGAAACGAGCTACCCTTCCACCCGCACCAGCACATGCTGCTTCTTGCCCGCCGACAGTTTAATCTGAGCCGCAGGCGTAATCATTTGCGCCTCATCGGCGATCACCACATCGTTCAGCCGCGCCCCGCCGCCGCGAATCAGCCGCCGCGCCTCGCCATTGCTGGAAGCCAGCCCGGCCCGCACGAACAACGCGAACGCCGGCATCCCATTTCCAAATTCCGCAGCCGGAACCTCGATGCTCGGCAGCCCTTCGGCGGTTCCCCCCTCGGCAAAGGTTTTGCGCGCCGTCTCGGCGGCTTCCTCGGCCGCCACCGGGCCATGCGCCAGCATCGTCGCCTCCGTCGCCAGAATGATTTTCGCGGCGTTTATCTCCGCGCCGCCGAGGTTCTCCAGCCGCGCGATCTCATTCAGCGGCAAATCCGTGAAAAGACGCAAGAACCGCCCGACATCGGCATCCTCGGTGTTCCGCCAGAACTGCCAGTAATGATACGGGCTCAACTTTTCAGCACTCAGCCACACCGCCCCAGCAGCGGACTTGCCCATTTTCGCGCCGGAGGCCGTGGTGATCAGCGGCGTGGTGAGTCCGAACACGGTTTTCTGGTCGGTCCGGCGCACCAGATCCACACCTGAGACAATATTCCCCCATTGGTCCGAGCCGCCCATCTGCAACACCACCCCATACTGGCGGCTCAGCTCGCGGAAGTCGTAGCTCTGCAAAATGGAATAGTTGAACTCCAGGAATGTCAGCCCCTGCTCGCGCTCCAACCGCGAGCGCACGGAATCGAACGACAGCATCCGGTTGACGGAAAAATTCACCCCCACCTCGCGCAGCAATTCGATGTAGCCGAGCCGGTCCAGCCAGTCGGCGTTATTCACCAGCACGGCGTCATTCGGCCCTTGCCCAAAGGAAATAAACGCCTCGATATTCCTGCGAATCCCCACGAGATTCGTGGCAATCTGTTCCTCCGTGAGCAACTGGCGGGCTTCCTCGCGGAAGGAGGGATCGCCGATCCGCGTCGTTCCCCCGCCCATGAGTGCGACCGGCCTGTGCCCATGCTTCTGGAACAGCCGCAGCAGCATGATCGGGATCATATGCCCCACATGCAGGCTCTCCGCCGTCAGGTCGAACCCGGCATAGCCGGCAATGCTGCCCGCCGCGCACGCCTCATCGAGCGCCGCCTCATCGGTGCACTGAAACACAAAGCCACGCGCTTTCGCCTCGGCCAGAAATTCACTCTTCGCCATGATGCCGCTCCTATCCGGCGCGGGGTAGCACAGTGCGATGGCCGGGCAAATGCGGCATCGGTAGCCCAGCCCGGTACCACGTGCGCGCTACCGCCGCAGCTACGATGACTGGTGTAAACAAGATACCCGTAGTTTCAGACACAATCATACAAAGAGCCGGCCACAGCCAGAACAACACGTCGAGCATGCCGATCCGCCAGCCGCGCTGCTCCGCCAGCGCCACCAGAACAATGGAATAAGCGACCATATCGTCTGTATATCCATAAGGCGTGGCCAGCAAAGACAGAAATACCGTTAGTGCTGCGGCATCCAGCCGCGACGTCCTCCGGTACCACCAAATCCAGCATGTGAGCAGCATTGCACCCGCAGTGGTCACGGCCTGACCGGCGGAGGCCAGCCCCACGCCGGCATGCAGACTGCGCAGCATCCAGAACACCGAAACACCGGTGCCCTCGTCGAGGCCAGGAACGAAAGGAGCTGCCAAAAGCCCTACCGCGCCATGCCGGCCGCCGCCCAGATAATCTCGCCAGATCGGCCAGCCAAATATCGCCAGGGTCAATAGGACCAACGTTGTACAGGCCAGGAAAAACCCCGCCGCGCCGCGCCAGTTGCGGCTACCCAACAGCACGGCCGGCACCAGTATCCCAATTTGCGGTTTGCAGGCCAACAATCCCAATAGAGCGCCGGCGCGCAGCGGACGCTCCACCGCCGCCAGCAGGCCGGCTACCAGCAGCGCGTCGCCAATCACTCCCATCTGGCCAAGCTCAGTATTCCACAAGGCTGCTGGGCTCAGCAGCCCCAGCACCACAACCGGCCATGACAATTTCGCCCAGCGCAGCAGCATCACCGCCAGCAGGAGCCAAACCCCGGTCCACACAAAAAAACCGAGCTCGAAAGGCAAATGGGATATCGCCGCGGCCGGCAGAAACATCGGCGGCGGGTATGGGAATCCTTCCTGGTACCCGCCGGGCAGCGGCAGTATGTGCGGCAGCTTCGGTAGGGCATCGGCGGGCAGGCGCGCGGTCAATCCAGCCCGCCAAAAATCCGAAAAATCGCATTCCGGTTTTACGCAAGGCGGGTCATTGCCAATCGCCCTCTGCCCGGTGAGGTAGCCCAGGCGTGGCAGCATTTTCCCGCAAAACACCTGGAACCAAATCGCCCAGAGCGTTCCTAACACCACATAGGCCGCCATGTGCCAAGCCAGACGCCCCAAAACCAGAACGCGCTGCATCATCCCCCCCTTGAACGCCTAGAACCAGCGCGCGTAACACAATATCCATGACCACCAAATCAACCCACGCCATCGGCCTCATGTCCGGCACTTCGCTCGATGGCGTGGACGTCGCCTGGATCGAGACCGATGGTGAAACCATTTCCAGCTTCGGCCCCACTGCTACGCTGCATTATGAAGAGTCACTGCGTGCCGATCTGCGCCGCCTGCTGGACCTCGCCCCCAGCAATCTCGCCAGACGACCCGTTCCTGAAGGACATTGAGTACAGGCTCACGCAGGACCACGCCGTCGCGATCGGGCTGCTCGGCTATGCCCCTCGTGCCAATGTCATCGGTTTTCATGGCCAGACCATCCTGCACGCGCCGGAGCACGGCAAAACCTGGCAGATCGGCGATGCCGCCCTGCTGGCCCATATGTGCCGCATGCCCGTCGTCAGTGATTTTCGTACCGCCGACGTAGCCGCCGGCGGCCAGGGCGCGCCGCTCGCCCCTTTATTCCACGCCGCCATGGCCGCCAGCCTGCCCAAGCCCTTGCTCATCGTGAACATCGGCGGCGTCGCCAACATCACCTTTCTCGGTGAAAACGGCGAGATCATTGCCTGCGATACCGGGCCGGGCAATGGCCCGCTCGACGACCTCGCGCAAAAGCATTTCTCCCAACCCTACGATAAGGATGGCGCCATAGCCTCCAGCGGCAAGGTAAACGAAACCCGGCTCGCCACGTTGTTGGCTCACCCTTATTTCGCCAGACCAGCGCCAAAATCGCTCGACCGGCTGACTTTCTCAGCCCTTATCGCACAGGCAACCGAAAGCCTCGCGCCGGCCGACGCCGCCGCCACGCTGGCCGCCTTTTGTGTTGCCGCCATCGCGCAACTGCCCCTGCCCGCGACCCCTGTGCGCGTGCTGGTCTGCGGCGGCGGACGCAAAAACCCCGTCCTCATGGCGCGCCTCGCAAAAGCGTTTCCCGTACCTGTTGAGCCCGTCGAAGCCGTGGGGTGGGACGGCGACGCGCTGGAGGCGCAATGTTTTGCCTTCCTCGCGGTGCGTTCCCTGAAAGGCCTGCCTTTATCCTTGCCGACCACCACCGGGGTTTCGCACCCGCTCACCGGCGGCCGGCTTAGAGCCTGATCGTTTCAGGTTGAATTGCTCCGCGATCTAACCTGAAACGTGAATCGAGTCTCTCATCAATTCAATGAGTTAGAGGGTGTTTCGCGTTTTAAGGCGGCGCAGAATACGCCAACTTAAAACGATCGCACTCTACGGAATAATTTTATACAACCGCCAGCCCACTCCATCCGTCCCTGCAAGAGTCAGCCAGGGTGGTGGCATGTTTGCCTCCAGCGCATCCCAAAGCGTGGTTTTCGGCAAATCCGCCACCGGCAAATACCGTTCCGCGCCGGGGCAGAACAGGACGTATTTCGCACCCGTCGCCAGCACCGCCCCCGGCACGGCAGCGCCGGGTTCGGCCCGCCAGGCATCGCGCGCGCGCAAAAACCCTGGCACGCCGTGCTGGTAGAGCGAGCCCACGGTTTCCACTTTCGTCCGATACAGTAGTTCAGGTGTGTCCTGCGCCTCGGCCAGAACCACGCTTCCCGCCGCCGGCGCCAGCAGGGGGGCAATATGCCGCAGCGAGCAGGAGGGGAATTTGCCCGCCGCCGTCGCCACCGGCTTGCTCGGTCCCATCGCCGCTATCATCGGCACACCCAGCACGGCAAACAGAACCGTGAGGCGCGCCAGCATTGCCAGCGCCGGCTTTTCCTCGAAGCGCAAACTCATCTCGCTCAAGGCCAGTGGCAGCAACGCCGCCGCCACACAGGCCGAAAACCCGACGAACAGGATGAATTGCACACCCAAAACCAGCGCCACCAGCGTGCAGGCCGCGATATACAGCCATAAAACCCGGCCGCGATTGAGCGCCACCTGAAACACCGGCGGCGTCACGAGGCTGTTTAAATCAAGCCGCGAATCCCCCGTATACGCTCCGGCTTTTGCCCGCCACAACGCATAGCCCAGCGCCAGAGCACCAGGCCACAGAAACACCACTGCCGAGAGCCCGCGCACCGGCTGCAATTCCAGCATCACGCCAAAGAACTTTTTCATATCCTCGGGCGACATGATCCCATACGGCCCCATTATCACTTTCGGGAATATCGCCACCCAGACCAGAATCAAGAACGCCATCAGCGCCAAGCCCGCCCAGCGGCGCCATTTTTCCGGGTGCATCTCCAGCCGCCACAGCGCGCCGCTGCCGGCCAGCAGAAGCATGGCCAGCACCACGTAAACCAGGGACACCCGGTCGATCTCCGGCACGCCCCAACTGCCTTGCGGCGGATCGATCGTGAGGGCGACGCCCATCACATCGAAAAACCCAGCGGCACAGGCCATCAGCGTGCCACCCATGCGGATCGTCAGCCAGCGGATCAGCAGCGCGCCAAAAGCCATCAGCACGAAGGGCATGGTCTCCGGCGTCAGCCAGATCGCGAAGCCGCCGCTTAACCCTGCCAGAAACCCGAACCATGTATCGTTAGTCCAGGCTCGCGCCACGAATCCCGCCGTCAGCGCAATCAGCACCAGAAGCAAAACATGGTAATGCACGACCCCTGGCACCGCGAAGGTCAGCAACCCCGGCAACAACGCAACCGCCACTGCGGCCGTCCATAAATATCGCCGTGCCGCGAAGGGTTCCACGACCCAAGCCAGCACCGCCCCCAGCGCGCCGACGCTGAGCGGCCCAAGTGCGACCCCGGCTGCGTACAGCGCCCGGTGCCAACCGATAAACACCGCCAGCGGGGCGGCCATCAGCCATAGCAGCGCATCCAGCAGCCGCGACCATTCCACCAGCACCCCGGCGCCGGAATCATCGCGCGCCACCATGTTCACCAGATGCCCGGCTTGGATACCCTGCTCGATCCGCAGCAGGCGCATGTAACTGTCCGGATCGTTCAGGCTGCCGGCCAGCACGGCGGGCCAGCCATGCGCACCGAGGAGGATATTGAGCCCGGCGCTTAATAGAAACAGGAGCAGAAAGATCATCCGCCGGACTGCGCCCTGAACCCGCCGATCCCTCGTTCGATATCCGTGACATGTTTCGGCGCGAACCCTGTCGCATCCGTCAACCCGCAGGAATGCGCGATCATCTCCACCTCATCGGCGACGCGCTTGGCATAGTGGCTCACCCGCACCGCCTTGTCGGTCGGGTCCAGCCCCGCGATCAGCCTCGGGTCCACGGCGGTCACGCCCGTCGGGCAATGGCCGGAGCCGCATTTCATCGCCTGGATGCAGCCCAGGCTGAACATGAAGCCGCGCGCGGAACTCACAAAATCCGCGCCCATGCACAAAGCCCAGGCCACTTTATCTGGTGTCAGCAGTTTGCCCGAAGCGATGATCCGTATCCGCTGCCGCAAACCATGCTCATCGCGCAAGGCCGCGACATAAGGCAGCGCCTGGGTAATCGGCAGCCCGACATAATCGGCGAGCGGCTCGGGTGCTGCCCCGGTGCCGCCCTCACCACCATCGACCTGCACAAAATCCGGACAATGCTCGGGATGGTCGGTGCAATCGCCGAACCATTCATCGATGAAGCGCACATCGCCGACGACGAATTTTACCCCAACCGGCTTGCCGGTGATCTCCCGCACCCGCGCGATAAATTCACCAAGCTCCGTGACATTGCCGATATCGCGGTGCCGGTTGGGGGAAATACTATCCTGCCCCTGCGGAATGTTCCTTATCGCCGCGATCTCCGCCGTCACCTTGTTGGCCGGCAGAATCCCGCCTTTGCCCGGCTTGGCGCCCTGCGCCAGTTTGACCTCGAACATCTTTACCTGAGGATAGGCCGCGATCTCACGCAGCCGGTCCTCGGAAAGCCCGCCATTCGCATCCCGCACGCCGTATTTCGCGGTGCCGATCTGCATGATGATATCGCCGCCGCCTTCGAGGTGGAATTTCGACAAGCCGCCCTCGCCGGTGCTCATCCACACGCCGGCGAGTTTGGCGCCCTTGGAGAGCGCGCTCACCGCGGCGTGGCTCAGCGCGCCATAGCTCATGCCCGAAATATTAAAAAAACTATTGCGCCACATAAGGCTCGCGGCTGGCACCCGGCCCGGTCGCGACGCCGATCAGCTTGCCCGGATAGCTCCGCTTCTCTTCATCCAGCACCGGAAACGCCGCATTGCGGAACACGAAACTCGGTGCGTTCTCCGAGCCGAAACTCACCAGATTGGAGACCCCCTTGGCTGAGCGATATACCCAGCGCCGCTCCAGCCGGTTGAACGGCCGCTCCACCCAATCCGGCAGGTATTGGTACTGGCGCATATACTCGCCCCAGGTCTCGGCAAAATACCGCACATGCCCGATGACGGGGAAATTGCGCAAAATCGTATGATGCGTCTGGCGCTTGTCGTGAATATAAAGCGCCACCAGCCCGGCGGCGAGGCAAACCAGCACAATCCCTAAAACCATTTGTCGCTCCTCGCCCCGCTCCCGGCGTACGGCCCGCTGCTTAGCCTTGTTTCGGTGTCATGTCGCGGGGCTGCCGGCAGAACACGGTGACGTTCACCGCGTGGAATGATTTTACACGCCATGCCCACCGCGCCTATATTCCCGCATGGCCAAGTCACAAAAATACGACAAAATTCCACACCTAACCAGGTCCGATGAAACGTGCCTGACCGACGGCGCGTTGGCCTCATGAGCACGCTTCTGGACAAACTCACCTTCAACGAGGACGGGCTGATCCCCGCCATCGCGCAACAGCACGACACCGGCGAAGTGCTGATGCTGGCCTGGATGAACCGCGACTCCATCGAGGAAACGCTCAAAACCGGCCAGGTCTGCTACTGGTCCCGCTCGCGGCAAAAACTCTGGCGCAAGGGCGAAAGCTCCGGCCAGGCGCAGAAACTGGTGGAACTCCGACTCGATTGCGACGGCGACACCCTGCTCCTCCTGGTCGACCAGACAGGCGTTGCTTGCCACACCGGCAGGCGAACCTGTTTTTTCACCGCGGTCCGGGACGGCGCGTTGGTGGAAATCGCTTCCCCCCTCATCGCCCCGGAACAGCTCTATAAGTGATCTCGTAATCCTAGAATCTTACGCTCTTGATAGATTTCCAATTTTAGCGAAATAAGGGGGCGCAAAATAATGATGGGTCCGTTCATGTCGCTTGTTCTGCCAAAAATCCGTTTTTCCCGTCCGGTTCTCGCAGCCGCCACCCTGCTCCTGCTCCTCGGCGGCGCGGTGCTCAGCCGGGTCGCCATCGCGGCGGACAACACAGCGGACTATCCCGCGGCAAGCCTCACCGCCCCCACCGACCCCACCGCCCTCATCGCGCGCGGCAAATACCTCGCCACCGCGGCGGATTGCATGCCCTGCCATACCGGCCCGAACCATGCCCCCTTCTCCGGCGGCCTCGTGCTCAACACCCCCTTCGGCGGACTCGCCTCGCCCAACATCACCCCGGATAAAGCCACCGGCATCGGCAACTGGACCGACAAGCAGTTCTGGGACGCGGTGCATTACGGCGTCCGCCCAGGCAGCTCCTACCTGGTGTTCCCGAAATTCCTCTACCCGGCGATGCCCTATACCTCCTACACCAAGCTCTCTTATGCCGATGTGATGGCGATCAAAGCCTATCTCTTCTCGCTCGCTCCGGTGAACGTGGAAAAGACGCCAAACTCCATAATCTTCCCCTTCAACCAGCGCCCCGTGCTGCTCGGCTGGCGCATCCTGTTTTTCCGCTCCGGCCCAATGCACATGGACCCGAGCTGGAACGACAGCATGAAGAACGGCGCGTATCTGACCGAGGCGCTGGGCCATTGCGGCGAATGCCACACCCCGCGCAATATCATGAGCGGGCTGATGTTGAGCAAAGCCTATGCCGGTGCGCCGATCGACTCCTATTTCGCGCCCAATATCTCATCGGACAAACAATATGGCGTTGGCGGCTGGGCGAAGGCCGATCTGGTCGCGTATCTGCATGACGGCGGCAATATGGTAAAAGGCTCGGCCTTCGGCCCGATGGCCGAAGTCGTGGCCAATTCCACCAGCAAGATCCCGGTCTCCGATGACGAGGATATCGCGGATTATCTGCAAACCCAGACCAAGCCGCAGAGCACACCACCAACCCCCGCCATCGCGGATGCCGCCGCCTCCGTCGCTATGGGCGCCAAGGTTTACGCCGCCAATTGCGCCGGGTGCCATGGCGCCACCGGCGGCGGATTGGGCACGATGATCCCCAACCTTGCCCACAACGACTTCGGTGACGGCGTCCGTGCCGACCAATGTCATCGGCGCCGTGCTGAACGGCCTGCCGCCCTGGCGCGTCGGCCCGGCCATGCCCTCCTTCGCCGCCAGCCTGTCGGACAGGCAAATCGCCGATGTCGCCAACTATGTGCGCACCAGCTGGGGCAACAAGGGAACAGCCAATGCCAGCCCGCGCGATGTGATGAAACTGCGCGCCATCGCCGTGGTGCCGCCGATGGCGAATATGGCGTCCGACCAGTTCGGCTGCCCGCATGTCTCGGCCGCCGGCAATGCGACCTCTATCGCCAATCCCGGCAGCAACCTGCTGAACATCTATGACGGCGTCACGCCGGAAACGATGCCCAACCGCACCCGCACGCTGATTAACGCCATCCGCGCCGCCAATAGCGGCATCAGCAATGCCGACCTGACCAACGAACTCGTCGCCGCCTATTGTCCCGTGATCGCTAATCAGGCCGGTTTGACCAATGCCGAAAAGATGGCCGCCCTGGATAGCTTCATCGCCGGCGCCAAACCGCTGATCGACGCACCACAACCCAAGGCGAACTGACCTACTGGCTTGGTCTCAAACTAGGCCCGAGGGCCTTCGCCTGGGTACCAACCCATGACGCGTGTGTTCATCATTGCCGGTGAGGCGAGCGGGGACGTGCTGGGGGCGCGGCTGATGACCGCATTGCGCGCGCAGCGGGCTGGGGTTGAATTTTCCGGTATTGGCGGGGCGCGCATGGCGGAGGCGGGGCTCACATCGCAGTTTCCGATGCAGGAGCTGGCGGTGATGGGTCTTGCGGAGATTCTGCCCCGCATTTTTTTGCTCCGCCGGCGCATTGCCGAAACCGTGGCGGCGATTCGGGCGACACGGCCTGATATTGTGGTCACGATCGATAGTCCCGGATTTTGCCTGCGGGTGCTGAAAGGCATTGCGGCGGAGAAAATCAGGCGCGTGCATTACGTCGCCCCGCAGGTCTGGGCCTGGCGGCAGGAGCGGGTGAAGCATTTTCCCGGATTATGGGATGAGTTGCTGTGTCTGCTCCCCTTCGAGCCGGATTTTTTTTCCCCGTATGGTTTGAACCCGGTTTTTGTCGGCCATCCAGTGCTGGAATCCGGCGCCGATCTCGGTAATGCCGCGCGGTTCCGGGCACAGTACAATATCGCGCCGGATGCCGTGCCGGTGATGCTCATGCCCGGTTCGCGCGTGACCGAAACCAAGCGCCTGCTCCCGGTTTTCCGCCAGACCCTGGCGCTCCTTTCGGCGAAAATACCGAATCTGGTGCCCGTGCTCGCCGCCGCCCCCGGCATTGCGGACGCGGTCGCCGCCCACACGGCGGATTGGGAGCAAAAACCCATCATCGTGCGCGATGTCGCCGAGCGTTACGACGCCTTCGCCGCCGCCCAGGCGGCACTGACCAAATCCGGCACGTCCACGCTGGAGCTTGCCATGGCCGGCGTGCCGATGGCGGTGACCTATCGTGTCAACCCGTTAAGTGCGGCAATGGCCAAGCGCCTCATCAAGGTGAAATACGTCGCCATGATCAACCTGCTGGCTGGCCAGGCTTTGGTGCCGGAATTATTGCAGCAGGATTGTACGCCGGAAAAACTCGCCGCAACGCTGCATACATTACTTACCGAGCCGAAAGCAGCAGCAGCCCAGCGTGCCGGTTTTGCTGCCGCTCTGGCCACACTTGCAGCGCCGTCCAGCACCCCATCCGCCGCCGCCGCCGCCGAAATACTGGGCCTGATCTGATCGGCTCAAAAATTGCCCGTTTTGTTTATAAACTGACAACCCGTTAGTTTATGGCAATGGGGCGGGTGTTCCACATGGAACACCCCCGTTTCCCTCGCTCTACTTCTGCCGCGCCAGAGCTGACTTGCATCGCCGCCACGGCGGAAATATTCACGATGCCGCGCGCGGTAACACTCGGCACCGCGATATGCAGCGGCTTGTCCAGCCCCATCAGAATCGGACCTACCGTTACGCCCTCGCCGCTCGCCTTCACCAGGTTGAATGCAATGTTCGCGGCGTCGATATTCGGAAAAATCAGCAAATTCGCAATGCCGTGCAGCGTCGAATCCGTAATTGCCTGGCTGCGTATCTGCTCGACAAGTGCTGCGTCCGCGTGCATTTCGCCATCGACCTCCAGCTCCGGGTCCTGCGCGCGGATCAGCGCCAGCGCGTGGCGCATTTTCCTGGCTGACGGAGACTGCGATGCTCCGAAATTAGAATGCGACAGGAGTGCAACTTTCGGCGCGATGCCGAAGCGATGCACGATCTGCGCCGCCAGTTGGGTCATCTCCGCGATCTCTTCAGCCGTGGGATCCATATTCACATGCGTATCGCAGAAAAACAGTACGCCTGGCTGCAGGATCAGCGCCGTCATCGCATAGACCCGTGAAAGCCCGGCCCGGCGTGGAATAATGGGGAGCGCGTACTGGAACTGCCGCCACCAATCGCCGGTGCCGCCGCAAATCGCGGCATCAGCCTCGCCGGAGTCCAGCAGCATCGCCGCCGCCACGGTAGGGCGCCGGCGCAATTGCCTGGCAGCCGCATCAGGCGGCACACCGCGCCGGCCCACGCGCTTCTGGTAGACGGCGAGTGTTTGCGCGAACAACTCCGTATCCTGCTCGAAATCCACGATCCGCACGTCCTGACCGGGCTTCATGCGCAGGCCCAGCGCCGAGATTTTCGCCGCAATCGCCATGCCACGCCCAACCAGGATCGGTTGCGCCATGCCGTCATCCAACACGCTTTGCACAGCCCGCAAGGTGCGGTCGTCCTCACCCTCGGCATAGACAATGCGCGGACAAGTCTTGCGCGCCACCTCCATGACCGGGCGCAGCAACTGGCCGGAGCGGAACACAAAACGTTCCAGCTCCTGCTTATAAACCTCGAAATCCTCGATCGGCTTGCGCGCCACGCCGGCATCCATCGCCGCACGCGCCACCGCAGGCGCTATGTGCAAAATCAGCCGGGGATCGAAGGGTTTGGGAATGATGTAATCCGGCCCGAACACCGGCGCATGGCCGCCATAAGCCGCCGCCACGGTCTCCGAGGCTTCAACCCGCGCCAGCTCGGCGAGCGCTTCCACGGCCGCCAGCTTCATGCTCTCGGTAATCGCGGTCGCCCGCACATCCAGAGCACCCCGGAAAATGAACGGGAAGCATAGCACATTATTCACCTGGTTCGGAAAATCCGAGCGGCCCGTTGCCATGATCGCATCCGGCCGGCCGCTGCGCACCAGCTCGGGCAGAATTTCCGGCTCAGGATTTGCCAGCGCGAGAATGAGAGGATTTGGCGCGAACAGCTTCAGCCATTGCTCTTTCAGCACACGGGGCGCCGACAGCCCGAGAAAAATATCCGCTCCCTCAAGCACCTCCGGCAAAGTCCGCGCGGCGGTATCGCGCGCGACATGCATCAAGGTCGGGTCCAGTTTCGGGCGGCCCTTATACACCACACCCTCGACATCCGTCATGGTGATGTTTTCAGGCCTTGCGCCGAGCCCGATCAGCGTGTTGACGCAGGAAAGAGCGGCGGCACCTGCCCCTGAGGTCACAATTTTTACTTGCCCGATGGTCTTGTTCTGCACCTTCAGGGCGTTCAGCACCGCAGCGCCCACGATGATCGCGGTGCCGTGCTGGTCGTCATGGAATACCGGGATTTTCATCCTGGCGATGAGCGCTTGTTCGATCTTGAAACATTCCGGCGCCTTGATGTCTTCCAGGTTGATGCCGCCGAAGGTCGGCTCCAGGCTGGCGACGATCTCGATGAATTTGTCGGGGTCCTGCTCGTTCACCTCGATATCGAAAGAATCGATTCCGGCGAATTTTTTGAACAAGACAGCCTTGCCCTCCATCACCGGCTTGCCAGCGAGCGCGCCGATATTGCCCAGGCCCAGCACCGCCGTGCCGTTGGTGATCACGCCCACCAGATTGGCGCGGGAGGTATAGTCGAACGAAGCAGTCCGGATCGGCGACGATGGCATCGCAGGCCGCCGCAACACCGGGGGAGTAGGCCAGAGCAAGGTCCCGGGACGTTTCCATCCGCTTGGTGGCGGTAATGGCCAGTTTGCCGGGCCGGGGCCACCGATGGTATTCCAGCGCTGCTTTGCGTAAATCTTCATCCATGATTTTGCTCCTCCAGTCCCAAGCGCGTCGGCAGTTTCATGCGCCAACCAATTATGCGAGACAACCGGCCAGCTATGACATTTCCGCCAGGGGGAACAGCAAAATAATGGTGCGGTCGAGAAGACTCGAACTTCCAAGGGGTTTCCCCCACAAGCACCTCAAGCTTGCGCGTCTACCATTTCGCCACGACCGCATCGTACGAATGCGCGTACTTTCGTACGACGCTGGCGAGCCTATAGACCATGCTTAAACTACCGGCAACCTGGCAAATCGAGCCGGGCCTCACTCAATACAATTCGGCCATTTCCTTCATGAAAACGCGCGTCGCCGCGATTCGCGATGGCGCCGCCGGTGAGTTGCTGTGGCTGGTCGAGCACCCGCCGCTCTATACCGCCGGCACGTCGGCCGCCGATTCGGACCTGCAGGACGCTTCGCGTTTCCCGACCTATCAGGCAGGGCGCGGCGGGCAATGGACCTATCACGGGCCCGGCCAGCGCGTGGTTTACGCCATGCTGGATCTGGCCGAGCCGCATGGCAGCGTACCGGCGCGTGATGTGCGCGCCTATGTCGCCGGGCTGGAGTCCTGGATGATCGCGACCCTGAAAGATTTTGGCATCAAGGGCGAGACTCGCGAAGGCCGGGTGGGTATCTGGGTCGTGAACGGGGGGCAGGAGCAAAAAATCGGCGCGATCGGCGTGCGGGTGAGCCGCTGGGTGACCTGGCACGGCATGGCGCTGAATGTGCATCCGGACCTCTCCCATTTCACCGGGATTATCCCCTGCGGTATCCGCGAGCATGGCGTCACCAGCCTGGCCGCGTTAGGCGTGACAACGACGATGGCGGCGGTGGACGCGGCGCTTGAGAAGAATTTTATGAAGGTTTTTGGATGAAACTGTTTCTCTACGGCACGCTGGCGGACCCGGCGGCACTCGGCCGCTGCGCTGGCAAGCCGGTCAAAACCATCCCCCTCCCCGCGCGGCTGCATGGCTTCCGCCGCGTATTATTGCGCGGTGCGCGCTACCCCACATTGCGCCGCGCGCCTGGCGCCCATGTGCCGGGAGTCATCATCCGCGTGACCGCCGACATGCTGGTGCGGTTACAAAACTACGAATCCGTCCGCTACCGGCAGATCCATGTCCGGCTGCACAGCGAAACCGGTCCGCATCGCGCCCGATGTTTCTTCGGCGACGCGCCCTACGGCGGTGGCATGGGTGCCGGATGAAAAAATCATGACCCTGCGCTCCCGGAGTTTTTGACGGGCACGACTTCGCCCTGCCCAAACCCGCCTATATATAGGCCATGAAATTTTCAGTCCTCGACCAATCGCCAGTCCGTAGCGGCGTCTCGCCGGATGTTTCCATCCGGGAGAGCGTCGCGCTGGCGCAAGCCTGCGAGAATCCTATGGCTATCACCGCTACTGGCTCTCCGAGCACCATAGTTCCGAAGCCGTGGCCGGGTCCGCGCCCGAAGTCCTGATGGCGGCGATCGCCGCCACCACCTCGAAAATCCGGGTGGGGAGTGCGGGCATCATGCTGCCGCATTATTCCGCGCTGAAAGTGGCCGAGCAGTTCCGCGTGCTTGAGGCCATCGCACCGGGCCGGATTGACCTCGGCGTCGGCCGCGCCCCAGGCTCGGATGGCCGCACGGCCATGGCGCTCAACCCAAACGCCGCGCATGCCGCCGATGCTTTTCCGGCGCAGTTGCGCGACCTCCATGCCTGGGTGTCAGGATTCGAGCTGCCGGTGAACCACCCATTCCGCGCCGTGCAGGCCGAACCGGCGGGCCCTTACGCGCCAGAGCTTTGGATGCTGGGGAGTTCCGATTACGGGGCGCAGGTCGCGGCCTATTTCGGGTTGCCTTATTGCTTTGCGTATTTTTTCAATGATGGCGCCGGCGCGCAACAGGCGCTGGATATTTATCACGCGAATTTCAAACCCTCGGAATTGCTGGCGGCGCCGCATTCAGCCATCACGGTCTGGGCTTTTGCCGGGGAGAACCAGGAAGAGGCGGATTATTTTTACCAGTCCCGCGCCATTGCCGGCATAATGCGCGACCGGGGCCGGTATATCGCCCTGCCCTCGCCCGAGGAGGCCGCCGCCTTCGAGGTCACCGAGACCGAACGCGCGAAAATGTTGCGCCGAAAGGAGCGCGCACTTTCCGGCACGGCTAGGGATGTCGCCAACCGAATCCGGGACCTGGCAAAAGAAACCGGCGTTGCTGAAATGGTGATCACCACCACCGCCTATGACACACAGGCACGGCAAAATTCCTACCGGCTGTTGGCGCGTGAATTCGGCCTTGCTAACGGAGAGTTTGTGCTTGCTTCGTGAACTTAGGCTGTCAAAACGGCAATGTTCATGATTATACGTTGAAAGTTTTCCGTCTCGTTTCGATGTTTAGGTAACGAATTCGCCATCAAGCCACCGGCAATGATGACCCGCGGAGATGGAACACAGGAGAACCTCGGATGACCAGATCTTTTCGTCTTGCTTTAACCCTCACCGCATTGCTCGGCATGGCGCCTGCATTAAGCGCATGCCACACGACGGCCGGTTTTGGGCAGGACATTTCGCAAGGCGGTCACGCGCTGACTGGCAGCGCCAACGCCAACGCACCGGCGAGCCCAAGCCCATAGACTTCGCCGTTAAATCAAAGACGTTTTTAGTTGGCGCGGTGTAAGGCGCGGCAAAAAGAGGGAACTTAACGATGGATAAAGATCGTATAAAAGGCATTGTTAAGCAAGCCAAAGGCACTGTGAAGGATGCCGCCGGCAAAATCCTTGGCGACGCCAAGCTTCAGGCTGAAGGCAAGGCCGATAAGGCCGAGGGCAAGGTGCAGAACGCCATTGGCGGGCTGAAGGATAGAATGAAGAAGTAATTATCTAACAATACGTTAGATGATAGAGCGGCGGGGGTTTTATCCCGCCGCTTTTTTTGTACGGCTCGGCCGCGAAAATTATTTGCTTAACTCATCCAGAGCCGCTTGCAATATCGCCGCGGCGGCCATTTTGTCGATGATCTCAGACCGGCGGGCGCGGCTGATATTGGCCGCGATCAGGTGCTCGTGGGTGTCGGCGGTGGTAAAACTCTCGTCGATCAGCGCCACCGGCAGGAGGGTGGCCGCCGCCATGGCATGGGCCCAGTCGCGTGCGGCCTGGGCCCGTGGGCCGAGCTTTCTGCTCATCGTCCAGGGCCAGACCGATGATGAGGCCACCGACACCCTCCCGCGCCGCGATGGCGGCGACCTCCGCGGCGTTTTGTTTGAGTTTGGCCCGGATGAGCGTGCCATAGGGGCTGGCGATCTGCCGGCCGACATCCGACAGCGCGACGCCGATCCGCTTGGAGCCAGGGTCCAGCCCCAGGAGGCGCGTACCGGGGGAAAGCTGGGCGGCGAGGTCTGTGAGGTTGAAGAGCTTCATGCGGGCGGTTATGGTCCGGCGGACAATTAAACCCAAGGGAATTTGTATGTCGCTCGATACCGCAACGGTACGCCGTATTGCGAAACTGGCCCGAATCCGCGTTGACGACGCCGAAATTGCGGTGTTGCAGACCGAGTTGAACGCGATTCTGGGCTATGTGGACCAGCTGAACGAGGTGAATGTGGACGGCGTGGAACCGCTTTCCGGCGGGGCGCAGATGGCGATGCGCCTGCGCGAGGATGTGGTGACGGATGGCGGTATCCCTGAATTGATCCTCGCCAATGCGCCGGACCGTGCCGGACAATTTTTTGCCGTACCGAAAGTTGTGGAATGAGCTTTACAGATATGACGATCGCCGAGGCCGGGGCGGCTTTGGCGGCACGCAAGATTTCGGCCGTGGAGCTGACAACGGCGCATAATGCGGCCGTGGCGGCGCTGAACCCGCGTTTGAACGCGTTTATCACGGTGACACCGGAGTTGGCGCTGGAGCAGGCCAAGGCAGCCGATGCGCGGATCGCGGCGGGCAATGCCGGGCCGCTGACCGGCATTCCGCTGGCGATTAAAGACCTGTTCTGCACCGCTGGCGTGCGCACCACGGCGGCGAGCAAGATATTGGAGCCGTTTATCCCGCCCTACGAGAGCACGGTGACGCAGCAATTGCTGGACGCGGGCGCGGTGTTTCTGGGCAAAGCGAATTTGGATGAGTTCGCGATGGGCTCGTCCAACATCACCTCCGGCTACGGGCCGGTGGAAAACCCCTGGAAGCGCAACGGCTCGGACGCGAAGCTGGTGCCGGGCGGGTCCTCCGGCGGTTCGGCGGCTGCGGTGGCAGCGCGCATGGCCTTGGGTGCTACGGGAACCGATACGGGCGGCTCGATCCGCCAACCGGCGGCGTTCACCGGTCTGGCGGGAATAAAACCGACTTATGGGCGGTGTTCGCGGTTTGGCAATTATCGCGTTTGCCTCCTCGCTCGACCAGGCGGGGCCGATGGCCCGCACGGTGGAGGATTGCGCCATTCTGCTCCAGGCGATGGCTGGGTTTGACGCCAAGGATTCCACCAGTGCGGAACGCGTGGTGCCGGATTTTCGCGCGGCGGGGGCCAAGGGTGTGAAGGGTTTGCGCATCGGGATTCCGGCGGAATACCGCATGGATGGCATGAGTGCGGAAATTTCAGCGCTTTGGGAAAAGGGCATTACCTGGATGCGTGAACAGGGGGCGGAGATCGTCGATATATCGCTGCCGCACACAAAGTATGGCCTGCCGGTGTATTATATCGTCGCACCTGCCGAGGCG
Source organism: uncultured Alphaproteobacteria bacterium (assembly GCA_963740445.1). Classification (GTDB taxonomy): domain Bacteria; phylum Pseudomonadota; class Alphaproteobacteria; order Acetobacterales; family Acetobacteraceae; genus Acidocella. The sequence goes on from CAVUED010000022.1 coordinate 322,775, forward strand.
TCTTCCAATTTGGCGCGCTATGATGGTGTGCGTTTTGGTGCACGCGTGGACGGCGAGGATTTGATCGACATGTATGAGCGCACGCGCGCCGCCGGGTTTGGGGCGGAGGTGAAGCGCAGAATCATGATCGGGACCTATGTTTTGTCGCACGGCTATTACGATGCCTATTATCTGAAGGCGCAGAAAATCCGCGCGCTGATTTTGCGTGATTTTACCAACGCTTTTGCCAAGGTCGATGCGATTTTGACACCTACGGCGCCAAGTGCGGCGTTCGGGATCGGCGAGAAGATGGATGACCCGGTGACGATGTATCTGAACGATGTGTTCACCGTGCCGGCCTCGCTCGCCGGTGTGCCGGCGATGAGCGTGCCGGCGGGTTTAAGCGCGGAAGGATTGCCGCTCGGCTTGCAGGTGATCGGCAAGCATTTCGATGAAGAGACTGTGTTCGCGGTGTCAGCGGCTTTGGAAAAAGCCGCTGGTTTCACGGCGGTTCCGGAGATACGGGCATGAGCTATATGCTGGAAGGTGCAACAGGCGCCTGGGAGATTGTGTGCGGGCTGGAAGTGCATGCGCAGGTTATATCGGAGTCAAAACTGTTTTCCGGCGCGTCAGCTACCTATGGCGGCGCGCCGAACAGCCATGTGAGTTTCGTGGATGCGGGGTTTCCGGGGATGCTGCCGGTTATCAACCGGGAATGCGTGGCGCAGGCGGTGCGCACGGGGCTGGGGCTGAAGGCGCAGATAAACCTGTTCTCGCGCTTCGACCGCAAAAACTATTTTTATGCCGATCTGCCGAATGGGTATCAGATCAGCCAGTTCGCGCACCCGGTGGTTGGCACCGGCGATGTAGAAATTGAATTACAGGACGGCACGATCAAGCATATCGGCATTACGCGCCTGCATCTGGAGCAGGATGCGGGAAAATCCATGCATGATCAGCATCCCACGAAATCCGTCATCGACCTGAACCGTGCCGGCGTGGCGCTGATGGAGATTGTGTCGGAGCCGGATATACGCTCACCGGAGGAAGCCGGGGCGTATTTGCGCAAGATCCGCCAGATATTGCGGTATTTGGGCACCTGCGACGGCAACATGGAAGAAGGTTCCATGCGCGCGGATGTGAACGTGTCCGTGCGCAAGCCGGGCGAGGAATTCCGCACACGCTGTGAGATTAAAAACGTGAACTCGGTGCGGTTTGTGATGCACGCGGTGGAGGCCGAGGCGTTGCGGCAGATCGCGGTGTGGGAAGCCGGCGGCGAGGTGGTGCAGGAAACGAGGCTGTATGACCCGGCGCGCGGGGAGACACGCTCCATGCGCTCCAAGGAAGATGCCCATGATTACAGGTATTTTCCAGAACCTGATCTGTTGCCACTGGTGCTGGATGAGGCATGGGTGGCAACGCCTGAAGGAGACATTGCCCGAGCTGCCGGATGAGAAGCGCCGGCGGTTTTGCGAGGAATACGGCATTCCGTTCTACGATGCGGGTGTGCTGGTGGCTGAAGCCGCGACGGCGGATTTTTATGAGAGCGTGGCCAAGGGGCGTGATGCGCGCCTCGCCGCCAACTGGATTTCCGGCGATTTTTTTGCGGCGATGAACCGCACCGGTGGGACGATTGAAAATCCTCCCGTGTCTGCCAAGGCTTTGGGAGAATTGATCGATCTGATTTCGGACAAGACGATCAATGGCCGGATTGCCAAGGATGTGTTCGAGGAGATGGTGGAGACGGGTAAATCCCCGGCGGCCATCGTTGAGGAAAAGGGCTTGCGGCAGGTGACGGATACCGGCGCGATTGACGCTGCCGTGACGAAAGTGCTGGCGGACAATGCTGACAAGGTGGCGGAGTATAAATCCGGCAAGGACAAATTGTTCGGGTTTTTCGTGGGACAGGTGATGAAGGCGATGGCGGGCAAAGGCAACCCGGCATTGGTGAATGAAGCGGTGACGAAGCAACTCAACGGATAGGAATAAAAATGACAAGTTGGAAAACCGCGTTCCGCTCACTGTATTACGCTGGCGCACCGGAACCCGAAGACCCTGTTTTGCTGAAAGGCAAAACGGCGCTGCTGGTGATCGATGTCCAGAATACGTATCTGGAGCGGCCCGATCCTGCCACGCTCAGCGCCGTTGAACGCGCGCGCTATGATGCCTGGACGCCGTTTCATGAACGCATGCATGGCACGGTGATTCCGAACATCGCAAAACTGATCAAGAACTTTCGCGATGGCGGGCATGAGGTGCTGTTTGCGCGCATTGCTTGCCAGACAGCGGATGGCCGCGACCGCTCGCTCAGCCAGAAAAAACCCGGCTGGAATAATCTGCTTTTGCCGAAGGACGAACTCGCCTCGCAGTTTGTTCCGCAACTGGCACCGCTGCCGAGCGAAATTCAGGTTATCAAAACGACCGATTCAGCGCTGACCGGCACCAATCTTCGGCTTATTCTCAACAATATCGGGATTACCAACGTTATCTGTGCGGGAATATTTACCGACCAATGCATATCCTCCACGGTGCGCAGCCTGGCGGATGAAAGTTTCGATGTGATCGTGATCGAGGATGCCTGCGCCGCGGGGGATCATAATCTGCATTTGAAAGAGCTTGAGATCATCAACATGATTTATGGGCATGTGATGAGCAGCGATGAGGTGTTGGGGTATTTGAAGGGCTGATTGTTTGAAGTCGTTTGGCTTTTTATTGGCCTCGTGATGAAGGCGATAGCTGGTAAGTTTAAGGAAGCAAGGCCAAATGGCGCAACCCCTTGATAACGCGAACTCGGACGGAGTTTCCTAAAGTCTTAAATTACGCACAAAAATGTCAGCTATAGCGGGAAGTTGTCGGTCCGTTTTGCGCTGAATAGTCTGAAAAGGTATTGAGACTTATGCGGTGCATCTTTTGCCTTAACGAACGTCCCGGCACTGAGGAACACGTTTTCCCCCGGGCAATCGGTGGCCGACTTACAACGGATCGAGTTTGCAAGCCATGTAATTCCGCCCTTGGAAGCCAGGTGGATGCGGCGCTTAGCGACAACTTTCTCGTTAGGGGACATCGGGCGCGGCTACGCCTGGCAGGCAACAGCGGCGAGCCTCCTGGAATGCACGAGTTGCTGCTGGGAGTCGGACGGCTGGCCAATAGTCCCGAACGGCGCATCGAGATAACATTTGATGAGCGTACTCAGAAAATCGTCACAAGGGCGCTTCACCATGCTTCGGATGTCATTATGCCGGATGGCGGCAAGGCGCGCAGAATCGTTGTCGACGAAAAGGACGCAGGTGACCTGTCGAAAATCATACAACGTGAGCGCAAGCGGCATGGTGTCCCACCGCTTTCGGCAGAAGAGTTGGAACAGGAAATAAGCCGTTTCAGAGAGAACGTCACGACCATCGAAAATCACGAGCATCCTGTTTGAACGAAGCTACAGCTTCGCGTTCGTCAGCATGCAATGATTAAGATCGCATATGAGCTAGCGTTCTTATGGCTAGGCGAGGACTACATAGACGACCCTTCTGCCGCAGACCTGCGAAACGCTATATGTTCCGACGATCCGAGCTCGATGGATAAGCTGCCAGCATACGTCGCTGACGCCGAGGGGTTTGAAGCCTTCAAGTTGTGGCCGGCAAGCGAGACGGAACATCTTGCATATGCTTTTGTAGGTGATGATGGGATCGCGATCGCGGTCAGGGTGTTCAACATCCACGCAGCCTTTGTGTGGGTGACCAAGGAAACAGCCCGTTTCCTTTCGGGCCAAAATACTGGCCAAAAACTCCGTTTCATTCGCATGGATGCTCTAAGTGGGAAGATGCTGGATATTCCGGTGATGGACGAGTTTGGCCGTATCGCCGCCGAGATCGTTGCCAACGCTCATGCCGGGACGCCAAAACCTGTCTGCTCATAGCGGTGTTTTCCCTTTTCGGAGCCGCGCGTGTGGGCTTGGCCCCGAGAGAAATTTCCGAAAGGCTTAAATTATGAAAACTCCATAGGAGTGGGTTTATCTTTTAAAATTCTTGGTGTGGACGTTGAATTTCGTAGAATTGGCACAATTCGTCCCGCTTACGCGCCGGGGCGTAGACCATAGCCTCGCGGGTTGGCTTCATTCCACATGCGCGCATTACTGCGAATGAGGCAATATTGGCCGGTTGCGCGCCAGCTTCGATTACGTCCACGCCCTTAATTTGAAGCCGGCGGCTAACGCAACTGGCGCAAGCTCCCTCATGTAGCCTTTACCTTGATGTTCTTCGCCAAACCAATAGCCAAACGAGCCCCGCCGGCGGTCCTGCGGATCGCGATTGAGCATAACCCATCCGATCAATGCGTTTCTAGTCTTCTCGATTACGCCGAAGGGTAACGCATCGCCCGCGTACGCCATCTCACGCGAAGTCTCGATACGGGAAATCGCCATTTCAAGCGTAAAAGGGACGGGCCAGTAAGCAACCCAGCAGCTAACTTCCGGGCTCATCAATGCAGAAGTGGCCACTGCATCGTCCACAACGACACAACGCAAGTGTAGCCGAGCCGTTTCTAGCGGCTGAAATGGTTCTGGCCTCATTAATGCAGCTTATGCCAGGGCGGGTGATCAGGCCAAATCGTAATTCAATCCAAAGCCGTCGGCTCATAGCGAGAAACACTTGAATAGCGGATCGAACGGCTCGTCGTTTGAAGGGCTCCAAGATCGCCATGCCTCACTATGCTTATTGGCGCGGAATCAACCCGCTCGCCTCGGCAATCGCCCGGCTCTCGGCGATGGCTTTGCTGACGGCGATGGCGGCGGCCAGAGCGCGGGTGCCGGCCTCGGCGTTCACCAGCACGGGCGCACCGTCCAGCACCGAGGCGAAGAAGGCCTCATGCTCGGCCAGGAGGGCGTCGTGGTCCTGCCAGCCGGCCTGCTCGATGCCGAATTCCTCGAAGCCCGGCAGCTTCATCCCGATCCCGCGCCCGACGAGGGTGAGCTTGCGGGCGGAGAAATCCACCGTCAGGTAGCCGGTTTGCGAGAAAATACGCATTTTGCGTTCGGTCTTCAGCGAGATGCGGCTGGCGGTGATGGTCGCGACCGCACCATTCTCAAACCTGATCCGGGCGTTGGCGATATCGTCATGCGCGCTGGCGACCGGGGCGCCGACGGCGTCCACATGCGCGACGGGCGAGTCGGTGAGGGCCAGGATGAGGTCCAGGTCGTGGATCATCAGGTCCAGGATGACCGAGACATCCGTGCCGCGCGGCTTGAAGGGGGCGATGCGCACGGCCTCGATATAAAGCGGCTTGCCCATGCGGGCCGAGAGCGCGCCATGGGCGGCGGAGAAGCGCTCCAAATGCCCGACCTGGAGGACCAGCCCGGCGTCGCGGGCCAGTTGGCCAAGCTCGGCCGCTTGGTCGAGCGTCGCGGCGATGGGTTTTTCCACCAGCACGTGTTTGCCTGCGCGCAAGGCCCGGGCTGTGAGATCGAAGTGATATTCCGCCGGGGCGGCGATGATCACCGCTTGCGCGAGCGCCAAGAATCTCGTCGACCGAGCTTTACCGGGCAGCCAGCCTCCCAGGCGACGGACTTGGCGCGCTCGGCGTCCGGGTCGGCCAGGCCGATGAGTTTGGCGCGGGTGGCACCGGCCAGTTTCAACGCGTGGTAGCGGCCAAAATGGCCCGCCCCGATCAATCCGATGTTCAAGCGCTCTCCCATAGGCTGCTGGTATCGCCAGCCGGGGTTGCGCGCAACGGGCAGCCCGGTCATACCGCTTCCGTTTTCGCTTTTTTGCTCTCGCGCCGGAGTTTGCCCAGGACGATGCTGTATTTTACCCGCGCCAAAACGTTTGGGATACTTCTTCTCTGCGGACTCGGCTTTTTGCTGAGCCTGCCGAGCCTTGTTCAGAAGCCCTCCTTCCTGCCCAGTTTCGTGCCCTGGAACCAGGTGCATCTGGGGTTGGACTTGCGCGGCGGCAGCTATCTGCTCCTGCAAATCGATTTCAGCGCGGTGGAAAAGCAGGATTTGAACGGGCTGGTGGACGAGGTGCGCCAGACCATGCGGACCGCGGGGCTGGGCTATACCGGGCTGCGCGCGGATTTGGCAAACAACAAGGTCGTGCTGAATCCGTTGAATGCTTCCGACACGCCGGCAGTCATGGCGGCGCTGAATAAGCTTGTTACCTATGCGCCGAATGCAAGCAGCCCGAATGTCGCGATCAGCCAGCGGCCGGGTGGGAGCATCGATATCAGCATCCCGCGCCAGACGCTTATCGCGCGTGAATCCCAGGCGGTCGATCAGTCCATCACCATCATCCAGCGCCGGATCGACGGCTCGGGCGTGCTGAACCCGACCATCGCGCGGCAGGGAACCGATGAAATTGTGGTGCAGCTCCCCGGTATCTCGGACCCGGAGCGGATAAAAACGCTGATCGGCACGACCGCGCATATGACCTTCCAGATGGTGGATTGGTCCGCGCAGCCGGGGCCGGTCGCACCTTTGGGCGATGAGCAACTGCCGATGGCGAATAATCCGGCGCAGAGCATGGACGTGTTCTCCAGCATCGCGGTGGATGGCGCGGACCTGGAGAACGCGCAAGCTTCGACCGATCCGCAGACCGGCGAGTGGGTCGTGAATTTCACCTTCAACTCAATCGGCGCCCGGAAATTTGCCGATGTGACGACAGCCAACGTGGGCAAGCTCTTCGCCATCGTGCTGGATGGCAAGATCATCGAGGCGCCAGTGATCCGCGAGCCGATTACTGGCGGTGCGGGGCAGATTTCCGGCAATTTCACCGCGCAATCGGCGACGGATCTGGCGCTGTTGCTGCGGGCTGGCGCCCTGCCCGCCCCGCTCAACATCGTGGAGGAGCAGAGCGTGGGGCCGGGGCTGGGAGCGGATGCGATCCGCGCTGGCGCGCTCTCGCTCGCCGCCGGGTTCGTCTTCGTGCTGGTGTTCATGGCGGTGTTTTATGGGCTGTTCGGCTGGTTCGCGAACCTGGCCTTGGTGATGAACCTGGTGATCATGCTGGCGATCCTCTCCTTCATGGGGGCGACGCTGACGCTACCGGGTATGGCGGGCATTCTGCTGACACTCGGCATGGCGGTGGACGCCAACGTGCTGATCAACGAGCGCGTGCGCGAAGAGGTGAAGGCCGGGCGTAAGCCTCTGGCGGCACTGGAAGCCGGTTATAGGCGCGCTTACGGCACGATTATCGACAGTAACGTGACCACATTACTGGCGCACGTGACCTTGTTCATTTTCGGCTCGCCGCCGGTGCGTGGGTTTGCCGTGACGATTTGCGTCGGCATCATCACCACGATGTTCACCGCGACCGTGCTGGTGCGGCTGATCACCTCGCGCTGGTATATCTCCCGCCGCCCTGCCTCCTTGCCCGTCTGAGAGATCCAAGACACATGTTTATGAAACCAATGTTCCGTTTTGTCCCGGACGGGACAAAAATCCGCTTCATGAATGGGCGCTTTGCCGGGCTCATCGTCTCGGCCGTGCTGTCGACCGCCTCGGTAATCCTGTTCTTCTATCCGGGCTTGAATCTGGGCCTGGATTTTCGTGGTGGCGTGGTGCTGCAAGTGGAAACACCACAAGCCGCGGACTTCCCGGCATTGCGGGACGCATTGGCCAAAGCCGGGTTGTCGGATGCCTCTTTGCAAAGCTTCGGGCGTGGCGGGAACGGCGTGTTGATCAGCCTGGAGACCCGGAAAAACGCCAACGAGACGCAGACCGCGATCTCAGAAGTGGTGACCGCGCTGCGCAGTGCCGCTCCCAGGTGCCAAAATCCTGAGCACGCAGGCGATCGGCGCCTCGGTCTCGTCTCAGTTGTTTGCCCAAGGTCTGGAGGCGCTGGGGCTCAGCTTCGTGATGATCCTGACCTATATCTGGTTTCGCTTCGAATGGCAGTTCGCGGTCGGCGCTGTGACAACGCTGGTGCTGGATACCACGAAGACCATCGGCTTCATGGTGATCACGCGCATCCCGTTCGACCTCGTGACGATCGCCGCGATCCTGACGATCATCGGCTATTCCACCAATGACAAGGTGGTGGTGTATGACCGGGTGCGGGAAAATCTGCGCAAGTACAAAACCATGCCGCTGCGCGACCTGATCGACCTGTCGATCAATGAGACTCTGAACCGCACCTTGGGGACGTCCGGCACCGTGTTCCTGGCCGCCTTGCCACTGGCCTTGTTCGGTGGCTCGGCACTGTCTGGATTTGCCTGGATCATGCTGTTCGGCATCGTGGTCGGCACGTCATCCTCGATTTTCATCGCGGCGCCGATCTTGCTTTTTCTGGGAGAACACCGGCTGCGCCGCAGCAGTGCTGCGCCAAAAACAACAAATAACGCTGCGCCAAAAACTAAATAATAGTAAATTAATGGTAAATAACTACGGAATTTAGTCGCGCTTTTACTAGAAATTTGATATATTCCTGGTGTAATTTAAAAGTTTTTACCAGGTATAAATATTTAGACGATGCATCAGGTATTGCCCGATCTCGCGCTCATGGCGTCGATCCGCGTCTTCTACCAGCCGATTATTCGTCTGGCGGATCTGCGTCCGGATTATGTGGAAGTGCTCGCACGTGCCGAGGCAGCCGACGGCACACTCGGGGGACCGGAATCCATCGTCGCGGCAATGACCGGCGCTGAACGCTCGATGTGCCTGACCGCCAGCATCATGCAGCGCACGCTTGAAGAATACGAGGCTTTCAATTTTGGCGCAGCGGACCTTGGGGTCGCCTTCAACCTGCCGCTGGACGCCATGCTGCACCCTGAACTGGTTGAGCGGATCGAAACGATCCGGTCAGGGTCGCGCCTTCCCGCCCGCAATATCCGCTTCGAACTGACCGAACGCCACCCGGTGCACGACATTGGTGCTGCGCGGTCCGTGATCATCGCGCTGCGCAACGCCGGCTACGGCCTCGCCCTGGATGATGTCACACCCAATATGCCAAATTTGCCGGCGCTGATGGATATGCCGATCCGTGCGATCAAACTCGACCGCAGCCTCGTGACGAGCACCTCCACCACGGACCAGGAGTTTGCCCGCGTTATGGTGGCGCAGGCGATCATAAATGGTCAGGATATCATTGCCGAAGGCATCGAGACCATGGAGATGCGGGATGACATGCGCCTGCTCGGCGCAACGCATGGCCAGGGCTATCTGTTCTCCCGCCCATTACCCGTCGCAGCGCTGCACAGGTTTTTGCGCAGACCTGGTGCGGGAGATTAGAGTGCTGAATTACACTCTTCCAAACGCGCGCTAACTCTGATTTGTGGACAAACGAACGATCAGGTTGAACGTGATGGGATGCTGCGGCATTTTGTCTGAAAACGCCGGCAGGGGCGCGCTGCGCACGGCGGCAGCGGCGGCCTGATCAATCGGTGGCGCGCCCGAGCTTTGGGTGACGGCCACCGCCAGCACCGCGCCGCTCGGCGCAACGGTAACCGCGAGATACGTTGTCCCAGACAATCCCATCATCCGGACTGCTTCCGGAACCGCGAGTTGCGACTGGACACGGGCGTTCAACTCAGCGGCATAGAGCTGTTCGGCTGAAGCCTGAATTTCAGCGCTCGGCAGCGCCGGCGCGGGTGGCAAAGGAGGCGCGTGAAACACTGGTGCCGCGGGCGGCGGCGTTGTGTGGGGCAGCGCCTTGCGCAAAACAGGTTTGGGCCGTGGCGCCGGCTTGGGCAGCGGCGGCGGTGGCGGCAGACGCTGCGGCGTTGGTACGGGAGGCGGCGGTGGCGGCGGTGGTGGTTGCGTTTTTGGTACAGGCGGCGGCGGTGGTGGCGGCTTTGGTGCCTGCTGGATGGAAATTTTCATCACGGTCGGCTGTTGCGCGCCGTGCTTGTCACCCACGGTGGCCGCATACTTTACAAAGCCAACCACAAACACGCCCTCGATGATGGCGGCAACAACCAGCGCCCGCCAGAATTTATCGCCACCACCATGGTCGGCCGGGGCGCCCGGCCCCGGGAGTGCTGTTGACATATTCATCTCTTGGAACTTGGAGAGATCGACTTGAGATACGCGACCACGTTGGCCCGCGCCGCCGCACCGGCGAGCCCGCGATAGGGCATGGTGGTGCCATGAACATCACTGCGCGGGTTCACCAGGAACGCATCGAGCGTCTTAGCATTCCACACGATATTGGCGGCTTTCATCGCCGCCGAGTAACGATGAAGCGGCGCGGTTCCTGACATGCGCCCGTAGACGCCAGCCAGAGTTGGACCAAACCGGTCCGCCCCTGGCTGATTGCTATGGCAACCGGCACATTGATTTTCATAGACAACGTACCCGGCTTTGGCATCGGCGACCGTCCCGGCAAAACTGGCGCCGGCGCCGATGGTGGTCATGCTCATCGTCATGACCACCAGAGCAAAAATTCTCCTCATTATACGACTTTCAAAACTTCATGCTGACGGTGCCATAAACCGCCCGGCCCTGCCCCGGATTGGCAATGACCGAACCGGCGCCAGCACCGCCGAAATAACCGCCTGCGGAGACGTACTCAGTTGAATTATAATGCCGGTCGAGAATGTTGGATCCACTGATCCCGAAGGTCAGATCGCCAAGTTTCGGTACAAAGCGGTTAAAGAACGGCGTGCTCATCGTCACGTTGAAATTGAGCAGGTTATACGCCTGAATTTTTTGCTTGGTCGGCGCCTGAATGAGATTGCTGAACATATAGCTGTGGCCGAAATATTGGTCGAAAACGCTTGCGGTAATCAAATTCTGGCCGACAAAACGCTTATAGATGAAACCGATATTGCTGGTGAGAGTCGGCGTGTTGGAAACCGGTACACCGCTATAATAGGTGCCTGAACCGGGCGAGAAGTAAGACGTGTAATGCCCGCTGAAATAACCGGCGTTAGCGAACACTTCCCAGTTGAAGTTGATCTTGCCGTCGAACTCCGCATTCACACCTTGTAACGCCGCGGAACCATAGCCGAACGAGGTCACATTTGGCTGGCTTGCCAGGCTGATCGGAATTGTCTGGTCGGTCAGATCATCGTGAAAATAACCAAGACTCCCTGAAACTTCGTCAAAGCCGATAAAATGATCCTGCAGCATCCGGATGCCGATCTCATAATCCGTGCTCTTCACCGGCTTTAAAGCCGGCAAATCTGTCTGCGCGTTATTGAAATTTCCACCAGTTGGGTTCTGATATGTAACAGCAAAGTTGGCATAAGGCGTCAGCCACGGAAAGATATCATAAGTTACACCAACCGAAGGTTCTAGCCGCTGAAAATCCTTGGTGACGCTCGGATTTGTGTTGCCTGGCTGCTGCGGCGGATATTGCAGCGCATAGCTGGCATTATTGTTATAGAAACTCGTTCCAAAATTTACCAACTGAAGGCCCGGTACAATATGCAGCGCCGGAATGGGCGAGATGTCATCCTGTATAAAAGCCGCTGCGAAAAGATTGTCGTATATGCTCTGCGATGCCTGATATGGAAGCTGCTGGCTGGATGGTGTCGATCCCTGATAGCTCAACGTCTGATAGCCGCGATACGAATTCACCGTATGCGCGAAGATCACGTACCCGCCATAGCTGAGTGTGTTGTAAGGCAACACGGTATCGAAACTGAGTTTATCGCCAAATGTGTCGGAGTGTGGATTGTAATATTCACTGTCGTTTAAACTGGCGGCCTGAAAGCCTGGATTGATGCGGTAATGAATCACCGCGCCATGCCGGTACCACGTTAGATTTGTTACACTTGTCGAATCATCCAACTGATCGAAAAATTTGAAATAACCGATATAATTCGAGATCTGATTTTTCTTGAACCATACCGATTCTGGCAGATCCGAATAAAACCCAGATGTCTGCTGGCTATAGAGTTGCGCGCCCGGCACATTCAGACCCGCGACCGTAACCCCGGCGATCGGGTTGACCGGGATATCATTTGGCCGCTGCTCAGCACTGTGCTGCCAGTAGGTGCCGATGCTGAAATGCCCGTTGGTGAAATCCTTGCGGATTTTCGCGTAAAGCTGGTTACCATGCGCGGGGTCATTGTAACCGCCTGTGCGAAAGGTATTACCAGAAGCGTAGCCGTAACCGAGAACCGACGACCAACCGTCATGCACACCGCTCGAGGCGTAGAGCGAAATGTTCATCTGGTCATTACTACCATATGACGCGCTGATACCAGCTTCCGGCTGCGCGGTTGGCTGAACGGGAATGAAATTAATCGTTCCGCCAAGGCTGTCATACCAGCGGTCCTGCGGGTTGCCAGGGCCAAAAATTATATTGCTGCCAGAGAGCAAGCTGCCCATCGGGATTTCCGTCGAATGCCAGCCAGTGCCCTGAATCAGACTGTTCAGCGGAATGCCGTCCAGCAACACAGTCACGCCGTTGGTCTCCAGATCACCAGGTACGGAGTTCCAGCCCACTTTCACGCCACGCATCGAAATCGTTGACCGGGCCGTACCGCTGGTTGAATTATAACCACTGATGCTAATGCCGGGCTTTATAGTTAGAGTTTGCAAGCCAGATGTATTCGGCGTGAATAAATTCATTTCCGCTTTGGTGACCGTGGAGACAGTCTGGCTCTGATGCTGCACTTTTTTCTTGCTTAAAACCTGATCGGCAAAGCCAGTGTTTGAACTAACATTGGATGCCGTGGCGCTTACCATGCCAGCATTCACAGACTGTGCCATTGCCAGGCCAGTAAAAGCCACCGCCAGGCTAACGCCAGACAATGCCGGTATTGCCGCACGCAATGCCGCACGAGAACAGGCCGCGCCAAGCACGCGGCGCAGAGACATATCGGTAGCCATTTTGTGAATCCCCAAGTTTACAATGTGCCAGCCGTGACAGAGATCACGACCATGTGATGGAGCGCGGAATGCACCGGAAGCGATCAGTTTACAATGTCAGAACGGTTACGATTAAATGATGATTTTATTGCGTAATCTGAGAACCACAACGTCACATTCAATTCTGTAAGGCGGGTTATGCGGGGTGATCATCTCTGCATGCAAATTCTAATGATTTCAAGCGGTAGGGAATTCACGTTGAGCTTCTCATACGAGATCCGATTTGCTTTCATGACGTTGCGAAACGGCAGAACTCCCGGAATTTCAACGCAACCTGTCACGAACAAAACGTCACGGAAAAGACACGAATTATTCATGATTTTGTGCAGGCAATAAATTGTGGTTTCCTGCTATCCAGGAAAGTTCAGAAGCGCCTGTGCGGTTGATACGGCATTTACCCTCTGCCGGCCCGGATGAATTTTTACAGGCAAAGGAACGAACATGGGTAGTTATACCGTTATTGCGAACTATATTAGAGCGGTTAGAACAGGGACCGCAAAGTGACCCACGCCATCAACCTGATTGCTTTTGTCATCATGACCCTGGCCAGCCTGGTAATGGCTTTCGTTGGCTTTGTGGACAGTTTTCTGGCGGCTTTGATGACCTCCGCCGGCATTCCGCCAAATGTTCAAATTGTTTTGCTCGTTATCATTGCGGCATTCCTGGTGGTTCTCGCTATTCGTGCTCTCGGCCGCGTCTTCGCAGTCCTTATTATCGTTCTGCTCGTGCTGCTATTGGTTCATCAGGTATTTCCGGGACTGGAGGTGCCACAGGATCACGTGCCCACTTGGTTGCACTTACCGGAAAACCCTCGCTTTTCAATCTGAGCCAGCAGATCCGGCATTGCTCCGCACATCATCCCCTCGCGCGATACCAGCCAGCGCCTCTTGGTCTAAATCCGCTCGCTGATTTTAATCGCGGCGCGGCAGCCGGTTTTAATGATCGCCGTGAGCAACCGGTAGCCCGGCGCCTGTTCCGCGCCGTTGGCGAGGCCGATGTCGCGGTGCTCCAGTTCCTCCGCGCGGAATTCCGCGATGGTGGCGCGCAGCGGCGCTTCATCCTCATCCAACGCGGCCTCCTGGGCGGAATAATGCGCGTCGATGGTTTCTTCCACCGCGACCGTGCAGGCCATGGCGGCACGCGGGCCCAGAGCCGCCGTGGCGGCACCCAGGGCAAAACCGGCCAGATTCCAGAAAGGTAGCAACGCCGTCGGCCGCACCCGGCGCGATGCGATCAGCGCGGAGAATGTGTCCAGGTGCCGCTGCTCCTGCGCCTGCATGTGCTCGATCGTGGCCCCATGCGGGCCGCGGCCCAGAACGGCCAGTTGCCCGGCATAAATACGCGCCGCGCCATACTCGCCGGCATGGTCAACGCGAATGAATCTTCTTGACCTGATCGCTCATCCGAACCGCCTTGGTTTTCTCATTACATAGGCCAATAAAAGCAGCGCGAAAGCCAGGGCGGCGCAAAAATCCATCATCGCCATGGAAACCGGCAGGTGGGGAATGAGAAACACCGGCCGGTCGCATGGTACGGATGGTATGAGCGGCAGCGGCGCGCCGGGTGTGAGGATGCCGTTGCATTCGGGGAGCGGCGAATTCCACCAGCCGAACTCCACCCCCACATGCAGCCCGGCAATGCCGACATCGCCCAGCATAGCCAGCGCCGCGAGGCCAAGAACCACCCGCGCGCTGCGCTTACCCAACAGCACCGCCAGAATGCCGAGGACTGCAACAACCCGATACGGCCAGCGTTCCAAAAGGCAAAGTTCGCAGGGCGTGAGCAGCAGCACATATTGCGCGAAATAGGCAACGCCGAGCGCGGCGAGCGCGGCCAAGGCGGTCAGCGTGCCGATAACGCGATGGTTCATTGGCAGGTCACAAAATGAACCGGCTGAGGTCGCCCTTGGCGGCCAGCGGGGCAACGCGCTCATTCACATAGGCCGCGTCCACCACCACCACATCGCCGGAGCGGTCGGTGGCGGTAAAACTGATCTCTTCCAGCAGTTTTTCGATCACGGTCGCAAGCCGCCGCGCGCCGATGTTTTCCACGCGGTCATTGATGTCATAGGCCAGTGAAGCCAGCGCATCGACCGCGTCATCGGCGAAGGTGAGATTTCACGCCTTCGGTGTTCAAAAGTGCGGTATATTGCTTCAGCAACGAGTGTTCCGGCTCGGTGAGAATACGTTTAAAATCATCGCGCGACAGCGAGGACAGTTCCACGCGGATCGGCAACCTCCCCTGCAACTCAGGCAGCAGGTCGGCCGGCTTGGCGACATGGAAGGCGCCGGAGGCGATGAACAGAATATAATCGGTCTTGATCGGTCCATATTTCGTGGAAACCGTCGTGCCCTCGATCAAGGGTAAAAGATCGCGCTGCACGCCCTCGCGCGAGACATCCCCTCCCCTGAATCCGCCTTCGGTCTTGGCGCAGATTTTGTCGATCTCGTCGAGAAACACGATGCCGTTGTTCTCGGCGTGGCGCAAAGCGTCCTTGGACAGCGCCTCTGTATCCAGCAGCCGGTCGGCCTCCTCGCGCTCCAGTGCCCGGCGCGCTTCCGGCACCAGCATTTTGCGCTTTTGCGCCTGCCGGCCGAACATGCCCTTCATCATATCGCCCAGGTTGATCGCACCATTCTGCGGCATCCCCGGCATATCGATCATGCCGATCGGCGTGCCGCCGGCCTCACCCACAGCGACCTCGATCTCCTTGTCCTCAAGCTCGCCGGAACGCAGCATACGCCGGAATTTCACCCGCGTATCGGCCGAAGCCCCCTCGCCCACCAGCGCCGAGATCAGCCGCTCTTCGGCCGCCAGTTCCGCCTTGGCTTCCACGCCCTTGCGGTTCTGCTCGCGCAGCATGGTAATGGATGCTTCCACCAGGTCGCGCACAATGCTCTCCACATCGCGGCCGACATAGCCGACCTCGGTGAATTTCGTCGCCTCGACTTTGACGAACGGCGCCTGGGCGAGTTTTGCCAGGCGGCGCGCGATCTCGGTTTTGCCGCAACCGGTGGGCCCGATCATCAGAATATTTTTCGGCACCACCTCTTCGCGCATATCTTCTGGAAGTTGCAGGCGCCGCCAGCGATTTCGCAGCGCGATCGCCACCGCGCGCTTGGCGTCGTTCTGGCCGATGATGAAGCGGTCAAGCTCGGAGACGATTTCTCGCGGGGAGTATACGGGGATGTCCATTACAGGGTTTCAACAATCAGGTTTTCATTGGTGTAGATACAGATATCGGCCGCGATCTTCATGGAGCGCCGGGCGATTTCCTCGGCGGTGAGATCCGGTATGGTCATCAGCGCGCGCGCGGCGCTAAGCGCATAATTTCCGCCCGAGCCGATCGCCACAATGCCATCCGATGGCTCCAGTACGTCGCCATTGCCGGTGAGGGTAAAACTGCGCTCGGTATCGGCGACGATCAGCATCGCCTCCAGCCGGCGCAGGTAACGGTCCATGCGCCAGTCCTTGGCCAGCTCCACGCAAGCGCGCTCCAACTGGTTGGGAAAACGCTCAAGTTTCGTCTCCAGGCGCTCCAGCAGGGTAAACGCATCGGCGGTCGCGCCGGCAAAACCCGCGATCACCGCGCCATTGCCGATGCGCCGCACCTTGCGTGCATTACCCTTCACGACCGTGTTGCCGAGGCTCACCTGACCATCCCCGGCCATCGCCACCGCATTGTCGCGCCGGACACATAAAATGGTCGTGCCATGCCAGCCGACCGGATCATTAGGATTTGTCATATGCAAGAAATGGCACCGGGACGATGCTCAGGCAAGGGAGCAATGAAACGCGGGGACGGCAGGGCTGCATCGCGGGGACGCCAGATAAGCGTCAAAAACCCTTTATGGCCGGGCAATCGGGATGTTAAGTAGCATTATGAACTTTAGTGCATCGCCCAAAACCGATAACGCGGATAAAAAATCCGCTGCTCGCTGGCCTTGGGCAGCGGGTAAAACTGCTGCGGGCCAGGCTGGGGATGCCGCGGCGCATGTTGGCGCAAACCGCCGGCGTGTCTGAACGCCATCTCGCCAACATGGAATCGGGCATCGGCAACGTCTCGGTGCTGGTGCTGCAACAGGTCGCAGGGGCGCTGGACTGCTCGCTCGCCGAGCTGCTGGGCGATGAGACCACAAGTTCGCCGGAATGGCTGATGATCCGCAAAACTTTGAGCGGGCGCGGGCGGGACGAATTGCAACAGGCGCACCGGGCACTGGCGGATTTGTTCGTGGGCGCAAATGCCGCCGGGCAGCGCGGCGACCGCATTGCCCTGGTCGGGCTGCGCGGCGCTGGCAAATCCACCCTCGGCCGCATGGCCGCCGCCCAACTCAACTGGCCATTCGTTGAACTGCGCGCCGAAATCACCCGCCTGGCCGGCCTGGAACCCTTGGAAATCCAGGCCCTGTACGGCTCCAGCGCCTACCGGCGCTATGAACGCCAGGCATTGCAGGAAACCCTGAAAACCCACCGCCACTGCGTCATCGCCACCGCCGGCGGGCTGGTCGGCGACCCTGCGACATTCGACTTTCTGCTGACCAATTGCTTCACCATCTGGCTACAGGCCGAACCTGAAGACCATATGAACCGCGTCATCGCGCAGGGCGAGCAACGCCAGACGCCCTACAGCCGGAAAGCCATCGAAGACCTGCGCCTGACCCTGGAAAGCCGCGCCGCTTTCTACGCCAAAGCCGACCTTGCCTTTAACACCAGCGGCAAAACCCTGGACGAAGCCTTTGCCGGGCTGATGGCCGCCATCGCGGAACACCGGCCCATGGCAGCAGAGGCTAGAGCCGGATAAATGCCGCAATGCCATGCCTACCTCGCCGGACCGGATGTGTTTCTGCCCGATGCGCAGGAAAACTTCGCGGCCAAAATCCACATTTGCGCGAAATACGGCATTACCGGCCATGCCCCGCTGAGCCCGGATATCGCCCATATCCTCACGCTGCCGCATGACGCTGCCTGGCGCGCCATCTACCTTCAGAACATTGAAATGATGGAGGCATGCGACATTGTCATCGCCAACCTCACGCCGTTTCGCGGCGCTTCGGCCGATGCCGGTACGCTGGTTGAAATCGGCTGGTTCCTTGGCCGCGGCCGGCCGGTTTTTGGCTACTCCAACGCCGCCAAACCCTTCGCCGAACGCAGCACCGCCCAGGTGGCGGCCGTGCCTGACCCAATTCCCGGCCTCGCGGTCGAAGGTTTTTCGCTACCCGACAACCTCATGATCCCCGGCGCCATTGAATATGGCGGCGGGTTGCCCATAACACAGCCGCCCGACGGTATCTCGCGGCGGTTCGATGCTCTGGACGTGTTCGAAATCTGTGTCGCCGCCGCCGCGCTGGCCATGCAAAAAGCTTAAGGACGAGCCTGTCCGCCAGCGGGCGCGGGAATTTTGCTATTCACAGTCATGGCAGGTTCGTATCGCGCGGTTTCGGGGTTTGAAAGGCTCGAAAAGTCATGGTACAGCGCCCGGCAGTGTGTCCCTGTAATTCAATTGGATAGAAATTCAGCCTTCTAAGTTGAAAGTTGGGGGTTCGAATCCTCCAGGGACATAACTATCCCGGAAACATGCCGCCAAAAACATGCACGCCTGGCGAGGTCAAAGAGGGCTTGCCGGTAGACGTGGAATTTGACGTCGAGCCGCAAAAAAGAACCAGGAACTCATCCTGAACAATGCCGGTTTCGAATACCAATATCTCCAATCATGATGTTACAAATTGTTTCAGCATATAAAAAGAAAATTGACCATATAGTCTAGCCAAGATTTATACAAGTTCGTGGATTCATCGTAAGATGAACCAACATAATTCACAATACAAAAAACACGTTGCGATGCAAACAGGAGTCGGTCCCATGAAAAATGAAAAGCCTGGAACTTCTCTAAATGTTTTCGATGAACACAATTCGCCAGATCGCCGCAGTTTTCTTAAAGTAGGCGCGTTGGCTGCGGCAGCGGGTACTGTAGCAACCGCTGGTTTGCTGCCCAATGCCGCTCGAGCCCAAGGGACGGGAGTTTCTGTTCCCACCCCAATGTCACCGCCAGAGCAGGCGGCACTTCCTGTAATTCTTGAAAAAGCCGCAGCCCATACTCAGGTTTCATTAAGCATATTCAACAGCAAAGCCAATTTGGTTAAAGGGTGGCCGCTGCTGAGCCCGGCCTATTTTATTTTGCCAGCTAACAGTTTGATTACGATGAGCATAAACGACTATGATGACGGGCCTTCGCCACTTCCGGCTGGCATGGAAAAATACGGTAAGGTTTTTGGTACCGTCGGAAATGTCGCCATCTACGCCATGAATGAACCCGGCGAGGTCGTTGACGTCGCAAATGTTGGTCAAATGGCCGAAGGCGCACATTCGGAGGTGCCGATACAACAGGTTGCGCACACATTTACCGTACCAGCCCTAAACCTCAATGTTCCACTCACTGCCTCGCAAACCATCACTTTCATGTTCAACACGGGTGCGCCCGGCATGTATGAATGGCTTTGCGAAGCGCCGTGCGGAGACGCTCCCGGCGGCATGGGCGGTCCGATGATGACTTTAGGCTTCATGAAGGGCTATATCTTCGTAAAATGATTTCAACATACTCTGAGCGGTCATGATCCGGCCGCTCAGGTAATTATATGCTTTGATTAAGCTGTTAGCTCGATAATTTTATACGGAAATTGCCCCACTCTCTCAGAGGCGGAATGGAAAACAAGGAAACACCCCTTGGAGAGAGGCGTGTTTTTTGCCCGTTATTATTACAAACTAACGCTGTAATAACTTCACTAACGCAGCAACAATCAGATACCGACATTCATGAAACATGGTAGAGATCAGCGGCACAGATAGGCGACGGCACCATCCAACGTGACCAGCTTTTGGTAATCTGCCTCGGGAATGTTCGATTTTGGTCCGCTCATGCAACGCGGCAATGAAGTTCAGAAAATCCATCGAAGTTGCGATCGAGTTCATCGCGCAGGATGGCGTTACCCGGCAGAGCCGCGAGATCGGCTTCCGGGGCGATGGCAGACAGAACGTCGAGCACCAGGGCCTTCGCTTCGGCTTCATTCATAGCGTTTCCGCCTCCTGCAACAGACGATCGATCTCGGCGAGTAAAAGCCCGCCTCGATGGCCATCGCTGGCCCGGTGGTCGCCAGCCAGTGTTATGGCCACGATCGGACGCGGGCTGATGACGCCATCGACCACCCAGGGCCGGGTAACGATCCGGCCGATGCCGATCATCGCCACCTGCGGCGGATAAATGATCGGCCACACGGTTTCAGCGCCCCGGTCTCCAAGGCTGGTTACGGTGATTGTCGGATCACTCAGTTCGGAGCTGCGCAGACCCGTGCTGCGCGCCCGCAGAACAAGGTCGCGCATTGAGCGCCATCAACTCGTCGAGAGAGCGATGGTCGGCGTCACGGATCGCCGGTGCAACCAGGCCGCCGCCGCGCAGAGAAATCGCCCAGCCGATATGCACGCCATCGCCGGGGCGGAACCTTCCGTCTTCCCAGAACCCGTTCATCTCCGGATCTTGACGATTGCCAGGGCGATGGCACGCAGGAAAAGTGCTGCCGGCAGGATGCGCTCGGGCGGGGAGCGTTCGCGGTTCAGCCGTTCCAATCGCGCCACCGCACCGGAAACCTCAACCGTCTGACTCAGATAATAATGCGGGATCTCCCGCTTGGAGCGCGTCATCGCGGCGGCGATGGCCTGACGCATCGCGGCGGGATCAAAGCCTGTCCGCCGTCGGGCTGCCTCTCCGCTTGGCGCCGTGGGTGCTGCCGCTTCCACGTCCGCCATGGTGATCGCACCATCGGGCCCGGTTCCCCGCAATCCCTCCAGGGCGATGCCCCGCTCGCCGGCAAGGCGACGGGCTGCCGGTGAAATATGCGGCCGGCCCGGCGCAGACGGGGGAGGATGGTGGCGAGCCACGTTCCGCTGGCGCTGTCGCCGGGCCGTCCAGCCGCGCGAGCACGGTGCCGACGGGAACGCGTTCGCCCACCGGCACGACGAGCTCGGACACCACGCCGGCATTGAATATCTCGATCTCGATCGCGCCCTTTTGCGTTTCCACCACCGCCACGACCGTGCCGCGCTTCACGCTGTCGCCGGGTTTGACCATCCACTCGACCAGCGTGCCGGCCTCCATGTCAGAGCCGAGCGAGGGCATGCGGAACTCGATCATCAGCCTTTCACCAGCCCCCGCGCCATGGCGACAATGGCTGGCGGTTTGTGGCAGCACCGCTTTTTCCAGATGCGCCGCATAGGGCACCGGCACTTCGCGCGAGCAGACACGGCGGATGGGCGCGTCGAGCTCAAAAAATGCCTCCTCGACGATGCGGGCAGAGATCTCGGCCGAGAGCGATCCCGATTTCCAGCCTTCGTCGACGATCACCACCCGGCGGGTACGCGACACCGAGCCGAGTATGGTCACCATGTCGAGCGGGCGCAGGACGCGCAGGTCGATCACTTCCGCCTCGATGCCTTCTTCGTGCAAGGCAGCGGCGGCCTCCAACGTTTTGAACAGCATGCCGCCATAGGTCACCAGCGTGATGTCACGCCCTGGCCGGCGAATTTTCGCGGAGGCGATGTCCACGCCGGTGATGCCCGGATCGAGTTCGCCCTCGCGATTGTACAGCATGACATGCTCGAAAATCAGCACGGGATTCGGATCGTCGAGTGCCGGTTGCAACATGTACCGCGCATCCTCGATCGTTGCCGGAGCCAGCACTTTGAGACCCGGGATGTGCGCGTACCATCCTTCCAGGCTATGCGAGTGCTGCGCGGCAAGCTGCAGCCCGGCGCCGGTTGCCATGCGGATCACCAACGGAACAGCAAACTGCCCGCCCGACATGTGGGAGATGGTCGCGGCGTTGTTGACGATCTGGTCCAATGCCAGAAGACTGAAATTGACCGTCATGATCTCGACGATCGGGCGCATGCCCGCGATCGCAGCACCAATCCCGGCACCGACATAGCCATTCTCGGATAGCGGCGTGTCGCGAATCCGCTCCTCGCCCAGCTCCGCGGCAAGCCCCTTGGTCACGGCGTAGCAGCCGCCATACCGCGCGACGTCCTCGCCCATAAGGAACACGCGCGGATCGGCGAGGATGGCGGCGCGGATGGCCTGCTTGCACGCCTCGCGATAGGTCATGCGTGGTGGTGCGGGCATGCTTGGGGTGGCGCTCATTGGGGCATCCGATCCATGATGCTGAAACGCTCCAGCTCCTCGACTGGCTCCAAGGTGCCGGCTTCGGCAAAGGCGACAGCCGCACCAACCTCGGCGGCGATGTCAGCCTCGATTCCGGCAATCTCGTCCGCGTGCAGCAGCCCGGCCTGTTCCAGCCAGGTCTGAAGTTGCACAATCGGATCTTTCGTGCGCCAGGCCTTGATCTCGCTCTTGCTGCGATACAGCTGGGCATCGAACATTGAATGCGCGCGAAAGCGGTAGGTATGGCACTCCAGCAGATAGGGCGCGCTTGTTTTGCGGATTTCCGCGATCGCGCGTTGTGCCGCGACCTCAACGGCCACCACATCCATGCCGTCAACGGCCTCGCTCGTCATCCGGTACGCGGCGGCCTTGAGCGCGATCTTGGTCATCGCCTCGGCGCGTTCCAATGCCATGCCCATTGAGTAGAGGTTGTTCTCGCACACAAAGAGCACGGGCAGATTCCATAACGCGGCGAGGTTCATGCTCTCGTGAAACGAACCCTCATCCACAGCGCCTTCGCCGAAAAAGCAGGCGGTAACCGCGCCGCGCCCAAGCATCTTGTCAGCCATCGCATTCCCGACAGCGAGCGGCAGACCGCCGCCGACGATCGCGTTGCCTCCATAGAAGCGCCTTGTGCGGTCAAAAATATGCATCGACCCACCGCGCCCACGGCAGCAGCCTTCCAGCTTGCCGTAGAGTTCGGCCATCAGCACGTCCATGCCGATACCGCGTGCCAGCGCCTGGCCGTGTTCGCGGTAGGTGGCGACGATCGCATCCTCGGGCCGCAACGCCTCGATCACGCCGACCGAGACCGCCTCTTCGCCATCGTAGAGATGCATGAAGCCGCGAATTTTCTCGCTCTGATAGAGTTCGAAACATTTTTCCTCGAAGCGGCGGATACGCAGCATCGCGGTGAGGAGGTGACGCACATGGGCATGATCGAGATGCACCTTGCCGGTCATCGCTCGGTGCCCTCCAGCATGGACAAATCGCCTTCCGGCAGGCCGAGTTCGCGCGCCTTGAGCAGGCGGCGCATGATCTTGCCGCTGCGCGTGCGCGGCAGGCCGGGGGTGAAATCAATCTCCTTTGGGGCGACCACGGCGCCGAGCCGCTTGCGGGCGTGGCCGAGGATGTCGCGGCGCAACGCCTCGGAAGGCGAGAAGCCGGGGTTCAACGCGACGAACGCCTTGACGATCTCGCCGCCATCGGGTCCGGCTTGCCGATCACCCCTGCCTCGGCAACCGCGGGATGTTCCATGAGCGCGCTCTCGACCTCGAACGGACCGATCAGGTGGCCCGAGGATTTGATCACGTCATCGGCGCGGCCAACGAACCAGTAATAACCGTCGGCGTCGCACTATCGCGAGGTCACCGGTCAGGTACCACGGGCCGACGAAGCATTTGCGATAGCGCTCGTCCTCGTTGAGGTAGCCACGCATCATGGACGGCCATCCGGCTTTCAGCGCGAGTTCGCCTTCCATCATGGGCTGATCAATCGGCGTGACGCTGCCATCGGCGTTACGTTGCACAATGGCGGCCTCGATGCCCGGAAGCGGCTTGCCCATCGAGCCAGGCTTCACGTCCATCGAGACGAAGTTGGCGATCATGATTCCGCCCGTCTCGGTCTGCCACCAGTTGTCGTGGAACGGCAGGCCAAACGCCTGCTGTCCCCAGATCACCGCTTCGGGGTTGAGTGGCTCGCCCACACTGGCAAGGAAGCGAAGCGCGGAAAGGTCGAAGCCGCGCACGGCATCAACACCCAGCTTCATCATCATGCGGATCGCCGTTGGCGCCGTGTACCATACGGTGACGCGTTCGCGCTGCAGGATGCCGTACCAGGCCGCGGCATCGAACTCCGCCTCGGCAACCACGCTTGTGATGCCATTCGTCAGCGGTGCAATAATGCCATAGCTTGTTCCTGTGACCCAGCCGGGGTCGGCCGTGCACCAGAAGATATCGTCGTCGTGCAGGTCGAGCGCGTATTTGCCAGTGATGTAATGCGTCACCACGGCATCATGCACATGAATGGCACCCTTCGGCTGGCCGGTCGTGCCGCTGGTAAAATGCAGCAAGGCACGATCCTCGGGGCGGGTCGGCGGAATGACGAAATCCGGGCTTTGCTGATCCAGCAATGGATGCCAGGCAAGCGTGCCGGGCACAGCGCGCATCGCCCTCGTCGGCCACCAGGATAACGTGCTCAAGCCTGGGCAGGCTCGCGCGGAGTGCCGCCACCTTGCGGCGATACAGGGATTCGGTCGTCACCAGAACTCGGCCCTCGCCAATGCTCAGCCTGGTCGCGAGGGGTTCTGGACCAAACGCGGAGAAAAGCGGCGAGACAACACATTTTGCCTTCAGGCTGCCAAGTACCGAGATGTAGAGTTCGGGGATTCGGCCGGCTAATACGAACACACTATCGCCTTCGCGTATCCCCAAAACCGCGAAGCGCGTTGGCAAACCGGTTCGTCGCGGCCTTCAGGTCGCGAATGGTGAAGTTTCTCTGCGCGCCGGCACGGCCGATCCAGCGTATTGCATCACGATCCGCATGCGTCCCGGCGGCATGACGATCAACGGCTTCGTGCGCGATGTTCAGCCCTCTGCCGCCAGGCAAGCCATCAAGCAACGCACGTGCCTTTTCCCACGTGAACGCGGCGCGGACCTGGGAGTAATCCCGCAGATTGGGTGGCACGCCAGCCGCCCCGCGTGGTTTGACAATTCGCGGATAGAGGCTTGCAAGGAAAGGGCGGCCAGCCAGCGGCTCGGACAAAATACATCCCCCCATTTACGGATTTTCATTAAAAACCCTGGGACGAATGACCATCGGCTGCATTGATTCAGATCAATAGCACGGAATCCGCGCGGATCATGATCGTTTCCGGCGGCATGGTGCAAGCGCCCGCTGATTTTGGTAAGAGCGGCCGCAAAACAAAGGCGAGGCTGCATGAAATCTACCCAGGACATTTTTTTCCTCGCCGGGCGCGTGGCGCTCGGCGTGCCGTTTATCACCGAAGGGCTGCGCCAGATCGTGGGGTGGCCGGGCATTGTCGGCCTGTTCCGGCATGCAGGCGGGCCGTATCCGCTTGCATTGGGCCTGGTGACGGTGGCGGCCAATCTGATGGCGCCGGTGTTGTTCATCCTGGGGATTCGGGCGCGGGCTGCCGCTTTTGTATTAGCCACGGTGACCGTAATGGGGCTTTACCTGTTGCATCGGGTGGATATCGGCGCGCTGGAATTCAGCGTAGCATTGCGATCGTCGGTGGTTTATTATTGTTGGGCGCCGCGGGGCCTGGGCGACATGCCATGAAGCCGGGACAATGAGCCGTTCCGCGAAAACCGTGATGGCAAGCCAACAGCGCAGCCCCTCGTTGTTTTAATTTGCCCGTAACAGAGTGGTTCCGGTCGCGAATTCCGGCATTTCGACCTAAACGATAGACACCAGGATCCCGCTATCGGCAGGAAAGGTGACGGACCATGCATATCGACCGCACTGAATTCGGCAGCATCACGATCGACGGCAAGACTTACGATCACGACGTGAAGATCGGGTTGGATGGAAAGGTAACCAAGCGCAAGAAGAAGCTGTCCAAGGAGCTGTACGGAACATCGCACATCATCTCGGAGGCGGAAGCCAAGTCCGTCTTCGAGAAAGGGTGCGATTTGCTCATCATTGGCACTGGCCAGGAGGACAATGTCCGGCTTTCCCCGGAGGCAGAGGTGTATTTCGGGAAGAAGGGCTGCAAGGTGCTGCTCCGGCCCACGCCGGAGGCCATCGGATCCTTCAATCAGGCGAAGGAAGACAAGATCGCGCTCATGCACGTCACGTGTTGATGTAACGCCCGTTATTTCTCACGGCCGTCGGGCGCGGCTTCCGTTGGCTTCAGAGCGGAGACGGCCGCGTGGATGGCCTCGACGAGCGACTGCTGACGCGCCCGCCCGGTATCACCTTTGGCCACGGCTGCCGGGTCAATGGGGGCGCCAAACGACACGGTAATGCGGCACGGCCGCGGCAATCGCATGCCGGGAGCCAGCGCCGCCGCCGTGCCCAGGATGTAGACCGGCACCACCGGCACCGGACATCGTTCCAGCAGGGCGCCAATGCCGGACTGGAACGGTTGTAGCGACCCATCGGGGCTGAGACGTCCCTCTGGGAACCAGACCAGTGTTCGGCCTTGCGAGAGAGCCGCCACGCCGAGAGCAATTCCGGCGGCTGCCGCGCGATCGGGGTCAATGGGAATGACCTGGGCCGCCCGGCTGAAGACGCGCCGAAGCCGCGACGAAAGAGCAAGCCGGTCCATCCGGTCCAGTAGGTTTTTTGAAGCTTCCGGTGCGGCATGGCCGCCGCAATCGCAAAGGGGTCCAGATAGCTCACATGGTTCGGGCAGACGAGGAAAGGCAATTCCGGCAGGTTCTCGCGCCCATTGACGTGAAGCCTGAAGAACAATCTCATGACCACGCGCAGCAGCGCTTCCAGCACGAAGCGCACGGCCCGGATGCCTGGGCCATAAGGGGCAAGCCAGGTACTCTGCTGCTCAGGGACGCCAAGGGGCGCCGCCTGCGATGGTGTTGCCGAGACAGCCTCACGGAGCAGATCGCGAACCGTGACAATCCGCGCGATCTGCGGCTCGGTAAGTGCAATGCCGAACTCGTTCTGGAGCGCCAGCGTCAGGTCGATCCAGCCGAGCGAGTCAATGCCGAGGTCGAGCTGGGGGCTGGTCTCAAAACCAACAACCTGATCAGGGTAGCGCGCGCGTATCCAGTTCCACACTGCCGTGGCGACGGGGTTGCTAAGCAGCGCGGTATCCGCCTCGGAGACTGGCGCATCCCGCGCCACCCCTTGGTTTTCCCGCGCGCGGTCATACAGCGCGGGGACCAGATGACGGCGGATCTTGCCAAGTTGCGTCCGCGGGAGGGGCTGGCGCGTGATGGCGAACCCGGCGAGCCGCAGATAAGGTGCCAGGGTGCGGGCGTGCTTGTTGAGCGCGTCGTGGATCAGCTCCTGTACCCGGAACGCACCGGCCTCGCGCACGGCCTCGTCGTTCGGGA
The DNA here is from genome assembly GCA_963740445.1 of uncultured Alphaproteobacteria bacterium. Classification (GTDB taxonomy): domain Bacteria; phylum Pseudomonadota; class Alphaproteobacteria; order Acetobacterales; family Acetobacteraceae; genus Acidocella. The sequence continues at coordinate 349,806 of CAVUED010000022.1, forward strand.
CGATCAGAGCGGCGAGACCTTCATCGCGGCGCAAAACGGCGATCTCGCGAATGACGGGGTCCCCCGCGTATTCCTTTTCGACCAATTCCGGATCGATTTCTTCCCGTTGGGCAAAACGATGGTTTCCGTTGCCCGCGCAACGATGAACAAATACCCGTCGGCGTCGAGCCGACCGAGATCGCCGGTGCGGAACCAGCCATCTGCCGTGAAGGCGGTTTTGCTCGCGGCAGCGGCGGCGGCGCGGTATCCGGCGAAGACGGAGCTGCCGCTTGCCTCGATCTCGCCGGTACCTTCCGGATCGGCGTTGGCAATCCGGAGCCTGACCCCGGGAAGCGCCTGTCCTGAGGAGCCAATGCGGGAGCGTCCCGGCCGGTTGAACGCCAGGATCGGCGATGTTTCCGTAAGGCCGTAGCCGGTCAGCACGCGCCAGCCCAGGCCGATGAGGGTGGTTTCGACCTCGGCGGACAAGGCGGCCCCGCCGCTGACCATGAGCCGAAGCGTCGGCCCGACCCTCGCGTGCAGCGGGCGAAACACCCAGCGTCCAACCGGGAGTCCAAAACGGCGATGGATCAGGCCCGACGCAGACAGCAACACAGGGAAAAGGCGCGCCACAGGCCAGGATTGGCGGGCCATTTCAGCCCGGATGTTCGCGAGCAGCGCGTCATAGAGCCGCGGCACGCCCAGGAGCGCAGTCGCCTGCCCTTCCCTGATGGCCTCAACCAGTTGCGGGCCGCTGATGCCGGCGGGGAGGACGATCGTGGCACCACTCGCGAGCACCGCGAGAATGCCGACCGTAAGCGGATAGGCATGATGGAATGGCAGCGGCACAAGGGCGCGGTCATGCGGGCCGACGATGCCTTCCGCGACCAACGCTTCGACATTCGACATTAAATTCGCGTGGCTGAGCGGCACCGCTTTCGGCTGGCCGGTGGTGCCCGAGGTGAAGGCAAGGACCGCGACGTCATCAGGGTGCAGACGGCGGCACAAGAGCATCAGGACCCGCCTGGGATGGCTGAAGTTGCGGCTCAGGCCCGGCAGCATCGATATCCACCACCCCACATAAGGGCGCGAGGCTTCGCAACCGTTCGATCTGCCGGGCGCCGGCGATCACCAGCCGGCACTCGCCGATGGCAAGCATGCGTTGGAGGTCTTCATCAGGCATCTGCACGTCGATCGGCATCACGACGCCCCCGGCAGCCACGATGCCAAAAAGGGCTTCAATCCATGCGGGGCCATTGGGGGCCATGAGGCCGATGGTGCTACCATGCTCCAGGCCATGCCATGCGATGTCTTTCGCAAATCTGCTCGGACGCGTCCAAGAGTTCCGCGAAAGAGAGCGTGGTGGCATGATCGCGGCCAGTGGCAACAATCGCCGGGGCGCTGCCATATTCGCGCAAATGCAGCAGTAGCTCCGGAAGCGTCCTCGGATAGGCCATTGGTCAATACTTTCCGCCGGCAGGGGAATGTCCCGATCGCTGCCCGCCCCATGCTTTCAGAACAAAGCATCCCACCTCTCACGGTGAAGCGCCTTGACGTGGCTCGAAGTGGTAGCCCGTCAGCCGGCCTTCACCGGTTGAGGCAGGCAACCAGCGCTGGGCCAAAAAACAAAAGCCTCAGCCTAAAATCACGCCGCGTCGTTCCCCCGATGGCTACGTTGTTGCCAAGGCGAGGACGCCAAAAATGCCGGCAGAAAGACTGCGAATATGTCTCATCGAGGGCGAGCCTGACCTTCGTAAAAATAGGTATGTGTTGGTGGTCCGGGCATATGGTCATGGCGCATGGTGTCAATTCTAAAACCCGCACCCATGATAAGTTGATCTATTTCTCTATTCAGATGACAACCACCGGCGATGCGGCTCCACAAGGGATCCAACCGGTCCTGCCAACGGGCGATGCCAGCTTCTGGGGCACGTCCATGTTCAACGAACAGCAACGTGCCACCTGGCCGCAGCACGCGCCGGGCTTCTTGCAAAGCCAGATGCGCGTTGGGGATTGTGCAAGAGTCCAGGTGGTAACAACCGTATCGACAGAACTGGAGTCGATCGGCAATTCCTCAGCAGAGGCACATAATAAATCTATGGGCACTGTTGCAAGCTCAACCTGCTGTCTGGCCATTGCGAGTAATTCAACGGATGGCTCCACGCCGATGACGGAGCGCACGCCGCTCCCGTACAGAGGCAAATTGAGACCGGAACCAATCCCGATCTCCAGAACATTTCCGGTCGCGCATTGGATAACGCGATCTCGAAATGGCTGCAGCGACTTTTGCCGCATGGCAAAATTGAGCAAAGGCGGCAGGATATGGTGCCGATAAAAACTCATTTTGACGCCTCCGTGTGAATAAGCGCGGAAGTGGGACCCAATCGCCAATAGCTATACGTTATTGATCTGAATTGTAAAAACAGCTCTTTATCGGGGAAAACATATTTTAAGATTTCACCACGGTGGCGGTACCGTCGATCACCGAGACATGGATCGGGATACCGCGACCAATCGAGGCTGCAACGGTGCAGAACTGCTCGAACTGGTCGAGTATCCGCTGGAGATGGCTGATCGTGCCGGCCTCGGCGGTGAAGCGAATGGCGATGTCAATCGCCTGGACGCGGAGGTGGCGGTTTTCATCACGGTCGATCGTCGCCGTTGCTGTGGTAGTGATGTTGCCTGATAATTCGTGGAACTTTGTCATCGCGAAATGAAAGCTCGACGACATACAGGACCCGACCGCGGCAAGAAGAAGCTGGACGGGTTCCGGGCCAAGACCGCTGCCGATCGGCGACGGTTCGTCCGAGGTCAGTTTCGGCAGGTCACCGCCGAACTCGGTCTCGAACCGGTAATCGGCGATCTGTTTCAAAACGACCATATGCGTATCAGCCATGGGGGCACCTCGTGTGTTGGCGCGGTCTCGCGCGGGTAGTGTCTGCGTACGCTACACGATGGATCCAGGCTTGTCTCTGGTCCAGGTGTTTGGTCCGGTAATCTCCCCCTGAAAATAAGGGGCATCGGAGGGATATCCTCTGCCCATAAACTTATATGGGCACATTCGACGCCGTCGGGGCGTCCCCCGACACCAATCAGCGCGTCGGGGGAATCCCAAAAATGCAAAATGCCCGGGGTTTTGCCCAGATTACAGGATTAGGTACGTAAGTCCTTAATCATCATCGTAACCATGGTAGCCACCACCGCCAAAATTAAAAGAGCCGTAAACTGGCGGAGCATAATAAGCTGCGCCGCCTCCACCATAACCGCCCCCATAACCTGGATAATAAACGCAACCTGCCAAAGATAGCGCCAAAAACGCAAAAGTGGCGACTACACCCAATGTTTTCAGCGGCGAATGAGACTGAGCATTTGGAAGTTTAGTGATTTGTCGATACATATTGAACCCTTTTTACAAGCAAATTTACAGGTTCATTTCTTCATCCATTTGCGGCCAATTTGCGCCTTAAATCGGCTCAAAAAAAGAATAGACAAATGACCTTCGTGCTGCCTGGGAATATATTCCATCGCTCGGCGGAGGATTTTGTTTGCTCGGGTTTACAGATGGTCTGACCTTGAAACTGATCATCGCCAGCGTGGCGATTGGCGGGTGTCGCCGGAATTCTGTCGATCCTCAATCCCTAAGTTCAGTTCCGCGCGATAATTTGGGGCTGAAGGATGCCCGGCTTGAGACTTCATCACGCGCGCATAATCCTGGTGAACATAGGCCAGCGGCGGCTCACTGCCGCTCACCGCCGAAATTACCCGGCCAATCAGGATCACATGCGTCCCCGCATCATGCATCTGCTCAACATGGCAATGAAAACTCGCACATGCCCCTTCCAGACGCGGTGGTAAATCGGCGGCATCATTCGCCCAATTCGCCTGGCCGAAGTCGAATGCCGAGCCGCCGTTTGCAGTAACTCTGCCTGCAAAACAATCCGCCACATCGCTCTGCTGCTCTGACAAAAGATTAACTGTAAATTTTTTGTTTTGCTTCACCGCAGCACCCACCGGGCTACGGCGATTGATACATGCGAGCAACTGGGGGATCAGCTGAAACCGAGGCCACGGCACTCACTGTCACTCCAAAGCGCCCGGCCGGGCCATCCGTGGTCACCACGCTCACAGCGGTTGGAGCACAACGCATACCCAACACGAAGGCCGCCCGGATAGATGCTACGGAATGTTCTTCAAGATCAGGCACGAGAACTGTTGCTGGATTTGCCATGGATTTCCTCCTTGCGCATTCTTATGCCAAAGCAGACTGCCAAGGTAAAATTGATACTATTAACGTTTTACCTCAATAACCCCTATGCAAGAGCCCGCAGACACCGCATAAAGGACAAGCGATCACGCAGCTCGCACTCCATCTGCTCATCCGACAGATTGTAGAGCGACTGCGCCACTGAACCGCCCCGGGATTTCCGGACGCTCCAACTCCCAAAGCGGATGGAGCCATTCTGAGCAAGACGACGAGCAAATTCAGCCCTGAGTTCCGTGCCAGTGCGGTGCGAATGGTGTTGGCTCACGAGAGCGAGCATACCTCTCGCCGGGCGGCGGATTCTCACAGATTCGGAGTATACATACGATTTCTTAAAAAAATATGGATAGACTTAGTTATGCTATTCCAAACACTTTAGAAGCGTGTTTTATGTATTGAATTCATTTTGCTACAATGGCCCCTGCCCTTTTTATGGCTAAGGATTCTTAGGCAAATCAAATGACGCAGACGGACGATAATGCGACCAAACAACCGCTCTTCCAAAAAAATTTGGAGGATTTCTCAGATATCTGGTTCGAAGCTCTTCAAGGCAGCGGCACTGGTATCTGGGATCGCAACGTCGTCACCGGTGAAATCAGATATTCGCCGAGTTGGTTCTCCATCATCGGCTTTGAGGGCATTCCGCCATCCAACCAGATCGAGGAAAGCTATGGGCGAGTTCACCCGGATGACCTCGACTATGTCAAGGCGCAGATACAGGCGCATTTTGATCACGAAACATCGGTTTACGAGGTGGAGCACCGTCTACGCTGCAAAGACGGCAGCTACAAATGGGTGCTCAGTCGCGGCAACGTAATCAACCGGGATGCCTATGGCCGGCCCTTACGCATGGTCGGCACAACAACGGATATCTCCGCCCTGAAGGAGAGCGAAGACAACTATCGCCATATGGTGGAACTGCATCCACAGATCCCATGGGTCGCAGCCCCCGACGGAGCCATCCTCGACGTTGGACCACAATGGTTTGCGATGACCGGCATGACACAGCAGGAAGCGACACCGAACGGCTGGATCGCAGCCGTCTGTCCCCAGGATTGGGATCGAATCGATCGTGTCTGGAAACATAGCCTCGGTACCGGAGATCGGTTGGATATTGAGTATCGTCTGAGACAAGCTGACGGTAGCTACGCGTGGTTTCGGTCGCGTGCCGCGCCTCGTTGGAGCCCGGAGGGACAGATTATCCGCTGGTACGGTACGCTTGAAAATGTCTCCGACCGCCGCGCGGCAGAGGAAGCACGACGAACCTCCGAGGCGCTCGCGTTTCGGGTTTTAGAGACAACCGGCGATGCCGTGATTGTCTGTAATCGGTCCGGCAAAATAACATTTGCGAATGCAAATGCGATTGCCTTGCTCGGCCAGGACACCACTCCGGTCGGAACTTGCATTAAGGAACTGTTCACCGAGACCCGGGGCCGGGAAATCCGTGATGCGATCGACCGAGCCATCGACGCCGGCCAAGCTGTGCATTTTGAGAGTTTCTGGCCTCTCGACGATATGTGGCTCGATATCCGTCTCTATGTTAGCGCGGATGACGTTTCGCTGTTCCTCCGCAACATCTCCGAACAGCACATGGCCCAGAAAAAGCTACTCCATGCAGCGAGCCATGATCTCATGACCGGAGCTATCAACCGGACGACTTTGTTCGCCAAGCTTCATGATAGTCTTACCAAGCAAGCACCAGGAAATATGGTCTGCCTGCTTTGTCTTGATATCGATTATTTCAAGGAAATCAACGACAAGTACGGCCATCCTGTGGGTGACAACCTCCTCAGACAAATCGTAAGCCGCTTGCTGTCTCATTTGCGCAAGCACGATCTGCTGGCCCGCAGCGGCGGCGATGAGTTTCTTATCATGCAAACGGCCGTAAGAAGTTCGACAGACGCAACACAACTCGCCGAACGCCTTAACGCCGCAATGCAGATCGCTTTCGATGCCGACGGAATCTCGATTAAGACCAGCCTGTCGATCGGTATTGCCGTCTCGACCCTCGGCAGCACCAATGTCGATCGCCTCTACCAGCAGGCAGACCGCGCACTATACGAGGCGAAGAAAGAGGCTCGGGGTGGCTATCGAGTATTCCGTCCCGAGATGCAGATCGAACTCGACAAAACCAGTCATCTTCATATGGATTTAATTTCCGCCTTAGCTAGGGATGAATTTTTTCTAGAATTTCAACCGATTATTCAGCTATCCAAGCGCTGCATCGTCGGCGTGGAGGCTCTGATCCGTTGGCATCATCCGAAATGGGGAAGAGTTTCGCCCGCCGAATTCATTCCCATCGCTGAAGAGAGCGGCCTAATTACCGAGCTTGGGACTTGGGTACTGCGTCGGGCCTGTGAAGCCGCACGCCAGTGGCCGGAAGCCGTAAAGGTTTCGGTGAATGTTTCAGCGCGCCAGTTCGAACTGGATGACGTTTGCCGCATGGTCAGCGGTGCCCTGATTGGTTCCGGCCTGCCCGCGAGCCGGCTGAAGCTTGAGGTTACTGAATTGGTTCTGCTCTCGCAGAACTCCCCAAACCTTCACACGTTACAGGATCTCAGGGATCTCAATATAACGCTCGTGCTGGACGATTTCGGTACAGGATATTCTTCTCTGTCCTATCTCGATCTGTTCAAGTTTGACTTCATAAAGATCGACAAGTCTTTCGTTTCCAGGATTTGCAACCCAGGAGATCGGCACCCGGTCTTCGAGGCGGTAATGGGGATGGCTAAGGGTCTCGGGTTACCCGTGACAGCAGAAGGCATCGAGACGGCCACACAACTAAGATATGTCCAGAGCCTGGGCTGCGACTTTGCCCAAGGCTTTTATTTCGCCAAGCCAATGTCGAACGAGGAATTGCTCCAGTTCATGTCCTCTCCGTTACCAGCGGTCATCTGAACCGCACCAAAGGCATAACAGCAATAAAATTGGCAGCCGTGCATGGTCAAGCATAATGTATATGCAACCAATGCAAAATGTATATACAACCACCTTGACTCGGAGGCGGCACTTTGCTGCTATTCTGAGCAACAACATGGGATTGATCGCCGAAAAGCGCCGCACGACGTCTCGCCCCGTCCCTGGAAAAGACGAACAATACACCAGCCCCGCGCGTGGGCTCAACATGGAGGTCTGAACAATGCTGAAAAAGAATCTGCTTCTCTCCCTCACCCTTGCCGGCGTCCTCTTTGGCGGCGGCCTGGCCAAAGCCCAGCCCATTCCCCAAACGCCGGAAGCCGGCCCGGTACGCATCGCGCTGGAGCCCTGGCTCGGCTACGGGCAATGGGCCATCGCCGACAAGAAAGGTTATTTCGCCAAGGAAGGGCTTAAGGACGTCAAACTCGTCATGTTCCAGGAGGACAAGGATCTGAACGCCGCGATGGCCGGCGGGCAGGTGAATGTCGCCTGCGTTTCCACCAACACAGCCATGGCCATGGTCTCCGCTGGGCTGAAGGTGAAGGCCGTGCTGCTGATGGATTTCAGCAACACCGCGGATGCGATCCTGGCCCCCGCCAGCATCACCAGCATCGCCCAGCTTAAAGGCAGTAAGGTCGCCTTCGAGGAAGGCTCCACCAGCGACGTTCTGCTGCATTACGCCCTGGCCAGCGCGCATATGAGCATGGCGGACGTGATCAAGGTGCCAATGCCTGCCGCCGATGCCGGCAGTGCGCTGCTCGCCGGGCGCGTGCCCGTGGCGGTGACCTACGAACCCTATATCAGCGCCGTGTTGAACACCGATAAGGGCTATCACCGGCTCTTCAGCGCCGGCGTCGATCCCGGGCTGATCAGCGACGTGCTGATCGTGAGCGATGACATGATCAAGACCCATCCCGGCGAGGTGCTGGCATTGCTGCGCTCCTGGCAGGACGCGCTCTCCTACTACAATGCCAACACGGCGGATGGCCGCTCCATCATCGCGCAATCGGTCGGTAGCGATCTCGCCAGCCTGAACACGGCGTTCGACGGGGTGACCTATTATTCCGTCCCCGCCTCGCGCGAAGCCTTCAATGGCAGCTTCAAGACCAAAACCTTCTACGATGTGCTGAAAGCCGCGCAGCAGGCCGGACTCGTCACGGGCAACGTGACTCCGGCCGAGGTTCTGGATGCGCGCTTCCTCGATGCGGCAGAGTAAGTACCGCGCCGCGTGGCGCTCCTTGTTTTCCACGGGGGGCGCCATCGGGCGCCCCGCCTTCCTGACGATTTCGGGTGGCGTGTTCGCCGCGCTCTTCGCAATCTGGTACGCTGTCACCGCATCCGGGCTGGTGCCGCCACTCTTCCTGCCGGCCCCGGGCGCTATCTGGCTGCGCCTCTCCAGCCTCGCGGCGGCGGGCACGCTCTGGGGTGACATCGAGGTGAGCGTGTATCGCGTTTTCGCCGGGTTCTTTATCGCCTCGGCCATGGCCGTGCCGATTGGCGTGATGATCGGCTCCTATCGCTTCTGGGAGGCCGCCATCGAGCCGCTCGTGGATTTCATCCGCTACATGCCGGTGGTTGCATTCGTGCCGCTGACCATTCTCTGGACCGGTACCGGCGATACCCAGAAATTCCTGATCATCTGGATCGGCACCTTCTTCCAGCAGGTCCTGCTGGTGATGGACAACGTCAAGCGCGTGCCGCCGGATTTCATCGAGTTCGGGCGCACGCTCGGTCTTTCAGAATTCAAGCTCCAGATGAAAATCGTCATCCCCTCGGCCCTGCCGGGCATCTGGGACACGCTGCGCATCACTCTCGGCTGGGCCTGGACATGGCTGGTGGTGGCGGAGCTGGTGGCGGCCACTAGCGGGCTCGGCTACCGCATCACCGTCTCGCAGCGCTATTTCGAGACCGATACGATGATCGGCTATCTCCTCGTGCTGGGCGTGCTCGGTTTGCTGACCGACCAGGTGATGAAGGCGCTGGAGCGCGTGCTCTTTCCCTACGCGAAAGGCCGCTCCTGATCATGGCGCCGAAACTCGAAATCAAAGGACTGAGCAAGACATTCGCCCGCACCGTGGCGCTGCGCGAAGTCGATCTCGCGCTCGCCGAGAACGAGTTCGTGTCGCTGGTCGGCATCTCCGGCTGCGGCAAGACCACGCTGCTCTCCATCGTCGCCGGGCTGCTGGATTACGATGAGGGCGATATCCTCGTGGATGGCGCGCCGATGACCGGGCCGGGGCTCGACCGCGGCGTGGTGTTCCAGACCTACACGCTGCTGCCCTGGCTGACCGCGCGGCAGAATGTCGAATTCGCGCTGAAGGCCGCCGGGTACAAAGGGGCCGAATGCCGGAAGATCGCGGCTGAGCATCTGGCGCTCGTGGGCCTTACGAAATTTGCCGATGCCTATCCGCACCAGCTCTCCGGCGGCATGAAGCAGCGTGTGGCCATCGCCCGCGCCCTCTCCTACCGCCCCAAGGTGCTGCTTATGGACGAGCCCTTCGGCGCGCTGGACGCGATGACGCGGCACGAAATGCAGGAATTGCTGACCCGCGTCTGGGAGACGCACCGGCTCACCGTGCTCTTCGTCACCCATGACGTCGAGGAGGCGGTCTATCTCTCCGACCGCATCGTGGCGATGAGCATCAACCCCGGCCGGATCAAGACAGAATTTTCCGTGAACCTGCCGCGTCCGCGCAGCGCGGAAATTATTTCCAGTCCGGATTTCATCGCCCTGCAACGGCGGGTACTCTCCACCATCCGCGAAGATTTCGCCATCGACGAAAACTGAAAGACCAGCCCATGACCGAGACCATTCGTTTTCACGATCTGCGCGGCGTGACGGCGATTCCGCCGGAATTATTCCGCCGCACGGAGGCCGATCTCTCCAGCATCATCGTTCAGGTCGAGCCGATCATCGCCGCCGTGCGCGATGAAGGCGATGCGGCGCTGCAACGTTTCGCTCGCGCGTTTGACGGCGTGCAGGCCGAGACCATGGCGCTGCGCGCCTCGGAAGCGGAGTTCGAGGCCGCCTTCGCCGGGTTCGACAAGGAGATGATCGAGACGCTCAGATTCGCGATCGACAATATCCGCCGCTTCCACGAGGCGCAGAAGCCGGAAGAGATGTGGATGAAGGAGATCCGCCCCGGCGTGTGGACCGGTGACCGCATGCGGCCGATCGAGTCCGTCGCCTGCTACGTGCCGCGCGGCAAGGGCGCGTTTCCCAGCGTGGTGAACATGACCTGCATCCCGGCCATGGTGGCAGGGGTGAAGCGCGTGATCATCATCACGCCGCCAGGACCAGACGGAAAGGTCGATGCCGGGACGCTGGTGGCGGCGAAACTCATCGGCGTGACCGAAGTGTACAAATGCGGCGGCGCGCAGGGCGTGGCAGCGGTGGCCTATGGCACGGAAACCGTGCCGAAATGCGTGAAGATCGTCGGTCCGGGCAGCCCTTATGTGGTGGCGGCGAAACGTCTGCTGGCGCAGGTGATCGACCCCGGCACGCCGGCTGGCCCGTCTGAGGCGATCATCCTGGCCGATGACAGCGTGAACGGTGCGCTGGCGGCGCTCGATCTCATCATCGAATCCGAGCACGGACCGGATTCCTCGGCCTATCTGGTAACGGACAGTCCCCGCGTGGCGGAAGAGGCGCGCGCCGCCCTGCCAAGCCACTGGGCGCAGATGGAGGAGAAGCGCGCGGGATTCTCCAAAGCCGTTCTGTGCGGCGCACATGGCGGCATCGTACTGGTCCGGGATTTTGACATGGCGGTGGCGTTCGTGAACGGCTACGCGCCGGAGCATCTGGAAATCCTCACCAATGAACCCTTCGCCACGCTGGGGCGGATAGGAGGTCCGGTGGTCGATTCGACCGAGGTCACCGTTCAGGATGGCATCGATCGGGTCGCCAAGGGCCGCAGTGTCCCCGAGGGCGGGAGATGCCGATTGCGCTCCAAGGAGAATGGCCGCCAGGGCCATGACGGCGCTCGCGATCCGAACAGATGGGAGGATCGACCTCATCGGATCTCTGAGGGTAGGACCACTTGGCGAGCCTCTCCTGCAATACGCGTCGGCGGCAATCATCAACGGGCCTCGTCCTGAGAGGTGAGACCGGTTTGTTCTGGCGAGGCCCCCGAGTGCGTAGCACATCGGGCGTTGGACACCGAGGTTCGGCTTTGACTTGCGACGCGCTGGCCGACCTGTCGTCGAGGCCTGGCGCGAACCGTGCTGTCAACGGCTGAAAGGTGTCCCATCTTCAGCGGTTAAAAAGTGGATTCAATCGGTGCCGACAGACTGCGCCGCTTCCGTGTGGATAATGCGGGCAGCGAGGGCTGGGTCGCCGGCCGGAGGCCGACGAGAACTGAGGTGGGAGATGAGCGTCGAGGACGACATCGAGCGGGTGCGGAGAGACGAGTTCGTTGTCGCCGGAGTAGTAAGGACCGAGCCGGACGCGGCGGTGGCGTGCGGTCTGCTCCGCACCGCGGGGATCCGGTGCGGGAGTCGCGAGACGAACTATGGGGCCGGGGCCCGGTGGGTGGTGGGCGGCGGGCCGCACGAGGTCCTCGTCCGGCGGGTGGACCTCGAGCCGGCTCGTCAGCTTCTGCGGACAGGGGGCTGACCCCGGGGTGGTAGTGCTCGTGCGCGCCGCCGGTCTGGATGGCGAAGGCCACCCGCTGGCCAGCCAGGCAGGCGCGGATCGAGATGGTCGATCGCCAAGTGCGTCTTGCCGGTGCCTCGACCGGGGCCTGCCCCGGCTCCGCCTTCCTCGTCCTCGGCTGCTGCCTGATCTGCCTCAGGAAGCTTCAGGGGTCATTCTGAAAACCAGCTCTTAGGACAACGCCGCCCAGGCCGCCCCGCGAAGGTTGCGTGCCAGCCGCGATGATCTAGTGCGTCTCGCATCCCGGGGCGGTGGCGGCCGACGCTCGTCGAGAGGGCGGATCCGGATTAGCCTCGGGATCACCGATGTCCGACAACGGTGACTTCTGGAGGGCCTACAGCTACGAGACCACTCAGGTCGGCCCTGCCGATGCCGTCGCCCCCGCGGTGCTCGCCCAGGCGCTCGGGTCGCAACTCGGGCCAGGAGAGGCCGTCACCTGTGCGCGCTTCGTGCGCCTCACCGGAGGACGAATCCTGGGCTCGACCGGGGGTGGATCGCACGTCGTGATCGTCACCGATCGGCGCGTCATGAGGGTGACGGCCCGAGAGGTGTTCGGGGAAGGCGATGACGACGAGGAATCATCCAAGTGGCGAGCTGGCGTACCGATGGAGGGGGGACTGCGGCGAAACCTGGCTCGGGCAACTCCGAGACGTCGAGCGCCGGTGGTACTGGGGGAAGGATCGATGGCTTGCCCTACTTACCTTCGATGGCCGAGAGCAGGGGGTGGCGGGCCGGGCCCAGGCGATCATCGCCCTGGAGACGGCAATCCGCCAAGCCCTGGAGGGGCCGGGTCGTTGGAGCCTTCCGCCGTCACGGACACCGGACCCCGTAAGCGGCTGGGCCGAGCGGTGGGGGCGGATCGTGCGACCCAATGGGAAGACGCGCGGCTGAGCGTCGCCCGGGGAGTGCGCGAACACGGGGCTCTGACTCACCCGAACCAAGAGCGGCGGCACGTCCCGAGCCGAGAAGGACATCGCCGCGGTAGCAGCTAGGAAGGATCGGTATCCACGGCCCCCGGCATCTGACGACTGAGGATCGCCCCGAGGTCGCCGTGAAAGATGGCCTCGTCGTCGTCGGTTTCCCTCGCGTCGCCTGTGTGTCCCACGGAGGGCTGCCGCCCTTCGTCTCGTGCTTCCGCGACCAAAGCAGCCACGGAAGAAGAAAAGCCAACACGAGGTACACGAAGAGCGCGACCATCGAGCCGATGTCCACGCTCAAGCCTTTCGGCGGGTACGCCACGAAGAGGAACGCGATGAGCGCCGCCACGCCGGCCAGCCAAGCCCACCACCAGAGTGGGCCGTCCATGAAGAGGATCTGCGGGCCGATGTTGATGACCACACCGAGGGGCATTAGGAGGATGCCATGGCGAGGACGGTTAAAAGCCCGTCGGCGACGAGCAGGGCGAGGACGCAGGCCATCATGCCGACCCTTCTCCGCCACGACCACGAGTCCGGCTCGGCATCGCCCGCGGCCTCCCGGTCCGCCGCCTCCGCACCGCTCCATCACCCTGCTCACGATGAAGAGGAGGACGAGCACGCCACCGATCAGGGACGGGATCATGTGGGCAGGGTGCGCCCGATCGGGGCCCGGGTCAAACGATCGCCCGGCCCGCGTGGCATGCGAGACGGCCGTAGCGCATAGCGCGACCGAAGCCCGCAAGCAGGACCGTCGCAGGCAGCCGCCATCCTCGCCATCACACCGCGCGGGGGCCCCCGCGCGGCCGGCGACGTGCTCGCTCGAGGCATGGGCGTGAGCAGTAGCGGCCGTCCCTGCGTCGGAGCGTGAAGGTCTCGCCGCAGCCGTCGCAGGGGCGAGGCGGGTAGGGGTCGATGTGTCGCCGAGCGGTCCGACGCCTCGATCGCTTCGGGGTGCTCGTTCGGGCCTCTTCACTTTCATCACCCGACATTGCGGAGACGGTCGATCGGGGGCGGTCGTGAGCGCCCTCCTAACCTTCGCGCAGGCCGCGCCCCTGCTCGGCTGCCGAGACGCCCGGACAGCGCGGAAGCGGATCAAGGCGCTCGCCGTCCCGGTGGTCACTTTCGAGGGGCGCGACCACGTCCTCGAGTCCGACGTTCACCGCGCCATCCGGGCCCACGCGCGACCGCTCGACCCTGGCGCGCCGACGCGAGCCGCCGGCATCACCCTCGCCCCCGGGGAGCGCCTGTTGCCCAGGCTTCAGGGGAGGGGCTAAGGTGCCGATGCAGACAAAAAGTGGCCCCGCGACGTTTGCGCGCCCGGGGCCGGTGGCAGCCGGGAGAGTGAACTCCAGGCCGCGTCCAGAGCCTACCGAGCAAGGCTGGTGGCTCTCGCGACCGTTCCCCCTCTCGTCCCGCCCGACGAATGGAGGAACGATGAATCGAGACGAGGTCCGGACGGCCTTCGCCGCCGGGTTCACGCGGGCGAGGATGGAGGCCGGCCTCTCGGTCGCGCAGGTGGCCGCCGAGGCCGGTGTCGCTCCGTCCACGGTCAAGCGCGCCGAGACCAGGGGGACGGTGCGGATCACCACGGCCGTCCGCCTCGCCGACGTTTACGACGTGAGCCTGGATTCGCTGGCGGTGCCGGCGTGAGCATCGACGCCCGCGGCGGCGCCTTCCGCGCTCTTGTGTGCGCCGCCGCGGGTACAACCTCTCGGCGTCCTTCCCATCCCAGGCCGAGGCCGAGGCATGGAGGGCCTCGGCCATCGCCGACCTCGAGGCCGGGCGGGCGCCCGCGCTCCCTGAGCGAGCCACGCCCGCGGCCCTCCTCGAGCCCATCACCGTCGAGCGCGCCTGCCGGGACTGGCTCGCGGGCGCCGTCGCGGGGGTCGTGCGGACGCCGAAGGGCCGGCCCTACCGCTCAGGCACGGTCCACACGACGGAGTGTCGCTTGCGGCTTCACATCCTCCCCTACATCGGAGCCATGCCCGTCACGAGCCTCTCGCCCGGCGTGATCCGGCGATGGCTCGAGGAGCTGCAAGTCATGACGACCGCGACGGTCGCCCACACCGCGCTCGGGTCCTTCCGGCCGGTGATGCGACGCCTCGTCGAGCTGGAGGTCATCCCGACCGATCCCTCCCGCGACGTGCGGGCGCCGGCCTACGACCCGAAGAGGCCCATCCGGTTCCTTGATCCGCAGGAGGGCGCTCGGCTGCGTGCCGCGGCCTACGCGGACCACTACCCCGGCGTCGGGGCGTTCGTGGATCTCGGCCTGGCAACCGGCGCACGTCGCGGCGAGCTGCTCGGGGTCACCTGGGGGCCGG
>CAVUED010000023.1:0-73219 GCA_963740445.1 uncultured Alphaproteobacteria bacterium
TCATCGCGATTCCGAGCGCGATCAAGGTTTTCAACTGGATCGCGACTATGTACAAGGGCTCGATCCGCGTCGAGCCCGGCGCCTTTCTCTACGCACTCTCGTTCATTTTTCTCTTTTCGATCGGCGGGCTCAGCGGGTCTGTTGCTCGGGGCGCTCGCACCGAACGTTCAGCTCCATAACACCTATTTCGGTATCGGTGGTTTCCATTACAAGATTCGGGGGTATGGGTTTCGGGCTCTTTGCGGCGTTCCACTACTGGCTTCCGAAGATTACGGGAAGGATGTACGATAAGACCAGAGCGGTTATTGCATGGCTCATCCTTTTCGTCGGATTCAACCTCTTCTACTTCCCGATGCACATCATGGGCTGGCTAGGATGCCGAGACCTATTAAGTATCCGCCATGTTTAACGATCTTCAGCTTGTAGCGAGCATAGGATCGTTCATCATGGTCGCGGGATTCGATTTTCATGGCGTACAATCTCCTGCGCGGTGGATGTCAGGACGAGGCCCTTCCAATCCATGGGGAGGAGCGACACTCAGATGGACCTACCCTCGCCGCCCGCGACGGAAAATTTCGAGACGATCCCCGTCATCACTAAGGGCCCGTACGATTTCGGCAATAAGGAAGCTCGAACATGAACGGGGAAACACATACGCTCCGCGCAGATGGAAAAATCGGGATGTGGCTTTTCATATCGTCGGAAGTGCTCCTTTTCGGAGGTCTTTTCCTTCTCTACTCGATGTACCGCTTCAAGAATCCCTCCGAATTCCATGCCGCATCTCTCGAGCTTTCGCGTTTCGCGGGCGTGCTCAATACCTGCATCCTCATCACGAGCTCTTTGAGCGTGGCGTTATCGATCCATTTTCTCAAGCTGAAAAAAAATGCGATCGCGCAAATACTTCTCATCGCGACAATCGCACTGGCCCTTTCCTTTCTCGTCGTGAAAGGATTTGAATGGGCGGAGAAGTTTACGCACGGACTCTACCCGAATGCCCCGGAGCTCGCGGGAAAGCCGAAGGGGGAAATCCTTTACTTCGGACTCTATTTCATGATGACGGGCTTGCACGCGCTCCACGTTATAGTGGGAATATGCGTACTATCGGTCATATTGACATGGATTGTGCGCGGGAGCGTCAACGCGGATCGTCCCATCATCCTTGAAAATGCCGGGCTTTATTGGCACCTTGTCGACATTATCTGGATATTCTTATTTCCGCTTTTTTACCTTATTTCGTAGGAGGATTCTTTGGAGCACTCTGATATAAACACGCAACCGGGATCCGATCATCCGGATAAGGGGATTAAAACGTATATCGTCGGTATCGATTACCTTGCTCGTGTTTACGTGCCTGACAGTTATCACTGCGAGCCTCAACCTCGAAGGATCGGCCATATCTATCTCTTCTATCGCAGCCCTAGATACCGATCGTACTTCTCTATTTCATGCACCTCCGCCACGAAAACAGAATGCTTTTGAAGGTTCTCATCCCGATCGTGATCGTGACGCTCGCGATTTTTATCGGTCTCACGTATTCGGACGTCATCACGCGTTAAGGAGGTTGGAAATAATGTCAACGTCAACGATCGTCGTTAATGGTGAGTTGATTTACATACTCGCTTTTTCAGCCCTCCTGTTTTTCCTCATAATTTTTTTTATGATTTATTTTATCGTACGCTATAGGCAATCGCGCAACCCCGTGCCCGAGAATCCGGTAAAAGGCACGATCTTCCTCGAAATGGGCTGGATTACCGCTTCGACGTTTTTGGTGATGACGATGTTCGTGTATGGCCTGACGGGATTCAGTTTTTTGCGAAGCGCACCGCCCGACTCGATCGTCGTTAAGGTAAACGCGAGGCAATGGTCGTGGCTGTTCGGTACGCAAACGGAAAAAAAAGCCCTGACCTGGTCGTTCCGCTCGGATGGTCAAGTGCGATCTTTTCCGCTGATGTGATTCATGGGTTCTATATTCCCGCTTTCCGAATTCAGCAGGATACCATCCCCGGCCTCGTAACGTACGCGTCGGTTTAAGCGCCGTTACTCCGGGAAGCTACGACATTCTCTGTTCGCAGTATTGCGGTCTCAGGCACTCGAACATGCTCGCGAAGCTCTACGTCGTGCCCCCACCCTGAATGCGACCTACAACCGGGACATTGCTGACGATCTGTCCCGCCAGGCGGATCTGGCTGCCGGACATGCGGCGAGTGTCAGCACGGCCAGGAGTTCGAGCGTGATCGGTGTCTGCGTCGTGCTGGGCACCATGATGGTGACGATTTGCGGTCTTGTCTGGCTGCTGATCTCCAGCATCGGCGAGCCGATCGGCAACCTGACCCAAACCATGCGGCGGCTGGCGCGCGGCGAGATGAATGCCACGATCGCGGGCGCTGATCGCCGCGATGAAATCGGCGACATGGCGCGCGCGGTACAGGTGTTTAAGGATGCAGGGCTCGAAAAGCTTCAACTCGAAGAGGAGGCAAGGAGGCTCGCCGCGCAGACAGAGGCGGAACGCGCAAAAACGGAGGCCGAGCGCGAACTCATCGCCAGGAATCAGGCCTTTGTTACACAGGCCGTCGGGACCGGGTTGGAAACTCTCGAAAGGGGATCTGCTGTTCCGGCTGACAACAAGTTTGGCGCCGAATACGAAGGTCTGCGGGCCGATTTCAACCGGACAATGGACAAGCTGCAGGAGACCATGGAGTCGATCGCCGCCAATACGCAGGGCGTGCGCTCGGGTGCTGCCGAGATCACGCAGGCCTCGGATGATCTGGCGCGGCGGACCGAGCAACAGGCGGCGAACCTGGAAGAGACGGCCGCGGCACTCGACGAAATTACTGTGGCGGTGCGCAAGACTGCCGAAGGGGCGAACGAGGTGAGCAATGTTGTGAATGCCGCGAAGAGCGATGCCGAGCGCTCCGGCGAGGTCGTGCGCGAGACTGTGGGAGCGATGGGTGGCATTGAAGAGTCGTCGAAGAAAATTGGCAACATCATCGGCGTGATCGACGAGATCGCCTTCCAGACCAATCTGCTGGCGTTGAACGCCGGGGTGGAGGCGGCGCGCGCGGGGGATGCTGGGCGTGGTTTTGCCGTGGTCGCGACGGAGGTGCGAGCGCTGGCGCAGCGGTCCGCCGATGCCGCGAAGGAGATTAAAACGCTCATTTCCGTGTCCGGCTGCCAGGTGGAAACCGGCGTCAAACTTGTGGGCGAGACGGGCTGGCGCTGGCGCGCATCGTCGAGCAGGTGGACCGGCTGAACTTGCTGGTGAAAGACATCGCGGCCTCGGCAGCGGAGCAGGCGAGAGGTCTCGCCGAGGTGAATTCCGCGGTCAACCAGATGGACCAGGTGACGCAACAGAACGCCGCGATGGTCGAGGAGTCGACCGCTGCCAGCCATAGCCTGGCTGGTGAGGCGGAGGAGCTGTCGCGCCTCATCGGGCAGTTTTCGATCGGGCATGTTGAGAGCATGGGCTTCGCCAAGCCGTCCCGCCGCGAGACGCCGGCGGTGGTGAAGAAACCTGGCACATCAGCTCCGCCAGTCGGAAAATTCATGGCTGTGACTTCAAATTATGGATAAGCGCGGAAGTGGCGTTTTTTGCAGAGGCGCGGCGGCTGAATTCGAATGACGTCATAGGCGTGCATCATCCGGCCGTGGTATCCGTATTGTCGGCCAGGGCATGATCCTGGCAACGCAAACTCACAGAGTCTGAAGCGCACGCTCCAATGCATCGAGCACAATCGCGGCATGATCGGGGCCGAAGGGCAGGGGAGGGCGGATCTTCAGGACGTTGCCGTCGGGGCCCTCGGTTCCGATCAGCACCCCGTGCTGGCGCATCTCATTGGCGATCTGCTTTGCCCAGTCAGAGGCGGGCGTCCGCAGTGTTGGATCACGGACAATCTCGACACCGACCATGAGGCCGCTGCCGCGAACGTCGCCAATCGCCGGATGCCGCACGGCCAAAGCGCGGATTTTTTCGCGCAGCAGGGTGCCGGTGGTACGGGCGTTTTCCTGTAGGTTTTCGCTCTGCAATATATCGAGCGTTGCCAGTGCGGCGGCGGCGGAAACCGGGTTGCCGCCGAAGGTGGAGAAGAAGTCGACCTGATCCGTAAAGGCATCGAGCAGGTCACGTCTCGTGATCACGGCACCGACCGGGTGCCCGTTCGCCATGGGTTTGCCGAGGGTCACGAGGTCGGGAACAATTCCATGGCGGGCGAAGCCCCAGAATGCGTCGCCGAGACGCCCGAAGCCGGACTGCACCTCATCGCCGATGACCAGGCCGCCGGCGGCGCGAACCTTGGCGGCGACTGCCGCGACATAACCGGCGGGCACATCGAGGATTCCGTTCGAGACGAAGGCGGAGTCGATGATCAGGGCAGCGACACCATGACCGCTTGCCTGAAGTGCCGCGATCGCGCGGTCTGCATCGGCGGCATAACGCGCTGACACGTCCGGGTCATCGGCGGGGAAGCGTCCGCGATAGGTGTCCGGTGCCTCAAGCGTCTGAATGTGCGGCTCCAGCGGCCGGGCAAACGGGCCGTAATAGGGCGAGAGCGCCGCCACCGCATCGGTAACGCCATGATACGCGTTGTGCCATGACCAGGGCACCGCGGTGCCCCGTGACGATTTTGGCGATACGCCAGGCGGCGTCGTTCGCTTCCGAGCCGCTGTTGACGAAAAGGCAGTTTTCCAACCCCTCGGGCATCGTTGCGGTGAGGCGCTCGGCATAGTCGACGACCGCCTGGTGGAGGTAGCGGGTGTTTGAACAGAGCGTTGCCATTTGCCGTGCAATGGCCCCGGCAACGCGCGGATGCCCGTGCCCGACGGAGGGGACGTTGTTGTAGGCATCCAGAAAGCGGCGCCCATCCGGGTCGTAGAGATACACGCCCTCGCCGCGCACGAAATGGACCGGCTCCTGGTAGGAAAGTTCCAGGCCGCGCCCAAGGAAATGCTGACGGCGGGTTTTGAGCTGTGCCGAGGCGGCGCCCTCGGAGCGATCTGTTTCAGGGCTGGCCGCAGCCGCGCGGAATTTGGCGACAACTGCCTCACGGCCGGCGCTGAGAAAGGCTTCGATCGCGGGACCGCTGGCGGCGCTGAGTGCGCCGAGCTTCTCCGCTCCTTCCGGGTCGTTATGCCGGCGCCAGGCGTGGATTGTCGCGCTGATCGCGTGACGGGCGATAATGGCCTCGAAAAGGGCAGGGAATTCGGCGTCCTCAAGCGGGAGAACGGCGTTGTAGCCGGCGATGACCTCCGCTGCGTAGTCGATCGGGGAGAGGTTCGTCCCGGTAGTCTCGGCGGCGGCAACGGCGATATTGAGAACCAGCGGGCCGTGGATCATGTCCCCAAAGTCGAGCAGGCCAACGACGGAGCGAAGGTCTGGATCGACCAGCATGTTGCCTGGGTGGCAGTCGTTATGGATGACCTGGCAGCGCAGGCGCGCCAGTTCGGGCATGAAGGCGATGAAGCGGTCGAGCACACCCTCAATCAGCGCACGGTTGCTCGAGGGTTCAATGAGCGCGGCGGAGGGGCGCAGTTCGGCCGCGTGACGAAGGTCCCAGACGATCCGCTGGCCCGCCGCCGGGTGAAAGAAGTTCCCGAGCGCGCGGTCGAGCCGTGCCAGGGTGGCGCCAACATTGCGCAGCAGGGGCCGGCTGGGCTCCACGCCCTCCATCACCCGTCCCGGCTGGAAGTCCAGCGCTCGCACGATGTGGGGGATGCCCGCATCGTCGTTTACCCGTGTGTAGGCCTCGCCAGCGAGGGTTCTGCGGATGCGCGGCACCGGCAAAGTGGGGTCCATGGCGGCGATATGTTCGAGGGCCGCGGTCTGGAATTCGACCGTCGCGACATCCTCGGACGGGCCGAGGATTTTGAAGATGATTCCCTCGGCGCCTTCCGGCCTGACGCGGAAATTCTGGTCGCGCTCACCATAGAGCAGCTGGGCGGTGCCCGCCACGCCGAAAATATCCCATGCCATCATTTCTGCGGCGTCTTGCGTGAAGGCTGGCGGGCTGGTCTCAAGAGCGACGAGGCGGGAGTCGTTAGTCATGGGTATACCCCTGGTACGATGGATGCCTCCTACTACTATCAGGCCATACAATCGCAAGATGGGGTTGTATCCGCCATTGATAATGTGCGGCGTGCAAGTCTTTCTCCTTATGCAGGTGGCTGCTAAAGCCTGCACCTCTTCGGTATTCACAAGGAAATTGACCGTATGGACATCGCGCGCACGGACCTGGGCCAACTGACGGACATTGCCGCTGTAGGCACGCTCCTTTCCGTCAACGGGCTGACCGTGGTTGATATCGGGTGCGGTCCAGGCAAAGTGTCGCGCGAACTTTGCGCGTTAGGGGCGAGCGTATCAGGCGTGGAGCCGGACCCGATCCAGGCCGGAAAGAACCGCGATGCCCCGCCAATGACGGGGCTGACCTTTATCGAAGCCCGGGCTGAGAACCTGCCTATAGAGCCGGGCTCGGTTGACGGCGTATTCTTCTTCCGCTCGCTCCATCACGTACCGGTTGAGCATATGGATGCCGCCCTCGCGCAGGCGGCGCGGATTCTGAAGCCGGAAACCGGCTTTCTCTGCGTGGCAGAGCCTGGGATGACAGGTACGCATTTCAGGGTCATGCGTCCATTCCATGACGAGACAAGGGTTCGAACCGAGGCTCAGGCTGCGCTCGGCCGGACTGCCAGGCGCTTGTTCCACACCGAGGAATTGTTCCGGTACGTGCAGTTTCCGTCTTACCCGAATTTCGACGCGATGGTGGCGCGGGTGACGGGACTGACCTTTAACAACATCCATCGTGAACGAGTCGAAACCGATGAGGTCAGGGACCTGTTTGAAACCGGGCGTTCCGAAGACGGCAACTATGTTTTTGAACAACCGATGCTGCTGAACCTTTACCGGAGACCGGTGCAAACCTAAACGCTGAGCCTGACGCAGCGCTGGACCTATTGAGGCTTGCCGCCGAGCAGATGGCCATCGACCGTCGTGCCGTAGAGCGAGAGCGGGGTGTTGTGGAATTTCGCGCGGGTCTCGGCCACGCTCCCGACAAAGCGCGGGTCCTGCGGGCGGTCGTGGCCGTCGATATAGGCGGCGACATCCCAGGCTTGCTGGACCGAGAGCGAGCCAGCCAAGCCGAGCGGCATGTTGGCTCGGATGAAATTGGCGGCGTTGTTGATCGTGCTCATTCCCGCGCCCCAGTTATAGGAGTCCTTGCCCCACACGGCAGGGAACACCACCGTACCGCGAGCAGATGTCGCCGGCGCCGTCCGCGCCATGACAGAGGCTGCAGTTTTGCGCATAGACCACCTGGCCGCGCTGAAAGCTCGGGGCTTCTGGTGGTTTTGGCAGCTCAGGATAGCCCCGGCCAGCCATTTTGGCACCAGTTGGCGCATTGGTGGATAGCCAGAACGAGTAAGATTCGAGCGCCACCATCACCTCACTGTCGAGCGGCGGCGCTTTGCCGTTTTCGCTGAACCGGAAGCAGCCTTGCAGGCGTTGTCCAAAAGTATTTACCTTTTTGTTCTTCGACCGATAGGCGGGGTACGCGACATAGGCCGCCCAAATTGGCGACGAGTTGGCCAGGCGGCCGCCGTTCATGTGACAATTATCGCAACTCAATGTGTTTCCGGTGAATTGCGGCGCGTATTTTGGCGTATCGAAAAATATCTGCTCACCCAGTTTCACCGAGGCGCCAAACGGACCGGTTGGCATGGCGGACTCGTCCGGCGGCGAGAAGGTTGCGGAAGCGGGGGGGGCCGCAGCGGGAGTTTGCGCCTGGGCGGTGCCGGTGACGAGAGGCAGCAGGATACAAGCAGCGCCAAGCAGTGTCAGCGCCCGCATTGTCTGCCTCAATACCTGGCGGGATTCCAAGATGGCGGGTCTCATGGCTTCGCTCCCGTAACGGGGTTGGCAGGCAAGGCTGCGTAATAGGCGGCAACCGCAGTGATTTGTGCAGGGGTGAGACGGTGGGCGACATTGGCCATCAGCCCAAGCGGGTCGTTTTTGCGGGTATTGTCGCGCCAGGCATTCAATTGCGCGGCAAGGTATGGCGCCGGCTGCCCGGCGAGGCGCGGAAATTGCGACCCCACGCCTGTACCGTAAGGCCCGTGACATAAATCGCAGGACGGAATGCCATCCGCGAGGCCGGCCTGCCAGTCACCGCGTGTCGCCAGATCGGCCCCGGCGCCGGTGGGCAAGGGAGACGGCAACGGCGCCGCCGGAACGGCAAGCCCGGCATAATAATTGGCCAAGGCGATGATATCCGGGGCGGTGAGGGGGATTGCAACGCCTACCATCACCGCATTAGCGCGCGTGTGGGTTTTGAACGCATTGAGTTGCGCCTGAAGATAGGCTGAGGGCAGGCCGGCGAGCGCCGGGAAACCAGTGGCGGGGTTGCCCATGCCGCTGGCACCATGGCAGGCGGCACATTCACTTAACTGGGGCGGAGGCGCCGCCGCACTCAAGGCAGGCAAGGCAATGCAGGCCAGCAACGCAACGGCAATGACACGGAGGAATTCGAAACATGGCGGTTCCTGTTTGTTTTTCCCCAGAGGGACCGAGTGCAGTTGATCTAGCTCCTCCCCATATAGGGCTTCAAGTCGTAACGCTCGAAAAATATCCGCGGCGGGCCAGAGATATGGATGAAGGCAAGCATGTTTTGCGGGCATCCGTTGGGCTGCACCTTTTAGTATGGCGCCCGCATACATCGCGGTTGTGTTTTCAGCGGCGAGGATTGGAACGTCGCTGGTCCAGCAGCGAGCCAAGATTAATTGCAATATACGACTCTATCAATAAATTAGGGGGCGGACCAATACCTGTTACGTTAAAGTGTTGGTGCGAATTTAAAACTCGATTACCCTGAGGGCAATCAAGTCGACAGTGCCCGCCGGTCAAGGAGATTGTGCTATCATGCGGCCAAAGGCGGGGCTTAATGGACTTGTCCTCCGCTTCGCTGTTGGTATCATAGTTATCGTGGCTGGCATCCTCGCGTGGGGAGTCGGCGTTGCCAACGCCCAGGACCTGGAGCCGCGCGCTTACTCAGCGTCTCCAATCGGCACCAACTTTCTCCTGTCTGGCTTCACGAACACGAGCGGCACCGTGTCGCTTGACCCGTCGGAGCCGATCACAGGCGTCAAGGCCGCGATCAGCACGTACAATGTCGGCTATAGTCATTCATTCGACCTGCTGGGGCGTTCGGCAAGTGCGGCCATCGTGGAGCCCTACCTTGAGGGCAATGTCAGCGGGCAGGTCTATGAGCAGAACCAGCAAGTGACCCGGTCCGGGTTGGGCGACGCGAGATTTCGGCTGACAGTGAACTTGTTGGGCGGCCCCGCGCTCACGCTGGCGGAGTTCAAGCGACATCAGCCAACCACCATACTCGGGGTTGGCCTCGTGGTTAAAGCGCCGGCTGGACAGTATGACCCGCAGCGTCTTATCAACATCGGCTCCAACCGCTGGGCCTTCAAACCCGAGATCGGCCTGTCGCAGCCGTGGGGAAATTGGTTCGCGGAAGCCCAAGCGGGTGCCTGGGTATTCACCGACAATGGTAATTACTTCCAAGGGCACGACCTCAGCCAGAATCCAATTTATACATTTCAGGCGCATGGAGGTTACACTTTTCGTCCTGGCCTATGGCTCGCGGTCGACACGACCTACTACTTTGGCGGCCGGACCAGCAGCAACGGCGTGCCCGCGCACAACTATCAGGCGAGTTCGCGCTACGGCCTGACGCTGTCCGTCCCGATCAGCGAGGGCTTTTCCGTGAAAGTGGCGTGGTCAAAGCGGCTGAGTGGACGCATCGGCGCGAATTTCCAGACAGTCGGCGTGGTGCTGCAATACCGCTGGTTCAACCAATAATGACCGGCCGCTGATTGCATCATTGTGTAACTGCTTTACGAACACTCTGCTGAATACGAACCAGCCTCTAAATTTTCCGCCGGGCACCGTGTGCGATCACGTGCAGCCGCTTGCCGCCAAGCCTCAACAGCCACCAGCGCGCTCTCTGGCCGCTCTACCACCGGTGTCAACGGACCTGGATAAATCGCGCCCGTATTGCCGTCCAGGGATAGAAAATCGCCCTCATTGAAAACATGTCCGCCGATGCGGCACAGGCGGCCATCCAGATCGATTTCCAATGTCAGGGCAGGCGACAAGGCACACCTTTCCCATGTGGCGCGCCATCACCGCCGCATGCGAGGTGCGTCCGCCCGAGCCGGTCAAAATCCCAGCGGCAAGAGCCATGCCCTCGATATCGGCGGTGGCCGTCTCCCACCGTACCAGGATCGCAGCACTACCAGCCACCGCGAAACGCTTCACAGCCTCCGCATCAAGGGCGAGAACGCCACTGGCTACGCCCATGCTGGCAACTTGCGCCACCGCCAACGCTTCCGGTAGTGGCGGGGTGAAGCTTGTCCGCACAATGCTGTTCAGGTCGATGCCATCCAGCCGTTTCAATCCCTCATCGGGCGTGAGCAACCCCTCCGCCACCATATCGACCGCGATGGCCAGGGCCGCCCAGTCCGTGCGCATGGCACGGCGCGTTTGCAGCAAAAATAACACGCCGGCCTGCACGGTGAATTCAAAATCCTGCGCGTCGTGGAACAAGGTTTCCAGAGTATGGCGGGTACTTTGCAGTTGCTCCCAGACGGCGGGCAGAACCAGGGGCAGCCGCTCGTTATCGCGCATTTTATGCCGGCCGGCCACGACATCCTCGCCTTGCGCGTTGAACTGGAAGTCAAAGTACAGTTCCCGCGCGCCGGTGGAAGGGTTGCGGGTAAAGCCAACGCCGGCGCCCGAGGTGCCGCCGGCATTGCCATAGACCATGGTCTGCACCGTTACCGCCGTGCCGGCTGCGTCGCTAATGTTGTTCAACTGGCGGTAACTGGCGGCTTTCGCCGAGTCCCAGGAGCGGAACACGGCCTCCGCTGTTGCCGCGAGCTGCTCGTGCGGGTCGGCCGGGAAGGCAACGCCCGTCAACGTGCGGTAGCTGCCGAGCATGGCGATCGTCAGGGCTTTCACGTCACGGTGATCCAGCTCCCACTCGGTCGCAGCCTCCGCCGCCTGCATTGCGCTGGTCACAAGCGCGTCGAACGGCGCTGTCGGCAGGCCGGCCACGATTTCGGCGTAGCCTTGCACAAACCGGCGGAAACTGTCCCAGGCCAGGCGCGGATTGCCGGTCAGGCGGATCAGAGCCTCGACCGTGGTCATGTTCATGCCAACATCCAGCACTGTTTCCATCATCCCCGGCATGGAGACGGCGCTGCCGGAGCGCACGGAGACAAGCAAAGGTTTGCGCGTGCCGCCAAATTGCAGCCCGGAGGTAGCCTCCAGCCCGGCAATTCCTTTGGCCAGGGCCTGGTGCAGTTCTGTTTCCCGCGCGCGGCCGCACCATGATGTGGGCAGCACAAAAGCCGGGGGAACGGGCAGACCCGCCTGCGCCATGAGCATCAGGTTCCAGGCTTTGTTTCCAACCTCTTGCGCGCCACCGGGTGCAGGCAGGGCGTTCAGCGCAATTTGGTAAAGTTCAGCCACTGATCACATCCTCCAGCATGTGATCGCGCAGCATCAGGCTGGCATGCTTCAGCGCATCCGCCGCAGCCTCCAGTTTGCTGCCGAGCGCGTTGAACAGATGCAGCTGGCGGAAATCCTGTGCGTGGCGGATGGCGGTGCCGGCAAGTTTACGCTCCGCGCCGTCTGCCTCATGTTCAAGTGCGGAAAGGCGGTCGAGCGCGGACAGAAAATCCTCCATCTCGGAGTTACCCGCCGCCGCGCTGATCTGGCAGGCGTGGCCCAGGGCTTTGATCCACTCCTGCGATGCATCCACCAGCAGACTGGCCAGCGTTTGCAAATCATCCAGAGGTTGGCCGTGCAGCGTATCCAAATTGAGCAAAAAGGCCGCGTCCTCCAGTTCGTCCGCCGCTTTGTCAGCCGTCACCATCAGGGGAATAAACACCGCATAGCTGGGGCGCCGGCGCACGGTATCCCGGGTCTCCATTACCATGTGGTCGGCGTCGTGTTCAAACCTGGCGGCGCGGCGCGCGCGTTTGCCAGAATCGCCGGACTCCGGTTGCAGGCCATCCCGCATAATGCAGGCAAGTTCGTAAATCAGCCCGGCATGGTCGGCGGCCAGACGCAACAACTGCTGTTCCTGATTCTGGAAATGCATGGCGAGCGCCGCGCGGATGCGGTCGTTGATGAGGCTGTGCGATTGGTCGGCGAGCAAACCGGAGGTAGATGTTTTAAAGACAAAGCGCAGAAAATCCAGCGTCTCGGCATCGCCCAGCACGTCGCAAAGCCGGTCGCCGAAATGCATCGACGAACTGGCGGTGGCCTCGATGGCCTGGTTGACCAGATGCGCGCCACCGAGTTCGAGAAAGCCGCGATGCCCGGTCTCAGTTTCCGCCGCCCAGCGCAGCAGGGCCAGACGGTCCGGCCCGCGCAGAAAGCCCCGCAACTGTTTGCGCGCGCGGTTCCAGTCGATGAGAAACACCAGCCGCGAGGCCAGGAATTCCAGGTAGTTTTGGCACTCTTCTGTGGTTCCGGCCTCGAACCGCCCGGTTGCCATATAGAATGGCGCGCCAGCGGCCAGCACACCGGTGCTGCTGCTCTCCCAGGTGATTTTGCGGGGTTTCAGCATGTCCTGGAAAAACGCCAGCCGTTCGGCATGCACGTCGGTGTAGGTAACGCTCACCGCCAGGCCCTGCACATGGATGACGATCACGTGCGCTTCCGTGGTGCCGATGTCGTTCTGGATGAGCAGTTTTTCACCGGCACGGGTGGCGGTGGTGGCCAGGCCCGGATGGTTGAATTTCAGCCGCGCGGTGCGGTTGAGACCGGCCATGAATGCCACGACCAGGGGGCGGTCGGCCTCGGCCAGATTATAGGTCGCGGCGCCGTCCAGTGTCTCGGTCGCCAACGCGGCCTGCATGGTATTGAGGTGCTTGTGCAAATCCATCACCAGACGGTGCAGGCTGTCGTTGCCGCCGTGCGCGGCCTGCATCATCGCGGTAACGGTTTGGGGATCGAGCAGGTCGCCCTCGGCCTTAGGCAGGGCGGCGAGCAGGCTCTCCAGCCGGGCAGCAAAGCCTTCAGCCGCAGCGCCGGTCACGGGGGCGGCCATCAGGCGGAGATCCTCGGCGATACGGCGCATCAGCCCGGCGGCGCCCGGCACATAACAGGCATTTTCACGCATCCGCGCGCTGGCGATGGCCGTGTCGAGATCCGGATCGGCGATGCCGCAGGCAAGGCGCTCCCTCTTCAGCGTTGCGGCTTCCTGCTTGGGGTGTTCCGCATAGGCGAGCGCCATTTGCAGGAGTGAAAAGACATATTTCAGCCGGTCATTGGCGGCCAAGGCCATGTTGACGGCGGAAGCCTGTTGGAGCGAGGTTTCGCCAATGGCTGCTAATATCTGGGTTTTCATGAAATTGATCCTCGCATGGCAAAAACAGCTATGGATTCTGCACATGAGGTGCCATGATTTTAATCAAGCATCCTGCGTCCTGGAGTGTGGTTTTGCTGATACCGCGAAAATGTCACAAGTTTTTCATCCCAGGGTATCGCGGGACGTGCCAAATGCCGCGCCGGTGCCGGGCACCGCCGTCATAGGCTTGGAGTTGGTCGTAACACCTGCTAAGATTGCCGAAGCTATTTTTGTGCTGGAATGGGATTATCTGATCCAGTGTCGATGACCTCGGTGGAGAGGGGTTTAATACCCGGAATTCAAGCCAGGCCAAAACGCCCTTTAAGCTTGGTCAGGTTGTTTTTACTAACCGGTACCGGGTCTCCCATGCCAGGCGGCATTACAACAAGCATGCCGTCATCGACTCGAATAAGTTCAAGCGCGTAATCGAGATTGATGATATGACTGCGGTGAACGCGCAGAAACTGATCTGGGTTGAGCCGTGCCTCCAGCACGGACATTGAAAGATTGCAGAGATAGCGGTCATGCGACGTTATGATTTTTGTGTAATGGCCTTCACCTTCGAAATGGCCGATATCCTTCACGTCGACGAGGAAAATGCGGTCGCGCCGATATACCGGAATCCGTGAAAGCAAGCGCGGCTCCAGCAGCGCGCCAGGGCTTTTCGTTAGACTGGATGGCGAGGTTGTGGCATCCGTAAGGTCATAGAAGATCATGCAGGTGCCGGCGATGCCGTTGACGCCCATCATCTGTGACACCTTGATCATTAACAGACGGTCAGGAATGGTAATCATCATCGCAAGCGGCGGTGGCGAATGCATTTTATGCCCCCGCGGATCTTGGGTCCGCAGCAAAAACTCAATTTTTTCCCGGCTTTTGGGCGGGTGAACCTGCAGGATGTTCGAGCCTATCAAAGTCTCAGGCGCAACTCCCATCGATGCCTGAGCTGAAGGCCCGAGTATGTGTAGTGCAACATCGTTAAGCGCCGTTATGCATTGATTATCGTCCAGCCAGACCATTCCCGGATTGAATTGCTCAAGTTTGTGTTGAAATGTGGTATCTCGAATAATTTCATGATCTATATCTGTGTTTTTTAGACTAGAACTGGACGTTTGCTTGAGTGGCTTGGACATTTTGTGTCTCTTTCCTTTGGTGGCGGTTTTTTAAATTCTGAGTACCACCCTTCCCATAGTAGCCCCATAGTAAAACGTAGTGATCTCAATGCAAGGCTCATGCGGGGAATGCTGATTCGCGGTCCGAAGGCGGCAACTCGTGAGGCTATGCTGGCGTTTGACGCAATCGTAGTTGTGAACAGGGCGTGCGCCAGATTAGCCTTCCCCTGCATAACGGCTCCGTCCTTCACGTAAGGCGGCCCTGGAATGGCGCGGTTATGCGTGCGCCAAAAGGGAAAAAGTCAAAAAAGACTATGGAGGAACGATGATCCCACGTCCGTTCGAATATCATGCTCCCACGTCGCTGCCGGATGTATTTGCGCTGCTTGACCGCTATGGCGATGAGGCCAAGCTGCTCGCGGGCGGCCACAGCCTGCTGCCGATGATGAAACTTCGCTTCGCAGCACCGGGGCATCTTATTGACCTCAATAAGGTTCCCGAACTTCGAGGTATCAAAATCCATGGATCCGAAATACATATCGGATCCATGACGACTGAAAACGAGATCATCTTTTCAGCTCTGTTAACGGAACACCTGCCACTGCTGGCTGAGGTGGCGAGGCAGATTTCTGACCCGCAGGTGCGCTACAAGGGCACAATTGGTGGTGACATTTCCCATGGCGATCCGGCCAACGACCATCCGGCGGTGATGTTGGCATTGGATGCGTCTTTTGTTTTAAGCGGCGCCGGCGGCGAACGGGTGGTGCCGGCTTCGTCGTTTTTCCTGGGTACTTACGAAACGGCTCTCGCCCCCAGCGAGGTGATGACGCAGATACGTATTCCGCTTCCAGCCAAAGGCAGTGGAGCCGCTTATGCGAAACTCAAGAGAAAGACAGGAGATTTTGCAACGGCAGCGGCGGCGGTTGTGGTGCGGCTGGAGCATGGCGTGTGCGCGGCGGCGAGGATCGCGCTGACAAATGTTGGGCCGACACCACTGTTTGCCGAGAACGCGGCGAAGTTTTTGACCGGCAAAACGATCGATGCCACTGTGGCTAGCGAGGCCGCACGCCTGGCAATGGCGATCTGCGAACCGGCCGCGGACTTACGCGGTGATGAGACCTATAAAACAGCGATGACCGGACAGATGGTGGAGCGAGCATTGAAAACCGCGCTCTCCCGTTGTGCCGCGTAAAGGGAAAAATCATGGCTCAGAAAACGGTTGTCAGTTTCAAACTTAATGGCGCGGCCGCGGATGTTCTTGTGGAGCCTCGTGAACTGCTGATCCATACGCTGCGTGAAAGGCTTGCTATAACGGGGCCGCATATAGGCTGCGATACTTCCCATTGCGGGGCCTGCACTGTCGATCTCGATGGCGTTTCGGTGAAGTCCTGTACGATACTTACCGTGCAATGCGAAGGATCCGAGCTCCTCACCATCGAAGGCTTTGCGAAGGGTGGTCAGTTGCACCCTTTGCAGGAAGGTTTCACACAGGAACACGGCCTGCAATGCGGCTTTTGTACACCGGGGATGATTACCCGCGCCTACCGGATGTTGCAGGAAAACCCGAACCCAACCGAGGAGGAGATCCGCTACTGGATGGCCGGGAATTTGTGCCGTTGCACCGGCTACCAAAACATCGTGAAAGCGATCCAGTACGCTGCGGCAAAAATGCGCGGCGAGGCGGTGGAAACATCGCATCCGCTCATGGCTGAAATCAGCGCTTAAAGGGATTCGGAAATATGGATCAGAATGTCGAGACTCAAGGGCGTTTGGAAAAACTCGAAGGCATTGGTTGCTCACGCAAGCGCCGTGAAGATCCCCGTTTTATCCAGGGAAAGGGCAATTATGTCGACGATATAAAACTGCCGGGAATGCTGTTCGGCGTAATGGTGCGCAGCCCTTACGCCCATGCCCGTATCATCTCGATCGATACATCCAAAGCCAAAGCCTATCCGGGTGTCCATGCGGTGTTAACGGCGGAGGATTTGAAACCGCTGAAGCTGCATTGGATGCCAACACTTGCCGGTGACGTGCAGGCGGTTCTCGCTGATGGCAAAGTGAGTTTCCAGAACCAGGAAGTTGCCTTCGTGGTGGCGGATGACCGCTATGTAGCGGCTGACGCAGCCGAACTTGTGGAGGTGGAATACGATGAACTGCCGGCGGTTGTCGATCCGTTCCGTGCGCTGGACCCGGATGCACCGGTGATCCGCCCGGACCTGGAGGGCAAGGATGTCGGCGCGCATGGCAAGCGACGGCATCATAATCATATTTTCAATTGGCAGATCGGCGACAAGGATAAAACGGATCGCGCCTTCGGCAATGCCGAGGTAACGGTGAAGCAGGATATGTACTATCCGCGTGTGCATCCTTGCCCGCTGGAAACATGTGGTTCCGTGGCGAGTTACGATGCGGTGCGTGGGGACCTGACGGTATGGATTACCTCTCAGGCGCCGCATGTTGTCCGTACGGTTGTCGGGCTGCTCTCAAGTATTCCGGAATCAAAAATCCGCATCATTTCACCTGATATCGGTGGTGGTTTTGGTAACAAGGTTGGCGTCTATCCGGGCTATGTCACGGCCATCGTTGCTTCCATCGTGCTTGGCCGGCCGGTGAAATGGATTGAATCGCGCAGCGAAAATCTGACCACGACCGCCTTCGCGCGCGATTACTGGATGACCGGCGAGCTGGCCGCCGATAATAACGGCAAGATACGTGCTTTGCGGGTAAACGTCACGGCGGATCATGGTGCATTCGATGCCTGCGCCGACCCCACGAAATGGCCAGCGGGCATGTTCCATGTTTGTACCGGATCTTACGATATCGCTAACGCTCATGTCTCGGTTGATGGGGTTTATACCAACAAGTTTCCGGGTGGGGTTGCGTATCGCTGCTCGTTCCGTGTGACGGAGGCTGTGTATCTGGTAGAGCGCATGATCGATGTGCTGGCGCAGAAACTCGGGCTGGACAAGGCCGAGATCAGGCGGCGCAATTTCATCCGCGCCGACCAGTTTCCCTATGTGACGCCGCTTGGTCTGGAATTTGATTCCGGCAATTATGCGCCAGCGCTGGAGAAGGTTCTGAAAGCAGTGGATTACGAGGCGTTGCGTGCCGAGCAGGCGCAAAAGCGCGCCGACCCGGATTGCCCGACGCTGATGGGCATCGGCATCACGACCTTCACCGAAATTGTCGGCGCCGGTCCCTCCAAATCCTGCGACATTCTGGGCATCGGCATGTTCGACAGCTGCGAAATCCGGGTGCATCCGGATGGCTCGGCGATTGCGCGCATGGGCACCATCAGCCAGGGCCAGGGGCACCAGACGACCTATGCGCAGATCATTGCATCCGAGTCCGGTATTGCCGCATCGCAGATCGCTGTCGAGGAAGGTGATACATCTACCGCACCCTATGGGCTTGGCACTTATGGCTCGCGCTCAACGCCTGTGGCGGGTGCTGCGGTGGCGCGCGCCAGCCGCAAGATAAGGGAGAAGGCACGTAAGATCGCTGCGCATCTGATGGAAGTCGCGCCCGATGACTTGGAATTTGATTTTGACCAGTTCAAGGTGAAGGGCGATCCGGCGAAAGCCAAATCCATGAAGGAAATCGCCTGGGCTGCATACAATAATGTGCCGGAAGGCATGGAAATGGGCCTGGAAGCGGTGGATTATTATGACCCGCCGAATTTCACCTTCCCCTTCGGTGCTTATCTCTGCGTGCTGGATATCACGAAGAAAACCGGGGAAACAAAAATCCGGCGCTTCTATGCGCTGGATGATTGCGGCACACGGATCAATCCAATGATCATTGAAGGGCAGATCCATGGCGGCCTGACCGAAGGCTTCGCGGTTGCGATGGGCCAGGAGCTTCCCTATGACGAGCAAGGCAATGTGCTCGGCGCGACGCTGATGGATTACTTCCTGCCCACATCGGTGGAAACGCCGCATTGGGAAACGGACTTTACGGTAACGCCTTCGCCGCATCATCCCATTGGCGCGAAGGGGGTTGCGGAGTCGCCGCATGTCGGCTCCATCCCATGCTTCAGCAACGCGGTGATCGACGCTTTCGCGCATCTCGGCATTACCCATTTTAACATGCCGCATAATAACTGGCGGATATGGCAGCAGGCGAATGCTCTTGGTTTATAATTTTGCCCTGAATATCAGGAAATTTTATGAAAATTGAGCTTGAGAAGAGTCTTGCGTTGCCTGTAACCGCGAATGCGGGCTGGAGTTCTGGTTGAAAATATTGAAGGCATCGTGGCATGCATGCCAGGCGCGAAAATTACCGAGCGGGTGGACGCAACCCATTACAAGGGAACCATTACCGTAAAGCTGGGACCGGCGACTGTCATTTTCAAAGGCGAAATCGAGGTCGCGACCCTGGACCCTGTGGCACGTTCCATCCATATCCTGGGCAAAGGGGCGGATATGACAGGTGGTTCTGGTGCATCGCTTGATCTGACCGCGAGTGTCAAGGAGACGGGATCAGAATCCTGCGAACTCACCGGGCGCTCCGAGGTAAACGTTACCGGCAAGGTGGCCGCCTTTGGTTCGCGCTTGATGAACACCGTGACGGATCAGTTGTTGAAAATGTTTTTCGTAAACCTGCTGGCCAAGGCGGAGACATTGAAGACGCAAGCGGCAACAATGACCACAGCCTCGGCGGCCGCTGCTCCGCAACAGGTTTCGGTGGAAGCAAAATTCAACGCGCTCGCCTTCGCATGGGCCGTTATCAAGGATTTTGTCCGCAGCCTGTTCGGACGGCCGAAAGCAAGCTGATCATGGTATCGCCATGGATCACATGACCGCGATCCTCG
Organism: uncultured Alphaproteobacteria bacterium; assembly: GCA_963740445.1. Lineage (GTDB taxonomy): Bacteria > Pseudomonadota > Alphaproteobacteria > Acetobacterales > Acetobacteraceae > Acidocella. The sequence goes on from CAVUED010000023.1 coordinate 19,338, forward strand.
ATCTTCAATCAAGGCTGGCACAGGTGGGGTATGTTGCTGATCGCAGCCTTGCCGTGACGTTGTTGTTGATGGAAAGCATCGGCCGGCCATTGCTGGTGGAGGGCGATCCTGGTGTCGGCAAAACCGAGATCGCCAAGGCGCTGGCGCGTGTGCGGGAGACGAGGCTGATCCGCCTGCAATGCTATGAAGGGCTCGATACCTATAACGCACTCTATGAATGGAATTATCAGCGCCAGTTACTGGCGATCAAGCGGGCCGAGGCAAGCGGGCCTGCGGCGATGCTGGCCGATGATGAATTATTCAGCGAAAAATATCTCCTCAAACGCCCATTGCTGGAAGCTCTGACTGAAGAAACACCGCCGGTTCTGCTGATCGACGAGATCGACCGGGCTGATGCCGCCTTCGAGGCTTTTTTGCTGGAACTGCTTTCGGATTATCAGGTTAGCATTCCAGAGATGGGCACGGTCAAGGCCAAGTCGATTCCGCTGGTGGTGTTGACCTCGAATGCGACACGGGAACTCTCCGACGCGCTGCGCCGGCGCTGTCTTTATCATTTTCTCGATTATCCAAGTTTCGAGAAGGAGTTGGCGATTATCGAAACGCGGCTGCCGGAGCTTCCCGCGCGTCTCGCTGCTCAAATTGTCGAATTCGCGCAAAGCCTCCGTCGCTTTGATTTGAAGAAAAAGCCAGGCATTGCCGAAACGCTGGACTGGGCCGCCGCATTGCTCGGCCTGGGGATTACCACGTTGGACGAGGCGGGGCCGGAGCGGATACAGGATTCGTTGGCGGCATTGCTGAAAACACGAGAGGACGTGCTGGCGATGGACCGGCCGACCATCGACCGCTTGGTCGCGGCTTCGGGGTAAGCGCTGTGGAATCCGCTATTGCCGCCAAAGTCACGGGCTTCGTCGCCACCATTCGCGCCAATGGTTTTACGGTCGGTATCAGCGAGGCCGAGGATGCTTTGAAGGTCGCGGCAACAATCGGGATCATGTCGCCGGAGGCGTTGCGTTTGGGCTGGCGCGGCCTGCTTTGCGCACGCGCGGATGAATGGCACCGTTTCGATGCATTGTTCAACTCGTTCTGGCTACCTCCCAACCGTCGCAAGCTCGTGGAATCGCGCGTGAGTGGTGCCGGGCGTATTGAACTTGACCAGACGGATGATGTTGCAGGCGGCAGGGCCGGCCCGGCGATTCAACGCGATGAAAGTGAGGATTTCAGCGGCAGCGATGACAGTACTGCCAGACAAGGCGCGAGTGCCGCGCAATCCTTGGAAGAAGCGGATTTCCGGTCCCTGACCGATCCCGAACAGACCCGCGCGATCGAAGTGTTGATCCGCCGTTTCGCCCGACGGCTCCGGCATTTGAAAACCCGGCGCGAGCAGGCTGAGGCAGCGGGACGGAGGCTGGACCTGCGCCGCACGCTTCGGCGCAGTATTGGCGCCGGTGGCGCACCGGCACGGCTGAGCTACCGTGCGCCGAGGCGTGTCCGCCCACGGCTGGTTCTGCTGCTTGATGTCAGCCGGTCGATGTCGCTCTACAGTTTTTTTTACCTTCGGGTGGCTCGCGCGCTGGCGGCGGAACTGTCCGATATTCATGTGTTTCTCTACCATACGCATCTTACCCATGTTTCGGAGGCGCTTGCGGACCCCGATCCCTGGCGGGCACAGGAACGCCTGCAACTGTTATCCGCCGGTTGGGCTGGCGGCACGCGAATTGGCGAATGTCTTGCCGCCTTCAACCGCCAGCATACCGGACGGCTGGTGCATGCGCGCACCGTGGTTATCATTGCCAGCGATGGCTACGACACAGGTGAGGAGGGGGTGCTTGGCCGCGAAATGGCCGCCCTCGCGCGCCGGGCGCGGCGGATCATTTGGCTGAACCCGTTGAAAGCCACACCCGGCTATGCGCCGCTGGCGCGCGGCATGCGCGAAGCGTTGCCCTATCTCAGCCTGTTCGCACCGGGGCACGATCTTGCCAGCCTGGACACTGCTCTATCGAGTGTCATGGAGGTGTTATGATGACAGTACCGCTCATCTCCGCCGTCGTACTCGCGGCTGGAATGTCCACGCGCATGGAGGGCCGGCACAAGCTGATGCTCGATGTTGGGGGCATCCCAATGATTTGGCGGACCGTCCAGGCCGCACTTGGCGCGGGGCCGGCCGAGACGATCGTGGTGACCGGCTTCAACGCGGCGATGGTCACAGCCGCGCTCACCGGCCTGCCGGTGCGCTACGTGCATAATCCGCGATACGAGGAAGGCCAGCCAGTTTCGGTGGCCGCGGGGGTACGTGCGCTGCGGGAGTTTTGTCACGCCGTAATGGTGGTTCCTGGCGACCAGGCACTGCTGACGGCCTCTCATCTTGGCGATCTCATTTCGGCTTACGTTCATACAGAACGCTCGATTTTGGTGCCGTTCCATAAAGGGCAGCGCGGCAATCCGGTCCTGTTCGCCGCGTCTCATATCCCGGATGTCGCCGGGGGAGGGCTCAATATCGGCTGCCGGCGATTGATCGAAACCAAAACCGATGAAGTGGCGCAGATTGAGTTCGAGACCGATGCCTTCACCTTCGACTGCGATACGCCTGCCGATTACGCAGCTCTCATCGCCCGCATCGCGAGTAGGCAGAAGCAGGCGTTGTTGCGGAGCGCTAACTAATGATAATCCCTGAAGATATCCTGGAACTTGCAAATGGCATGAAAGCCAAAGGTGAATCGTTTGCCATGGCAACCGTCGTGCGGACGGTGGCTACCACAGCGGCCAAGGCCGGCGCAAAGGCTTTGATCGCCACCAATGGCGTTATTTCAGGCGGCTGGATCGGTGGCGGTTGCGCGCGGGCGGCTGTGCTGAAGGCGGCCGCGGCATCCTTGAACGATGGAAAACCCAGGCTGCTCAGCGTACAGCCGGTAGATGTTCTCGCCGCCCAGGGTCTGCACGCAGGGGATTCTAAAGACGGCGTTCAATTTGCCAATAATGCTTGCCCCAGCCAGGGCACTATGGATATTTTTGTTGAGCCATTTTTACCGCGCCCGCATCTGGCGATCTTTGGCGCTTCGCCGGTCGCGGTGGCGCTGGCGGAGCTGGCGCTGCGGATGGAATTCTTCGTTACCGTCGCGGCGACAAAAGAGGATCATGAGAAGTTCACGAAAGCCGACCGGATGATCGACGGCTTTAAACTCTCGCCCGATGGTAACCATGCGGATTATATCGTGGTTTCGACACAAGGCAGCGGCGACAATGCCGCTTTGACCGCGGCAATGAACACGGATACGTCTTATGTTGCGTTCGTCGGTTCGAGAAAAAAAGTTGCATTTCTGATAAAAAAACTTAAGGAAGATGGTGTTTCGGCGAATCGTCTGGCAAGCCTGCGCGCCCCGGCCGGTCTTGATCTTGGCGCCATAACCCCCGATGAAATCGCGTTTTCAATCGTCGCGGAATTAATCGCCTTGCGCCGCCGTGGCCAGCGCGATCCGCATCATTCTTAAGTTAGAAGCGATAGCCAATACCGGCGCCGATAATGGTGGGGTCAAGAGCTGTTTTGGCGATGATTGCGCCGTGATTGACATGCACCTCGGTGCCCGCAAAACTCTGCTTTATAACAAAATTTCCGTACCAGTTACCTGTAACATTGTAATCCACGCCTATTTCCAACGCGGGGCCGATGCTATTGTTAAAGTAAACGGCGTTTATCAATCCGCCTTGGGCATGATGGGTGTTATAGAAAAACATGGCTGCAACACCGGCGCCGATATATGGAACGAAACCATCAAAACTTGGAAAATGATATTGTATCGTAATTATTGGTGGAATAACCCAGGTGCTGCCGACTTTCACGGTGCCGATCGGCGTCGTCGCCCATGCGTTATGACGCGAAGTGCCGGCAATTGCCTCAACTGACCAGTGCGGCGTAAAGAAATAAGAAAGATCAATCTCTGGAATCACGTAGTTTGATACGTGAACTTTGCTGCCAGTGAGCGCATTGCTGCCAGCAAGTTCAACGGAACTTGAAAAATTCTCCGGGAGGACACCGTCGACGCGTAACCGCACCAGGATATTGCCGGATTGAAAGCCGGTTGACGATACTTTCTGCGCCAGTGCGGGCGTGGCAAAGCCAATGGCGCTGGCGATGGCGATGGCGATTGGCGAAAGCTTTAATGTCATGAAGCGCTCCTTTTATATTGCCTATCACGCACACATGCTGCTTACGAGTCTGGCCCGTTTCTTGGATATTATTGTTGGCTGCTGTGTTCACTGCAGCCAAGCGTCAATTCACGAAAGCCGGAATACATAGCGCGGAATGTCTAAATAGTCGCCTGGAAGGAACAGATTATAATCTATCGCAAGGATAATCAGAGCCGCTCGGAATGGAAGTCTTTCGTCAATGGTTCTGTAAATAAGTTTTATCTACGTGCATTTCTTTTGGCCTTGTCCGTGAACGATATTGGTTGGGATCCATACGGTGAAGATTGAGCTTTTGATGGATTGCCCTTGGAGTAACTCCTAAAGACTTTGCTACGTCACTGATATTGCCCTGGAAACGACGAAGTGCCCCCATGAGGATTTGTGCTTCCACCTGTTCACCCGCCAGATGCTTCGCCTCCTTGAGTGATGAGTCAACAGCTTTCACGATACTTTTCGGTAAACCATTGTTGAGTTTTGGCATCAACACCTTGGTAATAATTGGACCAGGTGAGAACAGGAATGAGCGCTCTAGCACGTTCTCCAACTCGCGCACGTTGCCAGGCCAATCGTACTGCATCACACTCGCCATTGAGGCATCGCTTAATGTTTTTTGCGATTTTTTGTATTTTACAGAGAGTTTCGCAAGTATGTGATCGACGAGTGGTAGAATATCCTCGCATCGTTCGCATAGCGGTGGGAGATGGATGGGCACTACGTTTATTCGGTAATAGAGATCCATCCGGAAAGCTCCCTCGGCGATCAGCTTATCTAGATGTGTACCGGCCGCAGCGATCACCCGAACATCCGCGGACAGGCGATGCTTCCCACCTATGCGTTCAAACTCACCACCCTGCAGCACGCGCAAGAGACGTGCCTGGGCAGCCAGCGGTAACGAATCGAGTTCATCAAGAAACAGACTTCCACCCTCTGCCTGCTCAAACAGTCCGTGACGAACATCGTAGGCGCCGGTAAACGCACCGCGCTCATGGCCAAAAAGTGTAGCCTCGACAAGGTTTTCAGGTATCGCACCGCAATTTACGGCAACAAAAGCCCGGTTCCAGCGTTCGCTCAAGGCGTGGATGCGACGGGCAATGACCTCTTTGCCCACACCGGTATCACCGGTAATCAGAACTGTCGCGGTGGTTGGCGCCACGACCTTGACTGTCTCCAGTGCATTAAGCATGGCCGGTGACTTCGCCACAACGTAAGAGTTGTCGGTCGCCTCGGGCTCGTTCGAAATGACACCGCACCAGACTTTCCCATCGCGCCGGTCCCTCGTAATTTGCGCTTTGACTGTAGCCCCGTGGCCGCGGATAACCCCCTGTTCCTGGCGATATTCGTCGCCCTCCAAGTCGGCAGCAATTTTTGCGTCGGTGTAAACGCGAGCCTCACACATCCCGTTTCCCACGGCAATGCGTTTATCCAGGATCACCTTCGCATAACCGAAGTTACGTGCCGCAATTCCGCCGAAGACACTGGAGGTCATCTTGCACAGCTCCGGGGCCTGCATAACGGCATCCCCGAAGGGGCAGCGCGTGCTGGTCACGCGTACCATCCCTGGTTCGCTTGATGCGCGAGAAAAATTTCCGCCGATCTTGTTTTTAATTTCTACGATCATATCAGCATACTTATCATGATCAAGGATGCCCGATTGCGCGAACTCCTGGCGGTACGCGGTCTCGAAGCAGCCGCTCGCTGTAAGACCGAGTTGTTCGATATAATTTTGGCGGTCATTTTCCTTGCCGCCCCCCAACTTTGCGCTGACATCCACGCTCTGGGCAACAAAGGTTTGTAAAAACAGGATCGGGTTCAGATGGGAAAAAACCTTATCGGGCACGGTTATTGTCCTCCAATCCGACATCGCTAACGCAAGTCGTCATACTGGCGCGCTGTCTATTCTTCCCGACCTTGCCCAAAAATTAATTACGTTTAAGAATGTTTGAGGTGCCCGCATCCGCACCCAGGTCCGTGTATGTGCTTCTCCTGCCCCGGTTTCGGCTGCAGTGAACGCATTGCCACATCACGGCCACGCGCCATGTATCCATGCACCGCAGGGAACCTGAGGATGATTTTTTCAGCCATACCCCCGCATTTCGGGCAATCTGGACTGAGCGCGTTGATTGCATGATTTTCTTCGAATTGTAGCGCACAATGCGTACACTGGTAATCATAAGTTGGCATTTTGAACCCCGTTCTATATGAAGAGCGCGTTTCTTGGAGGCGCCAAGACGTGGACACCTGTTGCTTCGAGCCGTTTCAGGCGCCCACGTTTTTAGGTTTCCGCTAAGACATTAGCTCCAACGCGGCGGTTGCTTCCCTTTGACGCCAAATTGGCTGGATGTAACGTCGGTCCGAGCACGTTTTTCCGCGTCCCGGGTTGGCATTCTCAGCCGCCGCGTCTCAACCTCCCAGATCCAGCCACTGACGATCACGTCCTTGGGAATGAGCGGATGGTTTTTAAACACCTCGATTGTTTTCATGCAGGTTTCGTCAACGTCGTCCATCATCCCGATCCACTTGGCGAACGCGCCTTTCTCCAGCTTCAGTTCGGGCAGCGTTGGATCCATCGCGATGTTGTCCGTATCGACGCCCTTGGCGCGCAACATCTTTTCCAGATCTGCCGCATTCGCTGAGAGCATGCCGCATTGAGTATGCTGCACGATAACAATTTCCTTGGTTCCAAAGAAATTGCAGGTCAGCATCGCCGAACGAATGGCGTCGTCGGTGACAATTCCCCCCGCATTACGGAAGCAGTGCGCATCGCCTCCTCCAGCCGGTGTGTCTACATGAATGCCGAGCGCTTCATCCACCGGCAGGCGTTCGTCCATACATGCCAGTACCCACAAGCTTCGGTTATTATGTCCGTCCGGCCCATAACGGCGGCGTGTTGCCCAGTGGTCATATGAGGCAACGTGTTTGCTCAGTTGCTCTTTGAGAGTTGTCATTTTTTCAGTTTCCTCCGTAAAATGCTACAAACTTAGAGCCCTTTGAGCAGCCGGATGCCTTCGGTAGCAGCCCAGAGGGATTGGTAGCGGGAGCTTTACCCGCACAGGTGAATGAGCAAGTCTCGTGCCATAACAATATTTACTTAAAAGTCAGTCGGTTGCATTTATATGCATATGATTAAGCGACTTTAACGCTCTGTCGGAAATAGGCTAATTGTACATAATCCACTGAATTAACTAATAAAATTGAAGTGAAAAGATACTTCTTAGTGTGAAGCTATGCTGCATCTTGGTAGGGCTAAGGGGGGCACCCCATGCCTGTTGGTCTCACAAACCAAATGGATACGTATCGGGAAGCCCTTCGAGTTCCTTAGTCCCGAACGGGGTTACCGCGTGTGTCTCGTCGAACCAAATATACTCGTCGAACTGGGCGGGCAGGACTGCCTGGAAATAATGACTCGCGAGCTCTGTCTCCGGCCGGTAGATCACCCCAATTGCCCGCTCCAGGCGCGGCTTCATCAATTTGTTGCGAACCTCCGCGGCGGAATGCCCGCGCAGCGGCAGCATGAATCGTGGCCGGCCGGTTGCGTGGCATAGTCTTTCATAGCTTTGCTCGAGTGAGGGCAGCACCGTCTTAACCTCCATCGGTCCGCCCCAGTCGGACGCCGCCGCAACCGTCCCTGTATGGGTTCCGAAGCCGATGGAATAAGCGTCGTTGCCAAATTCTTCCCGGCATAATTGGCCAATATTGAATTCGCCGCGTGCGGACATCTCTGTCGCGGCGGCATCACCTATGTGGGAATTGTGTGCCCATACGATGGCCTTGGCTTTGGCTCCGTGAAAGTTAAGCAGGGTTTTCAGCGTTTCGAACATGTGACTGTCGCGCAAATTCCAGGATGCGCGGCTTCCGTAATACATAATCCGGTAGTAGCGCTCGGCATCCGTAACCAGGCGGGCATTTTGCACCGCATCCATAAAGCGCTCACCGTCATGGGCGGCATAAGTCGCTTTGTTTATGGAGAATATCCTTCAGCATGCGGACGACCTCCTTCTCGCACGTCCGGTAGGTGCCGGTCAGCGCCGCATGGCCATAGGTTGCGGGATCGGTTTGCCAGGGGGTCAGGCAACCATAGCGTTGCCGTGCAATGCGCGCGGAGTCGGGGTCAACGTCGTCCAGATACTTCAGGATCGATCGGATCGAGGTGTAGAGGCTGTACAGGTCAAGGCCATACATCGCGACCCGCTCTTGAGGTGCATGCTCCACATTGTGGGCGTGCAGCCAATCCACGAATGACCGCACCTCGTTGTTGCGCCACATCCAGGTCGGGAAGCGGGCAAATGCCGTCCATTCGCTCGGCGGATACTCAAAATGCCGCACATAGTGGTCGAGACGGGCCACATCGGGCCAATCTCCTTCTATGGCGACAAAGCGAAACCCCTTGCGCGTTATCAACTCCTGCGAGATGCGCTCGCGCATGCTGTAGAATTCAGATGTGCCATGGCTCGCTTCTCCGAGCAGCACGATCTTCGCGTCGCCGATCCGATCCAGAAGCGCGTCGAGGTCAGCTTCTTCGATTGAATTGAATGCTTCGGCGGAAGTGGCGATTGCACTCACAACGCTGCCCACGTCCGGGCGGAGCTCGCCCCTCTCCTGCCAGTGAGCGGAACCAAACGAATGTCGGCGATGTCTTCACTCTCGAAATGGTTATTGGAAGTTCGCGTGATACGCACAAGTTCCTGCACCCGCGGATCGATGCCGATCGGCATTACCAACCGGCCGCCGACTTTCAACTGTTGTTTGAGCGATTCAGGGACCACAGGCCCTCCCACCGCGACGATGATCGCATCGTATGGCGCCTCCGGGGCCCAGCCGAGGGTCCCATCGGCATGCACCACATGGATATTGTGGTAGCCAACAGCTTCCAGCGTGGACGCAGCCTTTTCAGCAAGTTCGCCGATGCGTTCGACCGTATAAACTTCCGCTACGATCTCAGCCAGCACGGCCGCCGCGTAGCCGGAACCCGTCCCGATTTCGAGTAGCTTTTCGCCGCCCTTCAAATCGAGAGCCTCCGTCATCAGTGCCACAATATAAGGCTGGGAGATGGTCTGCCCGGCGACCAGGGGAAGCGAAGAATCTTCATAGGCAAACTCCCGTAGACGTTCAGGAAGAAACGCCTCCCGCGAGACCTTTCGAAGCGCGGCCAGAACCGCTGCGGATCGGATGCCACGCGCTGCTATCTGGCTTTCAACCATATCCTGCCGGAGCTTTAAAAAATCTGTCATAACGCCTCCATTCATGCCAGATACAGACAAACCGCTGGCAGTTTGACACATGAAATTGCCACGAACTGGCCTTGCTGATTACATTTCAGAAAGACAATCAAACCAATGGCTGGCGGAAAAATCCGAAGGAGTCTTTCTGCGGATTTCGTCCACTAGGAAAAGTCCTGGAAGGACATATGGCTTTATGAGCCATAATTGGCGGAAACGTCCTTGATTTCGATCAATGGCCAGGAAAATTGTGTCCCTCCGGCCTGTACCGCCTTATCGGACATGCGCCTGATCGTGATGCCGCGCTCTTATCTTACCGACGCCCTCGAACGCATCGTTGCCGGCAGAACAAATGTCACCGATCTCGGTATGCATGCTTCCGTCGAACTGGTGCCTGAGAGTTTAGGCGCTAACCTCGCGGTTGCAGCATGATGGAATATTGTACCTGCTCGAGCTCAATCTGGGGATTGAGCTGGTCCCGCTTGTTCGGAAAGTTTGGCGGCTTGGTTAACCCAGTTCCCTGGATCAGCTCACGCCGCCAACGTTGTCCTCAGGGTTGCGGAGATAGCAACCCTGAGATGTCGATTTCACCATATGCCTCATCGGGTGTCCTGCCGCCAAGCGCCGAGTGCGGTCGGTATTATGAAACCTACCTATATGGTAAGGTCGACTCGCGGTTCCTCCCAGTTTTCGAAGGCGTGGATGCACACGCGCTCATACTTCAGCGATCACCAAAACCGTTCGGATGTAGGCCCTGTCTACCCAGGACCCATTCCATCCATATACTTCAGCCGCCTCAAATCAGACGGAATAGCTGGGTCAGCGGTAGATTTGTCACCGTGTTTTATGCCCGAAGGGACAGCTTTGGTGTGAAAAGGGCCGGCGGTTGGAGGCGATTTGACATCGGGCTTATACGAGCCGAAAAACATGCTATACACATTGTGTATACCGTATATCTTTCCCTAAAAGGGGGCTGAGGCGGGGATTTCCCTTCGTCAGTTCTTTATAGACTTTTCGGAGAGGGGGTTTGGGGAGGGGGTTGGGGAGGGGTTCGACCGCATAAGCATAAAGGCTTAAGGTGTGCTGCAATATCAGCGAATATCACCAGACTTTGTACGGCCCTGGTTCGGACATGGCGCTGCTTTTCGTGGCGGCCATGTCGAATGTCACGCCCATATTAGCCAAACCATTCAGTTAATATTCTGTTCAAACAATTGTTATAGACGTTGCACGAGGGAGATAGACTATGGACTCATCAGCTATGACCGACGGCTTCCATCTAGTGGTGGAGGCCCTGAAGCTAAATGGAATTGACACTATTTATGGCGTCGCCGGCATCCCGATCACCGATTTGGCCCGCTTGGCACATGCCGAGGGCATGCGCTACATCGGGTTTCGCCATGAACAGAACGCGGGCAACGCAGCCGCGATCGCAGGGTATATCACCCAGAAGCCAGGCATATGCCTCACGGTCTCCGCTCCGGGCTTTTTGAACGGAATGTTGGCCCTCGCCAATGCGACCACCAACTGCTTCCCGATGATCCTGATCAGCGGCTCGAGTGACCGGGCGATCGTGGATCTTGAGCAGGGTGACTACGAAGAACTCGACCAGATGAATGCCGCGAAGCCTTATGCCAAGGCGGCGTACCGCATCAACAGGCCGCAGGACATTGGCACAGGCATTGCGCGCGCGATCCACGCCGCCGTATCTGGCCGGCCGGGCGGCGTTTACCTTGACCTGACCGCAGAGGTGCTCAGCGCGCTTATCGATGCGGAGACAGGAAGGAAATCTCTGGTGAAGGTCGTTGACCCGGCGCCGAGCCAGATTCCTGCCCCTGAGTCCATTACGCGTGCGCTTGACCTGTTGTCGAAAGCCAAGCGTCCGCTCATCATTCTTGGCAAAGGCGCTGCATACGCGCAGGCCGACAAGGACATCCGGTCCTTTATCGAGACGACCGGCATTCCGTTCCTGCCGATGTCGATGGCAAAAGGCCTGCTTCCCGACAATCATTCACAATCGGCAGCGGCTGCCCGCTCCTATGCGATCGGTCAGGCTGACGTTGTCATGCTTGTTGGCGCACGGCTGAACTGGCTGCTCGCGCATGGTAAGAGCCCGCTTTGGTCGGATACCACACAGTACGTCCAGGTAGATATCTCCCCGACCGAGATCGACAGCAACCGTCCGATCGCCGCTCCAGTCGTTGGCGATATTAAGTCTGCCTTTGCGGCCTTCCTTGCCGCGCTCAAGCCCAACCAGATTCAGCCGAGCGCTGAATGGATTGCGGAGATCGAGCAGCGCAAGCAGAAGAATATCGAGAAGATGGCGGCGCGTCTCAATGACGATCCGAACCCCATGAACTTCTCGAGTGCACTGCGTGCCGTTCGCGCCGCGCTTGAAGGCAAGCCGGAAGTCTACATTGTCAATGAAGGCGCCAACACGCTGGATTTCGCGCGTAACATCATCGACATGTATCTGCCCCGCAAACGCCTGGACAGCGGAACCTGGGGCATCATGGGCATCGGCATGGGCTACGCCATTGCTGCAGCCGTTGAGAGTGGCTTGCCTGTCGTTGCCATTGAAGGTGACAGCGCTTTTGGTTTCAGCGGGATGGAAGTCGAGACCATCTGCCGTTACCAGTTGCCGATCGTCACACTGGTCTTCAACAACAGTGGCATCTACCAAGGTGACAAGGCCGGCGCTGCTCCATCGCCGACGGGCTTCGTCGCGGATGCACGTTACGACAAGCTCATTGAGGCGTTTGGTGGCGTCGGGTATCATGTGACCGACACGCCGAGCCTTCAGAAGGCGCTGACCGATGCTCTCGCAGCGAGGCGTCCGGCTCTCATCAACGTCGTCATCGATCCGACGGCAGGCACTGAGAGCGGTCACATTCAGAACCTCAACCCGAAAGTTGCCATTCCGCATAAGTAAGGGGTAATTTTCGGAAGATTATCGAACGCGCCGCCTAGCGCGGCTCACTGCCGGCCATTCTGGTCCAACGGCGCGTGAGACATTGTATAACGCCAACGGCCCGAGATGATCACCGATCATCAAGGGGCGTTGGTATTATGCGGGACGTCTAGGCCGGTGGCGTGCCAAGCAAAGAATAAAGCCAAGGGCCATTTTTAAGGGCTCTTGGTTTTTTTTCATTCACGGTGGTGCATCCGGCGATTGCAATGGCCACAGCATTCATCCCGAAATAACGCTGGCCTCCATTACCAGCCGACCCAATTTCAACCGGTATCACGATAAAACGGCATGGCGATGGCTGTTTACGTGGCCGGACTGATTGTTTCGGATAGTTGAATGAATACGTCCCGGCTGATTAAATTTGCCGGAGCGACAATACTATTTGAATAAAAATTATTTTGTCTAAAGAGGTTTTGTCTGACGAATTCGATCAGATTGATCTCGGCTATCTCAGCCCTATACAATTCAAACGGCTGGCAGTTTCGGCTTAAGAAATGTATCCATCATATACCGGGATTGAACATTTCCAGACGCTAACTCCGGTATGACCCGTTAATGTCGATATAGCCGTGTGTGAGGTCGCAGGTCCAGACGGTGGCGCGACCTTGCGCCGAGGCCGATGTCGACGGCGATATCGATTTCGCGGCCTTTCATGTGGGCGACGACGGGTGTTTCGTCGTAGCCGGGGACGATGCCGCCGGCCTGGGCCATCCATGTGCCGCCGATGGCGATGGCGAGTTTGTCGCGGTCCGCGGGTTCACCGGCTTTGCCAACGGCCATGACAATGCGGCCCCAATTGGCGTCCTCGCCGGCGATGGCCGTCTTCACGAGTGGCGAGTTGGCAATGGCCAAGCCGATGCGGCGGGCGGAGGCGTTGGAGACCGCACCGTCGACGGTGATCTGCACAAGCTTCTGCGCGCCTTCACCATCCCGGACGACCATTAGTGCCAGATCATGCAGAACCTCGCCCAGAGCACGGCGGAAGTCGGCCAGTGCAGCGGGGGTATTGGTGGATTTGTTGCCCGCCTGGCCGGTCGCGAAAAGCAGCACCGTGTCCGAGGTGGAGGTATCGGAGTCGATGGTGATGCAGTTAAAGCTATGGTCGACGCATTTGGCCAGCATGGATTGCAAATCCGGGGCCGCGATCGCGGCGTCCGTAAAGATAAAGGCGAGCATCGTCGCCATATCCGGCGCGATCATGCCGCTGCCCTTGGCAATGCCGGTGATGCGGATTTCAGCACCGCCGAGGCGTGCGGTACGGGTCGCGGCTTTAGGGAAGGTATCGGTGGTCATGATCGCTTTTGCGGCTTCGGCGAAGCGATCCGCGGCGAGATCGGCTTTTAGTTTATCCAAGACGGCAACGATTTTTTGCGCCGGCATTGGTTCGCCGATGACGCCGGTGGAGGCGAGGAAAATTTGTTCTGGCGCCACGCCCAGTGTAGCGGCAGCGGCGTTGGCGGTGGCCTCGACAGCGCGGATGCCGGCCACGCCATTAAAAACATTGGCATTGCCGGCATTCACCACGAGGCCGCGGGCCAAGCCGCCTTGCAGCACCTCGCGGCAATAGGTGACCGGCGCGCCGGGGCAGAGGTTTTTCGTAAAAACACCGGCCACCGTCGTGCCTTCGGCGAATTCCGCGAGCAGCACATCCGTGCGGCCCTTATAGCGAATCCCCGCTTCACCGGCTGCGAGACGCACCCCTGCCAATGGAGGCAGTTCAGGGAGCGGCAGCGCCAGCGGCGAGACGGGGATTTTGGCCATTATTTTGCAGGGGCATCCTGCGGAACGGCGGTGCCGTCCTGGTTGTAGATTTTGATTTTCACCTTCGAACGGGCGCTGGCCAGCGTGGCTTTGATGGCGTCATCCGCCAGGGTCTGACGGATCTGCTGTTGCACATCGGCCAAGGTCTGCGGCGGCGCGGTGCGCTTACCCTCGACCAGGATGACATGCCAGCCAAACTGCGACTGCACGGGGGTTTTGGTGTATTGGCCGGGCTTGAGCGCGAAGGCGGCGTCCGCGAAAGCCGGGACCATCTGGTCCTTGCTGAACCAGCCGAGCTCGCCGCCATTCGAGGCGCCAGGGTCGATGCTGTCCTTCTTGGCGAGTGTCGCGAAATCCGCGCCTTTGTTGAGCTGGTCGATGATCGCCTGCGCTTCGGCCTTGGTTTTGACCAGAATGTGACGGGCGTCTACCTGCTCAGGCCCCGGCTTGCCGGCATAATTCTTGTCGTAGTCAGCTTTGACGGCGGCATCCGTGATGGCCGGCTGGATCTGCTTCTGCACATAGGCATTCTCGAGCTTGACGTCCGCTGCCTGCTTCATGGCGGCGGCGACCGCCGGGTCGTTCTCGAGGTGTGCCTGATTGGCGGCGACGAGGATCGCCCTGCGGTCGATCTCCTGGTTGACCAGGATCGGAAAGAGCTGGGCGGGTGGGAGCTTCTGCATGTCCGGCGGAAGGGACTGCGCGGCCTGCTGAATGTCGCTGAGATGGATTTTCATGCTATCCACGGAGGCCACGACGGGATCTGCTGGAGCTGTCGCGGCGGTTCCTGCCGGGGCGGGGGTGGATTGGGCAAAGGCGGCCGGGGCGGCGAGGCTGGCTGCCAGAGCAAGGAGAGAAAGTGTGGTGGATAAGCGCATGGAGCAAAGACCTTCCAGAATTTTCAGGCACCTATGGGCCAACTGCTTTGCCGGGGCAAGGGTTTGACCGCCTAAGGGGTGGCGCTTATGTGATCGCGGAGATGACTTCCTTTATTATGCTACGTGGTGGCCGACGCGCCTGCCCCCGGAAAGACAGATTGTGATGTTTGCAAACCTTGCCCGCGCCGTATTCGGTACCAGTAACGACCGTGCCTTGAAGGGCTTCAAGCGCCAGGTGGCGGCCATCGCCGCGCATGAGCCGGCTTTGGCCACCTTGGACGACGAAGCTCTGCGGGCGAAGACAGACGCTTTTAAAGAGCGGCTGGCGGCTGGCGAGCCGCTGGATGACATTCTGGAGGAGGCCTTCGCGGTCGTGCGCGAGGGTGCGAAACGCGCGCTGGGCCTGCGGCATTTCGACGTGCAGATGATCGGCGGCATGGTGCTGCATGGCGGCAAAATCGCCGAGATGAAGACCGGCGAGGGCAAGACGCTGGTGGCGACGCTGGCGGTGTATCTGAACGCGCTGTCGGGCAAGGGCGTGCATGTGGTGACGGTGAACGACTACCTGGCCCGGCGCGATGCGGAATGGATGGGACGACTTTACAATTTCCTGGGCCTGTCCACCGGGATCATCGTGCCGGGGCTGGACGATGACCAGCGCCGCGCCGCCTATGCCGCGGATATCACCTACGGCACCAACAACGAGTTCGGCTTTGATTATCTGCGCGACAACATGAAATACCGGCTGGAGGACATGGTCCAGCGGCCGTTCAATTTTGCCATCGTGGATGAGGTGGACTCGATTTTGATCGATGAGGCGCGAACGCCGCTGATCATTTCCGGGCCTTCCGATGAGCCGACCGAGCTTTACGCCAAGGTCGATCTGGTGGTGACCGAATTCCTGGAGCGAGACCGCGCCGAGGACGGCACCCATGCTTTTTATGAAAAGGACGAGAAAGCGAAGACGGTCGTGATGACTGATCTTGGGTCTGAAACGGTGGAAGACATGCTGCGTGAAGCGGGCCTCCTGACCGAGGGCAATCTGTACGATATTTTCAATATCTCGCTAATCCACCATGTGCAGCAATCACTGCGGGCGCGGGTGCTGTACGCGGCTCGACGTGGATTATATCGTGCGCGACGGCAAGGTGATGATTATCGACCAGTTCACCGGCCGTATGCTGGACGGACGGCGCTATTCGGACGGGCTGCACCAGGCGCTGGAAGCAAAAGAGAAGGTGGCGGTGGAGCGCGAGAACCAGACGCTCGCCTCCATAACTTTCCAGAATTATTTCAGGTTGTTCCCCAAGCTCGCGGGCATGACGGGCACGGCGATGACCGAGGCCGATGAATTCGAAGAGATATACAAGCTGCAGGTCGTGGAAATTCCCACCAACGTGCCGGTGAGCCGCAAGGATTACGACGACGAGGTGTATCGCTCGGCAGCGGAAAAATACGAGGCGGTGGCCAAGCTGATCGAGGAGTGCCGGGAGCGCGGACAGCCGGTGCTGGTGGGCACCACGAGCATCGAGAAGAGCGAGATTATTTCAGCACTTCTGAACAAGAAGAAGATCAAGCACAGCGTGCTGAACGCGCGTTTCCATGAGCAGGAAGCCAAAATCGTCGCACAGGCCGGTGCGCCTGGGGCGATCACCATCGCCACCAACATGGCCGGCCGTGGCACGGATATTAAACTCGGCGGCAATTACGAAATGCGCGTGGCGCTGGAACCGGGTACCGACCCGGAGGTGATCCGCGCCGAAATCGACGCGCACCATGACGCGGTGAAAGCGGCCGGCGGGTTGTTCGTGATCGGCACCGAGCGGCACGAGAGCCGGCGTATCGACAACCAGTTGCGCGGCCGCTCCGGCCGTCAGGGCGACCCCGGCGCCTCGCGCTTCTTCCTCTCTCTGGAAGACGACCTGATGCGCATCTTCGGCTCCGACCGGATGGGCGGGATGCTGCAACGGTTAGGGTTGCAGGAGGGGGAGGCGATCATCCACCCCTGGATCAACAAGGCGCTGGAGAAGGCGCAGAAAAAGGTTGAGACCCGCAATTTCGACACACGCAAGGACGTGTTGAAATACGACGACGTGATGAATGACCAGCGCAAGGAGGTTTATGCCCAGCGCCGGGAATTCATGCGCAGCGATTCCGTTTCCGCCGTGGTGTCGGAAATGCGCGAAGATGTGATCGCCAACATGGTCTCCGTGCGTATCCCCGAGCGGGCCTTTGCTGAACAGTGGCAGAGTGCGGAGCTGGCGGAAGACGTCAAGCGCGTGTTGGCGCTTGATCTGCCGATTGTGGATTGGGCGGCGGAAGAAGGGATCGACGAGACCGGAATACGCGAACGCATTACAGAGGCGGCGGAAGCGGCGGGTGAGGCGAAGGCGCAGCGCTTTGGGCCGGATTTGACGAATTACATCGAGAAATCGGTGCTGCTGCAAACGCTCGATCATGTATGGAAGGACCATCTGCTGGCGCTGGATTATCTGCGCCAAGGGATCGGCCTGCGCGCCTATGGCCAGCGCACCCCGCTGAATGAATATAAGCGCGAGGCGTTTGTGCTGTTCACCGCGATGCTGGACGAGTTGAAGGAGCGCGTGACGCATTTACTGGCGCATGTGACCGTGGGTGAGGCACCAGCGCACCGCCGCCACCGCCGATGGTCGAGAGCCACCCGGTACCTGGCGGGATGGAAGGTGGCTTGGCACTGGCGGAGCCGATGGTGCAACCGAGCTTGGTGCGGCCGTACCGGGAAGATGAAATCGATCCGGCGCGGCCGGAAACCTGGGCTAGCATCACCGCGCAACGCGGCCTGCCCATGCGGCTCGGGCAAGAAGTACAAATATTGCCATGGGCGGGCCTGAGGACGGCAGGTTGGCTGTGTTTTTACGTTTGAGGCGCTGATCAACATCGGTCCAACAAGTACATCAGGCGCTGCTTAAAAGCAGACGGCCTGGAGACGGCCAAGCAAATGGTGCGCGAGCCGGTTTTGCCAACATATCGTTGTGCCGCGTTTCTTGTGGGAATGCTCCATCCGGAGCATTCGTTCCGTGACAAAACTACTGCCGCGCCACATCCGCCAGATCGGTGGCAATCCCTGCAATATCCGGCGTCGTCGTATCCAGCCCCGCGATGAGGAATTGCGGCTTTCCCGCCGCGTTAAACACATACACCGCCGATGAATGCGTCACCTGGTAGGTCGGTTTTTTTGTCACCGAGAACACAACCCGGTAGCGCCGCGCCAGCGCGTAGAGCTGGTCCGCATTGCCGCGCAGGCCGATGATATTTTGCCCGAACAGCGCGGTATATTGGTTCAGCACGGAGGGCGTATCCCGGTCCGGGTCCACCGTCACAAACAGTATTTCAACCTTTGCCGCCAAAGGTCCTAACCGCTGTAAAATCCGGTCGATATTATACAATGTCGTCGGGCAAACATCCGGGCAGTTGGTATAGCCGAAATACAGCAAAACCACCTTGCCCTTAAAATCCGCTTGGGTCACAGGCTTGGCCGTCTGCGTATCGGTCATGGAAAAAGCCAGATCCGGCACCAGGCCGGAAACATCCACATCTTGCGGCGAGAGGTTGTGGTGACAACCTGCCAAGGCCACAAAGGGCATGAGGAGCAGAAAACGCCGGATCATGGATCGCGTTTTGCGCGCACACTCCGTAAGTTGCAAGACGGCATTACACTTGCAGTATTACACTTGCAGTTTAATTGAAGCCTGGAATCTTTGGAGCGCCACGACATCGCAGATGTTCGATGAATGGAGCATCGATTGAAGTGGTGCTGGCGTTTCCCGCCTTTCCCATGCTTCCGGGTGCTTCCGGGCCGAGGCACAAACGTCCCCAACACGGCAAAATCACGCGATGATCTCCCCCGCTGCCGCCGTATCGGCAAAAAGGCATAATTCGCCGGTCGGAGACAGACGTCCAGCCGGCAGATTTTGGTCGCCATCGCGAAGCTGGCCGAAGATCGCGCGCTTCTCTTCCCCCGTGACAAGGAAGGCCACATGCCGGCTGCTCTCGAGTGCCGGGTAAGTCAGCGTGATGCGCGCTTCAGGTTTGGCGCCAACGACCGCGGCAACCCAGTGGTCGCGCTCCGCGAGTGCCGCGGCCCCTGGGAACAACGAGGCTGTGTGCCCGTCCGACCCTAGTCCTAAAAGGGTGATATCAAAGAGCGGCCGAGCCGGATCGAGTCGCGCCTCGCCATAGAAGGATTTGAGCTCCTGCTCATAAGCCGACGCCGCAGCCTCGGGGCTGATCGCGTCGGTGGGAATTGGGTGGACGTTGCTGGCCGGGATCGGTGCACGCGACAACAGCGCGTCTCGCACCATGTGATAGTTGCTTTGAGCATCATCATGCGGCACGAAACGCTCGTCGCCCCAGAACCAGTGCGTTCGAGACCACGGGAAGGTATCGCGATAAGCGGGTGTGGCAAGATGCTCATAGAGGCGCTGCGGCGTCGAGCCGCCGGACAGGCAGATTGTAAAGATGCCTTCCTTAGCGGTCGCCAGATCGAGCATCCAGTCAGCGACCCACCGTGATAGCGCTTCCGGGCCGGCGAGGATCTTCAGTTTTGTCCCAGTCTGGTTGGTCATGATGGTGTCCTTCCGGTCAATGATCGAATCGTACCTTCAAAAATGATAATGCTGATTCACGGCTTCGGCAGCGGCCTCGGCTGGCCGAGCGCCGACATTGACGGTAAGCTGACGCCGGAAAATGAGCACCATTTGCTGATGTGTCAACCAAACACGCGCCATAAGATTTGGCGCGTCGATTCCAAAGCTACAGCCGGATGAAGGTCAGGTAACAAAATCGTTAAATTTTACCAAGGCTGCACTCGAATCTCTAAAGCACCATGCGGGGATGGATGACCAAAGGTTAGAACTAAATACCGCTTCGTTCCTAAGAGCCAGATCATTTTCGTTCCCGTTATGTTAGACAGAGTTCCAGCATGCAACATTCGGTTACGTGAACCTGTCGTAGATCGATCTTGAAAGGCAGGAAGCTAATTGCGAGGTATCCGCCATGGATAATGTTAATTTTCTAGCACCATTAAACAAGTACATGGCGGCTCGAGGAAGCGGGTGAAGACCTGAAGGATTAGAGTGCGATCTTTTAAGTTGGCGCATTCTGCGCCGCCTTAAAACGTGAATCGCCGATTTACGGCGACAGGCTCTAGAACTTGACGAAGATCAAGGGCAAAACGCCATCGTGACGTTTTTCTTTGTCTGGAAAGACCAGTCATCCATCCTGGAGTCCGTCGGCGGGAGATATTACATGCCTATATTCGATAGCAATGATCTTGAAGTTACGTGTCCCCATTGCACAGCGAAATTTTAAGAAACGGACTGGCAATCATAACAAGATGCGCCCCCCACGTGCCTGAGCTGATGGCCAATTTTGCAGAAAGTAACCACACGATGCTGCTCGCGGGCGATATCGGCGGCACCACAACGCGTCTCGCACTGGTCTCGGCGCAGACCGGGGCGCGCGAATTCGTGGCCGAGCAGGAATTTCGCAGCAGCGACTACAAGGGGCTCCAGCCGATTGTTGAGGCGTTTTTGACCACGACCGGCCATCACCCGGCCTCGGCCTGTTTCGATGTGCCAGGACCGGTGATCGGCGGGCATGCGCATCTGACAAATCTGCCGTGGGACCTTGAAGAAGCGGCGCTGTGCCGCAGCTTGAACCTGCAGTCAGTCAGCCTGCTGAATGATCTACAGGCCGTTGCGCATGCGGTGCCGCATCTGCGGCCGGACGAGACGGTGGTGATCAATGCCGGCAAAGCCGTGGAGCACGCGCCGATCGCGGTACTGGCGCCGGGCACCGGGCTGGGCGAGGCATTTCTGATCTGGAGCGGGAAGGATTATATCGCCTGCTCCTCGGAAGGCGGCCATGCGGATTTCGCGCCAGCCAACGAGGTCCAGGCGGGGCTGTTGGGCGTTCCTGAGCGATCGTTTCCACCATGTTGCCTACGAACGGGTCTGCGCTGGCTCCGGCCTGCCGAACGTCTATGATTATTTGCGCTCGCGCGACCCGGCGGCGGAAAGTGCCGCGTTCGCCGCCATCTTGCAGGCAGCGGACGACCGTACGCCGCTGATCGTCGAGGCCGCCCTGAACGACGCCGCCAATAACCCACTGGCGGCCGCGACGCTGCGCATCGTGATCGACATCTGGGGTGCAGAGGCCGGCAATCTCGCGTTGAAGGTGATGGCGACCGGCGGGGTCTATCTCGGCGGCGGCATGCCGCCGCGGATGGTGCCGCAACTTCAGGATGGCGCCTTCATGCGGGCCTTCACCGCCAAAGGCCGCTTTGCCAAACTTCTCGGCGCGGTGCCGGTGCATGTCATCACGGTGAACGCCGCGCTGCTCGGGGCTGCCATCTACGGGCTGCAGCAGGCGGCACGGAAATGAACCCGGCGGGGGATTCAACTTCCTAAAAATGTCCCAAGGCAGCCAGGAAACCAATATGCGCGATGCGACCGATATCGACCAGTTGGCCATTAACACCATCAGGCTGCTCGCGGCCGATGCCGTCCAAAAGGCGAAGTCCGGTCATCCGGGTACACCGATGGACGCCGCGCCAACGGCCTACAGGCTATGGCAGAATTATCTGCGCTACGACCCGGCCGCCCCTGAATGGATGAACCGCGACCGCTTCGTGCTGTCGGTTGGTCATGCCTCCATGCTGCTCTACGCTTGATCCACCTCGCCGGCGTCACGTGGTCAGCCCGGAGATTTACGGCGGCGCTGAACGCCCCGCGGTAACGCTGGACGACATCAAGAATTTCCGCCAGGCCGGCAGCCGCTGCCCGGGCCACCCTGAATACCGCGCGACCTCCGGCGTCGAAGCGACCACCGGGCCGCTCGGCCAGGGGCTTGCCAACAGCGTCGGCATGGCTATGGCGGCTAAGTGGCTGGCGGCCACCTATAACCGGCCGGACTTCGCTCTGTTCGACTATAACGTCTACGCGCTGTGTGGCGATGGCGACATGATGGAGGGCATCAGCAGTGAGGCCGCGTCTCTCGCCGCACATCTGGGGCTGTCGAACCTGTGCTGGATCTACGACAGCAATCGCGTGACCATCGAGGGCCACACCGATATCGCCTATTCCGAGGATGTCGCCGCGCGCTTCCTGGCCTATGGCTGGAACGTCACGACGGTCGCCGATCCGAACGACCTGACGCTGCTCGACCGCGCCTACCAGGCCTTCCTGAGGACCACCGGCCGGCCGACGCTCATTGTTGTGCACAGTCACATCGGCTACGGCGCGCCGCATCTGCAGGACAGTCCAAAGGCGCATGGCGAACCGCTGGGTGAAGCGGAACTCAAGCTGACCAAGGAGTTTTTCGGCTTTCCGTCCGGAGGAGAGCTTCGTCGTGCCCGAGGCGTGCCGAAACATTTCGCCGCCGGCATGGGGGCGCGTGGTGCTGCGGCGCATGCTGCGTGGGACAAGCTACTGGCCAGCTACCGCGGTGCTTATCCCGACCTTGCCGAACAGGTCGACGCGATCCAGGCCGGCACGCTGCCGGATGGCTGGGATTCCACGCTGCCAGCCTTCCCGCCCGATGCGAAAGGTATCGCCACGCGCGATGCATCGGGCAAGGTGCTGAACGCGCTGGCCCAGCGTGTGCCCTGGCTCCTCGGCGGCGCGGCGGACCTGGCGCCCAGCACCAAGACCAACCTGACCTTCGAGGGTGCCGGCGAGTTTCGAGGCACCGGGTTTGATCGGTGATTATCGAGGCCGCAACATCCACTTCGGCATCCGCGAGCACGCGATGTCGCGGCGGTCAACGGCATGACATTATCCGGCCTGCGCGCTTTCGGCGCCGGCTTCCTGATCTTCACCGACTATGCGCGCGGCGCCATCCGCCTGTCGTCGCTGATGGACTTGTCTGTCATCCACGTGTGGACGCATGACTCGATCAGTGTCGGCGAGGACGGACCGACACATCAGCCGATCGAGCAACTGCTGTCACTGCGCGCCATCCCTGGCATGGTGGTGATCCGGCCGGCGGACGCGAACGAGACGACCGAAGCCTGGCGAGTGCGTGATGCAGCTCAGGCACCGGCCGGCGGCGCATCATCTGCTCCCGCCAGCCGCTGCCAATCGTCGATCGAAGCAAATTCGCCCCGGCCGCGATGCTGGCGAAGGGCGCCTATGTCCTCGCGGACCCTCCGAACGGCAGAGCCATCCGTGATCCTGATCGCCAGCGGCAGCGAGGTGTCGCTGTGCATGGCGGCGCGCGAGACGCTGACCGCCGAGGGCATTGCGGTGCGCGTCGTCAGCATGCCGTCATGGGAACTGTTCGAGGACCAGGACGCAGGCCTATCGCGACAGCGTACTGCCGCCCAGCGGTCACGGCGCGGGTGACGGTCGAGGAAGGCTCGCCGCTGGGCTGGGACCGCTACGCCGGGCCCACGGCGTCGTGCTCGGCATGCGCACCTTCGGCATGTCGGCACCGATGACGGTGGTGGCGGCGCATTTCGGCTTCACCGTCGAGCGCGTGGTGGAGGCGGCAAAACAGACGATCGCCGCCAATTGAGAGGTTCCACTTAACGCAAAGCCGGGCAGCCCAATACACATGAACCAAGGAGCGGAACGATGCAGCTAGGAATGATCGGCCTGGGACGGATGGGCGGCAATATGGTGATCCGGCT
This sequence comes from uncultured Alphaproteobacteria bacterium, assembly GCA_963740445.1. Lineage (GTDB taxonomy): Bacteria > Pseudomonadota > Alphaproteobacteria > Acetobacterales > Acetobacteraceae > Acidocella. The sequence goes on from CAVUED010000023.1 coordinate 43,017, forward strand.
GACCAAGGCCGGCCATGAATGCGTGGTCTATGACAGCCACGCACGAAGCCGTGGAAGCGCTCGGTCGCGAAGGGCGCCAAAGGCACCACGAGCCTGCCCGACTTCGTCAAGCAACTGAGCAAGCCGCGGCTGGTATGGCTGATGGTGCCTGCCGGCGCGGTCGATTCCGTGCTCGGTGCGCTGGTGCCGCTGCTGGAAGCTGGCGACATTGTCGTGGACGGCGGCAACTCTTACTACCATGACGATATCCGGCGCGCCGAGGAGCTGCACGGCAAGGGCCTGCACTACGTCGATGTCGGCGTCAGCGGCGGTGTGTGGGGGCTGGAACGCGGCTACTGCCACATGATCGGCGGCGAGGACCGCGATGTGGTGAAGCGGCTCGACCCGATCTTCCGCTCGCTGGCGCCAGGCATCGAGGCAGCACCGCGCACGCCGGGGGCGATCGGCGATCCTGGCACGGCCGAACTGGGCTACCTGCATTGCGGGCCGAACGGCGCCGGGCATTTCGTGAAGATGGTGCATAACGGCATCGAATACGGGCATGATGGCGGCCTATGCCGAAGGGCTTAACATCATCAAGACATGCCAATGTCGGCCTGAAGACGCATGAGGTGGACGCCGAGACGACGCCGCTGCGCCATCCCGAACACTACAAGTACGACATCGATGTCGCGCAGGTCGCGGAAGTCTGGCGGCGCGGCAGCGTGGTTGCTTCCTGGCTGCTCGACCTTACCGCCAGCGCGTTGCGAAAAAGCCCCGATCTGGAAAACTTCGCAGGCCGCGTCTCGGATTCCGGCGAAGGCCGCTGGACGCTGCAGGCGGCAATCGACGAAAGCGTGCCGGCACCGGTGATTCGGCGGCGCTGTTCGCCCGCTTCAGCTCGCGCGGCGAGGACGATTACGCCGATCGTATGCTCTCGGCGCTGCGATTCGAGTTTGGCGGACATCGTCGAGAAGCCAAAGGACGAGCATTAATGGCCGCGATCATCGGACGCACTCGTCTTCTTCGGCGCGACCGGAGACCTGGCCTACAAGCAGATATTCCCGTCGCTTGCTGGGCCTGGTGCGTGATGAGGGCCTGAACGTGCCGATCATTGGCGTTGCCAAGTCCGGCTGGGAACTCGACCAGCTGAAAGAGCGGGCGAAGGACAGTCTGCGCATCACGGCGGCGGTCGATAGCGCGGCACAGGACAAGCTGCTGATCGCTGCTGCGCTACGTCGATGGCGACTATAACGATCCTGCGACCTTCACGAAATTACAGGGCGAACTCGGCAAGGCCATGCGCCCGCTGAATTATCTGGCGGTGCCGCCCAGCCTGTTCGCCACCGTGGCGGCGGGGATCGCGAAATCCGGCACCGCACAGGATGCGCGGCTGGTGATCGAAAAACCGTTCGGCCACGATCGCGCATCGGCCAAAAAACTCAACGAGATGTTGCGGAAAAATTTCCCGGAAGAGAATATCTTCCGCATCGACCACTTCCTCGGCAAGGAGCCGGTACAGAACCTGCTCTACACGCGCTTCGCCAATCCGATGTTCGAGCCGATCTGGAATCGCGACCATGTACGCAGCATCCAGATCACCATGGCCGAGAATTTTGGCGTGGACGATCGCGGCAAGCTTCTACGACGCGACCGGTGCGAACCGCGACGTGCTGCAGAACCATTTGCTGCAGGTCCTGGCGCATCTTGCCATGGACCCGCCGACCGGCGAGGAAAGCGAGGCGATGCGCGACCAGAAGGCAAGCCTGCTGAAGGCGGTCCGCCCGATAGAACCAGCCGATGTCGTGCGCGGGCAGTATCGTGGATACCGCAACATCGCCGGCGTGCGGCCGGACTCGACCGTCGAGACCTTCGTCGCGGTACGGCTGTTCATCGAAAGCTGGCGCTGGGAAGGTGTGCCGATCTACATCCGCACCGGCAAGAACATGCCCGTCACCGCCACCGAGGTGTCCGTGGAATTCCGCCGTCCGCCGCGCGAGACCTTCGGCGAGCTGGTGCCGGAAGGCTCGGCGCATATGCGGTTCCGGCTGGGCCCCGATATGGCGATCGGCATGGGCCTGCGGGTGAAGCAGCCGGGAGAACTGATGGTTGGCAACGACATGGAGCTGATGCTCGACCGCACAGGCCGCCAGTTACCGTCCGCCCTACCAGCGGCTGCTCGGCGACGCGATGCACGGTAACGGTGACCTGTTCGGACGCGAGGACATCGTGGACGCCCAGTGGCGCATCGTGGAGCCCATTCTCGACGACGTGACGCCGCTCTATACCTATGATCCTGGAAGCTGGGGACCCGATGAGGCGGTACAGCTGATCGGCGGCGACGGACCGTGGCGCGACCCGCAAGTGACCAAAGCCGAGGCAAAGATACCTTCAGAATGAAAAGGCTGGCCGCATGACCGGCATGGCCGACACCGTCTTCCTGTTCGACGTCGACAACACGCTGCTGGACAACGACCGGATGCAGACCGATTTGAGCGCGCATCTGGCCGAGACCTATGGCAGGCAAGTGCGCGACCGCTTCTGGGAGATATTCGAGAAACTGCGCTCCGAACTCGGTTATGCCGACTATCTGGGGGCGCTGGAACGCTACCGGCTTGAGGCAATGCATCATCCCAAGGTGCTGCGCATCGCCAACTGGCTGGTGGATTATCCGTTCCACGAGCGTCTCTATCCGAACGCGATCGCGGTCGTGAAACAGGCGCAACTCGCCGGTACACGGTCATCCTGTCGGACGGCGACGCGGTGTTCCAACCGCGCAAGGTGGAACGGTCAGGTCTGTGGCCGGTGTTCGGCGACAACGTGCTGATCTACGTCCACAAGGAACTGGAACTGGCCGATGTGGAGTCCCGTTTCCCTGCCAGGCACTACGTGATGATCGACGACAAGCTGCGAATCCTGGACGCGATCAAGCGCGCCTGGGGCGACCGGGTCACAACGGTGTTCCCGCGGCAGGGACACTACGCGACGGACCTCACTCGATTGGCGGAATTTCCGCCGGCCGATATCACGGTAGAACGTATCGGGGACCTGCTGGGGCACGACCTTGCAGCCCTGTCCAAAAGATAAAGGAACCGAACATGGCCTCGAACGCACCCAGCACACTGCACCGGCTCGGCCAGAGCCTGTGGCTCGACAATATTACCCGCGACCTGCTCGATAGCGGCACGCTGAAGCGCTACATCGACGAGTTGTCGGTCACCGGCCTGACCTCCAACCCGACGATCTTCGACAATGCGATCTCGCGCGGCAATTGGTACGATACGGAGATCCGGCGCCAGCTCGATGACGGCAAATCGGGCGAATCGCTGTTCTTCAACCTCGCCATCCAGGACCTCGGCCGGGCCGCCGATCTGTTCCTGCCGGTTTATGAACGCACCGGCACCGTGGACGGCTTCGTGTCGCTGGAGGTCTCGCCGCTGCTCGCCTACGACACGCAGGCGACGGTGGCGCAGGCCAAGGCGCTGCACGCCAAGGCGAACAAGCCCAATTTGTTCATCAAGATCCCCGGCACGACAGAAGGCCTGCCCGCGATCGAGGAGGCAATCTTCGCCGGCGTCCCGGTGAACGTCACGCTGCTGTTCTCCACCGACCAGTACAAGAGCGCGGCCGATGCCTACATGAAGGGCTTGGAGCGGCGCGTGGCGGCTGGGCTGTCACCGGACGTGCGCTCGGTCGCCTCGCTGTTCGTCAGCCGCTGGGACCGCGCTGTCACCGAGAAAGTGCCCGCTGACCATTCGCAACACGCTCGGCATCGCGGTCGGCAAGCAGACCTATAAGGCGTATCGCGACGTTCTGGAGAGCGATCGATTCCAGCGCCTGGAGAATCTCGGCGCACGCGCGCAGCGGCTACTGTTCGCCAGCACCGGCACCAAGGACAAGAACGCTTCCGATACACTCTACATCTTCGGCCTTGCGGCACCGAACACCATAAACACGATGCCCGAGGAAACCCTGCTGGCCTTCGCCGATCACGGCAAGCTAACCGGCGCACTGCCGCGCGATGGCGGCGATGCGCAAGCGGTGCTGGCGTCGCACACCAAGGCGGGCATCGATCTGACGGCACTGGCTGCGCAGCTGCAATCCGACGGGGCCAAGGGCTTCGTCAACTCCTGGCACGAGCTGCTTGGAGCGATCGACGCCAAAAGCAAGGTCCTGGCCTGAAGCCGACCAGTATGATCCTCGCTGAAACACTCGATCCCGCGACACTTGGCAGCCTTGTGGCGCTGTATGAGCCGGAAGCCGTGTGACCGCCGGCATACGAGCCATTTGTTCCACCCAAGGAGAAGCATGATGCGCGTTGGAATCGCCGCCGACCATGGAGGGTTTATTCTAAAAGGAGAGGTTGCCGCGTTCCTGCGTGGCAAGGGACATGAGGTCGTGGATTTCGGCGCGCATCAATTGGATGCCACAGATGATTATCCCGACTTCGTCATCCCCCTGGCCAGGGCCGTCGCCACGGGCGAGGTTGAGCGTGGCGTGGCGATCTGCGGCAGCGGCGTGGGAGCGTCTGTTGCCGCGAACAAAGTTTCCGGTATTCGCGCCGGGCTGATCCATGATGTGTTCTCTGCCCATCAAGGTGTCGAAGATGACGACATGAATGTGTTTTGTCTGGGGGCAAGAGTTGTCGGCACGGCGCTTGCCCTCGAGCTCATCGATACGTTTCTGGCCGCCAGGTTCAGCGGCGCCCCACGTCATCGGCGGCGTCTGGCAAAATTGCAGGCGCTTGAAACTGGCGCGGCAGGGAGGCCGGGCCAGCGTTCCACAGGGCAATAACCCGCCGCTCGGGGTGGCTCGGACTGTAGCCGAGTATGCTTAACGACCCCGTGCCGAGCAGGAAATGTTGCCCGTCGACCGCGGGCAATCCTATCCATCTCGCGGCAAGGACAGCACCGAGCTGGCCGTGCGCGAAGAGGGCGACATTGCCTTCCAGCGTGTGCAGACGGGCGATGAGCCGATCGGCGCGGCCGGAAATTTGTGCAGGCGTTTCACCGCGTGGACAGCCGTCCCGAAACACATTCCAGTCCGGTCGTCCCTTGCGGATTTCCGCAGAGCGCTGTCCTTCGTAATCGCCGTAATCCCACTCGGACAGGTCCGGTTCAATCTCGGCAGCCGGGGCTAACCCGGCTAACTCACAGGTTCGCCGCGCACGTTGGCGCGGGCTGGTCAGCACATGCGTGAACGCGAGGTCTTGAAGATAAGGGCGAAGCGCACGCGCCTCATCCTCACCGCGCGCGGTCAACGGAACGTCCGTGTGACCCGTATGCCGGCCCGAGCGTGACCACTCGGTTTCGCCATGTCGAATGAAGTAAAGTTGCAGAGGTCTGGTCTGGCTCATGCGACTTCCATCGCGGCACTGTAGCCACCCGGCGCGCAGCCCGGTTGCGGCGGGCGTACTCTCATCCATCGTCCAGCGCTTTTGCGGTGTCTGGGAGCGCTTGGACATTCATGCGGGGTTGCCCCATTTCCAGTTTCGTATTTCTGGCAAATCCTCGCCGTATTTATCGATATAAATTTTGTGCTCGATGAGCTTGTCCTTGACCATTTGCTTCAGATAGTCTCCCTTGCCACCCAACTGCGGCAGGCGATCCACTACATCTTGCACCAGATGAAAACGGTCCAGATCATTCAGGACTCTGCATGTCAAAGATCGTCGTGATGGTGCCTTCTTCCTTGTAGCCTCGAACATGAAGGTTGCGGTTGGTCCGGCGGTAGGTGAGCCGGTGCACGAGAGATGGATATCCATGGAAAGCAAAAATAATGTGCTTATCCTTGGTGAAAAGCGCATCGTAATCCGTGTCGCTCAGTCCATGCGGATGTTCGCTTGCGGACTGAAGTTTCATCAGATCGACAACATTGATCACCCGGATTTTCAGCTCAGGCAAATGCTGGCGAAGAATGGAAACGGCGGCAAGAACTTCCACTGTCGGCGCGTCGCCGCAGCAGGCCATCACCACATCCGGCTCGGCGTTTTGGTCGTTGCTCGCCCATTGCCATATCCCAAGGCCTTGCGTGCAATGCACGGCGGCGGCATCCATCGTCAGCCATTGTGGTGAGGGATGTTTGCTGGCGACCACCACGTTAACGTAATGCCGGCTGCGCAGACAGTGATCAAAGACCGATAGCAGGCAGTTGGCATCCGGCGGCAGGTAAACCCGCACGATATCGGCTTTTTTGTTAATGACGTGGTCAAGGAAGCCGGGATCCTGGTGTGTGAAGCCGTTGTGATCTTGCTGCCAGACATGGGAAGCGAGCAAATAGTTCAACGACGCGATCTTGCGGCGCCAGGGCAGCTCCAGTGTCACCTTCAGCCATTTGGCGTGCTGGCTGAACATTGAGTCAACGATACGAACGAAGGCCTCATAGCTGTTGAAAAGCCCGTGCCGTCCGGTCAGCAGGTAGCCTTCCAGCCAACCCTCGCACTGGTGCTCGCTGAGCATCGAGTCCAGCACACGGCCGGCGGGTGCCAGGAACTCATCATTTTCTAGCTTCGCCGCATCCCATTGGCGATTGGTGACTTCAAAGACCGCGCCAAGAAGATTCGAGACCGTTTCATCGGGACCGAAGATACGGAAATTTCGCTGCGCGTCATTCAGTTTCGCCGTATCACGCAGGAACTTGCCCAGCACGATTGTGTCCTGGGCGTTAACGGCGCCAGGTGATGGCACGTTCACGGCATGAAGATGAAAATCGGGCATGCGCAGGTCGCGCAGCAAAATTCCGCCGTTGGTGTGCGGATTGGCGCCCATCCGCCGGTCGCCTTTTGGCGCCAGTTCAGCCAGTTCCGATATGAAGCGCCCATTTTCATCGAAGAGCTCCTCGGCTTTGTAGCTTTTCATCCAGCTTTCAAGTTGCTCGACATGATCGGGATGCGCGGCATCCACGAGGATCGGTACCTGGTGCGCCCGGAAAGTACCTTCGACTTGCAGGCCATCGACGATCTTCGGCCCCGTCCAGCCCTTGGGCGATCTGAGGACGATCAGCGGCCATCGCGGCCGAGAGGGATTTTTGGTGGCCCGCGCAGTGGTTTGAAGCTGCCTTATATCCTCGACGGCGCGCTCCAGGGTCGCGGCCATCAGTTCATGCATCGTCGCGGGATCGTCGCCTTCGACAAAGTATGGGGTCCAGCCGCATCCCCGAAAAAACTGTTCCAGCTCCTCATGCTCGATGCGCGCCAGCACGGTCGGATTGCTGATCTTGTAGCCATTCAGATGCAGGATGGGCAGCACGGCACCATCGGTTATCGGATCGAGGAACTTGTTGGACTGCCACGAAGTTGCCAAGGGGCCGGTTTCCGCCTCGCCATCGCCGACCACACAGGCCACGATCAGATCGGGATTATCGAATGCGGCGCCGAAGGCATGGCTAAGCGAGTAGCCAAGCTCGCCGCCCTCGTGAATCGACCCTGGCGTTGTCGGCGCGACATGGCTGGAAATGCCGCCGGGGAACGAGAACTGTTTGAACAGCTTTTTCAGCCCGGCTTCATCCTGAGTGACGTCCGGATAAACCTCGCTCCACGTCCCTTCGAGATATACGTTGCCGACCAATGCCGGGCCACCGTGGCCGGGACCGGCGATATAAAACATGTTCAGATCATATTTCTTGATGACCCGATTCAAATGCACGTAGATGAAATTCTGGCCCGGCGTCGTGCCCCAATGGCCCACCACCAGAGGCTTTACATGAGCGAGCGTCAGCTTTTCGCGCAAAAGCGGGTTATCGTAGAGATAAATCTGACCGACGGACAAGTAGTTGGCGGCCCGCCAGTAGGCGTGCATCTTACGTAACTCGTCTGAACCCAGCGTCCCTTGTCCGGCAGTACGTCCCTTGGCACCGTTCAGGTTTTTCGACTTTGGCGTTGCAGTCGGTGCGCTCATTGTCGTGCCCCCTATCTTGTGATTTGGTCGAGCCCCTGGATACGCAGACATCGTGCTTGCGGTGGCCCGAAACAAGAAGATGAAAATCGAGGAACCGCCGCGATCTATCCGCGCGAAATTAGTTTCTTGCTGGCCGGCGGCGTTCGCTCTGGCAGAGTGGCCTTTAGTTGCGAAAAAGAGGCTTTCGTCCTGGCGCGGGACGGCGCTCCGGTGGCTTCGTCGTGGTGGCTGGGCTCTGTTGTTCCTGCTGCTCAACTTGCTCAGGTATCAAGAAAGGCCGGTGGGGCTGAGTCAAGCTTGGGTTGGTTATCCACATTCAGGGATGTCTTGTCGTCAGCCATATTATCTCTCTTTTTCCAAAATTGGGTCGATCATCAACGGCTCAACCTAGAGCGGCAATCGTAGCCGGTTGCGCTGGAAGCCGACGCGCGAGGATTGCCCTTGCGTCAGTAGCAATCCTACCGCGTGACAGCGCACCACGTTAGACTCTGGAAACTACTTATATGGACGGCACGGGAGTGATGTGCTGAACGAGCGAGCCTTCTTAAAACAGAACCAGATCATCACGGTGGATGACCTCGTCGCGGCCGCGGAAGCCGAGCAGGGATTTGAAATCATCCGATCTGTGGCCGGCGATGATGGCGGCATCGGCGCTGGAATAGGCCGCTAGGCCGCGCGCGATGCGGGTGCCGGAGAGAGAGAGGACATCGACGGCATCGCCACGCTCGAATGTGCCGGAGACTGATTTAATGCCGGCGGGCAGGAGCGAGGAGCCTTTGGCGAGCGCACGGGCGGCGCCGTCATCGACGGTGAGGCTGCCTTGCGGGGCGAGGTGCCCGGCGATCCAGTTTTTGCGCGCTGACCTTCCCTCTGGGGCGGCGAGGAACCAGGTGCATTTAGCCCCCTCCTCGATGGCTTTGAGTGGATTCGGGCGGTGGCCGAGCGCGATGGCCATGGCGACACCGGATTGAGTGGCGATGTGGGCGGCCACAAGTTTAGTGCGCATGCCGCCGGAGGAATAGCCGGGCGGGGGTTCGCCGCCCATAGCGTCGATTTCCGGGGTCATGGCCTCGACGACGGGAATATGCGCGGCGGCGGGGTTTTTACGCGGGTCGGCCGTGTAGAGGCCATCGATGTCCGAGAGCAGGATGAGCTGGTCCGCCTGCATCATCTCCGCGACGCGGGCGGCCAGGCGGTCGTTATCGCCGAAGCGGATTTCCGTGGTGGCGACGGAATCATTCTCGTTGATGACGGGAATGCAGCCCAACGAGAGTAATGTGGTGAGGGTGGCGCGGGCGTTGAGGTAGCGGCGGCGGTCCTCGGTGTCTTCCAGCGTGAGGAGGAGCTGGGCGGCGGTGAGGTTTTGCGCCTCCAGCGCGTTGGACCAGGCCTGGGCGAGGCGGATCTGGCCGACGGCGGCGGCGGCTTGTTTTTCCTCAAGTTTGAGCTTGGCGGCGGTGAGGTTGAGTTTCTGGCGGGCCAGTGAGATGGCGCCCGACGAGACCACGATCACTTCCACGCCCCGCGCCGCCAGGGCCGCGATGTCTTCCGTCACGCCTTGCAGCCATTCCGTGCGGGGCGCGGCGGTTGCGGGGTCGACAATGAGCGCGCTGCCGATCTTCACCACAATTCTGCGGGCGGAGGTCAGCGAGGGGGTCATTTTTTCTTTGATTCCGTGATGATGTTCTGGAGCGCGCGCAGCACCTCCGGGATGCCCTGGCCGGTGACGCCGGAGGCGACCATGACGGTAGCACCCGAGGCTTTGGCGAGGGCGGCGCGGCGGGACGTGATTTCACGCGGGGTCATGGCATCCGCCTTATTGAGCACGATGATCTCGGGTTTTTCGGCCAGGCCGCCGCCGTATTCGGCGAGTTCGTGGCGGACGGTGCGCCAAGCGTCCACGCAGTGGCCGGCGGCGCCGTCTATCAGGTGGACCAGCACGGCGCAGCGCTCGACATGGCCGAGGAAGCGAGTACCGAGGCCGGTGCCTTCATGCGCGCCCTCGATGAGGCCGGGGATGTCGGCGATGACGAATTCCTCGGACATTGAGAGGCGCACGACGCCAAGCTGCGGGTGCAGGGTGGTGAAGGGGTAGTCGGCGATTTTGGGGTGCGCGCCGGAGACGACCGACAGAAACGTGGATTTGCCGGCATTGGGCTGGCCGACGAGGCCGACATCGGCGATGAGTTTGAGCCGCAGCCAGACCCAGCGTTCCTCGCCCGGCCAGCCTTTGTCGGCACGGCGGGGCGCGCGGTTGGTGGAGGTTTTAAAGCGCGCGTTGCCGAAGCCGCCGTCGCCGCCGCGCAGCAGGGTGATGGTTTTGCCCGGCGTGTCCATGTCGGCGAGGAGGGTTTCCTTGTCGTCGGCAAAAATCTGCGTGCCGATGGGGACTTTGATGCGCAAAGTGGGGGCGCCGGCGCCTGTACGGTCCGCGCCGGAGCCGTTGCCGCCCTTTTTGGCGCGGAAATGCTGGGAATAGCGGAAGTCGATCAGGGTGTTGAGGTTTTCCACAGCCTCGAACACGACGTCACCGCCCCGGCCGCCATCGCCGCCATCCGGGCCGCCAAGTTGAATGAACTTCTCACGCCGGAAGGCGGTGACACCGTCGCCGCCGTCGCCGGATTTGAGATAGATTTTCGCCTGGTCGAGGAATTTCATTTTTCAGTTCTGCTACAAATAAAAAAGGCCGGCTGGTGCCGGCCTTCTTTGAAGGATTTCGCGGCCGGATTATTCGGCGGCGAGCTTAACCGGAGTGACCGAAACATGCACGCGGTCGTCAGATTTACGCTCGAACAGCACTTTGCCGGCGGTGAGGGCGAAGATGGTGTGATCGCGGCCTAAGCCGACATTGAGGCCGGGCTTCACCTTGGTGCCGCGCTGGCGGATGATGATGTTGCCGGGGATCACGTCCTGGCCGCCGGATTTTTTGACGCCCAGGCGCCGGCCCGCGGTATCGCGGCCGTTACGGGATGAACCGCCTGCTTTTTTATGTGCCATGTTTCTGCTCCTTAGGCCGCGTTAATGGAGGAGACGCGCAGAACGGTGACGCACTGGCGGTGGCCGTTCTTGCGGCGGCTGTTCTGCCGGCGGCGCTTTTTGAAAATGATGACCTTGGCCAGACGGTCCTGCGCGATGACCGTGGCGGTGACCGAGGCGCCGGCCAGGATGGGGGCGCCGAGCTTCAGGCCGCCATCGCCGCCGACGGCCAGAACATCCGTGAAGGTGACGGTGCTGCCGGCTTCGGCCTCAAGCTTCTCAACCTTTAATACGGCGTCCGGGGTGACGCGGTATTGCTTGCCGCCGGTGCGGATGACTGCGAACATGGGTATAAATCCAATCGGGTAACGTCAAAATAAAGTGCGCGGCGGAGCAAAAGCCCTGTCGCGAGAGTGGCGCGTTATAGCGGGGCAGGGCGTTGTGTCAATGCCGTGATGGAGGTTGCCGGGCGCAATCCTGCCCCGTATAAGCCGCCAGCGAGATGAGGTGGATACGCGGTTGGTATTGAACGCAGGGCGCTTCAGTACCGGGCGATCCGGCTTCAGGAGAGGTGCCAGAGTGGCCGATTGGGACAGTCTCGAAAACTGTTGTGGGTGCAAGCCTACCGTGGGTTCGAATCCCACCCTCTCCGCCAGAAACCTAGGCTGTTTTGCGGATTTCCAGGCGGTAAAAGAGTTTATCCCCTAAATTGTGCCTCAAACCATGCAATCAGGGCATGAGCAAAAGCCGTGCGGTCAGGCCATGATCTGGCAAAATATACTGGCCAAACCGGAGTCGCCAGGCCATACGGCGAACTTGACAGGCATTGCGCGCGACCATCAATTAAGAACATAATGGAAACATTGTCGGACGCCGTAACGATGACTTGGCCTGAGAAGTGCGCCTAGAAAAAATCTCGATCCAGACACATCGAGTTTGGCTTGCTTTCATCTCGCCTAGATGCTGTTTACATAGATATGCGGCTTCGTGAGCGTCCAAATCCTTACGAAGAGAAGCGGATCGGTGGCGCCTCTCCCCCTGAGGATATCCAAAACCTCAGGGTGCTCCCCCGACCCGCTCCGCATATTAATTAGCGATTTAGGCAAAATACAAGCGCTTTACATCCAGAAACATGGCCAAGCCATAGTCTTGATAATAGATACAGGTGGTAGTCGGCCCCAGGCGCTTAATGCGGCCTAGACCCTGTATCCAGCCAGGCGCAAAACCCAGCTAAGTGCATTAATCTCCAATGCTCCGGCCTCAACAGTTGCGCCCCATTATTCTTAAGGCTGTTTACGCGAGAACCGTTTTTAACGGGGCAGACCAGGTGAATTATCTAGCGTTTTCAGTGCCAATGAGTGATAAAGACAGAAAAGAGGTGATCTTAGAGCTCTGATCGAAAAATGCTCTTGGGTATAATTTCGGCCATAAATTGGCGGCTGAACTTTTGGCTGTGGAGGAAAACATTCGAAAAGATCATGATTTAATCGGAGACATTGAGATACCCGATAATGTGTATTGGGGTGCGCAAACAGCACGGGCAATAGTTAATTTCCCGATTTCCGGCATCCCGATTTCCCACCATGAACACCTGCTGCGCTCTTTCGCGATGGTAAAGATTGCCGCCGCACGGGCGAATGCGAAACTTGGTAAGCTGCCCCCTGATATTGCTCAGGCGATTGAGCTGGCGGGGATGGAAATTCTTGCCGGTAAATTACACGACCAGTTTCCAGTAGATGTAATTCAGGGTGGGGCGGGTACTTCCACGAATATGAATTTCAACGAGGTATTGGCCAACCGTGCTTTGGAGTTGCGCGGGCATGAGCGCGGGCTGCATGGAATTATCCACCCCAATGACCATGTTAATCTGAGCCAATCCACCAACGACACGTACCCCACCGCCGCGCGGCTGGCGATTATTCTGGCGCAGGATTTATTGCGCGTGGCGCTGATGGGGCTGGCGTCAACCTTGGAACACAAGGCGGTAGAGTTTCATGAAATTGTGAAACTAGGCCGCACCGAAATGCAGGATGCCGTGCCGATGACATTGGGGCAGGAGTTCGGTGCGTTTGCAACCACGATCCGTGAGGATGTATTGCGCTTGGCGGAGGCCGCGGCGCTGTTGACGGAAGTGAATTCTGGGCGGCACGGCGATCGGCACACGGATCAACGCGGACCCGGCTTACGGGCCGATTGCGATTGAGGAACTTTCTGCGCTCTCCGGTGTAAAGCTCAGCCAGTCCAGCAATTTGCTGGAAGCAAGCTGGGACATGGGCGCATTTGTCATGTTTTCAGGTGTGCTGAAACGTATCGCCACCAAGCTCTCGAAAATTGCCAATGATTTGCGTTTGCTGTCATCCGGGCCGCGTGGCGGATTTGGCGAAATTGCATTGCCGCCGCGCCAGCCGGGCTCATCCATCATGCCGGGCAAGGTAAACCCCGTGATCCCGGAAATGGTAAATCTCGTTTGTTTCCAGGTAATCGGTCATGATCTCGCAATCACCATGGCGGCCGAAGGCGGGCAGTTGCAGCTGAACGCGTTTGAACCGCTGATCGCCCATAATATGCTCGATAGTGTCTCACTGCTAACGAATGCCGTGAACACGTTCACGGTACTTTGCATTGCGGACATCAAGGCGCAGCCGGAAAAATGCCTGTCGAATTTAGAGGCCAGCACGGCCACCGTGACCGCGCTTGTGCCGATCATCGGTTATGAACGTGCCGTTGGGCTGGCAAAAGAGGCGCTTGCCACGGGGCGAACAATTCGCGAGCTTGCGATCGAGGCATTGCCGGATGCGGATATTGATTCCATTCTCGATTTAAAGGCTTTGGCCGGCGCGGTCCTGAAAGCGGAAAAGTAGTCTCTGCGATGTTTCGAAGTAAACTCGTTGCGCATTTGCAGTTGCCAGCGTCTTCGGAGCTTGCCCCAAATGCGACGACATAGTTTCCAAATTCCAGTTATACTCAGATCGCGTTGATCTGGATCAACGCGATGGCATTTTATGGATGCAAAAGTCAAATCTGGATGCAACGGGTTTGCTGATGCTGAACAGAAGCGGTTGGACCTGTATGCGCCATCGGCTGGAAGGTGAGCCATGATCACGGTGCCATGGGTCAAGTTTGCTGTCGCCCTGGGCATTGGCCTGATGATTGGCCTTGAACGCGAGCGCAAAAAGGGGGAGGGGCCTACCCGCAAGCCAGCCGGCATACGGACGTTCGGGCTCGCGGCGCTTCTAGGTGCGATCACAACATACCTTGGCGGTATTTCACTTCTGGCGGTCACGATGATTGGCGTGATTGTACTTACGGCACTAGCCTATATACGCAGTCACGACGAGGACCCAGGCCTCACGACCGAAATAGGCTTGCTCACCACGCCGCTTCTCGGTGGTCTTGCAATGTCGGATACACTCCTGGCCTCTGCACTCGGAACTGTCGTTGCTGTCGTTTTTGCCGCAAAGGCGCCGTTGCATGGCTTTGCCAAGCGGGTACTAACCAGCGGCGAAGTAAATGATGGCCTTATCTTCGCCGCCGCGACCTTGGTGATCTGGCCGCAATTGCCCGACCGGTATCTCGGGCCTTGGCAGGCGCTCAATCCACACAGCATCTGGCTCCTGGTCATCCTTGTTCTAGCGCTAGGGGCTGGCGGGCATGTCGCGACCAGGGCGCTTGGGGCACGTTTCGGATTACCCATAGCGGGCCTCGCCGCGGGCTTCGTCTCTAGTGCCGCAACGATAGGCTCTATGGGCGGCCGCGCAGTGAAGGAGCCGGCGAGTATGAACTCCGCCGTTGCCGGCGCAGCGTTTTCGACAGTCGCGACATTTGTTCAGATGGCTCTGCTGCTGGCGGTTATCACGCGCCCGACACTTGTCCTCATGGCGCCAGCGCTAGCGGCGGGGGGAATTGTGGTGGCAATCTATGGCGTCGTTTTTGCGCTGCGTGGGACGAAAACCGAGACAATTGCAACGGTCGAACCAGGACGGGCGTTCAGCGTTGGCGCCGCCCTCTCGCTTGCGGCAATGATGGCGTTCATGTTGGTTGTTGCAGCGGCGTTGAGGAGTTGGCTCGGTGAAGCCGGGGTCACCGTCGGGGCGGCCGTAGCAGGATTTGCCGACGCGCATTCCATTGTAATCTCAATTGCATCGCTTGTGGCTTCGATCAAGATGACGCCGCAGCAGGCGGTCCTACCGATTTTGGCGGCTCTGACGAGCAATACCGTGGCAAAGATAGTCATGGCGTTCAGTGCAGGCTCGCGCGCCTTTGCCTTATCCATCACGCCGGGCCTTGTGGCATCCACCGCGGCAGCGTGGGCTGTCGCTGCCCTGGCGATAATCAAATGACTGTCGGGCTCCTTTTAATATGGAAGGACCTAACTAAGAGACCTCAACCTAACTTTAAAGTTCCCGTCACACCGGAAATCACAAAGTTGTGCAGAGGTTGGTTAGCTCAAGCGCCGCCTGATTCCGGAAACGCCCTCCGTGCGAAGAATTTCCCAAGCCCGACGTGTCAGCCGGTGCCGGTGCGCTGAGTTTAACAGCGCTTGGCGCAGGTGCGCTGATAAAAGCGGCACGCGCACATGACCCTGACTTACTCCCGCCCGAAATCCGGGTGTGATGTTCGCCTGTAGGCGTGTCAATTCTGCAGGCGCTGCCGCCGGATCAAAAAGTTTTTTATATTCAATTCGACCCTGACTTTCCCACCACCGTTTAAAACCGCCGTTCGTAGCATCGAATGGGTTAAGAAATATCTTCTGTAAGTCGAGCCGCTCACGATATACAAACCGCGCTGAAGAGGGAATTGTGCTGCCATCGGAGAAGATCCCAAAGCGCCAGGGAACCATACTAAGTGGATCCTTACTGAGATCAGCCGTTTTGTCCGTGTACCATTTTATCAAACCAGAAATCGTTTTGTTACCGGAGGCATTTTTCTCGGCCATAGTGCGTATCGCCCCGCTGTCGAATCCGGAGAAATGATAAAATCCTAACGGATAACCATCGACAGATATGTCCCATGGTGCCAAACCGGATACCTCGCGGGTTGTTAAATTCCACGTGGCCACATTTAGGCGCGACGATCTCAAGATACAAATACCATCAAAAAATGCGGGAACGAGGTCGATCCAGCGTTGGTCGGTAAATAACCCGTTGGGAATATCAGCACGACAATAATAATAAACGCGCTCCGCCCACCATGCTGCAAATGCCTTACCAATCTCGGTAGGGCTAACTGCCAAAAATCCCAAATTGTAAATGCCATGCTTCAAGCTGCAAATTTCGTTGTCCATGACAGCGGACAGCCCCGTCTCGGGCGTAGTTTGGTGCGGCGTTAGTGCGATATTCGCCTCTTTAAGTGCCTCTAATACATCATCAAGCCGCGAAAAAACGACCGTATCAGGGTCGAGATAAATTACCCCGGCACAATCATCGCGATCAAGAAGCTTCTTGAGCATAAAGGGTTTTATTGCCGTAGAAAATTCTACAATGGTATGGCAAAATGCCCAACCAATGAAATCCGGTATGTCGAGAGAGGCGGCCGGGTGAACCTCGTCAAATGGCTCGGAGGATAGATCAATACCTTCAGGCAATTCATCCGACAAAGCGAGATGGATCACCCATTCTGGATGCCACTTGCGGACGGACTTAATTAAAACGCGCACTTTTGGAATGTAATTACATGCCGCACTCGTAAACATATGGATTTTTTTCATATAATCACTTTCTATATCTGATAAATTCTTTTCCAGAAACATCCCAATTCGTCTAAAATATCGCAGACGTTCATTGTGCTAAGTATTAACCCTTTTTCATACCGTCGTGCCAGTTCCGCCTGTGCACCCAAATCGAAGCACGCAAAGGGCAGCGCCATAGCCACCAGTTCATGGGATAAGTAGGAAAATGTCTCTCCCCAAATTGAAGGAAACAAAAATATATTGGCGCCAGAATTCATAATAAGCTCAGGCAAGTTATTGGCTTCGTAAGGGCCCGTAACCGTTACCACGCCACGGGGAACTTTGGCTTCGATCGTGCCAATTACAGTCATTTTAACGTCTACGTCGCGCCGGAGAATTTCAATGCCAGATCGCTTACGACCTGCGCACCTTTATGTTTTCCAACAGCGCCAACAACTCCTATATGCAAATGTGTCACATTCGAAATTCGTAAGTTTGGTAATTGTGTATGAAGCTCATGCGGCACAACACGCCAGTTCATATCCGGCAATTCCGGGTAGGCGCGCTTAAGGAGTTGCTTCGATGATTCTGAAAACATTCGCACTTCATCGGCGACCAACAATAAAATGGACCACGCCTGTCGCCAAAGGTGTATATCTCGGACACCACTCATTGAAACAAAGCCATCCCGTTGGTTGTCAAGGCAGATCTTGCATTGACTCTCATCCGGAACGCCACAAAAGTTATTGTTCGCTGTTAATCAAAAAATGACTTGGACAAATCATGAAGTAATCATGCACCAATACGAGCAGCTCAACACCTGGTTGCTGTTTGAGCACCGCCAATAGATTAATTACCGCCAATGGTTGGCGGAATGATACGGCGCAGTTATAGATAATTCGGTGAAGTATTCCCTTTCGGGCAAGCAACAATAATGAATCTGATGGAATCCAATAGAGAGTCGATGGGATAAGTTATTGTCGAATACTTCAATAAAAAACTGCAATGTTACAATATGAAATCCAAGGAGTAACACGACGTCTCCCGTACGGCATATCTCCTGCACGTTCTTCTTACGATAGATATTCGCACCACCGCCCATATCGTGGTCAACAATAATCGTCAAAGATCTACCTCGTAATTTGGCACATAATTCTTTCCAGTCGTCTTCGTTTCCTGCTCGCGGCCGGCTCGACAGATATCTGCTCGCTTTGGTTGTTAAGGCTCGAAGACCAGACGAACGAAGTAGTGAAATTGCCTTAAAAAACAAAATTTTGTGATGTTTTAAAAGGGAAACTTGCTTCGCAGCGTCAGTCTCTTGCGGTAGATCTAGTTGGACCTCTATGGTTGAATGGTTCTCAATTTCCCAGCACAGAAGCGCGCGCTTTATGGCCTGCCCATCGAACCCGGCATACAACAGAAAACCGGCATTTTCCGCCTCGTTGTTGTCGGGGAAAAATGCTCTTAGATCGTCACGCTTTCGCCCATATTCTGCCTCGACTTCAAAGGTTGATCCAGCGTCGAATTCAACGCGTAGAATGACACGCTTTACAAAACTGCTTGAGTAAAAACCCCACCCATAAGCGAATAGTTGGCCATCTCGCACCAAAAAATAATCGACGTTATGGCGGAGCATTTAGGAATGTTCCTTTAACAGACCAACGGACTTAAGAAATTTCCATATCCCGTTTTGTGTGATTGCCTCCAACCGGGTCGTCAGCGCCTCAATTTCGCCCAACCGCTCAATGGCAAGATATTGTGCTTCGTTTAGCGCGCGGTCGGTTGCCTCCAACCGGGTTGTCAGTGCTTCAATATCGCCCAGCCGCCTAATGGCAAGATGCTGTGCTTCGCTTAGCGCCCGGTCGGTCAGCTCCGACCGGGTTGTCAGTGCTTCAATATCGCCCAGCCGCCTAATGGCAAGATGCTGTGCTTCGCTTAGCGCCCGGTCGGTCAGCTCCAACCGGGCCGTCAGTGCTTCAACCTCGTCCAGACGCTCAAAGGCAAGACGTTGTGCTTCGCTTAGCGCATGTCGCGCGAAAACATCGTGGTTTCCGGCCAATATAATAAAGCTGATCTCATCAAAATCGTACAGACGCTTGAGGTTTTTGGCCCGTTCTGGGTCGGAAATGGCCTCAAACAGAAGATCCTGTCCAAACAATGACGTGATTGATAGAGCCGGTTCCTGGAGCGCGATCATACCCAATGCAAAGCCTACATCTGTTTCGTCATTGCGATAGTATTCTGCTGAGGAGGGAAATGTCTTTACCAGATCCTCAAATTTAGTGAGATTTCGGTAGTTTTGCAAAATCTTATACATTTCATAAGCGGTCCGAATCCTGGTATCTGGTCGGTCGCCGCTCGCATTAGCTTCATTATCCCGAACTCGGAATTTTGTGAGCTTCTCCGGAATAACGTGGATTTCATATTTTAAACACAAGCGAATCCACATGTCGAAATCGCAGAGCTGGGCGAGGCCGGGCGTATAAGGGCCGCAATCCTTAGAGCACGTCTTTCGGATCAATATGCTTGGATGACACAAAGCATTGCCCGAATTGAAAAAAAAATTCAGCCACCCGTACTTTGTTCTGTTTGGCTGATCAAAAATATTTGAATAAAAATGAGTTTTGTCCGCAAAAAGTGAACCATCTTCCGAAATGATAATTGCGTTGGTAAAGACCGCGCCGACATCGTCGTGCCCATCTAAAAAGGCAACTTGTTTTTCTAGCTTGTCAGGTTCCCAGACGTCATCAGAATGATGGATGGCAATATATTCACCCGAAGCAACCTCCGAAATAGCCTTATTAATTCCGAAAACAGGTCCGCTTCGCTCATCGTTAAGGTACGTCTTTATGCGCAAGTCGGAATAGTTGTTAATCAGATGCCACGAGTTATCAGAAGACGCATCGTCCCAGATGATCAGCTCAAAATCAGTAAATGTCTGATGAAGAACGCTTTCAATCGCTTCGCAAATATATTTCTCGTGGTTGAAGGATGTCAGGATTACAGAAACTTTTGGCATATTCACTTTCTCTTCGGAGGCTCTTTCGGGGGAGGGGGGCTGCGGCGATAATGAGCTTGTTGATGTTGTGTCTCACGTTTTGCATCGCGTTAAAGTCCACGGTCCCGGTAGTGGTTAATGCGGCGAATTGCGGGTGGTCCCCCAAAGTATGGTTGGATAAAGGTTGATTAGCCGAGTATATGAAAAACTTGCGGGTAGGTAAGGGGAGGCCCGTCAGCAATTCGCTGGACCGCCAGCCACGGGTCTTTGCCCCGACTTGATTGACCAGGCCGACGACGTTGGGGCGACGACAACCAACAAGTAGACCTGAGCTGTTTATGGCGAACTCCGCCGGCGAAGATCAAATAAGCAGAAAACTACCGGAGGTTGCATTTTGCGGCCGCCAAACGTAATTTTAGACGTGTGACATCAAAATGCACGCGGTCGCAGTGAAATTCAACATGTGTGGCCAATAGTGTTAATGGTACATGCTGAGCAACCATAAATGTTTAAACTTTATTGCGCCGTCCTTATTGGTCATACCAAAAGACCCCCAGTCAAAGAGTGGTTTCTCTCGTTAGCACCGATTCCCTGGAAAAGATACATTAATGAGATAGCTTCGTAAATTCGTCCTCATGGTCGGATATTATTAATATTTTGTCGGAGCTGTTTATCTTATCGATGTGCTGATACATATCTGTTCAGACAACGACCCTGGCCACAAATACCTTTTCAGTATTGGGGATCAACTAAGTTGAAACTGAATCATTCAAAGGGGGCACGCCGGCTCCAAAACAAATTACCCGGTTTGACTCAAAACGAATCCCCCATACCAGTCATGCGGCCGTTGCTACCTCTTGCAGAGTGCTTATTACCTTATCTTCGTCGCCTCGATGCCAATCGCATTTACTCTAATTATGGCTCTCTTGTGCGAGAATTCGAGCATAAGGTAGCCTCGCATTTTACGCTGCCGGACTCGGGTGTTGCATCGGCTTGCTCTGGAACGGCAGCCTTGATTGGAGCAATCCTGGCTACTGCGGGGCGCTCTACCGTGGAGCGCCCATCTAGCACTCATGCCGGCCTTTACCTTTGTTGCGACAGCTTCTGCCGCGGAGCAATGCGGGTATCAGCCCTATCTGACAGATATTGATGCCGAGACCTGGATGCTCGATCCTGATCGGTTGACCCGTCACCCTATACTTGCACAGGTCGGAGTCGTGATTCCGGTGGCCCCGTTCGGCCGGCCTGTGCCGCAGCAGCCGTGGCTTGAGTTCCGCGATCGTACAGGTATTCCGGTGGTCATCGATGGAGCGGCGAGTTTTACAGTACCTTCACAGAACTTTGTTGGCGCACTTCCTGTGGCGGTCAGCTTCCATGCAACCAAGGGATTTGGCACGGGCGAGGGGGGGGCTGTTGTTTCGACCGACACTAATCTCATTACGCAGGTCATGCGGTCTCTTAACTTTGGGTTCCTGGGATCAAGAGACTCGTCTGTGGCGAGTGTAAACGGAAAGATGAGCGAGTATCATGCGGCCGTTGGTCTTGCCGAGTTCGATGGATGGGAACAAAAACGGCGTGCGTTTCAGGACGTTGCCAGTTGTTATCGCCAGGCGATGGAAGCGGCCGGATTCCGAGACCGAATTCTTTGCCACACCCGAAATCGGCATCAGTTACGCCTTGTTTCTGTGCCGGACCATCGCAGAAGCCCATCGGGTACAAGACAAATTCGGTCAAGCCGGGGTGGATTCACGCTTTTGGTATGGTACCGGATTACAAAACCAAACATACTTCTCCGCCGTGGCGCAGGATAACTTGGACATCACCGCGGGAGTGGCGCCTAGGCTCGTAGGTCTGCCGATGGCACCAGATCTAACCTCGGCAGAAATCACACGCGTTGTCTTGGCGCTGACAGCAGCAACGCAAACGTAAAAGACTCGCTCAAAAAACACAAGTAATACACGAGCCCATTGGCTCGCATGTATTCTGAGCCCAGCAACTTTTCGTCTGTAAAGAATGTGGCAAGCGCCTATCATAAGCAACTGGGTTTACACTCAAGAATTTCCCAGTTCTCTTTTCGCTTGCTTTGAGTTTCAAATGGAATGGCCGACATAAGCTGAAATCCAGTGATTTCAAGCAGGGTGCAATATTCTTGTTTCGTTCTCTCTTTGCCCCCTGTAAGCAATAACATGGAGAAGTCGTTACCAATGGTCCCCGGGGAGTCAGCAACATGTTCGGGCATAATTTCTTCAATCAATAACAAACGACTGTCGGCTTGTACGGCGGCGGAACAGTTGCGCAATATCTGTTCGGCAAATCGATCGTCCCAATCGTGAATGATGTTTGACAACAGGTACAGGTCGGCATCCCGAGGAATTGGCCCGCCAAAAATGTCGCCGGCAACCATTTCAATCCGCTCGGCCACACGGCTCTGAACAAGGCGATTGCCGGCCTCGGCGATGACTTCTGGTGTATCAAATAAAATACCGCTAACGTGGGGATGTGCATTCAAGATGGCTGTCAGAAGTGCGCCATTACCCCCACCGACGTCGACAATTGTCTTAATGTAACCGAAGTCATACGCATCGATTATTCCTGCGATCCGGTCATTTATGCCGTCGCTCATCAATCGATTAAAGAAAGCACCAATCTCGGGCTTTTGTGCGAAATAGTTAAAGAACGGAACACCAAAAATATGGTCAAATGCTGGGCTGCCGGTTTGTATGGAATGGAGCATCGCCTGGGCTGTCGGATAGTTGATCTCACCGATGTACATTATCCGCTCCCGCATTGAGTCAGGATGATCCGAGCGAAGTAGTTGGCCTAAGGAAGAAAGGCTAAAGTGACCGTTGTCTTCTTGTACTAAAATCTTCAACGCGACCATCATGCGTAAGAATCGGTAAAGCGCATGAGGGTGTGCGTTGATCGCTTTGGCAAGTTCCGCTGATGACCTAGCCCCGTTCGCCAGATAATCGGCGACACCAAGTTTGACTGCCGTGTTCAGGATCTGAGTTGTAGAAAAGCCTCCAGCCATTCGACGCATTATTTCGAAGGGTGTGTTGGCGGTTTGTTCATTATGGTTTTTAATAGTTGAATTCTCCTTCACGGTATGCGGGAAAATAATTCTGTGTACGGATGCCCTTGGCGCTCGTGATTTTGGAATATCGTTCTTGGTTAAAAATCCGGCCGCAAAAATAGATCGGACGCGTATCAGTAGCCCATCCACGCTTGAAGGAGCTAAGCTTGCCATTCTGGGCAAGTCCTGCCTCTCCACCCCAATCCAGCCATCTTACCTTACCGGCGAAGTATTGGATTTCAGAATAATACAGAGCGTAAGCGGCGCCCACTTTGTGTGCAATTTCATTTGCAGCCGCTAAGTGTGCGTAAGCCACTTCGCCGCTAATCATCTGTATATGTGCAGCAATCACTTCGCCCTGATAGCGTGCTATCGACATGAATGTTCCCGCCAGAGCGAATTGCTGTGCGAAGGAAACTCTTGAATAAGCACGAATCCCCTTGATCTGAAATTTATGGACCGTAGAGTCGAACAATCTCATCCATTGATCAAGAAATTGCAGAGGTTCAGGATAAAATTCAACGTCCAGTTTTCGAAGAGCCTTTTCGGCATACTGCCGATGGTGCTTGGAAACGATATCATGCAGAGGCTGACTCAGATCCGTAACGTAATGCTCCTTGAAATGAACCATTGTATCCGGGAATGCCTGTCTTAGGTCTGCCAGCCTGTATTGGCCAAAGGGGTCCGGGACGGCACAGAAACTCACTAGGTCGTGGCGTAGAGCATCAAGATCAGATGCTAGGGCCGACCAGTCCTCACAGGAAAAAAGGGGATAACAGCCCATACCGTCAAAATCTGTGCAGCCGGGGATCGCGCGTTTTAGAAGCCACCCCTTACTTTGTGGTAATTCTGTGGGTATACCGAATTCAGACAAAGCCTGGGCATATCCGGGATGCAGGTAGCCGCTCACTGGCCTCGGTTGGGATTGGTGCGCAGTTACGAGCGTCATGCTTTCGTGTCACCCGAACTCATATGATGTAGCCATGCCGTTGCCAATCCCCGCTCCGCTATTGAACATGGTGAAAGCGACTTTGTCCCTGCGTCGACGGTGCGTTAAAGGAGAGAGCTTTGTAAAATGAGTTTGTTGCATTTAATCTTAAATTAGTGATCGATAGAGGGCATTGAGATCGTCTGACCCAATATTTTCTTGCGGATAAGTTTTATGTCAAATCGATAATCGGAGCCGACTTGACCAGTACTTCGGTAGACATGGCAATCGAAATTATATTCCCGGCAGACTTTCTCAATTGCCGTTGCATCCCACCATGTTCCCATTTGATCACGCCCAGTCAGTTTTTCCCAAATATGCCTTAGTCGTCGACGTGTCGTGTTATAAAATATAGATTTACAGTTTCGGTCAGGAATTGCCGTTAATAAAGCGATACCAGATTCAGATAAAAGAAGAGAAATGCCGCGAAGTAATGCAGGAAGCTGTTCTCGTTTAAAATAATGAAGACTGGCATTCATTGTAATTTTATCGAATGTTCCTAATGTGGTTTGGTGCAGGTTTGGTAGATCAAGTACATTCATCTGAAAATACGAAATATTTTCTGCACTATGATTCCGTTTTGCAATTCCAATCAGCGTTTTAGAAAAATCTATGCCAACTAGACTATGGCATGTTTTTGCTAGTTCTTTAGAAATTAGTCCATTACCACAGCATAAGTCGAGCAGTACGTCATCTTGCTTAAGTTCGAGACGGGAGCAGATTGTTGCAACCGATTTCGTGAATTTTCGAAACGTGGACAGGTTTGCCG
Source organism: uncultured Alphaproteobacteria bacterium (assembly GCA_963740445.1). Classification (GTDB taxonomy): domain Bacteria; phylum Pseudomonadota; class Alphaproteobacteria; order Acetobacterales; family Acetobacteraceae; genus Acidocella. The sequence goes on from CAVUED010000023.1 coordinate 67,363, forward strand.
CCGATAGTATTTTTAATCTGCTTTAAGTATTCTGTCTCTCCGAACTTTTTAGGGTAGGAGGTCCAGTAATCTTCCCAATTCATAAAACTTTTGCCTTTCAATGTTAGCCAATGAGTGCCTCACGGATGACCGCGACGATTAGATCCATACCACATTCATCATAACACTGATCGCAGGGCGAACTCATGATTTCTGATAAGAGTTTGTCGCTCTCTATAAAGTTCTCCGGAATTAGGTTGTACAATGCCCAGTAGATTGGCCGGCAGATAGTATCTGGATCTGATTATTCAGATGGAAGCGTCATTGTCCAGCCTCTAGGCCAAATGCCGATTGGGTGATGAGGGTCCCGGCGCCATAATGCGACTTGATGGCGCCAATTTGGCCCGTGGATTATCCAATTCACTGTCCAAGATGGCCCCATGACAGGCGGGAATGCCCCAATGTAGAGGATGCCTATGAAAATAAGCCAGCCTACAATCACTCGAGCGATCCAATAGTCCGGTGCTCTTTGCCCGGTTGCGAGCCCAAGCAAGGCGAGGCCCGCAAGTACCTGGGGTAGGAACGTGTAGCGTCCTTCGATACCGACCGCCAGAAGAGCTATTCCGGTATCAAATGCCCCGAAATAACAGATGAAGGTCATGAGGCAGGCCGCCAGGAATAACCAGATCGATGCCGCGTGGCGCCGACGCAGCAACGCCACAACGAAGACGCCAAAGACGCTAATTGTGACCAGTACTGGGACCCAGGGCACCAGATGGCTGGCGAGGCGGGCCTGGAGCAGCATCGACGCCAGATTTGCTATTTTCCAGCCCGCCAAGGGCGATACGATCTGTCTGATATAGACATCACAGAGTAGAATAATTGGGCGGATTTCGTAGCTACGCCCAGCCTGGTGCGAGTAGAAAAAAGTGATCTGAAGGAAGGTACCCGCAGCCAGGATTAAGGTCTGCGACAGACGAGCCCTTGAACGTTCGAGCATCGCGCGGGCAAAGAATAAGGGCAGCAACCCCGACGCGACAGGTCCGCAAAGCGGCGCCAGGAACAGCAATACGCCACCGAACCACGCCAACCGCCACTGTGGCACGTCCAGCGCAAGGATCAATGCACAGCAAAGGGCAAGATGAAATTGACTGTGCAGTGACTGCAACCAGACTTCACTGACCATTGGCGGGGTGGCGATTATGAGCAGTGCGGCGATCAGGCTCCACCGTGGCCGCAGCCACTCATCGCGGCTGCACACCAGAATGATCGCCGGGCAGCACTGGAATACCAGCCCAATGCCGGTGGTAACCCAAGGCGCATATTCCAGCGGAACGGTGTGCCATGCGATGATCGGCGCTGCATTGGCGACCAGGTTCAGGTAACCGCCATAGGGCAACAGCAAGGCCGAAAACCATGGCATGGCGGCGGCTCGAGCGAAAAAGATTTTACCCTCTTCCGCCCAGAGCCGACCGTACAATACGTCCGGCATGCGCAGGAAGAGCACAACGGCAAATGCTACAACTAACAGCAGGCGCACCGGTGGCGTGAGGGCAGGCCTGAGCTGTGGCTGGTTGATCTGCCCGCTCAAACTCCTTGGCCTCGCACGAGGCTGCGCCGTGCGATCGTACCCAGATGCAGGATGAGCCACCCGGTAGCCACCACGCCGAATAGCAGCATCGCCAGTCCCAGTGGGGATGTTCCTGCGTGAAGGGCATACAAACTATTGCCCGCAAAATGCCCCATTGCGACGTAACAGAAAAGCGAAGGGAGCGATGCCAGCGTGCCCAACAAATAGTTTCGCCAGGTTATCGCGGTGAGGCCGAGCGCGTAGCTTGTTATTGCAAACGGCATTATTGGCGAGAGGCGCAGCAAGGTCACGCTGCGCCAGCCGTCTTGCGCAACCGCGCCATCCAGCCGCTGGAGGCCGGGGCGTCTGCTGAGGAAGCCTTCCACCCATGGCCTGAACACCGAACGACCAAGGGCGAATGCGACCACCGCACCAGTTAATGTGCTGCAAGTGGCCAGCTCGAACCCGAACGCTAATCCGAACACTGCGCCGGCCGCAACGCCGACCAGGGAGGCGGGCACAACGCCGCTTATCGCTACCAGCGTCTGCAGTAGCAGAAACATGCCCCAGTTGCCGCGTCCCAAAATCTGCAATTGAGAAAACCAAGCCTCAGATGTGCCCGCCAGATCTCCTGATTCCATGTGAGCAGCAAAGAAGCAGCCCGCCAGAATGAGGAGCAGGAATCCCCCAACCAGCGGGCGGATGATTGACAAGCGCATCGGCTAACCAGACACCAACTCGGACGCAGGATTTAGCGCCTCTAGCCGTGAATCGGCAAGGTCATCGAAGATCGGCGCGCGATGCAATCCCATCCGGTTCAGCCGGAAATCAAGCGCGGTTCGCAACACGCCTAGACCGTAAATCGTACTGCGGCGGAAGTTGATAGATGAAGCTTCCGCGAAATATTTCGTCGGACAGGATATCTCTCCGATTTTAAAGCCGAACTGCACCGCTTGGGCAATCATCTGATTGTCGAACACAAAGTCATCCGAGCAGGCCCGAAGCGGCAGACGCTCCAACACCTCGCGCGTCCAGGCCCGGTAACCCGTGTGGTATTCTGACAGCTTGATTCCGAGCATCAGGTTTTCCGCGAGGGTAAGCACCCGATTCGCCACGTATTTGTAGACCGGCATACCCCCTTGCAGCGCCCCGCGTCCCAAAATCCGCGAGGCCAGAACCGCGTCAAACTGTCCGGATGTCAGCATGGAGGCCATGGCGGTGACCAGCCGCGGTGTGTATTGGTAGTCGGGGTGAAGCATGACGACGATGTCCGCGCCACGGGCAAGCGCCGCCGCGTAGCAGGTCTTCTGGTTGCCACCGTAACCGCGATTTCGATCATGCTGGATCGTGTGAATGCCGAGCTCCTTGGCGAGTGCCGCGGTACCGTCAACGCTGGCGTCGTCGGTAAGGATTACATCATCCACGATATCATGGGGGATTTCCGCATAGGTCCGCTGCAGGGTGCGGGCAGCATTGTACGCAGGCAGAACGACGGTGATTCTTTTATGATCAAGCAAAGCCGCCTCCAACTGATATTGTCTGACCTCGTACGTCCGGGCTCATAATAATAAGTCTCCCGGATCACTCCGGCAATTCTGCATACTATGCCGGGGACGGACTCATATTGCCATATCCTGAGAAGATAATACAAACATTCTTGGAGCAAAACCAAAATCACATGCTGCTTCACAGTGATCGAACACCATATCCGTATTCATCCGCTCAGCCATGGCAACTGACCAGCCCCGGGAGCGTGGCAAGTAATTCAGTACAGCAACGGCAACCCGAAAAGCTGACAAGGGCACGGGCAACAGGCGCAGAGGGCGACCGAGAGTCGCAAAAACGCGGGTAACCATTTCGCGATAAGAGATCGCCTCGCTACCAGAAATGTTATAGGCACGATTCGCCGCACCGGGCATTTTTAAGGCGGCGATACATGCGCTGGCTACGTCTTGTGCATGGATGGGCTGACGTAAGCCTCGAGCCTGGCCGAACAGGGGGAAAAAACCAAATCGTTGAATGAAGCGGACGATTTCGGTGATGTTTTTATCCCGTCCCAAGCCATAAATCAGCGTCGGACGAAGGATCACCCATTCCACGCCACGATCTTCCGCCCAGGCTTGCACACTGGCCTCCGCCTCCGCCAAACGGCGGGCCACGATCTGCTCCTGCAGGTCCGAGGAATTATCCTTAGTGAAACGGCTGGTGGAAGAGAGTACCACTATCCGCTTCACTCCGTGTGCCTCCAGAAATGTGAAATAGCTGGGCAACACCCAAATCGGCGCGACAGATATCCAAAGCGGAATATTTGTTTCGCCCTGCGGTAGAGGGGGCCGGAATGACGGTGAGTTGGAGAGTGGCAAACATCACCACGCGAACTCGGTCGTTTGACTGCCGAACCACCTGCCGTGAATACGCATTCACATGCCAATTAGCTTGGGTCAGGAGAGATAAAAGACATTCACCTACCAAGCTGCTCGCGCCCAGGACGGCAACTGTGTCCAGTATGTGGGATGGAGAAGCAGGGGCACATTCTGTTCACCAGTCTCTCGTAGAACGGATCGTATTCACGGAAATCGAGCCCCTTTCCATCCTGGTTGGTCGAAACGATGACAGCCCGGCAGTCGAGTTCGTTGATCGAGCGATCAATCTCCCGAAGACCGCTTTTCACATCAATCAGAGAAGTCGCGCAGATGTTGACGAACCTCTTCGGGTAGGCCTTGCAAAGAGCATCGTTTGCATCTGTTTGAAAAGCCTGCAGATCTCTACAGCCTCTTCAGGGGTGAACCCAAAGCGACTCCGTCGTCAGGCTCAGGGCCTGCACGTCGACCCGGACTCGTCCATGAGGCCAAGACGGATCTCGGGGTCTGCACTTTGGAGAGGGGCCAAAAATTCTTTTCGGCCCAGGGTCAGCCGGATCGCTGGCCTGTCTCTTGTTGTGAATCCTCTCGATGAGCGGTTTTGAAATATGGTGACAGAACACATCGATAATCATCCCGTTCTCCTTTCCTTTAGTTAGAAAATCGCATGCGCAGAGGGCATAGCGCATAGCGTAAGTACCCAAAACAGAACGTAATACCTTTTTCTTCTTGTTCTCTGCCTACTGCTTTCTGCCTTCTATTCTTTTCCATGGTTACTTAGCCATCCTGCAGCCGCTGCCACCTTTCGAATCGTCGCCAGTCCTGACTCAGAAGCTTCGCAGTCTCGTCAGGACCCATGTAGTCGACAACCGACACCGTTCATTGCCCGCTGTCTTGCCTCGGGATCCTTGAAGGCCTTTTCCGTGGCTGGGACCAGAACGTCGATCACCTCCTGAGGAACCCCTCTTGGCGCAAAAAGGGCGAGCCATACTTCAAAATTCACGTCCGGATGGCCCAGTTCCGCAGTCGTGGAAGACCGCGGGAATCCGGGTGCCGCTTTTTCGAAGATATCGCCAGACCCCGGAGTGTCCCTGCCTTGAGATGGGGCCCCTAGGACTGACCGTGTTCGAAGACATGTCCGTGTGGCCGCCGAGCAGCGCAACCACGGCCTCCCCTCCGCTTTTGAAGGGGACCGACCCGATTTTAAGGTTCTCTTTGTGACAGAGAGCTGCAGGTTGAACTGGGATTCCGTGCCGACCCTTGCCAAAGCATTCTTAATCCTCCCCGGGTTCTTTCGGACGAATTCGATCAATTCCGCCAGCGTTTTAAAGGGGGAGTCGGCTCTCACGGCAAGGATAGCGGGGGCGTAGCCGAAATAACCTATGGGAACAACGTCCTTGATTGGATCGTACGTCACCTCTTTGCTGATTACCGGCATGATCATGAGAGGGGTGTCGGTTGAACCGAGGAGTGTATAACCATCCTTCTTGCTCTTGATTACATAGGACGTTCCCTGTATCCCCGCGCCTCCCGGCCGGTTGACCGCTGAAATCGGGACCTTGAGGTGCTTCGCAAGAATATCGCAGTACGCTCGCGCACCCATGTCCGCGGACCCGCCGGGACTAAAAGGAATAACAAGTTCGATGGCCCGGGTTGGATACTTGTCGGCGGCCCTCACCGTTCCCATGAAACCAGGCAGGATCAGGCTGAAGATCAGAACCAAAAGGTACCACTTTTTCATTGTCCATCCTCCTTTTCCGGTTGAAAAGACTGACTTTACGCCGGCGCCGCCCCTGCATGACCTACCATTAGCACAAGCAGACACCACGGTCAACCCTGATTCTTCCAAAAGTCAGACGGAATTAGGGAGAACATGACTGCATCGTAGATTCTGTCGCGAACCACGTGCCTGTTCCTCTCCACCCCCTCCCTGACCGCTCCGACTTTC
>CAVUED010000024.1:0-16199 GCA_963740445.1 uncultured Alphaproteobacteria bacterium
GCATTCAGGCATGTGCCGCCCGAATGTTGGCCAGTGCCAGGCGCCCGCTGAGATAGCTGGCAACCAGCACAAATCGCAGCCATACGCCGATTATAACAAGCCCCCATAATAGTCCGGTGTACTGGTGCCGAAAAAATTTCCGATAAAAACGCACCATCCCCCGGTGCTTGTGCCATTCAACAAAAATCGGGCGGCTGCGGCTGCTTGCACCCTTGACATGGATTATTTTCGCATCCGGAGTAAATACTACTTTCCATCCATTTCTCTGAAATCTCATGCACCAATCAAGATCTTCACAATGAAGGAAATAACCCTCGTCCCACAATCCAACATCGTCTATGGCTTTTCGTTTGACCAACATGCAGGCACCTGAAATCGCCTCAACCGCAACCTGTTCTTTCGGCAGCGGCTCATTGTGCAGTAAAAAATCCGAGAAAATTGTTGGAAAGTATGTCTGGAGGCGAGAGAGCCCGAATGCCCGGACGAAAGCCCGTCTAGGGGTGGGGAATATCCGCCGCCCTCCCGGTTGCTCGACCCATCCAGATTGCACAATATACCACTGACCATTCCAGTAGTCGCTGCGCTCTGAGACGCCCTAACCATAGTGCCAAGGGCATCGTTTGTTAGAACGCTGTCAGGGTTCAGAAATAATATATGGCCTGCATGCGATCTGTGTATTCCGATATTGCAAGCGGCGGCAAATCCAAGATTTTTGGCATTCCGAATGACCAATAAGCGTTCGCTTGCGATTGCGTGACCAAGGTTTTCCAGACTGCCATCGGTTGAATTATTGTCAACCACGATGACCAATGCGGCTCCCCCAGTGAATGCGGAACGAACGCAGTCAACCAACAGTGTTCCTGCATTATAATTAACGATTACGACATCAACATCAAAAAAATTGAGATGCTTGGCCAGTGAATTGATTGGCATTTCCATTGTTGATCACCGTCACATGACATCCAGTAAGCATATGTTACGTACGCGACGGTCGACTACAACAAATTTAAGCAATCGTTGCCGATGATTAATCATAGCGTAATACAGTAAGTCCATAAGTTGTACGCCTTTGATGTATTTTTTGGGTGGGAGGATATCCCGTGCCAAATTAACAAAATGTCGACTTAATTACCGACTGGGCTCTGTGTTGTGCCGCCCGGCCCCGCGATCGGCGTACCCGAGCCGATAGTGCCGGTTGGACGCCGGCCAATTTGCGGTATTGTGGGAACATTGGCCCCTATCGCGCTGCCTTGCGCCTTGTTGCGGTGTGGCGGGCATATTGCCCGGCGGGACGCGAACGGTTTTACCGCTGGTGCCTTTGATCGTGGTTCCGCTTGCCTTGGCGGAGTTGCTCACAGGCGATTCGGGCTGGCTGGACGGCGTGACTGTCTGGGCGAGAGCAGTGCTTGCCACTGCGAGGCTGAGTATGGTGGCCAATAAAAATTTGGGCATAATCTTTGTTCCTGTAATGGTTCTTATCGAGATGAGATGTCTTGACCGAAGTGGCAAGCCCCCAATGAGCAGCCCAATAGAATTCAAACTGAAAACCTTTGCGAAGTGCTCGGATCTGGTGAGCCGGCCCCGGAGTTAGCTTGCGGCGGCCGTTACCCCCTTCGCCGGGGGCGTTGAACGTCTCAATGAAGGCATTGTCAGCCGGCTGGTCGGGGTTGAGAGACGTTGATCCTGACGCCATGATAATAACCACAGGCCAACCCGTTGCCCGATACATCCCGTGCCAGTGTCAGCAGAATAACGTGCCTCATTCCAGGCGGCGTTACTGCTGGACGCATTTACCGCCGTTGCCCCTGCTCCAGCCTGATTTGTTCTGGCGATGCGCCAAACCACCGGCGGCACGCCCGGCTGAAAGGGCTCAATTCAGCATAGCCCAAAAGCTGACCAATAGTTGAGATCGACAGATGCGGCAGCGATAAATAGCTCAGCGCCAACGTCTGGCGAACCCCCTGCACCGCATCCGAATAGCTAAGTCCCAGTTCGGCCAGCCGGCGCTGCAAGGTCCAGCGCGCAACCCCCAATGCGTCCGCCACATTTTCCAGCGGCGGATAGCCATCGGGCAGGCGCGCACGAATTTCGCCCCGCACCCGCTCGGCCAGAGGCACCGTATCTTGCGGCGAGCGGAGCATATGCGTCTCGGCCAGCAGGCGCGAAAACAGTTTGGCATCCGCGCCCGGCATTGGCCGGTGCATATCCCGCGGCCGGAATACAATCGCATTGGTACACTGGCCAAAATAGACCGGCGCACCGAAGATTGCCTCATGTTCGGCGCGATGCCCCGGCTCGGGATGTTCGAAATGCACCTCTTCGGGAACAAAACCGGGGCCAAAGGCATGCCGCAGCAGATTCCGGAACATCGCGATGGTTAACTCGGCATCCTGCCGCCGGTCAAAAATCCGCCAGTCGAGGATCCGGTATTCCAGCCGTAGCAACCCGCCTTCCGCCCGGAGTGCCACCTGACTGGCTTCCTGGTGTAGCGGAAATAAATCGACAAATTGCCGCAATGCGGTCCCTATCGTCGGCGCGGCCAGCGCGATATCGCCAACCAGCCCATGGCCGGAGGCGGGAAATTGCCGGCCATAGCGCAATCCAAAATTATCGCAGCCGGAAATTTTCGCCGCCCGCTCCATGACATCCACATAGGCCGAGAGATGCAGGCTCCCCTCGCTCGCCCCATTTAGCCTGCCAACATCGATCCCCGCTGGACCCATGATCCGGTCGGCATCCGCGCCGATTTCATCCAAGAACGGCAAAAGACCCACAGTCGCCACCATGGCAACCTGTGCGCCCTGGGTCCGCTCCGCCAATCGGCTCATAATCTCAACTCCGCCCGGATTTATTACAGCGGTGCGCTCAGCGTATTCCTGAATTGGAAATTAAGACGATTACGATCTAGCGTGCAACCCGCCCTGAATCGCCCATGAGTTTTTGCGCCAATAGGACGGGGACAGCGGTGAAAATAATAATCGCAAATACCACCACATTCACCTCCGGCAGCTGCTGGCCCAGCCGGATCGCGCCGAAAATCCACAGGGGAAGCGTATTTTGCGCGCCGGCGGTAAACGTGGTGACAATCACCTCATCGAAGGACAGTGCAAACGCCAGCAGCGCCCCGGCGCCAATGGCGCTCGCCATCAGTGGCAGCATCACCCGGCGGAAGGTGAGGAACGAATCGGCCCCCAGATCCGCCGAAGCCTCCGCCAGCGAGCGCGGCAACCGGCGCAGCCGTGCGATCACATTGTTATACACGATCACCACGCAGAAGGTCGCGTGTCCCGCAACAATGGTCCAGTAGGACAGATTAACCCCCCAGAACGCGAAATAGGAGGCCAGCGCCATGCCTGTTAAAATGCCGGGCAGCGCGATCGGTAGCACGACCACGAAACTCACGACCTCGCGGCGATAGGAACGCATCCGCACCACAGCCATCGCCGCCAGCGTACCGAGCACAATCGCGATCACGCTGGCCAGGGCGGCCACTTCGAGCGACAGGACAAGCGCCTGGCGCACATCTTCGTCGTTCCAGGTATCGGCGAACCAATGCAGCGCGAAACCGGCAATGGGCCAGGCCGGGATGGGCGCCGCGGAAAAGGCGTAGAGCACGATGATGAAGACCGGGATGAACAGGAACCCCAGAATCGCCAGCACCGCCGCCCAGATGAGCAACTCACCCTTAGAGTGCATCGAACGCTCCTAATTTGCGTGCCAGGAGCAAAAACAGCGCCATCACGCCGAGCGGCAGCGTGGCATAGGCCGCCGCGAACGGAATATTATTCGTCACGCCGACATTGGAGTACACCACATTGCCGATAAAATCGGACCCGGTGCCGCCGACCAGCATCGGCGTTACGAAATCTCCCAGCGTGAGCGAGAATGTGAAAATCGCGCCCGCCACCATTCCGGGCAGCGCCATGGGCAAAATCACCCGCCGGAAGGTCGCCATGCCACGCTCGCCCAGATCCGCCGAGGCCTCCAGCAGGCTTGGCGGAATCCGCTCCAGCGCCGCGGCGACGGGAAGAATCATGAACGGCAGCCAGAGATAGGAAAACACGATCCACATCGCCCAGTTGCTGTAGCCGATTTGTAGGCCCGGCAGGCCGATGGAGCCGAGCGCCCAGTTCAGCACGCCGTCATGCGCCAGAATCAGCCGCCACGCATAAACCCGCGCCAGATAGCTCGACCACAGCGGCACCAGCACCAGGGCCATCAGCGCCGCGCGCAATTTTGGCCCCGCCAGCCGCACCATGGCGTAGGCAAACGGCCAGGCCAGCACGGCGTCGGTCAGTGTCACCACGCTGGCGATGAAGATCGTCCGCAGCGCGATGGTGCGATAAATCGGAGTGTTCACCAGTATCGCGAAATTGGACAGCGAAAACCCTGGGATCAGGGCGCCGCTGAGGTCGTCCACCTGCCAGAAGGCGGTGATGAGCAAAGCGCCGATCGCCGCCAGATACAGCGCCAGAAACCAGATGGCGGGCAGGCCGAGGAGGGCGGCATTCGCCGCCCCCTCATGCCGCCAGCCAAGCGCGGTGATCGCCGCGCGCCATCTCCGTTTGGTCATGTCAGCCTTTTACGATCTGCCATTCGCGTTGCCAGGCGCTGTAGTCCAGGCAATCATTCTTGCCGTTGCCGCATTCCGTCCGCGGTGTCTTCCAGAATTTGATCTGGTCGAAATACGAGGCAGGGGCATTGGCATGATATTGCGCGCAGGCGCCGGGTTGTTGGTCGTCCATTTCCTTGCAGGCCAGCGTGTTCGCCGGTGTCTCGCCGAAATAGATCGCCTGCTGGGCCTGCACTTTTGGTGTCGTCACCCAGTTGATCCACTCATAGGCGCAGTTGGGGTGCGGGGCCTTGGCTGAGATCATCCAGCTATCGGCCCAGCCCGTCGCCCCTTCGGCCGGGATTGTATCGGCCACAGGTACCTTGGCGGCTTGCAGCGTGTTGGTCTGGTACGGCCAGGCCGCCCCTACCACCGCATCGCCGGAGGTGAAGAGCTGGATTTCATCTGAGGCCAGCGCCCAGTATTTTTTTATCAGCTTTCTCTGCGCCTTGAGCAGCACCACCACCGCGTCCATCTGCGTCTGGTTCAGCTCATACGGGTCGGTGATGCCAAGTGCCGGCTGCGTCTTGGACAGATAAAGCGCGGCATCGGCGATCTGGATCGGGTTGTCTGGCACCGTTATCTGGCCGGCATATTTCGGATTGTAGATCACGCTCCAGGAGGTGGGCGGGACCGGAAAAGTCTTGGTGTTGTAGAGCAGCGTGTTCGGCCCCCATTCATAGGAAACCCCGTAATGCACGCCACCCACAGTATTGAAATTAGGTGACTGCAATTGCGGAATGAAATCCTTCCAGGCCGGGATCAGCGCGATATTGATCGGCTGCACGGTATGGCCATAGATCAATCGCAGCGTGGCATCGCCGGAAGCGGACACCACGTCATACTGGCTCCCACCGCCTGAGCGCATCAGCGCCACCATTTCATCGGATGAGCCCGCGTATTTGGCGTGAACCTGGCAGCCGGTCGCGGCCTCAAACGGCTTTACCCAATCGTCCTGCGCGTAGCCTTCCCAGGCCACCACATTGAGCACGCCTTCGCCCTTGCCGATCATGGTAAGGGGCTGGATGGCCGCCGCCCCCTGCGCGAGCGGCAGGGAGGCTGAAAGCCCGAGTACAAGCCTTGCAAGTTGTTTTTTGATACCTGTCTTCATAAGACCTCTCCCTTATTGTTGTTAGGCTGAAGCGTGGTTGCCGCCGCACGCGGCCAGGCGGCCAGAACGGTATCCCCGGGGACAAGCCGCAGCCGGTTGCCGAGCGGTGTTGTATTCGCCTCCATCACCGCGAGCATGGTGCCGTCCGCCAGAATCACCTGATAGCGCGTCACCGCACCAAGATAGGTAGCCTCGCGTAATTGTGCCACCTGCGCCTCGTAGCCTTCCGGCACCGCGGCCTGTGGTGGCAGGAGCAGAATCTTTTCAGGCCGCAGCAGTGTATTATGCGCGGCGCCGATCAGATTGGAGCTGCCGACAAAATCCGCCACAAAGGGTGAATTTGGCCGCTCATAAAGGTCGAACGCGGTGCCGATCTGCTCGATCCGCCCGTGGTTGAACACCGCAATCCGGTCGCTCATCGCCAGCGCCTCGTCCTGGTCGTGCGTCACGTAAATAAAGGTGATGCCGGTTTCGTGCTGGAGCCGCTTCAGCTCGATCTGCATCTGATGCCGCAGCTTAAGGTCCAGCGCCCCCAAGGGTTCGTCAAGCAGCAGCACGCGGGGCTGGTTCACCATGGCGCGGGCGAGCGCCACACGCTGGCGCTGCCCGCCGGAGAGCTGAGCCGGCTTGCGTGCGCCAAAATCCCCCAGCCGCACCTGTGCGAGCGCCGCCTGCGCCTGTTCATGCGCCTCGCGCTTCGGCACTTTGCGCGCCCGCAGGCCGTAGGCGACGTTCTCGATCAGGCTCAGATGCGGGAACAACGCATAGTCCTGGAACACAGTATTCACAGCCCGCTCAAAGGGTGGCAGCCCCGCCACATCCACGCCGTCGAGCATGATCCGCCCGGTATCAGGCCGTTCAAACCCCGCGATCAACCGCAATGTGGTGGTCTTGCCCGAGCCGGAGGGGCCGAGAAACGTAAAGAACTCCCCCGGATAGATGTTGAGGTCCAGCGACGCCAGCGCAACCGCCGCGCCATAAGCCTTGCTCACCCCTTCCAGCGAGACGATGGGCTGCCGCGAGGCATCAACGCTCTGGTTTATGGTTTCACGCACGATCTGCTCCAGGGTAACAACTCCTACCACAACATCGCGGCAAGATGGCACAAATCAAGAAGCGCTTGGTTGACCATGCAACACAGCTACCGGCACCAAGGAATTATGTCCCCGAGGCTGCCCCCAGGGCGAGGCCAGACTGCATCTTACAGTCAAATAGGCGGACGAACGGGCAGGGGGGGCGGTAGTGCCCGTTGCCGAGGTCTGGGGCATAGACGGTCGGACTGCGGAAAAATTGGCGCAAGCGGGCCCTTAGCAGGCTGCTGAAAAAGCTCTTGCGCTGAGACCTGCGTATCTGATTCTATGGTGTCTGTTGAAAGTTTTGTGGCGGTGGGTGGATGCGTGGCGTTGATCGGCGGCGTGATGGTCTTTTCAGCTATGTTCGGCCGGACAGCCGCATTCCCAAGGACCACCCGCTGCGTGTGATCCGCGAGGTGACGGATGAGGCTCTGGCCTCACTGAACGAGCTGTTTTCGACATTGTATGCCAAGGAAGGCCGCCCCTCGATTCCGCCGGAGCAGTTGCTCCGCGCGCTGCGGTTGCAGGCATTTTACAGCATCCGTTCGGAGCGTCAGTTGATGGAGCAGCTCAATTATAACCTGCTGTTCCGCTGGTTTGTCGGGCTCTCGGTGGATGATCCGGTCTGGGTGCCGACGGTATTTTCCAAGAACCGCGACCGGCTGCTGGCGGGTGACATCGCGGCTGAATTCATGGCTGCGGTTTTGCATCTGCCGCAGGTAAAAACCCTGTTGTCGAGTGAGCATTTCTCGGTTGACGGGACACTGATTCAAGCCTGGGCCAGCATGAAGAGCCTGCGCCGCAAGGATGGCACGGATGAGCCGCCCGGCCCCGGCCGCAATGGTGAGCGCAATTTTCGTGGCGAGACGCGCGGCAACGAAACGCACGCCTCAACGACGGACCCGGATGCACGGCTGGCGCGCAAATCCCAGGGGCAGGAGGCGAAGCTGGGCTTCACCGGGCATCTGTTGATGGAAAACGGCAACGGATTGCTGGTGGACGCGCGCCTCAGCCAGGCAACCGGCACGGCTGAGCCCAGGGCAGCGTTGGAGATGCTGGGCGGGTTGCCGGTTTCGGGCAGGAAGACGGTGGGCGCCGATAAAAATTACGACACGGCGGCGTTTGAACCGCCCCGAGTTTGCCGGAGGCTCCAACTCTTGAGAGGATGGAGTCATGACGAACAGAACGAGCAACAAATTTTCACCTGAGGTTCGCGAGCGTGCGGTGCGGATGGTGCTGGAACACAAAGGCGAGCACGCGTCGGAATGGGCGGCGATGACGTCGATTGCGGCGAAGATTGGCTGCACGGGGGAGACGCTGCGGCACTGGGTGCGGCAGGTGGAGCGTGACCAGGGGCTGCGGGCCGGCCCGACAAGTGAGGATCGGGAGCGGATCAAGGCTCTCGAACGCGAGGTTCGCGAGCTGCGCCAGGCCAACGAGATTTTGCGCAAGGCAAGCGCGTATTTTGCGCAGGCGGAGCTCGACCGCCGGTTCAAGCCATGATCGCGTTTATCGATGATCATCGCGCGGCGCATGGGGTCGAGCCGATCTGCAGGGTCCTGCCGATTGTGATCCAACCCCCTAGCACTACAGTTGTGATTTTTTAGTTGCGAAACGCCTTGATCTCTGAATCAATGGATCACCATGATTCGGAGATTGCGGATGGTGGTTGCATCGATTGAGACGGCGCTGGAGTTGTGGGCGTCGACGTTGCGTGATGTGAAGCGGCGGATGCGTGGGCTGTTCGCGCAAGAGCGGTCTGCGGTGAACGCGGAATTGTTTCTGGATGGCTTGCTCGGCGATGAACGGCGCAAGACCGGCTGGATGCGGGCCGAGGCGGCTGGTGATCCTGGTCCTTGGCGGCAGCAGGCCCTGTTAGGCCGTGACCGCTGGGAGGCCGATGCGCTGCGCGACATGGTGTGTGACTATGTCATCGAACATCTCGGAGATGAGGATGCGGTTCTTGTGATTGATGAGACCGGGTTCCTCAAGCAGGGCAAGGCATCCTGTGGCGTGGCGCGGCAATATACTGGATCGGCGGGCAAGATCACGAATTGCCAGATTGGTGTGTTCGCATCTTATGTGTCGCGCCACGGCCATGCTTTTATTGATCGAGCCTTGTATCTTCCAAAAGCTTGGACTGATGATCCAGTCCGCCTGAAAGCAACGAGTGTACCTGCAGAGATTGGGTTTGCCACCAAGCCGAAGCTTGCTGCGGCGATGATCGAGCGCGCCATTGCGGCGCGCGTGCCGTTTACATGGGTCGCCGCCGATACTGTCTACGGTGTCGGTGATATTGAGAATGCGCTGCGCTGGGCGGGCAAGGGCTATGTGCTTGGCGTGAGTTCGGCGCACTGGTTTGGATCGTGGAACCGGGAACGGCCAGTGGGTGGCTCCGCGGAAGAAATCGCCAAGGCGCTGCCGGCACGCGACTGGCAGCGCCTGTCGGCCGGTGCTGGAACCAAAGGCCCGCGGCTGCATGACTGGTGCTATCTCGAACTTGCCGATCTTGAAGCTGAAGACTTTAACAATGAAAACCATGGTCTGTGGACGCGTGGTCTGCTGATCCGGCGCAATATCGCCGACGGCGACCTCGCCTACTTCACCACCTGGTGTCCGGCTGGAACATCGATTGCCACGCTGGTCAGTGTCGAAGGGCATCGCTGGGCAATCGAAGATAGCTTCGAGACTGCAAAGAACGAATTCGGACTTGATCATAACGAAACCAGATCATGGCATGGCTGGCATCGGCACGTCTCGCTCGTCATGCTCGCCTTCGCCATGATGGCCGCCATCCGGCATCAGGCAAACCGGCCGATACCCAAAAAAACAAGGCAGCCAGCGGCGAGAAAGCCCCGGCCCTCATCCGCTGGTCGATCCAGAAAATCCGCCGGATAGCCCAGCGCCTCGCGCAAAGACGCATCAACCCCGCCTACATCATCGCATGGTCACTCTGGCGGCGCGCCCATCAAGCCGCCGCGCAAATAGCTCACATCAAATCAAAATCACAACTGTAATGCTATGGCGTGTGGTCAATTGAGCCAGATTGCGCTGGCGGTGAGATGGACGGCGGCGAGGAAGTTTCTGGCGGTTTTGTCGTAACGTGTGGCGATGGCGCGGAACTGCTTGAGTTTTGCGAAGAAGTTCTCGATCAGGTGTCGTGCTTTGTAGAGGTCGCGGTCGTAAGTCCGTGCGATTTTCCGGTTTGCTTTCGGCGGGATGACGACGGCCTTGTTTTTGCCAGCCAGCATGGTGATGACCCGCTCATCGGCGTCGAACGCCTTGTCGGCGATGAGCAAATCGGCCTCCATGCCGGGCAAAAGCTGGTCGGCGCCAATCAGGTCATGGGCTTGGCCGCCGCTCAGGGTGAACGCCGTCGGATTGCCCAAAGCATCAACAAGGGCGTGAATTTTGGTGCTCAATCCGCCGCGGGATCGCCCGATGGCCTGGTCTTCACCGGCTTTTTTTTCGCGCCCGCGCTATGCTGATGAGCGCGCACGATGGTGCTATCGATCATGGCATATTCATTGTCCGCGTCAGCCGCCAAAAAGGCAAAGACCCGCTCCCAGACACCAGCTTTGGCCCAACGGCTAAACCGTTTGTGAATATTGATCGGGTCACCAAATCGTTCCGGTAAATCGCGCCAGGGAATGCCAGCCCGATACCGGTATAGAACCGCATCGACAAATAGCTTGTTGTCCTTGGCCGTCACACCGACGTCGCCATCCTTGCCCGGCAGGAGGTGGGTAATCCGAGCCCATTGATCCGTCTGAAGCCCATAGCGACCCATAAATCAGCCTTTCAAATGCTGATCGGCTATGAATCAGAGAAAGGCCCGCGCCGGAATCCCCCAGTCAAATGACCACACGCCCTAGTGTCCTAATTCGGAAGTCGTCTGCATTTTAGGTATTTGTTGTGAGGGAGCGCAGGCAGAAGCGTTGAATTGAGGCGAGGATATCGTCGGCGCTCTTGGTCCATCGGAACGGCTTTGGATCGGCATTGTTGGTCTCGATATAGGCGGTGATGGCGCGCTCGAGATCGGCGACGGATCGGAACACGCCGCGTCTGATGGCACGATCTGTCAACAAGGCGAAGAAGCGCTCGACCTGATTGATCCAAGACGCTGAGGTGGGTGTGTAGTGAACATACCAGCGCGGCCGCTTGACGAACCAGTTGCGGATCAGCTTGGTTTTGTGTGTGCCGTAATTGTCCATGACAACATGGATGTCGAGATCGGCGGGCACGTTTCGCTCGACCTCGTCGAGGAACTTGCGGAACTCCTGTGTGCGGTGGCGCGGCATGCATTTGCCGATAACGGTCCCCGCCTTCACGTCGAGCGCGGCAAACAGCGAGGTGGTTCCGTGCCGCGTGTAGTCGTGGGTGTGCCGCTCGGCTTGGCCGGGCCGCATTGGCAGCAAAGGTTGGGTTCGATCGAGCGCCTGGACTTGGCTTTTTTCATCGACGCAGAGCACCACGGCGCGCTCGGGCGGCAAGAGATACAGACCAACAATGTCGCGCACTTTCTCGACAAACATCGGGTCGGACGAAAGTTTGAAGGTTTCCGTACGATGCGGTTGCAGGCCGAACGCCTGCCAAATCCGATGGATCGTGGACGGTGCATGGCCCGGCCAGCCTTCGTGATGGTCCACTTCAATGTAGTTGATCTGGGCGGTTTTGGGCTGGTCTTGGATCGTGGCCGGCAGCGCGCCATCAAAGCGGCTGGCGGTGCCGGCCGACGTCAAGAGCTCTGGCGCTGGCGGCCCGTCAGCCAAGTGATGGGCGGCCGGATTGCGTCATATTGCCAGCGCCATGCTTCGATCAAAATCTTGGCCTCCTGCATGCGCGAAAATCTCGCCATTGAGGAACTCAGCCCGCTTGCGGCGGCAAGCACAATGCGGGCGCGCAACGCAAGCGACTGTGGCGCTCCATGTTTGCGGATCAGCGCCGTCAGGGTAGCCTTCTCAGCATCATCCAACATGACAGCCACCGCACGACCCTTCGCCATCCCAGCCTCCCTTCGTCCAAGAGTTCAGCCAGAATGTAGCCTATTTGCCGATCAAGACACTAGTACGGATGCACTATCTCCCGTAAACACAGGCGCCCCTTTTCGATGCGCTGCGAGAGTTTGTGGGCGGCTTCGTCGGAATCAGCAATGAGCAGCATGAGAAGTGTTGAGAAGGGCTAAACGAGGAAGAATTGGCGATTTTCGACTTGTTAAGTCGGATAAGAGCTGAAAGCCCTGATTGAAAGACCTCACGAACGTGTCAGATGATCCCGCGGAACACCGCGCAGAGGGCGAAGACCTCGGCCGTGAGCGGCAGGCCCTTATGCGCGCAGTAGCGCGTTGCGAGCTTGATCAGCTCTTTGATGTCACGGCCGCTGATCTGCGGATAGCACGCCAGCAGCTCCTCCTGCAGCGGCCCGGGGATGTCGGCCCCGAACTGCGCCGACAGCGTGCGCCAGAGCTGCCGGGCGGCATCGGCCGGCGGCGTGTCGTAGCGGATCACTGCGATGCAGCGCGATAGGATGGCTTCGTCAACATCGTCCATCCGGTTCGTGGTCATGAACAGGAGACCGTCGAAATATTCGAGCGTGCGCAGGAACTCGGCGACGATGGCGTTGTGCTCGAGGTCGTTGTCGCGCTTGCGAATATAGACGTCGGCCTCGTCGAGCAAGAGGATCGCACTCCAGCGCGCCGCGCGGCGCAGGATCTGGGTCAGGTTCGCCTCGACAAATTCTGCGGTGACGCCGAGCTGGCCCGAATGCACCCGATAGAGTGGCTTGCCCACGACCTCGGCATAGACCTCGGCGGTCAGCGTCTTGCCGAGTCCCGGCGCGCCCTTGCAGAGGATCGTGGTACCGCCGGATTTGCCCTCAATAATGTCCTCGGCCATCACCTCCAGATCCGCGGTCAGGATGTCGATCAGATCGCGGTGAACGGCCGGCAGCACCAGTCTGTCGCGCAGCTCCGGCTTATAGCGGTAGGGTTCGACATTCTCGACATGCACCCAGATGTTGCGGTGCAGCTCTAGGTGGAAGAGATAGAGATAGCAGTGCATGGGGATCCGGTCGAAACCCTGCTCGGCCCCAGTCTCGCGCCAGAAGTTCGGAACCATCGTCGTGTAGAACCGCCGCTCGAGTGCCTCCTCGTCGTTGACGCAGCGGACATTGCCCTGCTTCGGCAGACGCACGAGATCGAACTTGCCCTTGGAGCCGCTGGACCAGCCGACATTCGCGACGAGAAATTGTCGGCCGAATTGCTGTTGCATGTGGCGAAAGCGCTCGGCGTGGTGCTCATATTCCTCCTTAAACGCCGCGCATTCCTTGAAGAAGCCGTACGCAGCCAGAAGCTCGGGGATGGTGCGGTTGACGATGTCGTTGGCATCGACCACGATCGCCTGGGTCATGCCGGTATAGCGCAGGCGCGCGTCGTCGCGCGCCTCATTGCCGGCCGCCTGCATCGTGTTGGCGAGCAGGCTCACTACCACATAGGGCTTGCCTTCGGGGGGCGTTGCATAGCGCATCTCGGTTACCAGCCAAGGCAGTAACACGCCGTCCTGGCTGCGCCGGTAAAGCCAGCCGTCGATCGCGTCGCGCTTAAGGTAGGCGATCAGCCCGTTGATAAGCATATCAATTTTTGGGATTATGCGAGATGCCGGCGCGGCGTGGATGTTGTCGAGCGCGAGTAGCTGGAACATCAGCCCACGTTCGCCGCTCTCGCGGCACATCGTGTAGAGCGCGTTCAACGAGTCCGCGTCGAACAGGCTGCTGGCAACCAAGGCCCGGCCGCGAGCCGGTCTGTCTTTGCCCAGATGCTTTGCCAGAGGCGAATCGTCCGAGATCCGGCCGAGCAGCTCGCGAACTATCTCGTCGGAGAGGTCGAAATCCATGAGGGCAACAGTCATCAGGCTCTCTATCTCCTATTACTATTCTGCCGCAGGAATTGGAGCGCTGGTGCTGTAACTTGCCAGGTCCAATTCTTTTCACTCGCTAGCCATTTTAGAACCACTAGAGTGGACGGTAAATCCATGACGGACCATCAAAATGTTCAACTCTCCCTAGATGCCGTAATGGGCCGGCTGCCTGGTGCTCGGCGTAAGGGTGGCTGTCCCTCAGAGTGATGGTGTGTCGAAACTGGGTCCGAATGGGTCGGTCCAGCTCGGCCAGCTCAAATCCGACCTCACGGAAACCGAGGGCGCCATCAATCGCTTGGTCGGCATGGTCGAGGCCGGGCTGATGGACGTCGGTGATCCCGCGCTGGCCGAACGCCTCGAAGCTCTCAAAGCCAAACGCGCAAGCCTGCAAAGCCAGATCAGCACTGCCTCGGCTATCCGTGGGGGCTCACATCGGTTACGAATAATCGTTATATTTTCCTCAAATGATGAGACTGCCCTGCGGATCCATGTTGCGGAGCCCGGCGTGCCCACTGGGACTATCGCCTGCGAACACAAATCGCTAAGTATATCAGCATGTTGATCATGCGCGATGCGACGGACCAACTCACCGACGTGGCGCGCCACAGACAGAACATCACTACGAGGAGTCCCATGATGGATCGTTATCTCGAGGGACATCTCGATTTCACCCATCGCTGCCCCGCCCTGCCGCCTCTGCCCCCGGGGCGACATGATCTCGGCCTGTTCGATGAGCGGGACGCCGTCCTGGTGGTCCCGGAGGGCATTGATCCCGCGCGACCAACTCCGCTCGTCGTGTTGTTTCATGGTGGAGGCGGGAGCGCGCAGAAGATACTGCCGATGCTGGAGGCACATGCGACGCGGCGGCAATTCCTGCTGCTTGCGCCGCAATCTCTGTTCCCTACCTGGGACATCGTCATCGGCGGGAACGGGCCGGACCGCGAGCGCCTCGACATCGCGCTAGCTGCCGTTGCGGACCGCTTCACGCTCGATCTCGCGCATCTCGCCTTCGCGGGTCATTCCGACGGAGGGAGTTATGCGATGTCGCTTGGCATCACCAACGGGCAGTTCGTCACCCATATCATCGTCTCCTCGGCCGGATTCATGACCCTCCAGCACCAGGAAGGGGCGCCACGGATATTCATGTCTCACGGGACACGGGACGAACGAATTCCAATCGCGCGATCGGGACAGAAACATTCGGCTGCGCTCACGAATGCGGGCTATGACGTGACGTACGTCGAATATGACGGCCTGCACGCCTACCAGCCGGAAGTGGTTGAGCGGGCCGTCGCATTCTTCCTTTCCGACGGATCCACCTGAGGGGCCGGGTTCAAACCACCATGCCGCCGCACGCGAAGTGGCATGGTGGGGGCGAGCGATCCGTTCAGCGCTTCCGCGGGGTCGAAAAATTCATCGCCCCGCCATGGCGGAATGCTTATGCCTGAAAGCAGCCGTTCGTTGACCGCCGCATCCGCTTGATCTCCAATGGTCAAAACCGACCCTAGCGATTTCGAGGCGGTGCCAGTTCGCCTGGCGCGCATGTCATGCGACTGTACCATACGCATCGCTGGCGGCCACCGGCGATTTGACCTTGCCAAACAAACCGCAATATGAGGTTGTCATATCGGAACGTTACCGTCAGGATGGCTTTATGAAAATTGGTGTCTTTGCATTATGGCTTTGTCCATTGGTCGCGTTGAGCGGCTGCGCCTCAATTGTTAATGGTAGCACCGAAACTGTTACCGTGCGGACGACGGCCGGCGCCGCTTCGCTCGCAAGCGTGCAATGCGCATTGGACAACAAGAAAGGCAGCTGGGATGTCACAACACCAGGCTCTGTGACGGTGCATCGCGGCTCTGAACCGCTCGACGTAAAATGCACGAAGGATGGCTACTTGCCGGCGACTGATATGGTGAAATCCTCCACCAGCGACTATGTCTACGGGAATATTTTGCTCGGCGGCGGCGTTGGCGCCACCGTGGATACCGTGAGTGGCGCAGCCTGGCAGTATCCGCAGATGATTACGGTGCCCATGCAACCAGCACCCAGCGCTTCGGTCGCTTCCAACTAACCGGCGCGGCTTCGTCATGATGTCGCGTGGCCAGGAGATGCCAGCTAACGCTGGCATAACGGGTGAGGTGTTGCGGGGGGGCGACTTGGCGGCGCCGATCAAGACTAATTTTCTAGAGAAACCCGCGCGTCCGTTCAAATACTACACATGGCCAAAAGCAGCCGTTCCGCTCTCGGCCCGATCGGCAACAGCGGGGGACCGGCAAAGATCCCACCCGCCTGCCTATTCAGACTTCCTCTCAGGCCGTCCTGGAAGCTGCCCGCGCGGCGCGCTTGTCTTCCTCGGTCCAGACTTTGCGCTCGCGCTTTTCCTGCGGCTTGACCTGCTTGGCCGGGCCACCCCCAGCACGGGCGGGCGCATGGTCGAGTTCCGCGCCGCTTCCGAATGCCACTCGTGATCGTCATGAACGGTCAGG
>CAVUED010000025.1:0-185681 GCA_963740445.1 uncultured Alphaproteobacteria bacterium
GAATATCCAGATGTAGGCGAAGCGATTAAGGCAGGTGTTTTCATATCCGCCACTCACCATTTCGAGCGTGACGGTTTCCAGGAAGGACGTCTTCCTAAAGCAGGCTGGTCGCTTCTTGGATCTCGGTTGCCGTCGAAGAGCGAGTGGCTCTGACGTGCTTCCGAATTTGTATCCGGTCTGAACTGCTCCTCGCTGTTGCGATTTAGCCTGTCCCCAATGTTGGACCATCCTGCTGGACTTTATCCAGCCGTGGCACTGTCAAAGCAAACTCGCTCTTCAGGTCTGGTGCTCGTAATCTGACGCAATGACCAGCCCCGCAAATCCCAAATCCGCCGACCCGTTCCGGTACTTCAATTCGTCTCCCGAGGTCATCAGGGCGGCCGTGATGCTATAAGTCATTCGGTACGAGATGGCCGATCCGCCATTGGTACTGGACTTCCGCAAGCATCCAAGCATTGGTGTCTGTGTCTTCAGCGCCCGGCGATCTCGGGCTTGTTTCGGTAGGGGTACGCGGTTGTCGCCGCCCTGGGTAACCGAACGGAGACAAATCATGAAGAAGCTTACGGGCGCACAAATAACGCTGCTTACCGCCGCCGCTGATGGCGGCACGGCGTGCGACTGCCAAGCGCGGCACTGCGGCCAGTCTGATCAAACGGCGCCTTGTCACCATGAGCCGGAATGACAAAGCGCAGGCGTGCCTCATCGCCACGGAGGCAGGCCAGGCGGTAGTAGACGGATGGAGGATAGAAGTCGCCGATCCGGAGGTCGTGAACGACGGCAAGTCGGCGAGCCCGCCGGAGCAGCCGCCGGCAACGGGCCCGCGCGGCAAACTCGGCATTCTCGTGGCACTGCTTCGGCACCCTGACGGCGCAACCTTGCCCGCGATGATGGCGGCAACCGGCTGGCAAGCGCATTCGGTGCGTGGCGCCATGGCCGGCGCGATCAGGAAGAAGCTGAATTTGACAATCATCTCCGAGAAGCCGGGAACAACCCGTATCTGGCGCATCGCAGGGGATCGCGCATGATAATCGGCGTCGCGGAACTGGAACGCGCTGTCCTGGCTCTGGAAAGCCTCGACCTGGAGGGCCTGCGCGCGGCGTGGCGACAGCGCTGGGGGGCGCCGCCACGTTTGCGTTCACCCCAACTGCTGCGCCACCTGATCGCCTGGCGCATCCAGGCCGAAGCGCTGGGCGGCTTGGGCAACTCCGAGACGAGGCGTCTTCTACGACGTTCAGGCACGGCAGTAATGGGCCCGGGCTTGCAGCCCGGCCAGCGCCTCACCCGTGAGTGGCGCGGTACACGTTACGATGTCGAGGTCGTCGAAGGCAGGCTGACCCATGCCGGCAAGACCTATAAAAGCCTGTCCGAGATCGCGCGCGCGATATTCGGACGGTGGAATCGTGCGCAATTCTTCGGCTTGCGGGATGCGCCGTGATGGCTGCGGCCCGTGCTGCCCCTCAGCGGCGTTGTGCGGTCTACACGCGCAAATCCTCGGACGAAGGTCTGGAGCAAAGCTTTAACTCGCTTCATGCCCAGCGTGAGGCTTGCGACGCGTATGTGAAGCCAAACCCATGAGGGATGGCTTGGACTGGCACAGCAATATGACGATGGGGGTTTCTCGGGCGGGTCGATGGACCGGCCCGGGCTCGTGGCCTTGTTGAGCGATGTGGAGCGTGGGCTGATCGATGTCGTGGTGGTCTATAAGGTCGATCGATTAACCCGCTCGCTGACGGATTTTGCGCGGATTGTCGAGACATTCGATCGTCATCAAGTGTCGTTCGTATCGGTGACCCAGGCATTCAACACTACGACATCGATGGGGCGATTGACGTTGAATGTCCTGCTGTCCTTCGCCCAATTCGAGCGTGAGGTTACCGGCGAGCAAGGAATTCGAGACAAGATCGCTGCATCCAAGAAGAAGGGCATGTGGATGGGCGGCAATCTGCCGCTCGGCTACGATCGCAAGGATGACGCGTCCGTGGTCAACGGAGCCGAAGCCGCGCAGGTCAAGCTGATCTTTGAGCGCTACCTTGAGGTCGGCTCGGGTTGACATCCTGCGCCAGGAACTGACATCGCTCGGTTACCGCTCCAAGAGCCGCCTTACCCGTCATGGCACTTCCATCGGCGGCAGTATCTTCAGCCGTGGTGCGCTCTATCACCTGCTGACCAACGTACATTATTGCGGAATGATCCGGCATAAGGACGAGCTTTACACCGGATTACATCCAGCAATCATTGACCAGACGCTGTTCGATGCGGTCCAGCGTCAAATCGCCGCAAACCAGGTCAAGCGCGGCCGTCACGGCGTTTGCGTTCCGCGGCACCACGGTTGACGGGCCGTGTTGCCTTGGAAGACGGGACATCACTCACCCCAAGCTTCTCCTATGGGCGCAGCGGACGAATTTACCGCTATTACATTGCCGGGCAATCGGCAGCAAAAAGCGCGTCGGGTGAAATAAATACCCAAGAAGCTCACCCGCCCCACCGGCTTCCTGCCGAGGCGCTGGAGGCGTTTATTCAGGAGACACTGGCGCGTCTGGCGGGCAAGCCAGGCGCTGATTGGAGCGAACTCGATCCCTTGCTGGTGATGATCGAAGTCAGGGCGAGTGAGACGCACCTCATCCTTGATACCAAGGCCCTGTTCGGATCTGAACATCCGAAATTTGCTTGGACTAAGCTGCGGAACCAATTGGCCGCGGGAGAACAGGCCGTGGCCGAGCCAAGATCCTGCAAACCGCTTACGGATCAGACTTCCCATAGCGTTGCGGTTCAGGGTGGGCGCTCCTGGCTCACGGACACGCGACAAGCCGGCGAGCGAGCGCCGGCACGCCGGAATCGCACACTGATCGCCGGTTTGCGGAATGCTCATGCGATTTTAGCCGAACAGGGGATCGAGTCCGCGACCCGCAGATTCAACCGTGCGGCGCAAGCACCGGCGCAACAATATCACCGTAAGCTCTGCCTGCTCGCGCTGCTGGCGCCGGATCTGCAGCAAGCAATCCTAGACGGGCGCACGCCGCGCCGATGTCACTCTTCAGGGCTTTTGACCGGCGGCGCGCCGCCGCTTTTGTGGCGTGAGCAACCGGCTTGGCTGGTGCGCCAAACTTGGGTCGCTTCGGCGGTTCACCTTCGATTGAAGGATCGTATAATGGATGCCGGCGGGTTGCCTCATCGGGTCGATAGTAATCGGTGAGCCGAATGATATACTCTTCGTGTGCAATCTCTCGTTCCAGGAGTTTACGTAGCTTTGGCTCGCGCTTCATCAACTTCCGTAAGGCGTTGATTTCCTCAAGAGACGCTTGTTTCGGGCGTGCGTTGCATCCCAATGACTCTTCTGGAGGTCGTCAAATGGACCGACGCAGCGCGCTTCACCCTCTGACCGTCAATTTGGATATCATCGGGATGCGGCACCGGATCGGGGCGAGGCAGACCTAGCTCGTCGCATCTTTTAAATTCGCTTTCCCATTTCCATTTGTACTGCAGCCATGGCCTTAAAAAATTGCTGTTTTTCGGCCCGCTTTTTCGTCTCGATTGCCTGGGTATGTTCCTTGAACGCCAACTGGGCACGATGATTGCCCTTGATCGCCGCCACCCCCAGCCCACGCATCACCGCCTGGATTGTAGGCAATTGGATCACCTTATCGCCCTCTCGAATGCTCACCGGCCGGTAGGCCTCCTCCAGCATCAGAGCTTCGACATCACTAGTGCTGTGCGTGGCGGTCGGGGCGGTCTTCTTCTTGGCCGGCCTCGGGGATTACCGGAACGGCCCTTCTGGAAGCGATGCGCGAGGGGAGGCTTTTTATAGCCGACCGCTGATGGTTGTTCGCTGGCGTTGTGCTCGTCTTCACGATCGTCATGCATCTGGCGTCGCCTCCGATCAATATTCGCCCGCTCGGCCTCGACGTCCTCGAATGTCAGCGCCGGTGGCCGCAAGGGTGGCCCGCTTGCCGGTTACCCGCTGCCAGCGGCGGATGATCGTGTCGCAGTAGGCCGGATCATACTCGATGAGCCGCGCCGCGCGTCCGCAGGTCTCGGCGGCGATCAGCGTCGTGCCCGAGCCGCCGAAAATGTCGAGCACGATCTCGCCGCGGCGCGAGCAGTCGCGGATCGCGTCGGCCACCAGGGCCGCCGGCTTGACCGTCGGATGCATGGCCAGCTCTTCCATGCGTCCCGCGCCCATGCTGCTGATGCCGGCATAGTCCCAGACATTGGTGCGGTAGCGCCCGGTGTCGCCGAGGCCGAAGCTGTTGGTGTGCGGCGCGGTCCCGACCTTGAACACGAAGACCAGCTCATGCTTGGAGCGGTAGAAGCTGCCCATGCCGCCATTGGTCTTGTTCCAGACGCAGAGGTTCTTCAGCTCGGAGAACACGGCCTCGCCCGCCGTCGAGCAGCTCGCCGCATATGGCGCCAGTCCATGCAGACAAAGGCGATGGCGCCGTCGCGGCATGCCTGCGCGCCGCATCCGAGCGTCTCGGTCAGGAAGGCGGTGAACTGGTCGCGACATCTCGCCCGACGCCCAAGGCGAACTCGCGATGCCGGACTCGGCCCAGACCGCAGACATGGCCGTCGATCGGCACGTTGTAGGGCGGATCAGTGAAGATCAGATCGACCGTCTCGCCGGCCAGCAGTCGCGTGATAATCTGCTCTCGTTCCGCGCATCGCCGCAGATCAGCCGATGGCGACCCAGGTGCCAGAGATCGCCCGTGCGGGTGACGACATCGCCGGTCATCGGCGGGATCACGTCTTCGGGTCCGCTCGCGCGTCTTCGGCTGCACTCTCGCGGGCGTCGTCGAGGGTCAGATCGATCTCGGCCAGCGAGAAGCCGGTCAGCGCTGACATCGAAGTCGAGATCGATCAGCGCCTGCAGCTCGATCGCCAGGATCTCCTGATCCCAGCCGGCATTGAGCGCCAGCTTGTTGTCGGCCAGCACATAGGCTCGCCGTTCGGCTGCGTTCAAATGCGAGAGGCGCACGGTCGGCACTGTATCGCGCCCGAGCAGCTTGGCGGCCGAGACGCGGCCATGGCCGGCGATGATCTCGCCGTCGTCGCTGATCAGGACCGGATTGGTGAAGCCGAAGCGCGTGATGCTATCGGCGATCTGGTGGATCTGTTTCTTGCTGTGCGTGACGGGCATTGCCGGGATAAGGCCGCAGCGATGCAATCGGCATATGTTCGATATCAGGCTGATCAGAACGCCATGGTTCGACACTCCTTTGACCCGCCGGCCTTTCACCGATGGGATTTGCTGCAGATTAGCATAATCGCGCCTTAGAACAAAACAAAAACATGGGAAATTAGCGCTTTGTGGAACATTATATGGTGCACGGGAGGGGGTAGAGCCACCAGATGCGGCATGGATGGGATCCCTGATCTTCAGATTATGATAGCTGTTACCGCATTAATTGTTCCCTGTTTTGAATTCAATTATTCCCTGTTACCGCAATAAATAATCCCTGTTATTTTAAGCAGGGAATTTGTCGTATAATCAATTGAATTCGCTAGCGAAATATCGTGAATTTTAGGCCGAAAGACAGCAAAAAAGCCCTATATTCCCTGTTATTCGGCATTATCAGGGAATATAGGCCGCAAAGCAGGGTAAATCGCCGTCAAGAGAGGCGGCAGTCCTGCCCGCTTTTGCTCGCGCCAAACGCAAAACTCCCTACATCGCGAACAAGCAGAGAAATTGCGCTGAAAATGGACGGATATTCGGCGCCAAAGACGGATAATAAGGCCACCCTGGCTACGCGATTAGACGGAAATTCGCAGCCTGTTTCCGGAGTTGGGGCTGAGCCAGTCCAAATGAGACAAGTTGGGTTGACTGCGTGGCGGAGAGACAGGGATTCGAACCCTGGGTACGCTTTCACGCACACACGCTTTCCAAGCGTGCGCCTTAAGCCGCTCGGCCATCTCTCCCGCGCGGAGCCTGCATAACCAAACCCGGCTAATACCTCAAGGGCACTGCGCGCGGAGCTGGCGGGGCGGCCACGCGCCAGATGAAGTTTTAAGCATCCATCTTCAGGGCGGCCAGGAAGGCGCTTTGCGGGATTTCCACCTTGCCGAACTGCCGCATCCGCTTTTTGCCCTCTTTCTGCTTCTCCAGCAGCTTTCTCTTCCGCGAGATGTCACCGCCGTAGCATTTGGCGGTCACGTCCTTGGAAAGCGCGGAAATGGTCTCACGCGCCACCACGCGGCTGCCAATCGCGGCCTGGATGGCGATTTTGAACAATTGCTTGGGGATCAGCTCCTTCAGCTTGGCGCAGATTGACCGGCCACGGGATTCCGCGGCCGATCGGTGCGCGATGAAGGAGAGCGCGTCCACCGGCTCCTGGTTGACCAGGATCGAGATTTTCACGAGATCCGCCTCGGCGTAATCCTCGATCTGGTAATCGAAGCTCGCATAGCCGCGGCTGATCGACTTCAGCCGGTCGTAGAAATCGAACACCACCTCGTTCAACGGCAGGCGGTACACCGCCATGGCGCGGTTGCCGACATAGGTCAGGTCCGCCTGTTGGCCCCGCCGCTCGTTGCACAGGGTCAGCACCGCGCCAAGATAATCATCCGGCACCATGATGGTCGCCCGTATCCAGGGCTCCTCGATATGGTCGATGACGCTGCCATCGGGCATGTCGGAGGGGTTGTGCAGCAACTCCATCTCGCCATTGGTTTTGAAAATTTTGTAAACGACCGAGGGAGCGGTGGCGATCAGGTTGAGATCGAACTCGCGCGACAGCCGCTCCTGGATGATCTCCAGATGCAGCAGGCCGAGGAAGCCGCAGCGATAACCAAAGCCCAAAGCCGCCGAGGTCTCGGCCTCGTAGTGAAAACTCGCGTCGTTCAGCCGCAGCTTGCCCAGGGAGTCGCGCAATTTCTCGAAATCGTCGGCGTCAACCGGGTAGAGGCCGCACCACACCACGGGAACCGAGGGTTTAAAGCCCGGCAGCGCCTCGGCCACCGGGTTGCGGTCATCGGTAATGGTGTCACCCACTTTGCAATCGGCGACGGTTTTAATCGCGGCGGTGATATAGCCCATTTCGCCCGGCCCGAGGCTGTCCACAGGCCGCATTTTGGGCGTGAATACGCCCAGTTGTTCGATGGGATGCACGGCGCCGGTGGCCATCATGCGCACCTTCTGGCCCCGGCGCAGAACGCCGTTCTTCACGCGCACCAGTGTCACCACGCCGAGATACTGGTCGTACCAGCTATCGATCAACAAAGCGGAAAGCGGCGCATTCGCATCGCCAATCGGCGGGGGCAGACGGGTCACGAGGGCTTCCAGCACACCCTCGATGTTGATCCCCGTCTTGGCGGAGATTTCAATGGCGTCCGAGGCGTCGATGCCGATCACGTCCTCGATCTGCTGTTTTACCCGCGGCACATCGGCGGCCGGCAGGTCGATCTTGTTCAGCACCGGCACGATCTCATGATGCGCGTCGATCGCCTGGTACACGTTCGCCAGCGTCTGCGCTTCCACGCCCTGGCTGGCATCCACCACCAGCAGCGAGCCTTCGCAGGCGGCCAGCGACCGGCTCACCTCATAGGCAAAATCCACATGGCCGGGCGTGTCCATCAGGTTCAGCACATAGGTCTTGCCGTCTTTGGCCGGGTATTCCAGCCGCACCGTCTGCGCCTTGATGGTGATGCCGCGCTCTTTCTCAATGTCCATGTTGTCGAGCACCTGCTCGGTCATCTCACGCGCCGTCAGCCCGCCGCAGACCTGGATCAGCCGGTCAGCGAGCGTGGACTTGCCATGGTCGATATGGGCGATGATGGAGAAATTGCGGATCAGTTCAGTCGGCGTGTCGGTCATCTTCACTTGTCAGTCATCAGTTGTCAGTCGTCAGATACCAGCAAAGGAATGATCTGACGACTGATGGCCAGCAACTGATGGTCGTTAATGTACCAGGCTCGGGACCATATCATTCTGGATAATCGCCGCCGCGGCCAAGGATGCGTTGGAGGCAATCGCCATCGGCGTGCCATCAGCCGCATGAATGGCAAAGGCGGGCCCGGTATCGGTCATCACCGGTTTCACGAAGGCAATCTCCTCCATGCCCAGGCTCGCCAGTTGCGCGGCTGAGATATGATGGATGTCGAGCACGGTCCCTGGAACAAAATTCGCGGTGCCGTCATGCGTTTTTATGTTCATAAAAAAATTCCTTCTCTAAGCCGAGTCACACCAGCCCAAATCAAACGAGCCGTCTTACAGACTACTGGCAGTTTTGTGTCATCATTGCGGTCGCTTCACCGTCTCAGCCGTTAGAATTCTGCGATTCTCCGTCTACCATTCGAGTCGGAGCTACATTTGTTTTCGTCTGGCCCCTGGATATGGGAATATTTTTTACCACCGGCTGCGGGACCGGCCGCACAAGATCGACATGCAGCAGACCATTATCCAGCCAGGCCCCCTTCACCTCAATGCCCTCCGCGATGACAAAAGCCCGTTGAAACTGGCGCGCCGCGATCCCGCGATGGAGAAAAACGCGCCCGTGACCGTCGTCATTCTGGCGGCCACGAATGACCAACTGATTATCTTCCAGGGTAATTTGCAGGTCGTCCATGGTAAAACCGGCCACGGCAAGGGTAATGCGCAGTGAAATCGGGCTGAGCTGCTCTATATTGTACGGCGGATAACCGTCGGACGAATTTTTTGCAGCCCGCTCGATCATCTGCTCCAGATGGTCGAACCCTAAAAACAGCGGCGACGTAAAAACGCGGGTATTCACAATATTAGGCTCCCCCAAGTTCGAGCGAAGCAATCAGTAAAACAGTATCTGGACCCCGAAGGCATCCGCTATCTATGTTGTCATAATTGGACCAGGATGCAAGTACCTCATCGCAGGGGGGTGTAAATGCCGTTTGCCGCGCAAACGATGCGGCGGTAAAGCCTTGCCATGTCAGCCACAGAAATCATGACACCCCTCCTGCCCATCCTGACCGTCCCGGCCCCGGTATTGCGGAAAACCGCGCGCGCCATCACCGCGGCGGATAACGCGGAGGTGCGATCCCTCATCCCCTCCATGTTCGCCGCCATGTATGCTGCCCCAGGCATTGGTCTTGCAGCACCCCAGGTCGGCAAACTGCTCCGGCTTGTCGTCATCGACATCGCGCCGGATAAAACCCCGGCGCCGATCGCCCTCATCAACCCGGAAATCATCGCCGCGTCGGAGGAAAAAGCCACCCGCGAGGAAGGCTGCCTCTCGCTGCCCGACCAATATGCCGAGGTTACCCGCCCGGCCTGGGTGAAGGTAAAATACCAGGACGAGCACGGTGCCAAACAGGAAATCGAGGGCGAGGGCTTGCTCGCGGCCTGCCTGCAGCACGAGATCGACCACCTCAACGGCGTGCTGTTCGTGGATTATCTCTCCTCGCTCAAACGCAACATCCTTCTCCGCAAACTCGCCAAGGAACTGAAGGAAAAGAACGCCAAGCGATGAAACTCGCCTTCATGGGCTCGCCGGAATTCTCCGTCCCGGCCCTGCGCGCTCTTGTGGAGGCCGGGCATGAGGTCGCCATGGTCTATGCGCAAGCCCCAAAGCCCGCCGGCCGCGGCCAGCGGGAGACGCCCTGCCCGGTGCACCAGGCCGCCATCACGCTCGGTCTGCCGGTCCGTACGCCCAAACGCCTGAAAAACAACGAGGAAGAAGCCGCGTTCTTCAAATCCCTCAACCTGGATGCCGCCGTGGTCGCCGCCTACGGCCTCATTCTGCCGCCCGCTCTCCTCTCCGCGCCGAAGCGCGGCTGCCTCAACATCCATGCCAGCCTGCTGCCGCGCTGGCGGGGTGCTGCCCCCATCCAGGCCGCCATCCTCGCGGGGGACACCGCCACCGGCATCACCATCATGCAGATGGACGCAGGGCTGGACACCGGGGCCATGCTGCTCAAAGCCGCCACTGAAATCGGCCCGCGCGACACGGCCGCCGATCTGCACGACCGGCTCTCCGCCCTGGGCGCGACCCTGATTTTGCAGGCGCTGGAAACCGAGCCCGCTCCTGTAAAACAGGACGACGCCCGCTCCACCTACGCGCCCAAACTCTCGCGCGAGGATGCAAGGCTGAATTTCACCAAATCCGCGCAGGAGCTTGAACGCCAGATACGCGCCTTCACACCCTGGCCCGGCTCGCTGGCTCTGCTCGGCGACATCGTCCTCAAATTCCTCGCGGCTGAAGTGGTGTCCGGTGAAGGTGTGCCCGGTGAAATTCTGGACGACCAGCTCACCATCGCCTGCGGTGAAGGTGCGATACGCCCCTTAAAACTCCAGCGGGCCGGCAGAGCCGCCATGACCACGGCAGAGTTTTTGCGCGGTTTTACCCTGCCTGAAGGTGCGCGCTTCTTTTGATCACCTGGGCGCTGGAGGTTGAGTATGACGGCACCGGCTTCATGGGCTGGCAGCGCCAGAAGCACGGGCTGGCCATCCAGCAGGTCATGGAGGAAGCGGGCGCCAAACTCTGCGGCGGCGTCATCCCTCCGGCGATTGCTTCGGGGCGCACGGATGCCGGGGTGCATGCGCTGGGCCAGATTGTGCAGATGGACCTGCCAGATTTCTCGCCCCATCGCCTGCGCGAGGCGCTGAACTACCACATGAAGCCGCATCCCGTCGTGGTGCTGCGCGCCGCTCCGGCCCCGCTGGGCTGGAACGCACGGTTTTCCGCCACTTCCCGCACGTATCGCTATGTCATTTCCAACCGCGCGGCGTTTCCGGCCATCGAGGTCAATCGCGTCTGGCATGTGAAGCATCCCCTCGATGCCGCCGCCATGCACCGCGCCGCGCAGTTTTTGCTCGGCCATCACGATTTTACATCCTTCCGCGCCTCTGCCTGCCAGGCCAAGTCGCCGCTGCGCACGCTGGATGAACTCACCGTCACCCGCGAGGGCGATCATCTGATCATCCACGCCAAGGCGCGCTCGTTCCTGCATCATCAGGTCCGCAACATGGCCGGCTCGCTCAAAATGGTGGGCGAAGGGCTCTGGCCGGAATCCCGCCTCGCCGAAATTCTCGCCGCCCAGAACCGCGCCGTGGCCGGCCCCACCGCACCGCCTGAGGGGCTGTATCTGGTCAGCGTGGGGTATGAGCAGGACCTTGGCCTGAGCTGATCGCCCTTGATCCGCCGGTCATTTTAGCCGAACTCTCATCGCCTGTCCGGGAGTCGCCATGCCTTACGCCGATTTCGTCCATTTGCGCGTCCACTCCGCTTTTTCACTGTCTGAAGGCGCGATCAAACCCGACAAAATCGCCGCCCTGGCGCGCGAGCTCTCCATGCCCGCCGTCGCCATCACCGATACCTCCAACCTCTTCGGCGCGCTGGAATTCTCGCAATACTGCACCTCAGCCGGGGTGCAGCCCATCATCGGCTGCCAGTTGGCCCTCGCCCGCAAGGGCCTGAATCTCGCCCCCGACCCGGTCGTGCTGCTGGCGCAAACGCCCACCGGCTTCGCCAATCTGCAAAAACTATCCTCCGCCAGCTATCTGCTCAGCAATTCCGCGCCAAAACCGCAGATCACGCTGGAAACCCTGGCCGCCCATGCCGAGGGGCTGTTCCTGCTTACCGGCGGCCCCATGGGCCCCATCGGCCGCCTGCTCGCCGAGGGCCAGATGGCCGAGGCCGAGGCCTATCTGGCTTCACTGCATGAAGCCTTCCCCAACCGCATCGCCATGGAGCTTCAGCGCCATGGCGAAAAGCTCGAACTGGCAATCGAGCCCGGCCTCATCACCCTGGCCGACAAGCGCAAAATCCCGCTGGTGGCGACGAACGAATGCTTCTTCGCGAAGCCCTCCATGTACGAGGCGCATGACGCTTTGCTCTGCATTGCCGAGGGCCGCGTGCTGGCCGAGCCCGAGCGCCGGCGTGTAAGCCGGGAACACTGGTTCAAACCCGCCGCCGCCATGCGCGCGCTTTTCGCTGATCTGCCGGAAGCCTGCGACAACACCATCGCCATCGCAAAATCCTGCGCGGTGATGGCGGAATCCCGCAAACCCCTGCTCCCCACCTGCCCGAAAGTGCGCACCGGCACCACGGAGGCCCAAACCGTGCAGGCCATGGCGGAGGAAGGCCTGGAGGCAAGGTTGGATGCGCTCAACATCGCCGAACCGGAGCGCGAGCCCTACCGCGCCCGCCTCGCCTTCGAGCTCAAAACCATCATCCAGATGGGTTTCCCCGGCTACTTCCTCATCGTCGCCGACTTCATCCAATGGGCCAAGGCGCAGGGTATCCCCGTCGGCCCCGGCCGTGGTTCCGGTGCCGGCTCGGTTGTCGCCTGGGCGTTGCTCATCACCGATCTCGACCCGCTCAAATACGGGCTTTTGTTCGAACGGTTCCTGAATCCTGAGCGTGTCTCCATGCCGGATTTCGACATCGATTTCTGCCAGGAGCGGCGCGATGAGGTCATCGCTTACGTCACGCGCGAATACGGCGCCGACCGCGTCGCCCAGATCATCACCTTCGGTAAACTCCAAGCCCGCGCCGCGGTGCGCGATGTCGGCCGCGTGCTGGGCCTGCCCTACGGCCAGGTGAACAAAGTCGCGGAGCTGATCCCCAACAACCCCGCCAAGCCGGTGACGCTGCAACAGGCGATCGACGGTGAGGTGAAACTGCGCGAATTGCGCGATGCGGATGAGGGGCTGGCGCGGCTGATGGAAATCGCCTTGCAGCTGGAGGGCCTGTACCGCCACGCCAGTACGCACGCCGCCGGCGTCGTCATCGGCGACCGCCCGCTGAACCAGCTTGTGCCGCTGTATAAAGACCCGCGCTCGGACCTGCTCGTCACGCAATTCTCGATGAAATATGTCGAGCAGGCCGGGCTGGTGAAATTCGACTTCCTGGGTCTCACCACGCTCACCGTGCTCGACCGCGCGTTGAAATTTTTAAGGCAGCAGGGCATCACCATCGACCTCGCCACGCTGCCGATGGACGACAAAAAAACCTATGAGATGATCGCGCGCGGCGATACCGGCGGCGTGTTCACTTTTGAAACCCAGGGCTACCGCAGCGCCCTGCAACAAATGCGCCCGGACCGGTTCGAGGACCTCATCGCCATCCAGGCGCTCAACCGCCCCGGCCCGATGGCCAATATCCCCGACTACTGCGCCCGCAAGCACGGTGCGGCATGGACCGCGCCGCATCCCGCCATCCACGATATCCTGGCCGAGACCTACGGCGTTATCGTGTATCAGGAACAGGTGATGCAGATCGCGCAGATCATGGCCGGCTACAGCCTGGCCGGCGCGGATCTGCTCCGCCGCGCCATGGGCAAAAAAATCCGCGCCGAGATGGACGCACAACGCAAAACCTTTACCGACGGCGCGGTCGCCCAGGACAACACCACAGCAAAAGCCAACGAGATTTTCGACCTCATGGCGAAATTCGCCGATTATGGCTTCAACAAATCCCACGCCGCCGCCTATGCTCTGGTCTCCTACCAGACCGCTTATTTGCGCGCCAACCATCCCGTGGAATTTCTCGCCGCCTGCATGTCGCTTTCCATCGCCAACACCGACAAACTCGCAATTTTGCGCGGCGATGCCATCCGCATGGGCATCCAGGTTTTGCCGCCCGATGTTAATAAATCCGGCGCCGACTTCCAGCCCGAGCGTCAGGAGGATGGCACACTCGCCATCCGCTACGCGCTCGGCGCCATCAAACGCGTCGGCATTGCCGCAATGGCTGATCTCGCCAAATCCCGGGGCGAAAAGCCGTTTGAAGACCTGTCAGATTTTGCGGCCCGTATCGACGCCAAAACCATAACCCGCGGCCAGATCGAAATTCTGGCCAAAGCCGGCGCGTTCGATTCCCTCGAACCCAATCGCGCGAAAATTTTCACCGCCGCCGAAACGATTATCCGCACGGCCCAATCGCTCGCCGAGGAGAAAGAGTCTGGTCAGATCGGCCTGTTCGGCGGGGGCGCGGAAGCTGAAAAAATCCGGCTGCCAAATATCCAGGACTGGCCCGAGACCGACCGCCTGGCCAATGAGGCCGAGGCCATCGGTTTTCACGTCAGCGCGCACCCGCTGGACATGTACGCCATCGCCCTTAAACGCCTGGGCGTGGTGCCCTCCGCGAACATCGAGCGCCGCGCACAGGCCGGCGCATCGCGGGTAAAACTCGCCGGCACGGTGGCTGCGAAAAAAGAGCGGATCACCCGCACCGGCAGCCGCATGGTATGGGTAACCTTGTCCGATACACAAGGCAGTTTTGAGGTCACGCTGTTTTCGGAGGTGCTCTCACGCGTCCGCGAATATCTCTCGGAAGGCACCGCCCTGCTCGTTACCGCCGACATTAAGATGGAAGGTGAATCGCTGCGCATCACCGCCAGTGACGTAACACTGCTCGATGATGCCGCCGCCAAAGCCGGGGCCTCTCTGCGTATCTGGCTCGACAGTACCGAGGCCTTGGCCCCCATCCGCGCCCTGCTGGACCGCGAAGGCAAAGGCCGTGGCCGCGTCACCCTCGTTCCCAACACCGGCCTGGAACGCAACCTCGACGTCGTCCTCCCCGGCGGCTTCAACGTCACCGCCAGACTTGCCCAGGCGATGAAACTCGTCCCCGGCGTGGAACTGGTCGAGGACGTTTGAGGTAAATACCCTTTAACTTTGCGTCACAACTCACGCATGCGCTTCCAAAAGCGCCAATAATCCGTCGATGATCTGCCCCGGAGTGGGCGGGCAGCCGGAGATGACGAGGTCCACGGGTAAAATACTATCGGCGCCGCCGGTGATGTCAGGGGAGCCCTTGAAGACGCCGCCATCGACGGCGCAGTCGCCGATGGCGATGACGAAGACCGGATCGGGCATGGCCTCGCGCGCCTGACGCACGGCTTGCAACATGTTACGGGCGGCAACGCCGGTGATGAGGAGGATGTCGGCATGGCGCGGGCTGGAGGTAAAGCTGAGGCCATATTGCGTGAGATCGTAAACGAGGTTCTGGGTAGCGCGCAGTTCCAGCTCGCAGCCATTGCAACTGCCGGCGGCGACGTGGCGGATGGCGAGGCTGCGACCGAGTTTCTGGATGGAGGCGGCTTTAAGCCGCTGGCGCAACGAGGCGGTGATGGCCGGGTCGGCCGTGCGGGGTGCGGGCGGCGGCGAGACAAAATGCCGGGCGATGGTTTTCCAGACCATTACAAATCCACTCCTGAACAGGAAGCGTTGATGGATTTATCGATGAGCGGAAAATCCGCCAGGATGCCGGTGGTGGCCGCAAATTCCAGCAGCGGCCAGTGCAGCGTGCTGGGATCGGCGATGAAGACATCGGTGATGGTGCCGGACTCGATGGTGAGCCAGTGCCAGACGGGGCCACGGAAACTCTCGGCGACGCCAATGCCCATGCCGCTGCCTGAAGATGGGGCAATGGCAATGGCGTCATCCGGCAGGGTGGCCAGCAGGTCGCGCGTCAAGCGGATGCTCTCGGTGATTTCGGCAAGGCGGATCCGGATGCGGGAAGCAACGTCACCATCGGTCTCAACCGGCACGCTGACGCCAAAATGTTCGTAGGGTGCGTAGCCGGGATACGCGCGCGCGTCATTTGATTGGCCCGAAGCGCGGCCCACAAAACCGCCGGCGGCAAAAGCCTCGGCCAATAGAGGCGGGATGACGCCGGTGCCGGCCAGACGGTCCTGCAGGCTCGCGTAATCCTCGAACACCCGCGTCAGGCTCGGCAGTTCGGCTTCCAACGCATCGAGGGCGGCGAGGATCGCGCCAGCGCCGCCAGTTTTGATATCCCCGGCAACGCCGCCGGGAATGACGATGTCCATCATCAGCCGATGGCCGAAGGCGGCGGCGGCGGCGGCGCAGAGGGATTCGCGGTGCCAGGCGAAACGGGCGTCGAGGAAGGCAAAGCCGGCATCGCCGGCGATGGCGCCGATATCGCTGGTATGGTTGGCCATGCGTTCAAGCTCGGCCATGATGGCGCGCAGGTATATCCCCCGGGCGGGCGGGGTGAGGCCAAGCGCTGCCTCCGCCGCGTGGGCAAAGGCGAGGCTGTGGGCGACGGTCGCATCGCCGGAGATCCTTGCCGCAAAACGCGCGGCCAGGCGCGGCGATTTACCGCGGATGAGGCCAAGCGTGCCCTTATGCGAATAGCCCAGGCGGGTTTCCAGTTTCAGCACCGTTTCGCCGCGGACCGAAAAGCGGAAATTTCCGGGCTCGACAATGGCGGCGTAGACGGGACCGACCGAAACCTGATGCACACCCTCGCCGGGGCTTGGGCTGAAGGCGGGCCAGTCGGCATTGCCGTCCGGCGTCCGGAATTGTTCGATGGCCGGGCGGGTGTCGGTGGCACCGGTGGCGATATGGCCATGCGTGTCATGCGCGAGGCGCTGGAACCAGGCCGCGCCGGGAGGGCCAAGCGCCGGGTAACTGCCGTTGATCAGTGCCGTCGCGACGAGAGTTCCTGGCTGGTAGAGCGCATAGGCGTGGGTTGCGTCTGTCCACAGCGCGATGAATTTTCCAGGATGCGCCTGCCAGTCTTCGGGGGAGCAGAAAATCATTGCAGACCTGCCGCGACGCTGGAGAGCAGGTGGACGAGGACCCAGGGCATGGCGAAGGCGATGATAAAGGTCAGCGCCAGATGCAGGGTAATAAGGCTTGTGGCAGGCCCGGTCTTTTCCGGTTTGGTGTGGGCGGGCGCTGGGCCGAATATCAGCGGGCCGACATGCCGGATGATGGCGATGGCGCAGAGCACCAATCCGAGGCCGAGCGGCAAAGAGAACAATGGCGCGCGCTGGATTGTCTGGCTGATGATGATGAACTCGCTGACAAACAGGCCCGAGGGCGGCAGGCCGGTGAGCGCGAAGACGCAAGCGCCGAGCAGCCAGCCGAGATATTTATTGGTGTGTAACATGCCGCGCAAATGCGCGAAGCCATAATTGCCGGGAGAAGCCGAGCCGCGCAAAGCCGCACCCCGGATGAGGGCCTGAAACAAGGCGGATTTAATCAGCGTGTGCAGCAGCATGTGCAACAGGCCGCCGAAAATCGCTACCGCGCCGCCGATGCCAAAAGCAAAGACCGCAATGCCGGAATGCTGGATGGAGGAGAAGCCGAAAAAGCGCCGCGCATCGCGCCGGCGGCCAAGCGAAAAAGCGGCGAGCAGCAGCGAGGCGAGGCCGAGCGTGACAAGAAACGGCCCCGGCTGCATGGCGGCACCGCCGGCGATAAAATTGGCTTCCATGAGATGGCGAAAACGCAGGATCGCGATCAGCGCGACATTGAGTATCAACCCATTGAGCGCGGTGGTGAGTGGTGCCGGCCCCTCCGCATAGGCGTCCGGCAGCCAGCCATGCAGCGGCACCAGCGCTGCCTTGGTTCCATAGCCGAACAACAGAAACACGAAGGCCAGCGTGAGCAGTGGGCCATCAAGCTGGGCCGCGTGATGCGAGAGGACTGAAAAACTCATCGCCGGCAGTCCTGGCCCCAAGGCCGGCTGTGCTGCGAGATAAACCAGCATGGTGCCGAACAGCGCCAAAGCAATACCGACACCACCCAGGATAAGATACTTCCAGGCGGCCGCCAGAGCCGAGGCTGTGCGCGGCAGGCTCACCGCCAGCGAGGCGGCGATCGTCGCCCCCTCCATCGCGACCCAGAGCAGGCCGATATTATCGGCGTAAAGACCAAGCAGCGTACTGCCGAGCACGACCTGACACATGGCATGATAGACCCGCCAGCGGCGGATGCTCATTGTTTCGCTTCCGCTCCGCACAAAGCCGATATTGCTGATGGCGGTGGTGAGACTGACGAAGCTGGTCAGTACGCCGAAAATCATTCCCAACCCATCGGCGTGAATGAGGCCGCTGCCAGGTGCTTCAAAAACCGCCATGGTGGTGAGAAACACCACGATATTCACTGCCAGATTGATGAAGGCGCCCTGACGCGGTGTGCCAACCAGCCCGATGAGTGGTGCCGCGAGTAGCGGCAGAAACACCGCCAGGGTACAAAAATTCATCGGCCGCGCCTCTCGATGTCTTCAATGCCGGAGAGGTCCAGCGTGTCGAAAGGCTCGCGGAGGCGGAGCAGGAAAACGCCGGCGACAAGGAATGCCAGAAGCACGAGCAGAGCAACGGAGAGTTCCGCGACGAAAGGCATGCCCGGCATGCCGGTGGCGGCGAGGACCAGGCCATTTTCAGTCGAAAGAAAGCCGATGACCTGGGCAAGCGCATTGCGCCGCGTGATCATGACCAGGAAACCGAGCAGGACCACGGAGAGCGAAATCGCGAGGTCCTCGCGGGTCAGGGAGACGGCGTTCACGGTGACCGGCAGCACCACCAGTACCGCAACACCGATCAGCGCCACACCGAGGATCATCGAGAGGCCGCTGGGCATCGCGGTTTCCACGGCGCGGGTGAGATTGAAGCGCTGCACGATTTGCCGCAGACCAATGGGAAGCAGGATCGCCTTGACGACGAGCGTGATCAGGCCCGTGAGGTAAAGATCCCCGGCACCTTGCGCGAACCCTTGCCAGAAGGCGGCGGCGGCGAGGGTGAGCGCCTCGGCCTGATAGAGCGCGATCATCGCCGCCAGCCGGCGCTGCGTCAGGAGTGAAAACGCGCAAAGCAGCATTATGCCGCCCATCAGATGCGCCAGCGGGTATGACAGGTTCATCCGCCGATCCGGGACGCGACAAAGAGAAAGACGCCCGAGAGCACGCCAAGCAGCATCGCGACACCCAGGAATTCAGGCACGCGGAAGACGCGCATTTTGGCGGTGGAGATTTCAAACAGCGCCAATGCGGCCGCCATGACCGCCAGTTTGACGAACCAGAGCAGCAACCCGCCCGGCCAGGACAAAATATCCCCGGCGCGGGCCATGCCGAAGGGGAAAAAAATCGTGCCGATCAGGCACATCCAGACCATCAGGCGCAGCATTGCGGCATATTCGAACAGCAGCAGATAGCGGCCGGAATATTCCAGCAGCATGGCCTCCTGCACCATGGCGAGTTCGAAATGCCCGGACGGGTTGTCGGCGGGGATGCGTCCGGTTTCAGTCAACGCCACCGCCAGGATCGCGGCGAGGGCGAAGCCAAGCGAGACGGAAATGCCGATATGGCCGGTGCGGAGGGCCTCGGAAATGCCATCAACGGTGGGGGAATGCGCGATCAGCACGAAGCTGAGCAGCACGACCAGTAAGGCAGCTTCGGCGAAGATGCTGAACAGCACGTCGCGCGCGGCGGCGGCACCGCCGAAGCCGAAACCGGATTCCAGCCCGGCCAGCATTATGGCAGCGCGGGAGAGGGCAAGCAGGCCGGCAAGGGTAATGAAATCGCTAAGGCTGGCGGTCAGCAGGCCGGTGGAAAAGCCCGGCACCAGCATGGCGGCGGCGGCCAGCGGGGCAAAAGCGGCGAAGGGCCAGATTTGGTAAAGCTCGGTGGCCGTGTCGGGCACCAGGGTTGTTTTACGCAAATACCGATAGAGGCTGCGATAGGGCTGGAGAAATGGCGGGCCGCGCCGGCCAAGCAGTTTCGCGCGCAGCTTTGTGACAACCCCCAGAAGCAGCGGGGCAAGCGCGAAGACAAGTGCTGCATGGAGCAATGTGGCCACAAGGCGGGAGAGGAAGAGCAGAATCATCAGCCGCTTTGTCCAAGGCCAAGAGCCAGC
Organism: uncultured Alphaproteobacteria bacterium; assembly: GCA_963740445.1. Lineage (GTDB taxonomy): Bacteria > Pseudomonadota > Alphaproteobacteria > Acetobacterales > Acetobacteraceae > Acidocella. The sequence continues at coordinate 19,576 of CAVUED010000025.1, forward strand.
AGCGCCATGACCAGGGCCCCGAACACGAAGGCCAGGCGCTGGCGGATCGTGGCACGGCTGATGTGCTCGGCGAGGCGGGTTAGCCGCGTATGCAGCCTTGAGAGCGGTGTGAACAGAAACGCTTCCGCCGGGTCTGCCCCCGACGGCGCAAGAAGCCCCCGGCCTATGGCGCGGCGGATCGGCTCGGCAAATCCGGTGGCGCTCGGCTGGGTCGTGGGATCGCCGAAAGGCAGCCAGACCGGCGGGCGGCCGAAACCGCCATTCCAGGCCGGCACGTCGCGCGTGGCCCTCACCCCGAATTTGCGTAAGGCCAGAAAAGCGATACCGGCCGCGAGCGCGAGTAAAAATGCGATGGAAAGCGGTGCGTAAGCGAGCGGTAACGGGTCGGCCTTCGGCACCAGGAGCTGTATGACCGGCACCAGCGCACCCAGGACCACGCCCGGCACCAGCGCGACCGGCACACAGAGCAGTGCCAGCAGGCCCATGCCCGCCAAAGTGCCGCGTTTTGCGTCTTCCGCCGCGGCGGCATGAAGGCTGCGGGGGCGGCCGAGAAAGCCGATGCCGATCAGCCGGACAGCGGCGCCCAGCGCCAAAGCAGCACTCAACCCGAGGCCGGCAAGCAAGGCCGTGAAGCCGATGCGGGCCAGAACGCCACCGGTGGCCGCGGCGGCGATGACGGCGTGCAGGAGTAAAAACGCGGGCGCGAAACCAGGGCCAAGCGGCAGCGCCGCCATGCCGGCGGCACCGGCCAGCATGAGCATCCCCAGCCGCGGCATGCCGCGCATCAGCCCGCCCAGCCAATCCAGCGATGTGGTGCCGGTGGCGTGTTTCACGGCGCCCGCGCCCAGAAACAGCATCGGCTTGAACAACCCATGCGCCACCGCGAAGAGCAACGCCGCCTGCAAAGCAAGCGATGCCAAAGCCGGATCGCCCATGGCTTTTGCGCGCAAGGCAATGCCCAGGCCGACGGCGATCAGCCCGACATACGCGACGGTGGAACAGGCGAGCATGGTCTTCATCTCGACCTCGAGCATGGCCCGCAGCGTGCCGATGAGGACCGAACCCGCCCCGGCGATAATCAGCACCGCTCCCCACCAGGGTTCAGCGGTGGCGCCGAATACGACAAAACCGTAGCGGATGAGCACGTAGAGGGCGACTTTGACCATGCCGCCGGACATGACGGCGGAAACGCCAGCGGACGGTGCCGGATGCGCGCGCGGCAACCAGGCGTGCAAAGGGGCGAGGCCTGCCATGGCGCCGGCGCCAAGCAAAACCAGCACGAAGGCCAGCGAGCTTGCCGGCAGAAACACCGCCGGGATCAGGCAGGCGGCGGAGAACATCGCGATGCCGATATAAAATGTGGCGGGCTTGCGGTCGCCGCGCAGCACCAGCAGCCAGGAGGCGGCGCTCATCAGCTCGAAACCGAAAATCAGCGTAAACGCGTCGGCCGCGACGAGGGCCAGCACCATGCCGAAAACGAACACCCAGAAGACGAGGGAACCGCGCATATCCGCCAGGGCGCTGGCGATGACCTGAGGTGCCAAAATGCACAGAAACAGGGCCGAGAGCGCATCGATACGCAGATGCATCCCCTGCCCCGGCAAGCCAAACATCAAAGCCACGGAATGATCCACGTTAGCAGGCTAGCAAACCCGCCCCCGCGCCGGAAGCGGCACCAGCGGCGCGGCGTGTGCTCAGGCCAACAGGGAGGCGACGGCCTCTCGCTCTTCCAACAATTCCTTGAGCGTGTGGGCGATGCGGCCCTTGGAGAACTCGTCGATCGGCAGGCCTTTGACGCGATGGATTTCGCCGCCTTCGCAGATAACGGGCACGCCGAACATCACATCCTCCGGCACGCCGTAATCACCGTCCGACGGCAGGCCCATGGAAACCCAACGCCCGTTGGAGCCCAGCACCCAGTCGTGCACATGGTCGATCGCGGCATTGGCGGCGGAAGCGGCGGAAGACAGGCCACGCGCCTCGATGACCGCCGCACCGCGCTTGCCGACGGCGGCGAGATAGGTTTCACGATACCAGGTCTCGTCGTTGATGATTTCGGAGATCAACCGGCCTTTGACCGTCGCGAAACGGTAATCGGCATACATGCTGGGGGAATGATTGCCCCAGACCGCGACTTTTTCGACATCGGCGACCGCGACGCCGGCTTTTTCCGCCAGCATGGAGGTAGCGCGGTTATGGTCGAGCCGCAGCATGGCGGTGAAAGCGCTCTTGGGCAGGTCCGGCGCGGATTTCATGGCGATATAGGCGTTGGTGTTGGCCGGGTTGCCGACGACCAGCACTTTGACCGAGCGCTTGGCGAATTCGTTCAGCGCCTTGCCCTGGACCTTGAAAATTTCAGCATTGGCGGCCAGCAGGTCCCGCCGTTCCATGCCAGGGCCGCGCGGGCGCGCGCCGACCAGAATGCCGATATCGATGTCCTTGAAGGCCGTGTTGGGGTTGTCGGTGGCTTCAACGCCAGCGAGCAGCGGGAAAGCGCAGTCCTTCAACTCCATGATCACGCCGTTCAGCGCCTTTTGGGCCATCGGCAGGTCCAGCAGGTTGAGGATGACCGGTTGGTCCTTGCCCAGCAGATCGCCATTGGCGATGCGAAACAGGAGTGCATAACCGATCTGACCGGCGGCGCCGGTAACAGCGACGCGCATTGGGGTTTTCATGTCTTCAACTCCGTGAAATTCCGCTCCCCCATCTATCCCGTCGCCGGGGCCGCCTCAAGCCCTACCCGACGACCAGGGGGATCGGGCTGCCGGCGTTCACCACGCTGGCCGGTGTGCCGGCCAGGGCGTCACCGTCCGACTGGGTCATGATCGGGCCGTTGCCGGCATAAAACTCGATGCAGGTGCCGGCGATGACGCGCACACCAGGGCAACGCGGCAGCAGCCCCAGCGGCAGAGCCGCACCAGAGAGCAGGGCCGCAAACATGCCCGGAGTTCTCGAACAAGGCGACCTGAAAGCCAGGCGAGGTGGAGGCGGCATTCGGCGCAAGCAGATAGGGACCGCCGTAAAGCCGGCCTTTGCTCACGACGACGCTCGCCGCTTCGTAATCCCTGCCGTCCACGCTCAAACGCATCTTCGGGAACCGGTAGGCGACGGACTCCCAGAGCGATTGCCAGACATAAGCGCCGCGGCCAATGACACGTTTGAGCAAGGGTTGCAGCCCATGCACGACCGCACCGTCGAACCCCAGCCCAACCATTTGAACAAACACATGCTCGTGCCCCCCGATCTTGGCGAGGCCCGGCCAGAGCATCTGGGTGCGGCGATAGGCAAGGGCGCTGGCGATGGCGCGCGGCGTGGTGGAGAGCTTGTACTCCTTCGCCAGCACGTTGGCGGTGCCGAGCGGAATGATGCCGAGGGCCGTGTTGCTGCCGAGCAGCCCGCTTGCAACCTCTGCAATTGTACCGTCGCCGCCGGCGGCCACCACCATGTTACGGCCAAGTGCGGCGGCAGCGCGTGCCAGTTCGGTTGCATGGCCGGCATGTTGAGTCTCCGCCACCTCGACCTGAATGCCGTTTTCCACCAGCAGATCCAGAACGCGCCATAACGAGGCGGCGCGCCTGCGGCCGGCTACGGGATTGAAAATGACCAACATTGCAAAAATCCCCGGAAGCCAGTCGTAAATCGCTTCCTTGCACCAAATATATGTCGTCGTGATGACGAAGGAATGACAACGGCATGACATTGATTTTTGAAAACTCTTTCGATGGAGTCATGGAATCTTCACTGTCTCCGGCGCGCAAGACCGCCCTATTGCAGCGCTCATGAACGCAACCATGCCGTCCCGCCACATGAAACCAACCGCGTATCGCAGCATTTTTATCTCCGATACGCATCTTGGCACCCGTGGCTGCCGCGCCGATTTTCTGGCGGATTTCCTGAAATCGGTATCCTGTGAAAATCTCTACCTTGTTGGCGACATTATCGATGGCTGGCGGCTGCGCCGGTCCTGGTTCTGGGACCATCACCATGACGAGGTGCTGCGGCTGATCCTGCGCGCGGCGCGCGGCGGCACGAATGTGGTTTACGTGCCCGGCAACCACGACGAGATGATGCGCAAATACGTGCCGCTCGGCCTGGAAATCTGCGGCGTGAAATTGCAGATGGAAGCAGAGCACACCACGGCGGATGGCAAGCGCCTGTTGATCGTGCATGGCGACGCTTTTGACTCTGTCGTGCGCCATGCAAAAACTTTGGCGTTGCTGGGGGACTGGGCCTACACGGCGGCTTTGGGCGTAAACCGCTATTTCAACCATATCCGCGTAAAATTTGGCTATCCGTACTGGTCGCTCTCCGCCTGGCTGAAACTCCAGGTGAAGGAGGCGGTGAAGGCGATCGACCGTTTTGAGACCGCGTTGGCCGATGACGCGCACCGGCGCGGGTTCGACGGTGTCGTGTGCGGCCATATTCACCATGCCGAAATGCGCATGGTGAACGGCGTGATGTACCTGAACGATGGCGACTGGGTGGAAAGCTGCACGGCGCTGGTGGAGCACCAGGACGGGCGGCTTGAGCTGCTCGACTGGGTCGCGCGCAACAAGCTCTCGTTGCTCGCCAGTGCGGCCACCCGGATCAGCGCCTCCAAAACCGCGGTCATGCAGGCTGTCGCGGCTGAAATTGCCGCCGCCCAGCGCGAATCAGAACCCGCCATCGCTCTACCAGCCAGGATTTGAGCCGCTGCTCGCGTTCCAGGGCTTAAGCCGCATCCTCATCGTGACCGATGCCTGGACGCCGCAGGTCAACGGGGTGGTACGCACGTTGCTTACCATCACCGAGGAAATGCGCGCCATGGGCAAGACTGTCGAGGTGATCGGTCCGGACCGGTTCAACACCATGCCGATGCCCTCCTACCCGGAAATCCGCCTCGCATTCCTCCCACGCCGCAAGCTGGCAAAACTGATCGACGAATTTGCGCCCGATGCGCTGCATATCGCGACCGAGGGACCTTTAGGAATGGCCGCCCGTGCTTACGCGCGGCGGCGGCGCATCGCATTCACCACGGCGTTTCACACGCGCTTTGCCGAATACCTGCAGGCCCGCACGAAAATTCCGCTATGGCTGACTTATACCTGGCTGAAGAAATTCCATGGCTCCGGTGCTGCCGTGATGGTCGCCACGCAGTCGCTCCGCGATGAATTATCCGCGCGTGGATTCAAGAATGTGCGGGCGTGGTCGCGCGGTGTGGATTTGGCGGCGTTCCAGCCAGAGCCGAAGGAAAACTGGAATTTGCCACGCCCGATTTTTGCCTATGTCGGCCGCGTGGCGGTGGAGAAAAACCTGCGCGCGTTTCTCGATCTGCAATTGCCGGGCTCGAAATTAATTGTCGGGGATGGCCCGCAGCGCAAAGCCCTGGAGCGTGAATACCCCGATGTGCATTTTGCCGGCGAGCGTCACGGCGCCGCTCTGGCTTGCGCCTATGCCGGGGCGGATGTTTTCGTGTTCCCTTCAAAAACCGACACATTCGGCCTTGTGGTTCTGGAAGCCCTGGCCTCCGGCCTGCCCGTTGCCGCCTATCCCGTAACGGGACCGATGGATATTCTGGGCGAGTCCAAAATCCCCGTCGGCGCGCTGAACGAGGATTTGCAAAAAGCCGCACTGGACGCGCTGAACATCGACCGCGCCGCCTGCCGCCCACATGCGGAGACCTATTCCTGGTCCGCCTGCGCGCAAAGGTTCATGGATAATCTGGTGCCGATAAGGGTGATTGTGTAAGTTTCAGAAACACGCAGGGCGCTGCCCTGCACCCGCCGGGGCCTGATGCCCCGGAACCTTGTCAGCTTTGTCAAGTCAAAAACAGCTAAAATGGGATTTCATCATTATAAGGTCCCATTGCTTTGTCTTTATTTCTTTTTGCTTTCGATTACTTGCAAGATCAAGGCTATCTGAATTTTCAAGAACCCAACTCATTCCAATAGAATCAACAAAATAGCAATTAAAGCCGTTTCCATTTTGATCTTCTTCTCGTTTAAAACCTATCATTTTCTTTTGTCTAAGTTGTTCAATTCCTATATTGAGGGCAATATTATTGTAGCCCAATATGTCGAGGCCGTTTTTAACAACATAGTGCGGAACGGAATCGCCTGGCCCGTCACGATTTTCGGCAAATCGGTAGGACCATTTTCGTGTTGAGAAAGTCCATGATCTTCTTTAATCGGTGACGTTGCAGCAATAGCTGCAAGACTTCTATTTTTTTCTTGTATGGCTAGTAGTCGTTTTGTGATTTTTCCTTTCAACTCGTCAAAGTCACTTAAAGAGTCGCCTTGATAGATAATAATATTTCGATGGTGAACGTCAAAGGGAAATTTTCCTTGTCGTTCGTGCTGTAGAGGAGACCATACAAATCTCCTTTCCACTCGCTAATGCATAGCCAAGTTCAAACCAGACATTTGGATTGTCTAAGGTGATTTCGGCAAAGCAAACAGCCGATCGACTAATACCTGTTTCAATTGCATCGATTGGAATACTTACTGCAGGATCTCGATCAACACGGTATGCATCAAGTCCTCTGCTTTAATTGCAGGCTCGAATATATCCGTGAAGCGTTTATCAAATTTTCCACCATCGAATGGTTGAATTACAAAGCAAAAGGACATTTATTCCTCAATCAGATTTTTTCGTAAAGCTACAACTCATTTACGCAAACATACTTTGGCCTCTCACCCCACCCTAATCGCATCCTCAATCCCAAACTCACCCGGCAACCCGCCCTTGGGAAACAGCCTGGTAAAATGCCCCATCTTCCGCCCCGGCCGTGCTTCCGCCTTGCCGTAATGATGCGGGATCAACCCCGGCGTTGCCAAAATCTGCGGCCACAGCGCCATATCCTCCGGCCCCACCAGATTTTTCATCACGGCGTCGGAATGGCGCACCGCCGGCGGCAACGGCAGCCCCGCCACCGCGCGGATATGCATCTCGAACTGGCTGCACGGGCAGGCGTCAATCGTCCAATGCCCGGAATTATGCGGCCGGGGCGCGATCTCGTTCACCAGCAGCCCGCCCGTCGCGGTCACAAACATTTCCACGCCCAGCAGCCCGACCAGTTCCAGCTTCTCCGCCACCGTGCGCGCAATCGCCCCCGCCTCTTCCAGCAAATCCAGCGGCAGCGGCGCGGGGGCGAGCGTGAGGTCCAGAATATGGTGCTTGTGGCGGTTCTCCACCGCATCGAACGCCACCACCGTGCCATCCGCCCCGCGCGCGACCATGACGGAGATTTCGGCGGCAAAGTCTACAAACCCCTCCAGCACCAGCGGCTTGGGCGCCAGCGCCGCAAAGGCGGCGGTGGCATCATCGGCGGCACGCAGCATCGCCTGGCCTTTGCCGTCATAGCCCAGCCGCGTGGTCTTCAGCACCGCCGGCAAGCCCAGCGCCGCCATCGCCGCTTCCAGCCCCGCCTCGTCATGCACCGCCGCCCAGGGCGCGGTCGCAATCCCGGCATCGTTCAAAAACTGCTTTTCCAGCAGCCGGTCCTGGCTCACCGCCAGAATCCGCGGCTCCCGGATGCACCGGCTTCAAACGCTCCAGCAGCTCCAGCCCCTCGGCCGGCACGTTCTCGAACTCGAAAGTGATAACATCCACCGCCTCGGCAAAGGCCCGCAACGCCGCATGGTCGGTATAATCCGCGACCGTGCTGAACGCGGCGACCTGCGATGCCGGGCCGCCAGCTTCGGGCGAGAAAATATGGCAGCTATACCCGAGCCGGGCGGCCGCCATGGCGGACATGCGCCCCAACTGCCCGCCGCCGATGATCCCGATCACCGCCCCTGGTTTAAGACTGATTCCAGGGAGACTTCAGGCACGGAGGCCGTTTGTTCGGCCCGCAACGCCGCCAGCCGCGCGCTCAAAGCGGGGTCGGACAAGGCCAGAATGGAGGCCGCCAGAATCCCGGCATTGATGGCGCCGGGCTTGCCGATGGCGAGTGTGCCAACCGGTATCCCGCCCGGCATCTGCACGATGCTCAGCAGGCTGTCCTGGCCCTGCAAGGCGGTGGTGGCAACCGGCACGCCCAGCACGGGCAAAATGGTCATGGAAGCGGCCATGCCGGGCAGATGCGCCGCACCGCCAGCACCGGCGATGATCACTTTCAGGCCACGGCCCTGGGCGGTGGTGGCGTAATCATACAGCCGCTTGGGCGTGCGATGGGCTGAAACGACCTTCGCCTCATAGGGCACGCCGAGCCGGTCCAGGATCTCCGCCGCGTGCTGGAGCACGGGCCAGTCCGACTTGCTGCCCATGATGATGCCAACCAGGGCCGCGCTCATGCCGTGCGGTCCGGGATCAGCCGGCTTTCCAGCCTGGAGATTTCATCCTTCAGGCCCAGTTTGCGCTTCTTCAGCCGCTGGATTTGCAACTGGTCAAGCGGACCATGCTCGGTGACGCGTGCGATCACCGTGTCCAGGTCCCGATGCTCGCTGCGCAAAGCATGCAGCCGCCGGAGCAGGTTGTCTTTGTCTGTCAACATGGCGGGACCAATAGATGGATTTTTGCGATCCTGAAACCAGAATTTTGGATTTTAAGCTCGATCGTTGCCGATTGCCGTAAACTTGCGTCAATCCGCCTTCAGACAGGTTTCAATCAAGGGCGCTAGCCGCCTCCCAAGCCGTTCATGCAAGGCTGGCTTACGGCCGGGCCGCCACTTGTAAGCTACATTTTAGATGACAATGCCGGGTCAAGGGGGGTAGCCTGACCTTGCCTGGGTTCGCCCGATAAGGCGCTCCAGGCTTTGATACGGCTAATCTATGAAGGAGCTACTATGAACCTGCAATCGCGTATCGACGCCCTGAAAGGGCGGCATGCCAATCTGGATAGCAAAATTGAGGCGGAAGATCGCCGCCCGCGCCCGGATAATACGGCCCTGGCCCGCATGAAGGTCGAGAAATTGCGTTTGAAGGAAGAGATGGAGCGACTAAAAACCCAGTAACAATCCTCAGCCATCGGCCGGTGGCCGAATGCCTGGGGTTGCCTTAAGCCATTTCAGAGGACGGCATCGGCGGCGGCGGCGGCGTCACGCCGTCGCGCGTCAGGCGCTCATTGGCTGCGGCCACCGCGTCATTCAGGTCGGATTGCTTGCACAGCCCGAGAATCACCGGGTCGCGCGGCTTGATATTGGCGGCGTTCCAGTGCGAGCGGTCGCGGATTTTCTGGATCGTGTCCTTGGTCGTGCCGAGCAGCTTGATGACCTGAGCGTCCGTGAGGTGCGGATAATTGCGCAACAGATAGGCGATGGCGTCCGGACGGTCATTGCGCTTGGCCACAGGCGTGTAGCGGCCGCCTTTGCCCTTTTTCGCGTGCGTGTCGGCGGCTGCCAGCAGCTTCAGGCGCAAATCAGGATTAGCCTCGCAGCGCGCGATATCCTCGGCGGTGACCTGCTTGTTGGCCACCGGGTCATAGCCGTTGATGCCCTGTGCGACCTCGCCATCGGCGATCGCCTGGATCTCCAGCGGGTGCATGCCGCAAAAATCGGCGATCTGCGCGAAGGTCAGCGCTGTTTTGTCAATCAGCCAAACTGCGGTAGCTTTGGGCATCAGGGGTAGCGACATGATTCAAATACCTTTTAACGTCACAAGCCGGTGGCCTGGAACGGACACAAACGTGCTCTTGCGGTTCGCATCGTGGTTCGCATCGCGGTTCGCAAGTCCACCTTGGCCGGGGTATGGAACCCGCGCCACCCATCGGTCAAGATCGTTTTATGACAATTCCTGAGGAAGATCTCCCCCGCCCGGCCCAAAAACTGCTGATCCCGCCTGTGCTGGACATGCTGGGGGTGGAGGAGCTGAACGCTTATATCGTGGACCTGAACGCAGAGATTTCCCGCGTAAAGCAAGCGATTTCGGCCAAGCAGGCGCACCGGGACGCCGCCGCCGCGTTTTTCAAAGCGCCGCCAAAACCGTAAAAACCGCTCGCCTGCCAAGGCGCTTGGCCAAAACAAAGTCAAATGTGAATCATTTTGTAAATATCGCTCGGGCAACGTTGCTGTATGACGGCGGCGCGGCCAGGATGGCCGGTTAGGGCCAAAATTTTGAAAATCGCCGTGGGCTACGAATTAATTTACCAGTTTCCGCAGCCGACTCCGATGTTGCTGATGCTGAATATGCATTACAGCCGCGCATCCGACATCATCGTGGCCGACACCATGACGACCGACCCGCAAGTGCCGATTTCGGCCTATCGCGACGGCTTCGGCAATTGGTGCACCCGGCTGGTGGCGCCGGCCGGCAGGGTTCGCATCGCGGGCGCCGGCACGGTGTACGATGCCGGCTTGCCCGACCCGGTGGCGCCGGATGCCTGGCAGCACGAGGTGCAGGATCTGCCGGATGAGACGCTTATTTTTTTGCTGGGCAGCCGTTACTGCGAGACCGATGAACTCTCGGAGACCGCATGGCGGCTCTTTGGGCACACGCCGCTTGGGCAGGCGCGGGTGCAGGCGGTGTGCGACTTCGTCCACAACCATATTGTCTTTGACTACGCCCAGGCGCGCCCGACCCGGACGGCCTTGCAAGCCTATAATGAGCGGATCGGCGTTTGCCGGGATTATGCGCATCTCGCGGTGGCGTTTTGCCGGTGCCTGAACATCCCGGCACGCTACTGCACGGGGTATTTAAGCGATATCGGGCTGCCGTTCACGCCGGTGCCGATGGATTTCGCCGGGTGGTTCGAGGCCTATCTCGGCGGCCAGTGGCACATGTTCGACCCGCGCAATAACGCGCCGCGCCGGGGGCGTGTGCTGATCGCGCGGGGGCGGGATGCCACGGATGTCGCGATCAGCACGACTTTCGGGCCGAATACGCTGGAGAGCTTTACCGTCTGGACCCATGAGGCAATCTAACTCAATATCTCCGGAAACGGAGCGGTATCATGTTGCAGACCAGCGGAGCTTTTAGAGAAAACGCCATCAGCGGGATGGCGAATGCCGGGCTGCAAAAGGCCATGAGCCGGGCCATGCCGCAATTCGCCAAAAAGCGCCATGCGGCGGTGGACAAGCTGCCGGAGTTCGAGGCTCTGCGCGAAGTTGCCAAGAACATCAAGAATCACGCCATCGCGAACCTGGATTTTTATCTGGAGACCTATGCCAGCGCGGTGGAAGCCTCTGGCGGGGTGGTGCATTGGTGCTCGACGCCTGAGGATGCGCGCCAGGCGGTGTTGAAAATCTGCCGGGCGGCGGGGGCTAAAACCGTCACCAAGGGGAAATCCATGGTGACGGAGGAAATCGCCCTGAACGATTTTCTGGAAGCCAATGGGGTCACGCCGGTGGAGACGGACCTCGGCGAATACATACTGCAACTGCGCCATGAGCCGCCGAGCCATATCACCGGGCCGGCTTTTCACCTCAACCGCGAGGATTGGGAGGAAAGTTTCAGGAAATCCCATACCAACCTCCCGGCGGACCGGGTGTTCCGGGAACGCCGCGATATCCAGACGGAAGCGCGCGGCGTCTTGCGGGAAAAATTCCTGGCCGCCGATGTCGGCATCACCGGCGCGAACTTTCTGATCGCCGAGACCGGCTCCTCGGTCATTGTGACCAATGAGGGCAATGGCGACCTGACGCAGACGCTGCCGCGCGTGCATGTCGTGGTGACCGGCATCGAAAAAATTGTGCCGACGATCGAGGACACGCTCTCGCTCCTGCGGGTGCTGGCGAGGTCCGCGACCGGCCAGGACATGTCGGTTTACACCACGTTTTCGACCGGCGGCCGGCGCCCAGGCGACCCGGATGGACCGGAAGAATATCATGTCGTGCTGCTGGATAACGGGCGTTCAGGGATGGTGGGCACGGATTTCCAGGACATGCTGCGCTGTATCCGCTGTGCTGCGTGCATGAACCACTGTCCGGTTTATGGCGTGGTGGGTGGCCATGCCTATGGCTCGACCTATCCGGGGCCGATGGGCTCGGTGCTCACACCGATGCTGGTGGGAATTGAGGAAGCCGGGCTGCTGCCGAATGCCAGCACGTTTTGCGGCAAATGCGAGAGCGTCTGCCCGGTGAAAATCCCGCTGCCGAACCTGATGCGCCATTGGCGCGAGCGCGCGTTTGAGCGCCATTTTACGCCATCCACCATGCGCTACGGGCTTGGGCTCTGGGCGTTTTTTGCCAAGCGTCCGGTTTTGTACCGGTTTTTCACGCGCGCGGCGGCGTTGGGGCTTGGGGTTTTGGGCCGCAAACGCGGGAGATTCACCTGGCTGCCCTTTGCCGGCGCCTGGACCAGGGGGAGGGATTTTCCCGCACCCGAGGGCGATACGTTCTTCGCGCAATACGCCGCAAGGCAGAAGGCGCGCGGCTGATGTCAAAGCAAGCCATCATCGGCGCAATTCAGCGCGGGTTGAAGCGCGGCCCCCTGCCCGCCGACCAGCAGGCCATGCTCTCGGGGCGCATCGCCACACATCCACGCCATCTTGTCCCGGCACGAGGACAACTGGACCTCGCGGGCCGGGTGGCGCTGTTCGCGCAATATGTCGAGCAGGAGTTTGGCACGGTCGTCGCGGCTTGCCACCCTGGCCGATGTGCCCGGCGCTATTGCCGATTATCTGGCGCGGCAAAATCTGCCGCCTTCCCTCGTGGTCTCCCCCCACCCCGATCTGGAGCGCATTCCGTTTGGCGGCAATCCGCTATTGGACGTGCGCTACGGCACCGCTTTAGCAACCGACGCGGTGAGCCTGACCCATGCCTTTGCTGGCGTCGCGGAGACCGGGACGCTGATGCTCCCTTCCGGCCCTACCCGCCCCACCTCCAATAATTTGCTGCCCGACAGCGCCATCGTTGTGTTGCAGGCGAGCCGTATCGTTGCCTGTTATGAAGACGCCTTCGACCTCCTGCGGGCGGAGCAGGAGATGCCGCGCAATGTCATGCTGGTAACGGGGCCGTCCCGTTCGGCGGATATTGAGCAAACTCTGGAGCTTGGCGCGCACGGCCCCCGCCGGCTGCATGTGTTGATCATCGATGGCGAGGGCTAAAGGGCTTTCGCAATCGGACCTGAAGCTATGGGCTGCCTACGCCCAAACGCTCTCACGCCTGATGCCCGGCAAGACGAGGTTGCCGGTCGAGCCTGAACTGCCGCCGCCAGCCGCGCCGGAAGTAAAAGCGGTTGTTGCCGCGAAACCGAAATCCTTCCCGTCGGCCCCGCCGGTGAGCCTGGATATGACTCCGGCAGGGCTGGACAAATCGACCTGGAAGAAATTTGTCTCCGGCAAAATCCGCGCCGGGCAAAGGCTCGACCTGCACGGCCACACCGCGGCGCGGGCGCACCATGCCGTGATCCATTGCATCGAGCGCGCCTATACCGAGCAGACCCGGTGCGTTGAAATTATTACCGGCAAAGGCGAAATTCTGGCGCGCGAACTGCCGCACTGGCTGAATGCGCCGTCCTTGCGGCCTTTGATCCTGGCGATCGCGCATCCGCATGTTGCCAATACAGGGTCGGTGCGGATTTTGCTCCGGCGGATACGATGACCCCGTTCGGGGAAAAACTGCGCAGCCTGCGCGTCTCGCGTGGTGTTCTGCAGCGCGACATGGCAGCGGCGCTGGAGGTCTCACCCGCCTATTTATCGGCGCTTGAACATGGCCGGCGTGGCGCGCCCTCGGCCGGGTTGATCCATCAGATATGCGCCTATTTCGGGCTGATCTGGGACGATGCGGATGAGCTGAGCGCGCTGGCCAGCATTTCGCGGCCACGTCTGAAACTCGACACTGCCGGGCTGACGCCCGAGCAAACCGCGCTTGGCAACCGGATCGCCAGGCAATTGCGCAAGCTGGACCCCGAGACGGTGGCGGCGATGCATAAATTGCTGGACGAAGCGCTGCCGGTTACGCCCGAACCACGCCGGCCGCGCGCAGGAAGGCGAGCAAGGGCAGCAGGTTCAGGCCGAGGATCGTGAAAAAATCGCCCTCGGTGGCGGCGAAGAGCTGGCTGCCCAGCCCCTCCAACCGGTAGGCGCCGACGCAGCCGAGCACCGCCTCACCCTCGGCTTGCAAATAATGCGCGATGAATTCATCCGAGAGGTTACGCATGGTCAGCCTGGCCTCCGCGACATGCGACCACACCAGCTCGCCGGCTTTATGGACGCAGACCGCCGTGACCAGCGTGTGGGTGCGGCCGCTTAAAAAACGCAAATGTGCCGCGGCCTGTGCCGTGTCGGCGGGCTTGTCGAACTGCTCTCCCTCGCACACCAACAACTGGTCGGCACCAATCACCATCGCATCAGGGTAATCCGCCGCGACCATCGCGGCCTTGGCGGCGGCCAAGGCCAGAGCCAGAGCCTGCGCATCCCCCGTGAAACGCCGTTTAAACGCGGCCTCGTCCAGCGCCGCCGGAATGGCGCGGCATGCAACCCCGGCATTGCGCAGCATGGTCTGACGCGCGGCCGAGCCGCTCGCGAGAATAACGGGCAAAACTATAGTCTTTCCATCCGGTAACGGGCCGGGGAGAGCCCGGTCCAGCGGGTGAAAGCGCGGCTGAAGGCGCTGAGCTCGGAATAGCCCAGCAATGGCGCCAACTCGGTGAACGAGATCCCCGGCTGCGCCACATACATGATCGCGAGGTCCTTGCGCACACTTTGCGTCAGGTGAGAGAAATCCAACCCCTCGGCAGCCAGCCGACGGTACAGCCCGGCGCGGCTGAAGCCCAGCCTTGCCGCCACATGTTCGATGCTGGCATCACCCTCGGCAAATCCCGCGCGTATCTCGCTGACGACCTGGCCGACTAAATCATCCGGCCGGGCCACGGCAACGCGGCGGCGCAACGCTTCACGCAAAGCGGGCAACCTGCCAGGGTCGGCACCCGGCATCCGGGCTGTGAGCGCGGCACGGCGGAACAAAATCGCATTGCGGGGGGCGGCAAAATACACCGGCGCGCCCAGGAGCGCACGTATCTCGGCCGCATCGGCGCCGCGCAGATGCTCGAAATGGATTTCTTCCGCAGCCCAGCCCGGCCCGAAGCAGCGGAGAAAAATATTGTTGAAAATGCCGATGGTGAGTTCCGCATCCTGCCGGCGCTGCGCGATCCGCCCATCCCGGATCTGGTATTCCAGCGCGACGAGATCACCGTCCGTGCGCAGTGTGAGCGTGGAATGTTCCTGCATGGCCGGGAAATAGGCACAGAGATTTTGCAGCGCCTCACCCAAGGTGGAGGAATTGACCACGAGGGCGCCCAGCGTTCCCATATCCTCCACACGGTAGCCCGTGCCGAAACGCAAGCCAAAACTTCCCACGCCGGTCTGGCGCGCCGCCTGCTCAAACAGATCGCAATAACGCCGCAGGTCGAGCAAAACAGAAGGATTTGCGACATCATCAACACCCAGCCGGGCGGCGCCGAAAATTCGGTCGGGATCGCCACCGCACTGGCCGATAAGGCCAAGGACGCCGGAGGCTGCGGCTGCGGCCACACGAGGTTCGGAAGCCATCCACACCGCCTTTCAACAAAGAATTTTTACTCCAAGGCAACCACGATTTCAATATGGCCATTTTGGCTATTTTTTACTCAGTTTTCGCACTAAAATATCTCATCATCTTCCAGGACGAAAAAACTCAGCTTATTTTGACGCCAAATGTCAAGCTAAGCCCGCTATAAAGGCATGATGATCAGGTTCGTTTTATGGTCCCGCGAAGCCTATAGTGCAAAATTTGTACTGGAGGTTCGCATGAATAATGGAGTTTTGCCTTGGATGATTTAATTCACGCCGCCCCCGCTCAAGCCGGCATGTCCGGCGCTTCCTCGCTTCGCCACCCGCTGGAGCCGCTGGACGCGGCGGAAATCCGCGCTGTGATGGCGGTGATCCACGGCTCGCCCGATTTCGGGCCAACATTCCTGTTCGAGACAATCGAACTGAAGGAGCCGCCGCGCGCCGCTCTGGATGATTTCGCGGCCGGGAAAGCCTCGCCGCGCGCGGCGCGCGCGAATGTCTTCCTGAGCGATGCGCCAGGTGTGTGGCGTCTGACCATTTCGCTCAGCGATGCCACCATTACCTCGAAAACCTTCCTGCCGACGATGAAACCGATGATCCAGCTCGAGCAGTTCATGGTGATCGAGGACATCGTGCGCGCGCATCCTGATTTCATCGCAGCCTGTGCCAAGCGCGGCATCACCGATATGAGCATGGTTTGCATTGACCCTTGGTCCGCCGGCAATTTTGGTGTGCCGGGCGAGGAAGGCGGGTATTTGTCCCATACCTTCTCCTGGCTGCGGCTGCGGGAGAATGAGAATTTTTACGCCCACCCGATCGAGGGCATCAATGCCGTCGTGGACATCAAAGCCGCAAAAGTCATCCGGGTGGATGATTACGGCATTAAGCCCATCCCGATGGCGGAGTTCAACTATGAGGCGCAGTTCCGCTCGGAATTCCGCGCGCCGTTGAAGCCGCTGGACGTCGTGCAGCCCGAAGGGGCCAGTTTTGTGCTCAACGGCCATGCGATCACCTGGGATAAATGGTCGCTGGTGATCGGTTTTAACGCGCGTGAAGGGCTGACCCTGCACGATATCCGTTACGACAACCGGCCGATCGTCAACCGCGCCTCGCTCGCCGAAATGGTGGTGCCCTACGGCGTACCGGAAGGCGGGCATTTCCGCAAAAATGTTTTCGATATCGGTGAATATGGTTTGGGTAAGCTGACGAATTCGCTGACGCTTGGCTGCGACTGCCTGGGGAATATCGCGTATCTCGATGTCGACCTGAACACCATGACCGGCGATATCTTCCACATTGAAAAAGCGATCTGCATTCATGAGGAAGATAACGGTATTCTCTGGAAACATTGGGATTTCCGTACCGAGCGGACCGAAGTGCGGCGCGGCCGGAAACTGGTGATCTCCTCGATCTGCACAGTCGGGAATTACGAATATGCGAGCTACTGGTATTTCACCCAGGACGCGATGATCGAGTTTGAGATGAAGGCAACAGGCATCATCAACACCTCCGCCTGCATCCCTGGCGAACCGACAAAATACGGCGTCGAGGTGGCCCCAGGCCTGCAAGGCCATATCCACCAGCATGCCTTCTGTGCGCGTCTGGAAATGGCGGTGGATGGCACCGGCAATTCGGTCGTGGAATGCAATACCACAGCGGAAGAGGATGACGCCAAAAACCCGTATGGCAATGCCTTCTACCAGACCGACACAGTGCTAAAAACCGAGCTGGAAGCCTGCCGCCGCGCCAATCCTGCGACGCATCGCTACTGGAAGGTCATCAATCCGAACAAAACCAACCATACCGGCAAGCCTGTTGGCTATAAGATCATGCCGGAAAGCACGTTGACCTCCTACCTGAAACCGGATTCTCCATCCGGCATCCGCTCGAACTTCATGGAGAACCATCTCTGGGTCACAAAATACGACCCGGAAGAACGCTATCCCGCGGGCGAATACATGAACCATTCCGATGGTTCCGGCGGCGTTGCGGATTTCGTCAAGCAGAACCGGCCGATCGAAAATGCGGATATCGTGCTCTGGCATGTTTTTGGCCTGCACCATCAGCCGCGCACGGAAGATTTTCCCGTGCAGCCCTGCATTACCACTGGTTTCAAACTGATGCCGACCGGCTTCTTCGACCAGAATCCGGGTATCGACATCGCCCCCAGCGTCAACAAGGCCAGCAAACTGGCGGGATCGTCATCATGCTGTTCGTCATGACCCGGCGGCACGACAATTGCATTAATCTTTGATGAGACTTGTATTGTAAGTGCCAGGATGGGTCGGCAACGATACGAACCACGCAACCAGGTTTGGAGATATTGAGACATGAGCGCTACGACGGACGTAAAAGTACCATCCCAACTTAAACAGGGAGCGCTTAGTCTCCCGGAAACCATCGGACAGTCGATCGCCAATATCGCGCCGACGCTCACACCGGCGCTGAACATCACCGTCGTCGCGGGGCTTGCCGGTGTGGGCTCCTGGATTTCCTACCTGATCGCGACCTTGGCCTGCGTGTTTGTCGGCGCCAGCATTGCCACGCTGGCGAAGCGGCATCCGGAAGCTGGTTCATATTTCGTGTATATCGGCCGCACCTTTGGCCCGCTGACCGGCGCGCTGGCCGGCTGGTCGATGATCCTCGCCTATCTCACGACAGCGGTTGCCGTGGTCTTCGGGTTCCCGCTTTTCCTGGGGAATTTCCTCGCGGTTTTCCATGTCAGCCTGTCCACCCCGATGCTCGTCGTGTTCACAATCGCCTTCCTTGGCCTCATCACCTATGCGGCCTACCGGGACATCCAGCTTTCCTCGCGCGTTGGTCTGGTGCTGGAGACGATGTCGATCGGCATCATCATCATCATTACCGCCATTGTGGTCGGCAAGCATGGCACGGTGATCGACCCTGCACAGCTCAACTTCACCAAAATTCCCGTCGGCGGCGTGATGTCGGCGATGGCCTTCGCGGTGTTCAGCTTCGTTGGGTTCGAGAGTGCCGCGACGCTTGCCAAGGAGTCGAGCAACCCGCAACGCAACGTGCCCCTGGCGATCATCGGCAGCGCCGCCGCAGCCGGAATTTTCTTCACGGTCATGAGCTATTTCATGGTGCTCGGCATGCACGACAATACCGCCGCCATCGGTAGCAGCGCCTCGCCATTCGCGGACATGACCAACGCCGCGCATCTGCCCTGGGCTGCCGGCGTGGTTTACTTCGCCGCCATGATCAGCGCGTTTGCCTGCGCCCTGGCCTGCATCAATGCCAGCTCGCGGATGCTGTATTCCATGGGCCGCTACCAGTTCCTGCACGGCTCCATGGGTATTGTGCATAAAACCCACAAAACCCCGCATGTTGCGGTGCTCGCTTCCTCGGCCATCGTGCTCGCCATCATACTGGCGCTCCTGCCGCAAGGGTTTTTGAACGGGTTCGGCCTGACCGGGACGATCGCCACCTATGGTTTCGTCGTGGTGTATCTGGGCGTTGCCATCACCGCCCCGATCGACATGAAACGGGGCGGTGTGCTGAAGCCGCGACACGTCATCATCGGCCTGATCGGCGCGGCGCTGATGGCCTTCGTGGTCTACAGCAGCGTGGTGCCCTACCCCGCCGCGCCGTTTAGCTGGCTGCCGCCCGTGTTCGCCATCTACATGCTGATCGGCCTGGTCTGGTTCGCGATTTTAAAGGCCAAATCGCCACAGGTTCTGGCGAGCATTGCGAACGATATGGAAGGGTAAGCCCAAGCGCCATTATGGCTTCACGGCAAAGGCTCCGGGCGCAATCCCGGAGCCTTTTCTTTGCATTGACTTATATACGCCAGCGCATTACCCCGCTGCGTCACTGCATGGCGGCGTAGCTCAGCGGTAGAGCAGGGGAATCATAATCCCTTGGTCGGTGGTTCAAATCCGCCCGTCGCTACCAGTGTCCCCCTTACATCGTCCCATCCCATAAAGACCAAAAAGCGGCGGTTTCCCGCCATTTTTCATTGCTGGCGCTTACACGGCGGGGCGGCGCTGCGTCCGCAATAGAAAGATGATCAGCGGGTGACGGTGCATTCGATCTGGCCGTGGGGTTCGTCGGTGGGGAGAAAAACCACATTGGGATTGTCGCGTTTGAAGGGCGCCATGTTGAGCGGAATGTAATGCTTATTGGGGCAGGCCAGCGAGATTTCGGCGATTTCCGGAACAGTCTCGAGCGCTGCGGAGCCCATGAGAAAGAGGCTGTTCTGCACGCTGGGGGAGTAGGTGGTCGCAAAAACATGCATCATCGCTTTGAGGATTTTCGCGTTGGCCTCGGGGTAGTGTTTCGGGGCGGATTCCCAGGTCCATGCGGCGTTCATCGCGGTGGAGAAAATCCGGTCCGTGGTCTCGGCCAATGTGGTGGCTTCGTCCATGACATAGCCGACCCAGCCGGATTCCGTGGTTTTGAGGAAGGTGAAACCTTCGACGCCGGAGGTGATTTTCCGGTCCGCGCGGGTGGCGGTGAGGCGGGTGACAGGCTGGCCGTTGGCGTCGAGCTGAAAGGCATGGTCGTGCGCGGCGCCGTCGATCTCCAGGCGGGCCCATTTGGTCTCATGCGCGGCGATGCTGACTTTATCGACATGGGCGTAGTGATTGAAAAAATACGCCGCAATGGCTTGCAGAAAATCCTCGGTGTCGAGGCCGGGATTTTCCCGCGCGAGGATGTTGACGATGTTCTTGATGCTGTCGGTGGCGATGACCTTGGAATTATCCGCGGAAAGGAAGGAGCCGGAGAAATCGCCTCCCAGCATGACCTGGATATTGAGCTCGCGGACCTCGTGGCGGGCGGTGTCGCGTTTAACGCGCATGATGCGCACACGGCCCTTGCCGTAGGTGAATGTTTTAAGGCGCAAAGCGGGCTCCTGTGACTTTAAGATTGTGGCAGGTTACAGGGAAAATGCAGCGGGAGGCCAGGGTGATGTTTCGCCCTTATTACGGCATTGCCTCGGGGATGATGGTCTTTACGATGGTGGCGTCGAGCGCCTCGAAATCTTCGTAGCCGATGGTGGCGTAGAGATCTTTGCGTGTGAGCATGGCGTCCACGCAGTTCTGCGCGCCGCCATCGCGGGCAATGGCCTGGTAGAGTTTTTCCTGCGCGAGTGCGGCGACGCGCAGTGAGGTGACCGGCCAGATGACCATTTTGTAGCCAAAGGCTTCGAACTCTTCCTTGGTAAAAAAGGGCGTGCGGCCGAATTCGGTCATGTTGGCGAGCAAGGGTACGCCCGGCATGCGCGCCGCGAATTCCCTGAACATCTCTGCCGAGTTCATCGCTTCGGGGAAGATCGCATCAGCGCCGGCTTGCATATAGAGTTTGGCGCGGGCGAGGGCACCTTCCATGCCTTCGGAGGCGGCGGCGTCCGTGCGGGCGATGATATAGAGGTGACGGCGCGCATGCGCGGCGGCGGCGATTTTGGCGGCCATGTCGGCCGGGGCGGCTAATTTTTTGTCGTTCAGATGGCCGCATTTTTTCGGCAGTATCTGGTCTTCCAGATGCACGGCGGCAGCACCGGCATCCTCGAAATTGCGGACCATGTTCATGACGTTCAGCGCCTCGCCGTAGCCGGTATCGCCATCGACCAGAACAGGCAACTGGCAGGCGCGGCTGACCTGACGGATGAAGAAGCAGACTTCATCGACGGTGATGATCCCAAGGTCAGGCAGGCCCATGGAGGCTGTCATGGCCGCGCCAGAGAGGTAGCAGGCCTCAAACCCGGCGGCCTTTGCCTGCTGTGCCGCGAGGCCGTTATGCGTGCCTGGGATGCCCAGGATGCCGGGACGGGCGAGCAAGCCCCGGAGGCGATCCCCGGCGTTCTGCGTGGGCAGGTCCGAGCCGCGAAGATAGGTCATACGCGCTTCTCCTTATGTTTGGCGCGGCCCGATTCAGACTTCGCGCTGCAGCACGCCGTCATCGGGACGCGAGGGGAACAAACTCCAAATTCTCCGGACCGACATAATTGGCGGCGGGGCGGATGATCTTGCCGTCGATGCGTTGCTCGATGACATGCGCGCCCCAGCCGGAAACACGGGAGATGACGAACAGCGGCGTGAACATCGATGTCGGCACACCCATCATGTGATAGGAAACCGCCGAGAACCAATCGAGGTTTGGGAACATTTTTTTAACCTCCATCATCACCGATTCCAGGCGCTCGGCGATGTCGAACATCTTGGTCGAGCCGGCTTCCTCGGAGAGCTTTTTAGCGACACGTTTGATGATGGCATTGCGCGGGTCCGAGACGCTGTAGACCGGGTGGCCGAAGCCGATGACAACCTGCTTGGCCTCGATGCGGCGGCGGATATCGGCTTCCGCCTCGTCCGGGTTGGCGTAGCGCTTCTGGACTTCGAAGGCGACCTCGTTGGCGCCGCCATGTTTAGGCCCGCGCAGGGCGCCGATGCCGCCGGCGATGGCCGAGTAAAAATCCGAGCCGGTGCCGGTGATGACGCGGGCCGCGAAGGTTGAAGCGGTGAATTCATGCTCGGCGTAGAGCACCAGCGAGGTGTGCATGGCGCGCACCCAGCTCTCGGAGGGCTTCTTGCCATGCAAGAGATGCAGGAAATGACCGCCGATGGACTCATCGTCGGTTTCCACCTCGATGCGCCGTCCGTTCGTGGTGAAGTGATACCAATACAATAAAGCCGAGCCGAGCGAGGCCATCAGGCGGTCCGCGATGTCCTTCGCGCCTGGCTCGTTATGGTCATGGGCTTCTGGCAGCACGCAGCCAAGCGCGGAGACATAGGTCCGCATCACATCCATCGGGTGCGCCGCGGCGGGAAGCGTTTCCAGCACGGTCCTCACTGCCGCCGGGATGCCGCGCATGGCGCGCAGTTTGTTTTTATACGCGCTGAGTTCAGCAATGTTCGGCAGCGTGCCATGCACGAGAAGATGCGCGATCTCCTCGAACGCGCAGGCCTCGGCGACGTCCAGGATATCGTAGCCGCGATAATGCAGGTCGTTGCCGGTGCGTCCGACCGTGCAAAGCGCGGTGTTGCCAGCAATAACCCCTGAGAGTGCCACGGATTTTTTAGGTTTTGGCAGGATATTTTGAGACATTTGTTGATCCCTAAAAGATGCCGGGTTTCGATTCGGCCAGCGTACCGGCGGCAAGTGCTACGTTCAGGAGCGGCAATTCGCCGGCGGCAAGTTTTGGCAGGTTCTGTACCGCTTCCAGGAAGCGGTTGCTCTCGCGCGTGGAGATGATTCCATCCGTTAGTTGCTGGAACTTATTGATGTAGTCCTCGCGCTCAAAAGGTTTGGCGCCGAGCGGATGCGCATTGGCGACAGAAATTTCGTCAACCAGCGTGGAACCGTCCTTGAAGATGATTTCAACGCGGCCGCCAAAGGCCTTTTGCGCCGTATCCAGCGTGTGGTAGCGGCGCGTCCATTCGGGGTCTTCCTGCGTTTCGATCTTGTGCCACAGGCGCACGGTATCCGGCCGGCCGGCGCGCCGGCGGGCATAAGAGGTCTCATGGTTCCAGAAACCATCCTGCAACGCCACGGCAAAAATATACATGATCGAATGGTCAAGTGTTTCGCGGCTGGCTTTAGGCTCCATTTTCTGCGGGTCGTTGGCGCCGGTGCCGATGACGTAATGCGTGTGGTGCGAGGTGTGGATGATAATTTTTTCCACCGCTTCCACGTCCGTAATGCCCTCGCGCATCCTGAAAGCCAGATCGATCAGCGCCTGGCTCTGATACTCAGCCGAGTGCTCCTTGGTGTAGCTGTCCATAATCGCGCGCTTGGGCTCACCGGGTTCGGGCAGCGGCACCTGATACACCGCATCTTTGCCGCCAAGCAGCCAGGCGATGACGGAATCCTCACCCTCATAAATCGGGCTTGGACTCCCCTCGCCGCGCATGGCGCGGTCCACGGCTTCCACCGCGAGCTTGCCGGCATGGGCCGGCGCGAAAGCCTTCCAGGATGAGATTTCGCCCTTGCGGGACTGGCGGGTGGTGAAAGACACATGCACGGCCTGCTGTACCGCCTGGTAGATCACGTCCTGCTTCAAGCGCAGCAATGTGCCTATGCCGGCGGCCTGGGCCGGGCAGAGATGCGCGATATGGTCGATTTTATGCTCGTGCAGGCAGATCGCGCGGACCAGATCGATCTGGACTTCATAGCCCGTCGCAATGCCACGGATGAGGTCTTTGCCGGAGCGCTCCATGGTCTGGGCAACGGCCAGGATGGGCGGGATGGTATCGCCGGGATGCGCGTAATCGGCGGCGAGGAAGGTGTCGTGATAGTCGAGCTCGCGCACCGCCGTGCCGTTCGCCCAGGCAGCCCATTCCGGGCTGACCGTGACGCGGGCGGGCGCGCCGAACACGGCCGCACCGCCCTTGCGCTTGTGGCCCAGCGCCATGCCGCGCGCGGAGACAACCGGGCGGCGGTTGACCGCGGCGATGGCCACCGCGGCGTTGTCGATGATGCGGTTGATGATCATCGCGGTCACGTCCGGGGGGACCGCAACCTTGTCAGCCGCGACGCCGGCGATCTTCCAGGCCAGTTGGTCTTCGCGCCTGAGCGTGGCTTTGGATGGATAGACGCGAACTTCGTTAAATTTCATGCCCGGCTTGGCTCCTGATACTTCGCGCGTTCATCGCGCCAATTCCTGGTGCCGTCCAGACCAAACAGGGCGGTTATGCCGCCCCGCTTATCCAGATAAGGTTGCCGCCCCCCCGCCTGTATTGGTTGCAGGCGGCACCGAACATGTAAACGCCTCGACCGCATTCCAGTAGCCAAGGTCGTCCAATCCATAAGTTCCCATGTCATTCCAGTATAAAGCATAGGTCTCGGGCGGGTTGGTGTTGCAATAAATCGCGCCAAATTGCGGGTTGGCGATGGGGTCAATCGCAAAACCATTTGTGTTATACCCAGGGAAAGTCACAGAACTACCCGGTGGTTTGAACCCCATATCCTGCGTCGCAACCGAGGAATCATAGCATTTACCGGACGTTGCCTGTGGCATATTGTGGTCTTGCCCGATCCCGCTCGTTGCCGGCACTTGGGTCACGACGTAATCCCCCGCAAACTGGCCGCTGTTATATAAACCACCAGTGCCAATGTATGTGCTACTCGGGGTCCAGTTGGTGGGCGTATACCCGGTTGGACTGGTATTAGTGACCGAAACATTGGTCAGCGGGTCTATATAAGTCGTATTATCATATACTGGGTCGAGCGCCAGAACATTGCCGCCGGCATCCTCGATTGTGTTGTAATAATCTGGCAAGAGCGCCACATTATTGCTGTCCAGGGGAACATTTGTTCCGAGCTGTTGAATGAGCAGCGCGCAATCGCTGTAACTGGATGTTTGTTTCTTTGCACATCGGCTGTAATTAGACTTGCTCCATCCCCACCAGGGATCATCGGCTGTCGGCGTGACCCCGCCATCCGATGCATTGGTGGCTGGTGTGCAGCCAGCGATCTCGGGCGGAAACACATCCGGGACGCCATTCGTGATGCCGTTGGTTAAAGCATTCCCACTTGAATCCGTGGCGGGTGAGTACGTATCCATGAACGGCGTTGACGCTCCGGTCAACGTTACGTTCGGGAACCAGGTGGAAAATATATTCAACCCCGCAAGATTAATCCCCACAAAACTTGGATTGCTCGCGGCGTAAGTGCTGCTGATGGGCGCGCTTATCTGCGTACCCAATGTAGGATAATTCGGACATATGGCTGCGGTGTAATAGGTCGTTCCGTTAACGGTTTGTTGTACCCTGTTGGTCGCGATAAACGGCGTTAGCACGTGGTTGGTGTTATGAGTTGGCGGATAGCCCAGTACCTCATAAGCCGATGAATACTCATTCAAACTATCCGATACCGGCGTGCCATTGTTGTGGTCGATCGAGCCGTACAAGGTGTGATTGGGGCACTGGCCGTATAGTGGTGCGGCCGTGGTCGCGGAAGTGGTCGAGGTCCCGACTGTTTTCTCGCACGTCCCGTTGACTGTATACGTGCAGTTGCTGGTTGTACCCACTGTGCCGGTGTCGGAGGTCGAGGTATAGGTCGTGGTCGTGTAACCTCCGTAGCAATCGCCTTTTGTGTGGCCGTCATGGTCTCCGTATAATACTATTACACTCGGTGATGGTGGTGGTGGTGGTATAGGCTGGAGGCAGGGAGACACCATTCGGGTAATAGGTGCCAGTCCCTCCGGTGGCACTGGAATATTCCACGATATTAGTGGTGTAATGTGTAGAATTCGGTGCTGTGGTACTTATTCGCCCCTGTCTCATTCACAAAAGCAAAGGCAATTGGTTGGTCTTGCTGAAGCGTAATCGACCCGCCGGAGCCGGTTTGGTTGAGCGAATTTGCGACAAAGAGATAATTGCAAGCCGTAACACCGGTTCCCGGAGGAACCAGATTTTCATATTTGAGCGGCGCGGTGGCGGTCGAACAATACGTGTTTGGCGGTGGCAGTTCATTGAAATTCGCCGTGTTACCTGGGGCGTCCATCGGCACGGCATAGGCATAAATGCCGCTAACGTCGCCAGCCGATCCAAAACCGGGACTCGGCGGGATGTTCAAGCCGCTAATTGAGGTCGGAGGAAAATTTGCTGTTGCGATACTCTTTACACTCAACAACTCTGATGGAATCATCCATGCAAACAACGAATTTTTTAGCGTGACGGTCGCACTGACCACCACACAATATTCAAATGTTGGTTGACCGCTTGAATTGGTAGGGCAGCCAGCGACGGCGGACCTTGAAAACGGTGCCGAACCCCCGCATTGGCTTGTCGTCTGGCCGCTGGCCTCGATTGTTCCGGTACAGGCGAGTGTAATGACCGGGCTGCTCGCCGAGACAAAATTTGGAAGTTGCTTACCTGTGCTTGAATAATCCGTGTTTGTAACATTCAGGGCATCGGAGCTCGATTCAGACATCTGCCACTCTCCGGCACCTGCGATTGCCGCACCATCTACTGATGCCTGCAACAATGTGCGTGCCGATGCAATCCGCGCGAAATCAACCGCCGCACTCGCAGAGATCAGCAAAGGCACGGTCATGATTGCCATCGCCACCGCTGTCGCTGCCTTTTTTTCACGCAGGAATTTTTTAATTAAGGAAGCGATCACGTTCGTATCTCCTCAATTCGTAGCGGTGTTGCTGGAAACACAGATCTGTTTAGCTGCGTTATTCAAGGTGCATCCTGTACAATTCAATTCGCTCGTTGGCGCGGTGTAACGCCATCGGACATAGGCCGTCTGGGTCAGGGTCGGCCGGCTTCTCAGAATTAAACCGGTAAGCCCGGGATAGCTCAGACTGGCCTGGACAATGATGACATTGTCACACGGGTTTTCCACCATGGCTGTGCCCGGCGGGCTCGTGGCCACTGTTACAGGGGCGTTTGCCCCCACGGCGGATAAAATGGCCGTTCCGCCGACGGTGTTGCATGTGTTGCCCGAGACCGTGCTGTCAGCCTCCCATTTATCATAAGTAGGGCTTGAAGAATAAGCCGTCGAAGTACTAGGCCGGCCGCTTGGCCCTGATTCCTCGGTAACACTGGCGATAGCAACGGCCATTCCAGACGGCGGAAAAGGCTGCAAGCCCAGAATCGCCCCCTGGCATATATCGTTCAGCGACGTCACGCTTTGCGCAGGCGCGAACGCTGTCGCCGCCGCGTTCGCGATCGGTGCTTTGGCCGTCGAGACCGATTGGGCGATGGAGACCATCTGCGCGACATTAAACGCGACCGCGTTCAGCTTCGCTTCCGTGCGGTAGAGCGTGAGAACCTCGATCGTGCCGATAAACAGAACCAGAAGCACTGGCGCGATGATGGCGAATTCAACCGCGGCTACACCCCGCCGGCCCAGTTTGTCACGAAGAAGCCGGCGCAATTTCATGGTTCCATCACCGTCGCTACAGTAGAGACGAGTGCCGGCGTACCATTTTCGGTCGCCACCCCTCCCGCCACCATCAGTATTTTGAACGGCAGCAGATACGCCACCTGCACCAGCAAAAATTGCGGCGACCCTATAACAGCGGCCTGCGTTGACGTCGCAGCTACCGGCGCTGTCGTAGGAATGACGGAGAATGTATTGTTAGGAGACAGCGCGCCAGACGAATTTAGCGTTGCGGGGGTAATTGCCCCGAAATAGGCATTGCTCTGGACCGAATATTGTAGGGTGCTGGCGCAATAGGGCGCCGCCGCGCCGAATTCATTGCAAACCACCGTTTTAAAACTTGGGGTGCTCGTCGCCGTAATTTTTCCGATCTGCACCTGGCGCGCGGCATTCCGCACGGCGTCGTCCAGTGTCATCTGCCAGAACTGGTCAATCGAGATAACGAAGATACAAAACAGGAACAAAAAAAGAGCAGAGCCGATCAATGCGAACTCAACCGCCGTGTCCGACCGGGTTTCGCGCAAAAACCGGCGTATCACCAAATGACGGCCGGTTAGCATACCAAATATCCAGCGCACCGCCAAAAATCCAACATTCTATTGCCCTGACCTGGACTTGATATAATTAAATCCTCATATATCCTTCTTATTAAAGGTTTTTTATGAAACTCACAACAATATTTCTCGCTCGGCAACGAAATTCGCGATAATGGTTCAGTTTTGAAGCGCGACCCTTGGGGTGGCGGGCACCACATCATGGCGATGCGAAACTCGCTTTTGCCACATGCCATGAACATTCCGGCGGCAAAGTCGGGCGTTGCCCGTTCACCTTGAAACTCGGCTTTACGCTGAAGGTTTGAGCGCCCGCGCAATCCCGTCGAGCGCCAGGAACCCCATCGCATCGCGCGCCTCCACCGTGGCGCTGCCGATATGCGGCAACAGCACGGCGTTCTCCAGTTCAATATAACCGGGATGAATCCTGGGCTCGTTGTTGAACACATCGAGCCCCGCGGCCAGCACCCGCCCTGAGCGCAAGGCGGCGATCAGCGCCTCGTCATCCACCGCGCTTCCCCGCCCGGTGTTCACCACAATCGCGCCCGGTTTCAACTGGGCGATGCGCGCCTCGTTCAGCCAATGGAATGTCGCCTCGCCACCCGGCGCGTTGATCGAGAGAAAATCGATCGCGCCCAGAAAATCCGCGTCATTGTCATGGTAGATCGCCCCGGCCTCCAATGCGGGAGGGAGCTTCGTGCGGTTGCGATAATGGATCGTCATATTCAGCCCCCGCGCCATTGCCGCGAGCTCGCGCCCGATCCTGCCCATCCCGAAAATGCCCAGCGCCTTGCCGGCCACCCCGCGCCCAAGGTGAAACGTCGGAGACAGCCCCTGCCACCGCCCGGCCCGCAACAACCGCTCACCCTCGCTGGCCCGCCGCGCGGCCATCAGCATCAGCGTGAGCGCCAGTTCCGCCGTCGCGGTCGAGAGCACATCCGGGGTGTTGCAAATGGCAATTTTCCGCTCCGCCGCAGCATCGAGGTCGATATGTTCAAGCCCAACGCTATAGGTCGCAATCACCTTCACCGCCGAGGGCAATTGCCCGATCAATGCGCCGTCGAACCGGTCGGCTGGCGTACACAAAATGGCGTTTACGCCGGAGATGTTTTCCAGAACCAAAGCGGGGTTGAACAAACCCTGCATGGCGATCTGCCTCACCTCGTGCTCGCGCGCCGCCCGCGCCGCGACGGAAGGAGGAATTTCCCGTGTGATCAGCAACACCATGTCTTACATCCTGGAGTTTGTCGTGATTAACCATGGAATTCGCCGCGGCGAACGCATCCGCCACGCTCCAGAAGCATCTTTCATCGCTCGCCAGTTGGTCCGCCCCGGCGGCGCGCAATACGTCTCGTATGTCGTCCTTCACGCGCGCCAGCAGCAGTGAGCGCCCGGACGAGCCAAGGCGCTCCACGCACTCCCGCAGCACCTCGATCGCGGTGCTGTCGAAATTCGGACTTTCCTCGATGGACAGAACGACGATTCTGGTCGCGGCATTGGCTTCTGCCCGGCTGGCCACCTCCGCCAGCACGCGTTCCGCATTGGCAAAAAACAATGGTTCCATGGGCCGCACGATCAAAATACGGGAGTCGGTTACGGCATCGGGGTTGCGCGAGATATCGACAAAATCATGCGTTCCAGGAATTTGCCCGAGCACCGCGATGCGCGAAGAGGAAAAACGTTGCAGCAATGCGAGCAAGGAAAGCCCAACGGCGATCAACATGCCGTCAAGGACACCGAACACCAGAACGGCGATCGCCGCAGCTGTCGCCACGATCTCGTCGCGCCGGATGCGCCACAGCCGCAACAATGGCGCGGGATCCAGGGCGTGGAACAATGAGGCGATGACGACAGCGGCCAGCACCGGTGCTGGCACAAGTGCGACCAGGGACCGGCCCCAAAGGCTCAGCACGAGCAGCACCGCCATGGCCGAGACGCCGCCAAGCCTGGTTTTTGCCCTGGCAGCCTCGGCTGCCGATGAGGCGGAAAACCCGGCACCCACCGGCATGCCGTGTAATAGGCCGCAGGCGACATTCGCGCACCCCAACGCCAGCAACTCCCGGTTGGCGTTAACTTTGTCGTTGTGCAGCAGCGCCAGGCCGCGGATCGACCCCCAGGATTCGGCAAAGAGGATGAGAAAAAGCGGGAGTGAAAGCTCCAGAACCCGCGACCAGATATCGAACGAAAGACGCGGCCAGGAAGGATGCGGCAACGAAATCGCGATACTCCCCACCAGCGCGACATTATGTGCCGGCAGGTTGACCGCCAGAGCCAGCAGCACACCCGTGACCAGCACGAGGGCCGATCCCGGCAGACCGCGAAAGCGGCGCAACACACCAAGGGCGAGTAACGCCACGCCACCGATGATGGCTGACAGGATGTGCCATTGCGGCAAAGCCGCCATCAGATGCCAGGCCAGGGGCAAAACCCCGCCACTGCCGACGACTTTTAGTTTGACTCCAGTGATCGCCGGGAGCTGCTTGATCGTGATCGTCAGCGCGATGCCGAAGGAGAAGCCGCGCAGCACCGGCCGCGAAATGAAGCTCGCCAGCGCGCCCGCCCGCAAGGCGGCTGCCGCCAGGAAGCAGAGCCCCGCCGCGAGCACGGCCGCGTCGGCGATCATCGCCCCTTGGGGCGTATTATGCTGCAACGAGAGGATCAATGCCGCCAGGATGGCGGCCGCGGACGAGGTGGGGGCAACCATCGCGAACCGGCTGCGGCCCAGCAGCGCATAAACCCCGAGCCCGACGATGGTCGCGATGATGGCGTGGTCGGGCGAGAGGCCGGCAATCGCCGCATAGGCAATGGCGGATGGCAGCAGAAGCCCGGCAACCGAGATGCCTGCGAGCGCGTCGCGTTTCATCCGCGCGGGACCGGAACAGGATACAGGCGCGGCCCTAGAGTTCGATCGACCATCATTGAATTGCGAAGGCGATTTAATGATGGTCGTGAATTAGCTCTATCCATAAATTAGGGGGCGATTTACCAGCCTTGTTGAAGCCGTTCCGCTTCAACAAGGCTGGATCGCGCCCTAGGGCAAATCTCATCGGTCTGTTTCACCTTCCGCGGCGGCAAAAATCTTCAACTGCTCGACAAACCAGCGCCCCGCTGGGCCGGGCGGCGTATCTGCCCGATACGTCGCCGACATCGGCATAACCTCCTCAGCCGGCAAATCCTGCACCTGAATGATGCGCAGCGCACCTTCCCGTATATCGCGCGCCACCATCGCGTGGGGCATACCGCCCCAGCCGAGCCCGGCCAGCAGAAAAGCATGCTTGGCGCCAAGATCCGCGAGCCGCCAGTTGCGTGGCGAGATCACCCGGAATTCCCGGCCCTTGGAAAGCTCCGTGCGGTCGGTCAGCACGAGTTGGACATGCCTAGCCACCTCGCATTCCGGCACCTTCCCGCAAATCTGCGCGAGTGGATGCGAAGGTGCCGCGACAAATACGATTTTTACGCCCAGCAGCCGCTCGGTAATCAGTTCCGGCACACTCAGCGGCAGCGTTCCCATCACGCCCAACTGGCATTGCCCGTCCAGCACCGCTTGTCGCCACGCCACCCAGCGCCTCGACATAGAGCCGCAGCGGGGTGGCCGGGAAATGTTCGCCGAACGATGCCGCAGCTTGTGTGAGCACCGACATCGGGAACATCACGTCGATTGCGACGCTAAGTTCCGGCTCCACGCCAGACGCCATGCCTTTGGCCCGCGCTTTCAGCGCATCCACCGTATGCGTCACGGCGCGCGCATCGGCCAGCAGCAGTACGCCGGCCTCGGTCAGTACCGGGTAGCGTCCCTCGCGCGCGAACAAGGCAACGCCTATCTGCCCTTCCAGATTGGCGATGGTCTGGCTGATAACCGACTGCGCGCGGTTGAGACGCCGCCCGGCCGCCGAAAAACTGCCTTCATCCGCGGCGGCGATAAAAATGCGCAGCTGGTCGAAGGATACCCCATCCAGCATGTTTACCCCCTCATCCATCTTCAGATCAGATATTATCTATCGTAATATATAGGCTGTTCAGGGGAGGCAAGCGGCATCCATATGCGCACCATGATCGTTCCTGCCCTCGGGCAGGTCCGCACACGCAACCTGAAGGACCTACGCCATGAAACTTTTGCACATCATTATTCCAGCATTCTGGGTGACAACTCGGTCTCCCGCGGCCTCACCGCAGGCATTGTCGCGCAGCAAAAAACCCTGCATCCGGGCCTTGAGGTGACCTATCTCGACCTTGCCACACAGGCGCTGCTGCATCTTTCACCATCGCATATCGGCGCGATGTTCGGCCACCCGCCCACCGACCCGGCCGTGCTCGCGGATATCACCACGGGTGCCGGCTTTATCGACGATCTGTTCGCTGCCGACATTATCGTCATCGGCGCACCGATGTATAATTTCACGCTCCCCAGCCAGCTCAAATCCTGGATCGACCGTGTTCTGGTTGCAGGAAAAACCTTTAAATACGGCCCAACCGGCGTGCCGGAGGGCCTGCTGCCGCCGGGCAAAAAAGTCATCATCGCCTCCGCGCGCGGCGGTGCCTATAGTGGGGGCTCGCCAATCGCCTTCCTCGACCATCAGGAAACCCTGCTGAAAGCGGCTCTGGCCTTCATCGGCCTCACCGATATAACCATCATCCGCGCCGAGGGCGTGGCCGTGCCGTGACCTCAAGCCCGCCGCGATTGCCGCCGCCCAGGCGCAGATCGCCGCCCGTGGCTTAGAGGGCGATTCAACCTGAAACGATCAGACTTTAATAGGACCGCGTTCATGAAAATTTCCCAAAGCCTCGTCCTCGGCGCCGCCCTGCTCGCCGGGCCAGTCCTTGCCCAGGCGCAATCCGTGCCCCCGCTCAATACCAACCCGGCCGCCGTGCAGTCCGGCACCTACACCGTGGAGCCCACGCACACCCGCGTGCTGTTCGCCGTGTCCCACATGGGCTTCACCACCTGGTATGGCCAGTTCACCCATGTCTCGGGCTCGCTCACTCTCGACCCGAAAGCGCTTGCCGCCAGCGCGCTGGACATCATGATCCCCGCCAATACGGTTTCCACCACCAACACCACGCTCGATGGCGAGCTGAACAGCCCTGCGTGGTTCGACACCGCGAAATACCCAACGATCGAGTTCAAATCGACGAAGATCGTCCGCACTGGCCACGATACCGCCAAAGTTACCGGCGAACTCACCTTCCACGGGGTAACCAGGCCAGAGACATTGAATGTTACCTTCAACGCCTCTGGTGTAAATATGCTTTCCCATCAGTACACGGTTGGTTTCAACGCCACCGGGCAGATCAGGCGCAGCGACTTCAACCAGAAGACCTATGTGCCGCTGATCGGCGACGACGTGTCGCTCATCATCAGCGCGGCTTTCGTCAAGCCGTGATTTGAAACGGCCCGGGAGGAGGCATTATCGTCCCGGGCCGTCGCTTTAACGCGGCGCGGAATGCGCCAATCGCGCGCGGGGCTGGCGGGGCGGCCGCGCGCCGAATAAAGGGTAATACCAAGGGTCGTACTTAAAGGCCCTTGGTATTAAAACCATCGTACTCTAAACCAGTTGGTGGCGGTCCCCACCGGCTTGGCCGGACCGACTGGTGGCGTAGACCTCGGCCCCGGCGACGGCACCGGTATGCCCACAACCGGCCACGACGGTGCGAGCGCCGCCTGCGCGGTTTGCGATGCCGGCGCTGGTGGTGGCGGATCTGCCGGCTTACCCACCTGCGCTGCCGCAAGGGCCGTGTCACTCCGCCGCTGCGCCTGCCGCCCTGCTTCGAAACCCTCATTATAGGCTTGCATCTCAGCCTGACGCAGCACGACGGCGGCGGGCATCGGCGCCACACTCGCCACCGGCTTTCGCCCTGGCATCATCGCACAGCCCGACAAAAACCCCGCCACGCACGGACCTATCAGCCAGGTGGCTTTCCCCAGTATTCGCAAAAAGATTGCCCTCGTATCGACTTGCCTGCACATTACAACAACATAACCCGTCATCGCGCGGGCGTCATCAGTCTGATTGTTCTATTGCTTGCGCCAGCAGGCCGGGGAAAGGCTTTCCTCAGAAAGCCGCGTCCTCGAACGCCATCATCACATCCGAACCCGACTGGATGATCGCGAGCAGCGACGCCGTTTGCGGCAGCAGGCGCTGCATGAAGAACTTCGCCGTTCCTATCTTGGCTTTATAAAACGGCTCTTCGGCTTTCGGCAGGGCGATTTTCGCCATTCGTGCCCACATGAAGCCAAGCGCCACCAGCCCGAACAGCCGCAAATAATCGACCGAGGCAGCCCCAATCTCGTCGTAGTTCGACATGCCCGCTTCCATGACATGGCCGGTCGCGATTTGCAGATGCTCAAGGGCTGTCTGAAGCGGCGCGACGAACGGTTCCATCTCCTCATCGCCATTGGCATCCAGAAACTCCATGACGGGGTCGAGAAAACGGGTCAGCAACCGCCCCGCGCCTTGCGGCAGCTTGCGGCCGACCAGGTCGAGCGCCTGCACGCCGTTGGTGCCCTCGTAGATCATCGAGATGCGGGCATCGCGGACATATTGCTCCATGCCATGGTCACGGATGTAGCCGTGGCCGCCATAGACTTGCAGCGCGGTGAGGCGGTTTCGAAACCCTAGATCGGTGAACAGCGCCTTTACCACCGGCGTCAGCAACGCGGTGAAATCATCGGCGTTCTGTTCGGGCGTCCGCATCGGTTGAGCGCTGCAGCACATCCACCTCGCGCGCCACCCAGCCGGAAAGTGCCCGGCAGCCTTCGACATACGCGCGCATCGTCAGCAGCATCCGGCGCACATCCGGGTGCACCATGATCGGATCGGCCTGTTTATCCGGATATTTCGCCCCGGTCAGCGAGCGGCCCTGGATGCGCTCGCGCGCATAAGCCACGGCGTTCTGATACGCCACTTCCGCCACGCCCAATCCCTGGATGCCGACCGAGAGCCGCTCGGTGTTCATCATGGTGAACATCGCACGCAGGCCCTTATGCGCCTCGCCCACCAGCCAGCCGGTGGCGTCATCGAATGATCAGCGCGCAGGTCGCGGAGGCCTTGATGCCCATTTTATGCTCGATGGCCGTGCAGGTCACGCCGTTGCGGGCGCCAACCGCGCCGTCCTCCGTCAGCAGGAATTTCGGCACCACGAAGAGCGAGATGCCTTTCACGCCAGCGGGCGCATCCGGGCAGCCGGGCGAGCACCAGATGAATGATGTTCTCGGTCAGGTCATGTTCGCCGGCCGAAATGAAGATCTTCTCCCGCTGAGCGTATAGCTGCCATCGTCGTTCGGCACGGCCTTGGTGCGCACAAGCCCGAGATCGGTGCCGCAATGGGGCTCGGTCAGGCACATCGTGCCGGACCAGGTCGCCATCGACCAGTTTCGGCAGATAGGTCTGCCTTCAGCGCCTCGGAGCCGTGCTGATCGATCGCGAGATACGCGCCGTGCGTCAGGCCGGGATACAGGCCGAAGGAAAGATTGGCCGAGCAGATCATTTCCTCGACGCAGCTTGTTGAGGCGATCGGCAAGCCCTGGCCGCCGAATTGCGCGGGATCGAAGGCCATGGCGGTCCAGCCGCCCTCGCGGAAGGCGTCATAGGCTTGCCTTGAAGCCAGGCGGCGTGCGGACAACGCCATTCTCTAGAGTGCAGCCTTCATCGTCGCCTGACTGGTTCAGCGGGCAGAGCACTTCCTCGGAGAATTTCGCGGCTTCATCCAGCATGCTGTCCAGCAGTTCGGGCGTGAACTCCTCGCAGCCCGGCAATGGCGCGATCGTCTCGCTGTCGTGCAGTTCGTGCAGGACGAAACGCATGTCCTCCAAGGGAGCCTTGTAGACGGGCATTTGAGAATTCTCCGATTAGTTACGCAGTGGTTTACCGGTATCGAGAATGCTTTTAATCCGCGCCAGGCTTTCCTTCGTGCGGATAAGGCCGCATGAAGGATTTACGCTCCAGCGCCATGACATCCTCTTCGCTCAGCGTGTCGATAATGTCAGTGTCGCCGCCCGTCAGCACATCGGCCAGCGCCATGGAAACCGTCACGTCATGGTCGGTGGCAATCCCGCGCTTATGGAAACCATCAACCGCCATTTTCAACGCCACGCGCCCGGACGCACCCGGCAGGTTGAGCACGGGTGGCTCCGGCGCCTTGTGGTCCGCGACCATGGCCAAAGCCCTGGCCTTCGCGTCCGCCAGCAGGCGGTCGCGGTTCATGGTGATGCCGTCCGTCGGGACGAAGGAACTTAAGCTCGATCGCCTCCTCCGCGGATTGCGATACCGTGGCCATGGAAATGATCTCGAACACCTTTGCCACAGCCGGCATCGGGCCCTTTGGCATCTGCTTGTCGGCCTGCCAGCGCGCCAGCATGGTCGCACAGCCACCCCAGCCGGGAATCAGGCCGACACCGGCCTCGACCAGGCCGATATAGCTCTCGGCATGCGCCTGCACGGCGTCGGCAATGCAGCAGCATCTCGCAGCCGCCACCAAATGCGCGGCCCGCGGGCGCGCCAACAATGGGGAACGGCGCATATTTCATCGCCTGGTAGAGTTTCTGGCCCGTCTTTCATCGAGCCCTCGATTTCCCCCCAGAGCCGGATATTGGCCATCATATAGGCCAGGCCGATATTGGCCCCGGTGGAAAAATTCGTCTTGTGCGGCGCCTCGCGAAGGTCATCGTTATACAGAACCAGCGCTTTTAATTCTTGCCGACAAGCGCGATGGTTTTTTCGAGCAGGCCCAGAACATCGCCATCCAGCATGTTCAGCTTGGCGCCACGGATTTCGGCATGGAACTCGAAGCAGAGCACGCCATCGCCAATATCCCAAACCGAGGCGACCTTATTCCCCAATACCGGCTTGCTGGTCCGCTTGATATCGTCGAGCAACAAAATCCCCGGCGCATGGCGGATGGGCTTATAATCGCCATCCAGCGTAAACTGCTCCATCTCCCCGGCAGCATTCGCCTGGTAGAACTTACCCGAACCGATTTTTTGCAAAATCGGCGGCACCGCAAGACCAAGCTCGGCCATATGGGTTACGACCCACGCCGCGCCGAGCCGGTCGATCAGCTCGAACGGGCCAAACTTCCAGGTATAGCCAAGCCGCATCGCGTCATCGATATCGGCGATGTCAGTCGCAACCTCCGGCACCAGGGAGGCGGAATAGGCCAGCACACGGCCCAGCACGCCCCAGGCATATTTGCCGTATTTGGTGTCAGACGCGAGCAGCTTCTTCAAATCCTTGCGCGCGTCTTTCACCAGCGGAATATCTGCCCGCGCGGAAGCCCGCCATTCCAGATTGCCCTTGGCCGCGGCTTGCAGATTCAGCGCGGTTTTGGCGCGTTTGCCATCCGGCCCGCGCGATCGAACAGTAGAACCCGCCCTTGCCCTTTCGGCCGGTGTAGCCTTGCGCGATCAGCGCCTCGATCAGCGCGATGTCGCGATTCATGGCGTGAAAGACATCGGATTTCGGCAGCAGGCGGCGCAGCGACGCATTCACATGCGGCCCGAGATCGATGCCGACCAGATCGATCAGCCCGAACACGCCGGTCTTGGGAATGCCCATCGGCTGGCCGATGATCGCGTCCGCCTCTTCGACGTCCAGCGCCCAGCTCGATCGCCTGGACCATCGCCGCCTGGATCCAGTAGATGCCGATCCGGTTGGCGATGAAGCCCGGCGTGTCCTTGCAGCTGACGACGCTCTTGCCCAGCTCGACGATCGGCGAATGCGCGATCGCCGTCGACAATGGCGCCGTGTCCGCGCCCGCCGACGATTTCCAGCAGGCGCATGTAGCGCGGCGGGTTGAAGAAATGCGTGATCAGAAATCGCGCGCGAAACGCCTCGCGGCAGCCCTCGCGTCAGCACTTTCAGCGGAATGGTGGAGGTGTTGGAAGCTGATCGCCGAGCCTGGCCTGCGCACCGCGTCGAGCTTTTGATACAGCGCCTGCTTGACGTCGAGCCGCTCGATCACGGCCTCGACGATCCAGTCGCAGTCGGCAATCTGCCGAGATCGTCTTCGATGTTGCCGGGTCTCGACCAGCTTTGCCGCGCGCGTCGTGCCATGAACGGCGCCGGATCGATCTTCAGCAGCCGCGCGATCGCACCTTCGGCGATCGCGTTGCGGTTGGCGCGCCCGGCTGGACGATGTCCAGCAGCACCACGGCGACGCCGGCATTGGCGACCTGGGCGGCGATGCCGGCGCCCATCGACGCCGGCGCCGATCACGGCGACCGTTCGGATCTCAGGCATCAAATCGCGCTCCAGGATCGTGGCGATGCCCTGGCCGCCGCCGATGCACTGCGTGGCCAGCGCGTAGCGGCCACCCTCGCGCTTCAGCAGCGCCGCCGCCTTGCCGGTGATGCGCGCGCCGGTGGCGCCGAGCGGATGGCCGAGGGCGATCGCGCCGCCGTCGAGGTTCAGCCTTCGGCACGGTCAAGCTCGAGGTCGCGCGACGCAGGCCAGCGCCTGGCTGGCGAAGGCCTCGTTCAGCTCGACGACGTCGAGTCGCTCGACATCGAGATGCCCGCGCGCGCCAGCGCCTTGCGCGTGGCCGCGACCGGGCCGATGCCCATGATCTCCGGCGCGCAGCCGGCGACCGCGATGGATTTGATCCGCGCCAGCATCGGCAAGATCATGCCTGCGCGCATACTCCTCGGAGCAGACCAGCACCGCCGACGGCACCGTCGGTCAGCGGCGAGGATGTGCCGGCCGTCACCGTGCCGTCCTGGTCGAAGGCCGGCTTCAGCCCGGCGAGCACCTCGGCCGTGGTATCGGCACGGATGCAGCCGTCCCGCTCGACGGTGACTTTGCCGTTGCGAGATCGGCACGATCTCGGCTGCCGAACGCCCGTCGCCTGCGCGGCGGCGGCTTTGCGGTGGCTGGCGAGCGCGAACTCCTCCTGTTGCGGCACGGGTGATCTGCCAGCGCTGCGCGACATTCTCGGCGGTATCGCCCATGCAGATATAGGCTCGCGGCATGGCGGCGTAGAGCTCGGGTTGACGGCATGCGGGTTGAAGCCGCTCATCGGCACGCGGCTCATGCTCTCCACCCCGGCGCATAAAAACACTTCGCCTGCGTTCATCTGGATCGCACCAGCCGCCATATGGATCGACTGCATGGACGAGCCGCAGAAGCGGTTGACGGTCATGCCCGCGACGGAGAGCGGCAGTTCGGCGAGCAGGCCGATCAGCCGGGCGACATTCAACCCCTGCTCGCCCTCGGGGAAGGCGCAGCCGACGATCATATCCTCGATATCCTCAGGGGCCACCCCAGTGCGCATGACCAGCGCGCGCACCACCTCGGCCGCCAGCTCGTCCGGCCGGACGCGCGCGAGCGCACCTTTTTTGGCGGGCGCGAAGGCAGACCGGGCATAACCCGCGATAACGACATTCGTCATGGAACGCTCCATCCTATTTTAGTTTTTTATACCGCCCGGCTGGCCAGCACGGCTTCGCATTGGCGGTCGATTTCGGCCAGCTCGGTAAGACTCTCGTCAATGGCACTGCGCTGCTCCTGCAGCTTGGCCATACGCTTGCGCACACCGACGAGAAGCTGGCGAAGTTGCAAATGGTGTTGCGGGTCGGCATCGTAGAGGTCGAGAAACTCCTTGATCTCACGCAGCGAAAAGCCGAGCCGCTTGCCGCGCAGAATGAGCACCAGCCGGGCGCGGTCTCGATGCGTGTAAACCCTGGTCGTACCGGCGCGCTGTGGGGTGATCAGGCTTTTATCTTCATAAAAGCGAATGGTCCGGGCGGTCACGCCGAGCTGGCGAGCAAGCTGGCTCACCGAATAGAGGTGATTTGCGTGGTCGCTTTCATTGCCGCCGGGCGGTGTCGTCGAAGTCTGCATGGCGAGGCTCGATCCTGTTCTTGGTTCCTGGACTGAGGATAGCTGCAACATGACAAGTTCCCGCAATTAACGCAAAGAGAAGTACCATGACGTATAGGGCATCTTGCGGCTGTCGTCTACCATATTTGCACCGGTCTGGCTTCGTGGCTGCGCCTGTGACTTCCGGCTCTAAAATCCTATGGCTTCAAAAACGCCAGAAAATGCTGCTCGGCCTTACGGAATCCGAAAATCAGCGTGAACGACACGCAAAGATAAATCAGCGCCACGGTGGAAAACGACGCGAACGGGTTATACGTCGCCGAATATGCGTCATTGGCGACCTTCAACAAATCCGGCACCGTCGCCGTGAAAGCCAGCGTCGTGGCGTGCAGCATGAGAATCACCTCATTGCTGTAAACCGGCAGCGCGCGGCGCAACGCGCTGGGAATGATAATCCGCCGGTACAGCGTGAACTGTGACATCCCCAGCGAGCGCCCGGCATCCACCTCCCCGAAGGACGTATCCCGGATCGCGCCCGCGAAAATCTCGGTTGTATAGGCGCCGGTGTTCAACCCGAAGGCCAATAGGGTGCAGTTGATTCCCTGTTTGAAGAACGTCGCCAGAAACGGTGTATCGCGCACGAAATCCAGACTGTAAAAACCGGTATAGACAATCAGGAGCTGCACATAGAGCGGCGTACCACGGATCACGAACGTATAGACCCAGACCGGCCCCCAGAGCAGCGGGTTACGGGCGTTACGCAAAATTGCCAGCGGCAAGGCCAGGCAAAACCCGATCACGCAGGAGATCACCAACAGCCACAGCGTCATCGCCAGCCCGGTGATGTGGTAGCCGTCGGTGTACAGGAACTCCCTGCCGAAATTCTGGATAACGTAAATCATAGCACCGCCTTGCGCACACCAACGGCGTATTTGCGTTCCAGCAGCATCAGCACACCGTTGGAAAGCGTGGTCAGGACGAGGTAAACCAGCCCCGCAATGCTCATGAAGTAGAAGGTCCTGAACGTCCCATTGCCGGCATTCTGCGCCGCCTTGATGACATCGGTCAGCCCGATCAACGACACCAAAGCCGTGGCTTTGAGGATCACCTGCCAGTTATTGGCAAGGCCAGGGAGCGCGTAGCGCATCATCTGCGGGAACAGGATACGGCGGAACACCAGCAGCGGGCGCATCCCGAACGAGCGCGCCGCCTCCAACTGGCCGCGCGGCACCGCCAGAAAAGCGCCCCGGAAGGTCTCGGTAAAATACGCCCCGTAAATAAACCCAAGCGTAATCACACCGCTGGTGAACGGGTCCAGGCTGATCTCGAAATCGATGCTGTTCTGGAGACTATCCAGATAATCCGTGGCGTCGTTCAACCAGATTTGAAGGGAGTAGAAAATCAGCAGCATGAGCACGAGGTCCGGCACGCCGCGAATAATGGTCGTATAGACGGTCCCGATCCCGGAGGCGAGCCGGTTTTTCGAAAGCTTTGCGGAGGCGCCGAGGAGCCCGATGACAAAGGAAAGAACAAGCGACAGCACCGAGAGTTCGACCGTCGTGATCGTCCCCGCGAATATCTGTGGTCCGTAACCAGCGAGGTTGAACATCGGCACCCCTCAATTTTTATGCAAAACCCCGGCCCCGCATCTTGCACGGGGCCGGGAGCAAAAAATCACTTCGGCGGCGGGTTGCCGTAGACGTTGAAGTTGAAATACTTGGCTTCGATCTTTTTATACGTGCCGTTCGCAAGGATGGTCGCAATCGCCTGGTTGATCTTGGCTTTCAGCTCCGGCTCATCCTTGCGGATGCCGATGGCGATATACGAGCCCAGCACGTCTTTCGGATCATAGGTGACGTTTCCGGCCAGCGTAAAATCGGCCCCTTTGGGCGTCTTCAGGAAGCCGTAATCAGCCTCGACGGAATCCTGCAGGGAGGCATCGAGCCGGCCGGACAGCAAATCCGCATAAACCTGGTCCTGACCAGGGTAGGAGATCACGTTCACGCCGTTGGGCTGCCAATAAGCCTTCGCGTAGCTTTCCTGAATGGTGCCGGATTCAACGCCCACGGTCTTGCCCTTCAGGCTCGCCGCAGTCGGCTCCAGGCCAGAACCTTTTTTGGCGATCAGGCTGGTCGGCTCGTTATACATTTCAGACGAGAAATCGATCTGCTTCGCGCGCTCGGGCGTTACTGTCATCGAGGACAGGATCGCGTCGAACTTGCGGGCCTGCAATGCCGGGATGATACCATCGAAGCCCTGAGACACGAAAACGCATTTCACTTTGAGTTCAGCGCAGATCGCCCTGCCGAGATCGATATCGAAACCGACGAACTCGCCGCTGGGGGAAAGGCTCTCAAAGGGTGGGTAGGTGGCATCCACTCCGAATTTGATCTCGGTGAACGCTTTTGCGCTGGCGGCAAGCGGCATGGCGCCACCGACCAAGGACAGCGCGATAACGTATGCGCTAAATAATTTTTTCATCGAAATCCCCTAAAAAGAATTTTCACACCCCACCCACAATATGGACGGATGTATAATTCTCCACATTACCGAATTCAAACATTGTGGCAACGGCAATCAGGGAGCGTTAAGGGATCTACTCTCTCAAGGGTGCTTTAACGTGACGGATTGGCCCCTGAAGCGGTGCTAAACCGCCCGCCGCAACGCTCCTGGCACGCCGGAAATCGCAAGGTCGATCGTCGCGGCATCGGCTTCGGCGCCAAAGGTCTCCCGCAGGATCGCTGCACTCGCGGCGGTTGCGATGTCAATCGCCGCCGCCCGGACGTCATTCACGGCGGAGGCTTCCGCGGCGGCAATCCGCTCCAGCGCCATGCGCTCACGCCACTTCGCCGCGGCTTTGGCATCGGCCTCGAGCGCGGCCGCCATACGCGCGGCCGCCGCCTTCGCCGATTCCAGAATGTTTTTTGCGTCTTCCATCGCCTGTGCCTGGGCAGCCCTGGCATCTTCCAGCATGGCTTCCGCCTCGCCCTTCAACCGTGCCGCCTCATCCAGCGCATCCCGCACGCTTTGCGCCCGCGCATCAAGCAGCCCGTTGATCGCCCCCATGACCTTGCGGCCAGCCAGGACAGCAAAAATCACTATCGCGATAAATACCCAGAATGCGCCATGCAGCCATGGAGTGTCGTGTAATGCCTGATATTCCATGGTTTTAAGCCGCCTTCCGCGCTACCAGAACAT
Source organism: uncultured Alphaproteobacteria bacterium (assembly GCA_963740445.1). Classification (GTDB taxonomy): domain Bacteria; phylum Pseudomonadota; class Alphaproteobacteria; order Acetobacterales; family Acetobacteraceae; genus Acidocella. Next base: position 62,396 of record CAVUED010000025.1, read on the forward strand.
CGTCCACACGTTTGGACAGAATGTCTGGTCCGGGCGCGCTACCGGTCAGTTTGACAAGAATGGAGCTGGCCGTGGCTTCCGCCACGGGTTTAATCGCCGCAAGCGCCGCAACCCGCCCCGCTTCAATCCGTTCTTCGGATTCTCCCAGGGTTTTATCGAGCCGCGCCGCCAACTCAGCCGCATCCGCGGCGGCCCGCGCCGTCGCTTTTGCAATCATGTCGGCGACATCGGCATGCGCCTTTTTGCGCGCCTGGGCGATCGTTGCATTGAGTTGCGCGACCGCCTGATCCGCCTCGGTTTTGGCGCTGCGCGCCGCCGCGAGGTCCCGCGCGATCACTGCTGCCCGGTTCTCCAGCACCTTGCCCATTTCAGGCAGGCCCCAGCGGGACAGCAGCAAATACAGCACCACCATAATGACCACCATCCACAGCACCTGGGCGGAGGTGAGCGGGTTGTGGAAATCCATCTGCGGCATGGTTCCCTCGGCAAAAGCGGCCGTGGGGCTTAAGCTCAGCAGAGCGGTGATACGTAAGCGGTTCATCAGGTGAACAGAATAACCAGCGCGATAACCAGCGCGTAAAGCGCCACGGCTTCCGTCAGCGCGAAGCCGAGCAGAACGTCACGGAACATGGTGTCGCGCGCTGCCGGGTTGCGGCCAACGGAGGACACGAACGCGCCGAACAGATTGCCGATACCAACACCGGCGCCGGCAACGCCGATGGTGGCGAGGCCCGCACCGATATCTTTGGCAAGCAGAGCGGCTGACTGAGGATCCATTTTAAAGCTTTCCTTTCCGAAATTCTTGATCGAGAGACATCAATGCATATGCACGGCGTCGTGCAGATACAGACAAGTGAGGATGGCGAAAACATAGGCTTGCAGCCCCGCCACCAGCAATTCCAGCGCCACCAGCGCCACGTTCAGGCCCAGCGGCACAACCGAGGCGAACGCGCCGAAGATGCCAAAGCTCGCGGTGAGCAGCAGCATGAACCCGGCAAAAACCTCCCACATCACGTGCCCGGCGGTCATATTGGCGAATAAACGCACCGAGAGTGAAACGGGCCGCGAAAGATAGGAGATGACCTCGATCGGCACCAGCAAGGGCAGCAGCCAGGTCGGCACGCCGGAAGGCACGAAAAACTTAAAATACCGAAAGCCATGCGTATAGAACCCGACCCCGGTCGAGAACACGAACACGAACAAAGCCAGCGACAATGTCACCGCGATATGGCTGGTGAAAGCAAAGAAATACGGAAACAACCCGAGCAGATTTCCGAGCAGGATGAAACTGAAGATGGTGAACACCAGGGGGAAGAACCGCTTGCCTTCCTCGCCGATGGTGTCGATGCACATATTCCGCACGAATTCATACAACAGCTCGACCAGCGCCTGCACCCGTCCCGGCACCAGCGCGCGCTGCTTCAGGCCAAACGCGAACAGCGCCGCGATGATCACGGCACTCGCCAGCATCACCTCATTGGAATTCGTGAAATCCACGGCGCGGCCGATCGGCCCCAGACCAGTGGTCAGGCGAAATTGTCCAAGCGCGTCGATCGTGGGGCCTGCCATTACTCTCTTTCCGTCAGTCGTCTGTTTTTCCGGCTGCGCGCACCAGATTGCGCAAGCCGGCCACCATCCCCACCGGCACCATCACGACCATCAGCCAGGGCGTGGTATGAAAAAGCCTGTCCAGCCCCCAACCAATCACCACGGCGATGACCATGGCGGCCACCAGTTCAACTCCCAGACGCATGGCAAGGTTGATTGCCCGGCTCGCCGAACCCGCGCTGGAATGCGCTGGGTCCTTCTTTGCCGCACCTTTGGCCTTCGCTTGCGCTTCCGCAAGACGTCGCTCAAAAGCTTCGCTGTCCCGACCGTCGTTCATGCACCCGTTCTCAGCGATTTTGCGCGCCGATAATTGGCCCGGTTGCTACCTATCCCCCCATGGCATGTCAAGAATAAGCGCCATCACATATTATATTACTTAAATACACGTGTTCTTGCCGCAATTTGCCCGGGACAAAGTCAGCCAGCCTTCTCCCAACCGCTCTCGCTCTGCTTCCAATAGGCAAGGCCATGGCCCTCCGCCTTTGCCGCCCGCCAGCGCGCCCGCGCCGCCGCCACCGCGGCCTCGTCATTGCCATCGAACAAGTCAAACACCCGCTTATATGGCGTTATATCCGCCGCCGCCCCGCCGATGCGGAACAAAAACCTGCGGATGCCGGATTAATATCTTGGTCGGTGAGAAAAATCGGCTGCCATTGCGGGTGCGGCGTCAAACTCGTGCCATGCGGCAGCCAGTCCGGATTGGCGCTCTGCCACAGCTTCGCATCGAGTGCCGCCACCGCTTCCGCATCCGGGCACACCACCACCGCACGCTCGGCCGCGGCCAGGGTCCGCCCCAACAGCGCCGGGAGTGCCGCCGCGATATCTGTCCGTGTCAGGTGATAGAACCCGATCTCCGCCATTAATCAATAACGATACGCGGCCCGGCGGGCCGGGTCTGGCCGACCGCCACGGCGACCTGGGCCGCAATCGCCCGGAACGCGGCAGCCGCGGCACTCTCGGGGGCGGCGGCGCAAATCGGCGTCCCCTCATCTCCGGTTTGGCGGATTTCCAGCAGCAGCGGCACCTCGCCCAGGAACGGCACACCCATGTTTTTCGCTTCGGTTGCAGCCCCGCCATGGCCAAAAATATCCGTCCGCTCGCCGCAATGCGGGCAGGAGAAGAATGACATGTTCTCGACGATGCCCAGCACCGGCACCCGCACCTGCTCGAACATCTTCGCACCCCGCCTGGCGTCGATCAGCGCAATATCCTGCGGGGTTGAAACGACAACCGCGCCGGCCAGGTTGGCCCGCTGCGCCAGACTCAACTGCACATCGCCGGTTCCTGGCGGCATATCGATCACCAGCACATCCAACGCGCCCCATTCCACCTGGGTGAGCATCTGGTTCAGCGCCCCGGTCACCATTGGCCCGCGCCAGACCATCGCGGTCTCCTCGTCCACCAGAAACCCGATGGACATGCAGCGCACCCCCCAAGCCTCCAGCGGCAGCATTTTACCGCCGTGTACCTCCGGTTTGCGATTCAGGCCCAGCATCCTGGGCAAAGACGGCCCGTAAATATCCGCATCCAGCAAGCCCCACGCTGAGCCCGCTTTGGGCTAACGCCACCGCCAGATTGACCGCGACGGTGGATTTCCCCACCCCGCCTTTGCCAGAGGCAACGGCAATCACGGATTTAACCCCCGGCAGCGCGGGCACGGCGGCCGGCTGCTGCGGTGGCGGCGGCGCCGGCTTGTGCGCGGTGAACACCACGGCGGCGTTTTTCACCCCAGGAAGCCTGGCCAGCGTCTCCTCGACCTGCTGGCGTAACGGCTCCAGCTGGGCCGCATCCTCGCGTTTTATCGCCAGCGTGACCTGCACCAGGCCATCCTGCACATGCACGCCGTCGAGCATTTTTTTGAGGTTAAAGGGAACGAGGGCTGCGCGGATATCATCTTCAGTCATGCGTTGAGGTTTAACGCAGGTGTCAACCTTGTCCACCCTCTTGCGGTTATGTCAGACCCACCGCAAACTTTATCCATGAACCTCCCTGCCCGAATTCTCTGCGCCGCCTTGCTCCTCACCGGCTTTACACGCCAGAGCCTCCACCCCCATGCCGCCGCCGCTGGCCGATCTCGCTGCCCGCGTCATTCCCGCGGTGGTCAGCATCGCCAGCACGGACCCGGTCAACGCGACCACCCCGCCCAGCGATAGTACCGATGGCGGCAATAGCGATGGCAGCGCCTATCATCCGCACCGCCGACACCACCGACACCGCCGGCACCGTGCTGCCGCCGCCAAAAGCCGCGGAAGCACTTGGCTCGGGCTTTGTCTTCGACCCGGCAGGCTACATTCTCACCAACAACCATGTCATCGAGGGTGCGGCCAGCATCACCGTCACTTTTCAGGACGGCACCATCCTCCCCGCCATCATCGTGGGCCGGGACAAGGACGCCGACCTCGCTGTCCTGAAAGTCGATGCCGGCCACCCGCTCCCCGCCGTCACCTTCGGCGATTCCGGGAAACTGCGCGTCGGCGACTGGGTGCTGGCGATCGGCAATCCTTTCGGCCTGCCGGGCAGCACCTCGGCAGGCATCGTCAGCGCGCTCGACCGCAATATCCATGAAGGCAAATACGACGACTTTATCCAGACGGACGCCACCATCAATCGCGGCAATTCGGGCGGACCGCTTTTTGACATGAACGGCAATGTGATCGGCGTGAATTCCGCGATCTACTCGCCCTCCGGCGGCTCCATCGGCCTCGGCTTCGCCATCCCCTCCGCCATGGCCGCCCCGGTGGCGCAGGCGCTGAAAACCACCGGCGGCATGACGCGCGGATGGCTGGGCGTCGCGACGCAGGAGGTCTCACCGGATATCGAAAAATTGCTCGGCCTGCCGAACACATCCGGCGCGCTGGTTGGCGCCGTCTCGCCGGACAGCCCGGCTTCGGGCAAATTGCAGCCAGGCGATGTGCTGGTCTCGCTCGCCGGAGTCCCGATCAAGGACCCGCGCGCTCTGTTAATCCGCACGGCGGAAATCCCCGCCGGACAAACAGCGAGCGTGGAATTCTGGCGCAACGGCACCGCGCAGCGGACCACGTTACGCCTCACCGTGCCCTCGGCGGCAGGTGACACGATCACCCCGTCGGCCTCGCCCGCCCCAGGCAACCTCAATCTCACCGATATCGGCCTGACGGTCTCAGCCAAGCCGACCGATGGCGGTGTCTCGGTCACAGCGGTCGCCAAAGATGGCCCGGCGGCGAAAGCCGGCATCGTCGCGGGCGATCTCATCGAACAGGTCGCCGGCCAGACCGTCGCCACCGCCGCCGACCTCCAGGGGCAGATTCAGAAGCTGGTGAACACACATTTGCCGGTCGCGGTGTTGCTGGTGAGCGGGGATATCGCCGACGGCTCCAATCCCGGCCCGCGCTGGGTGCCGGTGTTGTTCAAAAAATAATTTTTGTCTCTATTAACAAGCTAATTTGTGGGCTTCACGCCGTCGATTTCCACCTAAAAAATATATATTGGCCGTTAATCAACAAAAAAAACACAACAACCGTTGCATCATCGACTGGAATCATGCTCTTACTGGAAATTAATTACAATAGTTTCCAGAAAAAGAGATTTTACTCATGTCAGTCGCAGAAAACTTTCAAGGTATGTTCGCCGTAACATATACCGGCGGCACCATTACAATGGTCAACAAGACCGCCAATATGTTGAGGGGCGGTGGCGCCATCGAGACCATGACCGATAGCGGCGCGAACCCCGTTCATAACGGCGACACGCTCGCAGGTACGAGCGTAACCGGCGGCATCACTGGCTCATTCACCTATATCGGCGCGGTCGAACAGGGCACCACCTATATCGGCATCCTCGTCGAGGATACCGCAACCAAAAAATACTATGTCCTGACAAAAACTGACACTGGCAGTCAGTTCAGCGGAAGCAGCGGCTCAACCACGCTTACGCCCCAAACAGGCGAAGGTTGGAATCTCGCCACGGCCTCGCCGGCCTGCTTCATGGCTGGCACTTCGGTGCGCACCCCTTCGGGCGATGTCGCGGTCGAGACGTTGAAAACCGGACGATATGGTCAGTTTAAGCGATGGCCGCACCGCCCCGGTTTCCTGGCTCGGCGTGCAGACCGTCTCCATGGTCTTCGCCGACCCTCTGCGGGTACTGCCAATCCGCGTTAAAGCCGGCGCCTTGGGTGAGGGCCTGCCCGGCCGCGACCTGCTGCTCTCCGCCGACCATGCCCTGTTGGTCGATGGCATTCTGGCGCAGGCCGGCGCGCTGGTGAACGGCGTGTCGATCATCCGCGAAACCCAGGTCCCCACCGTATTCACCTATTACCATGTGGAAGTCGCGGACCACTCGCTCATCCTGGCCGAGAACGTGCCGGCTGAAACCTTCGTGGACAATGTGGACCGGATGGGCTTTGACAACTGGGCCGAGCACGAGGCACTGTACGGCAACGCTGTTGCCATCGTTGAAATGGATTATCCCCGCGCCAAATCCGCGCGGCAGGTGCCACAGGCAATCCGCAACCGGCTCATGGCCCGCGCCGAGGCTATATACGGCAAGGTGCTGGCCGCCGCTTAATTTAAAAAATTACCCGCCTGAACGGGCGCCGAAAGGCTCCGGTTCAGGCGGTTTTCGTTTAAAAACCCTCTAAAAACTCCGGGTCAGCTCATACAGCGCCACGGCACCAGCCGCAGACACATTGAGGCTCTCCATCCCGCCCGGCATCCCCAGCGCGGCGATCTCGTCGCAGGTCTCGCGCGTCAGCCGGCGCATGCCCTCGCCCTCGCTACCCAGCACCAGCGCCACCCGCCGCCCGGCAAAGGCCTCGCCGTTCAGCTTGTTGGGCGAAGCGCCATCCAGCCCGACCACCCACACATTCGCCGACTTTAAGAACGATCAGCGCGCGGGAAATATTCACGATCCGCAGCAGCGGTATCAGCTCCAGCGCGCCGGACGCCACTTTTGCCAGCGCCCCGGTCTCCTCCGGCGCATTGCGCTCCTGCGCGATCACCATGGACGCACCGAAGGCCTGCGCCGTGCGCATCAACGCGCCGATATTTCTGGGGTCGGAAATCTGATCGAGCACCAATATCGGCCCCGGACGCTTCAGCGCGTCCAGCAGCGGCGGCGCCACCAGTTGGTCGGTCAGCAACGCCACGCCCTGGTGCACGATCCCGCTGCCCTGACGCGCGCCCAGCAACTGGTCGATTTTCTCCCGAGCCGTGACCTCCGGCTGGATTGGCCACGGCAATGGCCGCTCCGCCGCCAGGGAGGCCCGCGCTTCCTCGGTGATCACCAGCCGGCGCAGCCGCCGCGCCGGATTGCCGAGTGCCGCCGCCACCGCATGGGTGCCATAAAGCCAGACCGCGCCAGCCGGCACCGCCGGTGCGCGCTGCTGCCCACGGGGATTGTGCTCGCGCATCGGCGGACGATCCGTCGGACGCTCCGGTTTTTGCGGCCGTCCCCCCGGCAGGCTCAACTTCGGCCCGTCAAATTTCTTCGGGCCGCCACTTGGCGCGGCTTGGCCGGGACGGCCGGATTTCGATCTGGGGGGGCGTTGCTGGCTCATGGCCTCTCACTATCCCCCAGGCATTGCGTTGACAACCAAAGCCCGATCGGGGAAATGACAGCCCATACGGAAGGGTGCCCGAGTGGCTAAAGGGGGCGGACTGTAAATCCGCTGGCGTACGCCTACGTTGGTTCGAATCCAACCCCTTCCATATTGATATGGCTACAGCCCCTCTTGAACACGCGCATTGCGGATGGGGCTGGCGGGGCGGCCATCTGCAATGCGCGAAAAGAGTCTGCGGGTGTAGCTCAACGGTAAAGTCCCAGCCTTCCAAGCTGGTTGTGCGGGTTCGATTCCCGTCACCCGCTCCATCTTTTAGCAGGTTTTGCACCCCACCACCCCACCATCGCCCGGTGTAAAACCCGTATCCACTTGACATACGAAGCGCCAGCGTGTGGAACGCCGGTTTCGTGCTGGTTCGGATTTCTAGGGGCGTAGCTCAATTGGCTAGAGCGCCGGTCTCCAAAACCGGAGGTTGAGAGTTCGAGACCCTCCGCCCCTGCCATCCACCCGGCACATCATGGCTGTTTTTGGAGTTTGTCTATCTTGGCGTTCAACCTGGTGAAATTCATGCGCGACGTGCGCACCGAGGCGGTGAAAACCACCTGGCCGACGCGTAAGGAAACCATACAGACCACGGGCCTCGTGCTCGCCATGGTCGTCGTCACGGCCGCGTTTTTTCTGACAGTCGATCAGATCATAGGTGCTGGTATGCGCGCCCTCTTCGGCGTTGGAAGTTAAGGGAGCGAAATTATGGCCAAGCGTTGGTACGTCCTTCATGTCTATTCCGGGTTCGAGAAAAAAATCGCGACCCAGATCAAGGAACAGGCTGAACTGAAAGGTCTCGCCGATCATATCGGTGACATCATCGTGCCCGCGGAGGAAGTGACGGAAATCCGCCGCGCCCAGAAGGTGAGCACCGAGCGCAAGTTCTTCCCCGGCTATGTGCTCATCAACATGGATATGACCGATGAGGCCTGGCATCTCGTGAAGGATGTGCCGAAGGTCACCGGCTTCCTGGGCAGCAAAACGCGCCCGTCCCCGATCCCGGACTCGGAAGCCGAACGCATCATGAAACAGGCGCAGGAAGGCACGGAACACCGCCGCCCCGCCGTCATCTTCGAAATCGGCGAGCAGGTCCGCGTCGCGGACGGCCCCTTCACCAGCTTCAATGGCGTGGTCGAGGAAGTCGACGAAGACAAAGGCCGCGTCAAAGTCTCGGTTTCGATTTTCGGCCGCTCCACACCGGTCGATCTGGAATACGGCCAGGTGGAGAAAGTCTGACCGCGCGGGGCAATCAACACAGCCCTGCGCAAAACATGACTTGCTTGCAATCAATCGGCCAGCACCTATCTCCTTTCCCGTAACGCTTTGAGGGGTTTTTGGTGTCCGACGTGAATAAAACAAACCCCTTGCGGCGCTGGCTGTTGATCATCGCCGGCGCCGTTGCGGTCATCGCCCTTGTTATCTGGCTGATCCAATATCTTCTGGTCGGACAATACTTCGTCTCCACCGACGATGCCTACATCGCCGCCGATTCCAGCCTGATCGCCGCCAAAATCAGCGGTTACGTCACCGATATCGCGGTGCGGGAGGGCCAGCCGGTGCATCAGGGCGACCTGCTCGCAATCATTGACCCGCGCGACTATGAGACCGCCCTTGCCGCTGCCCAGGCCGATAGCGCCGCCGCGCGCGCCGCCATCAGCAACGACCAGGCCAAACTCTCCCTCCAGCAGGCGAAAATCGCCGCGGCCCAGGCGCAACTCGAAGGCGACCAGGCGCGCCTTGCCTTTGCCGTGCAGAACCAGCGCCGCTATTCAAAGCTCTCGGCCTCCGGCGCCAGCCCGATCCAGACCACTGATCAGGCCGATGCCGACCTCGCCACCGCGCGCGCCACGCTGGCCGCCGACCAGGCCGCCTTGCTCGGCGCCAACCGTGAAATCGACGTGCTGAACGCCGCCCTCGCCCAGGCCAACGCCAATCTGGCCCAGGCCAAGGCGCACACGCAACAGGCCGCTCTCAACCTCAGCCACACCAAAATCGTTAGCCCCTTCGACGGTGTGGTCGGCAACAAGACCGTCGCCGTGGGCGACTATCTGCAAACCGGCACGCAAATCATGGCGATCGTACCGCTCTCCCAGATCTATGTGATCGCCAATTACAAAGAGACCCAGATCACCAACATCCAGCCGGGGCAGCATGTCACCCTCACGGTCGATGCCTTCCCCGGCCTCAAGGTCACGGGCACCGTGGACAGCATCGCGCCGGCCTCCGGCCAGGAATTCGCGCTCCTGCCGCCCGATAACGCAACCGGCAACTTCACCAAAATCGTGCAACGCGTCCCGGTCAAAATCGTCCTCAACCTCACCCCGGACAGCATCGGCAAGCTCCGCCCCGGCATGTCGGTCGAACCCAGCATCGATACGCGCTCCGGCTCGTGACGCCACCAGACACAATTCCCCTCCGGACAAGAGTCGCCGTATTCGGGGCGCTGATCGGCGCGTTCATGGCGGTGTTGAACATTCAGGTGGTGAATACCTCGCTGCCTGACATCCAGGGCGGCATTGGCACAGGGCTGGACAATGGCGGCTGGATTTCAACGGCTTATCTGATCGGCGAGATTATTGTCATCCCGCTTTCAGGCTGGCTGTCGGAGGTGTTTTCCCTGCGCCGGTATCTGATCGGCAGCACGATCCTGTTCCTGTTCTTCTCGGCCGCCTGCGGTCTGGCCTCGAATTTCCCTGAAATGGTGAGCTTGCGCGCATTGCAGGGGTTTTCCGGCGGCGTGCTCATTCCCTTGGCGCTGACATGCGTGATTACCTTGCTGCCGCCGCGCGCCCGGCCGGTGGGATTTTCGGCTTTCGCCCTCACCGCCACCTTCGCCCCGGCAATCGGCCCGACCATCGGCGGCGCGATCACCGACATCTATGGCTGGCGCTATATATTTTTCCTCAACCTTGTCCCTGGCGCGGTGATGCTTCCCGCCCTTATCTGGGGGCTCGATCCCGCGCCGATGCAGCTTAAAAAATTCGCCCAGGGCGACTGGCTGGGTATCGTCACCATCGCGATCGGCCTCAGCGCGCTGCAAATCGTGCTTGAGCAGGGCAACAAGGATGACTGGTTCGGCTCGCCGTTCATTCTGCGTCTCTCGATCATATCCGCTTTATCCCTCGGCACCTTTCTCTGGCTGGAGCTTCGGCCGGGCAATCAGCGGCCGCTCGTCAATCTGCGGCTTTTCGCGCGGCGGAATTTCGCTTTCGCGACGGTCGCCAATGTCATGCTGGGCTTCGTGCTCTATGCGGCGGTGTACCTCATCCCGATCTATCTGGCTGAGGCGCATGGCTACAGCGCGCGGCAATCGGGCGCGGTCATGGCCTGGATCGGCCTGCCGCAGCTCGTCATCATTCCCTTCATGCCCTATCTGATGCGCAAGTTCGACCCGCGCCTGCTGCTGGCTGCCGGTTTTCTGTTATTCGGCCTCAGCGCCTTCATGAACATGAATCTCGGGCCCAATGACAGCGGCCCGCAAATGCTGATCCCGAACCTCATTCGCGCGTTTGGCCAGGCGATGGTTTTTCCCGCCATTACGATGATCGCCACGGCCGGCATCAGCCTCAAGGATACCGGGTCCGCATCTGCGCTGTTCAACATGGTGCGCAATCTGGGCGGCGCCATCGGCATCGCCAGCGTGCAGACCTTCATCACCAACCGCGAGAAATTCCATTCCGCGATCATGACGCCGCGGGTCAGCCTCCTCGAACCCGCGACACGGGAGCGCCTCAACCTGCTGCAACATTATTTCGAGACGCACGGGATATCCGGCAGCCAGGCCGCGCGCCATGAGGCGATCATAATGATCGGCCGCACAATCCAAAGCCAGGCCTACTTTCTGGCTTATGGCGATGCCTTCGCGCTGCTGGGGGTGGGCATGGTCGTGGCCACGGTTGCAACGCTCTTTCTGCGAAAACCAGACGGCCCGGCGGCGCCCGGCGCGCATTGAAGCCGCTGTCATACGTCAGCGAATCAGTCTTTGGCCGTAACGTGCCAGCCGGCGACGATTCCGGCTTTGCGAGTCCAAACAAAATGATCTAGCCTCCTCAATAACCGGGGGGAAGCAGCATGGCTCGCATAGCATTGGTCACTGGCGGCACTCGTGGCATCGGCGCTGCCATCAGCATTGCGCTGCAAAAAGCCGGCCGGCACGTCATTGCCAGTTATGCCAGCAACACGAAAGCCGCTGAAGACTTCACCAGGGAAACCGGAATCGAGGCCATACGCTTCGATGCAAGCGACTACGATCAGTGCCTCGCTGCTGTCTCGGCCATCACGGCGCAGCACGGCGCCATTGAGATTCTCGTTAACAACGCCGGCATCACCCGCGACACCACCATCGCCAAAATGACCCGCGAGATGTGGGATTCGGTGATCGACACCAATCTCGGCTCCTGCTTCAACCTCTCCAAAGCCGTGTTCGAGGGCATGAAGACCAGAAAATTCGGCCGCATCGTGAATATCGGCTCCATCAATGGCCAGGCCGGCCAGTACGGCCAGGTGAACTATGCCGCCGCCAAATCCGGTATTCATGGCTTCACCAAGGCGTTGGCGCAGGAAGGCGCGCGTTTTTCCATCACGGCGAATGCCATCGCCCCCGGCTATGTGGACACTGAAATGGTCCGCGCCGTTCCCGCCGACGTGCTGGAAAAGATCGTCGCCAGAATTCCGCGCGGCCGGCTCGGCAATGCGGAAGACATCGCGCGTGGCGTCGTGTTCCTCACCGCCGACGATGCCGATTTTATCACCGGCTCCACCCTCTCCATCAACGGCGGCCAACACATGTATTAGGCGCGTGCGACTCAAATCGCCGCCGCGCCCGGAACACAAAACAGCCCTTGCGAAGTTGCCGGAGCGAAAATTCACGTTTAAGCAACCAGCGAGCCATTCGTGGCTTTTTAGAACCTTGGGGGCGAACCGTCTTGCATAGCCATATTTATCGCCGTGTTGCCGCCCTTGCGGCATTGTTGCTCACGTCTGGCTGCGGCGTGAGCCATGAATTACTGGGCACCGGCACGGATGCCAGCCTCGGCCAGACGGCCACCCCACCCTCGGTCTTCGGCTATGCCGTGGCCGATGAGCCTCAGGCGGCACTCGTCGCCCGGCAGATCCTGAACCGAGGGCGGCAACGCGGCCGATGCCGCTGCCGCCGCCGGCTTCGCGCTGAGCGTCACCCTGCCATCGCGCGCCGGCCTTGGCGGCGGTGGCGCCTGCATCATCAAAATGCCGGACGCCCAGGGCAACCCCCAGCCGCCCGTTGCGTTGATCTTCCCACCCGGCGCCCCGGCAAGCGCCACCGGCGCCCGGCCCGCCGCCATCCCCACTTTGGCCCGCGGTTTGTTCGCGTTGCAGGCGCGCTACGGCCAGTTGCCTTATGCCAGCGTCATTGTGCCGGCCGAGCGCCTTGCCGGCGGCGTGCCCGTCTCGCCAGCCCTCGAATCCGATCTCCAGGTTGTCGGCAATGCTTTGCTCGCGGACCCGGCAGCCGCCAGGGTTTTTGGCCCCTCCGGCAGCATCCTGCCCGCCGGCGCCAATCTGGTGCAGCCGGACCTCGCGGCCACGCTTGAGACCCTGCGCACCCAGGGCGTCCAGGGCTTTTACGCCGGCGCCTTCGCACAGCAGTTTGCCGCTGCGGCGGATGCCGCCGGCGGCGGCCTCTCAGCCCAGGACCTGGGCAAGGCCGTGCCGCGATACGCCTCCCCCGTCATGTCCAGCTCAGGTGATTTCAAGCTCGCCATGCTGCCAACAACCAGCCCCACCGGCCAGACCCTGCCCGCCTCGGCTGCCTTTGAAACCCTCGATAAAAACGGCGGTGTCGTGGCGTGCGCGGTGACCATGAACAATCTGTTCGGCACCGGCCGCATCGCCGCCGGTACCGGAATCCTGCTGGCCGCCTCGCCGCGCACCACCCCCACGCCGCAACTCGCCGCCGGAATCGCCTACCGCCCCGGCAGCATGACCTTCCGCGCCGCCGCCACCGGCACCGGCCAGGAAGGCGCCGCACAAGCCGCCGCCACTGCGCTCTCTGAGGCTCTTGCCGGTAATCGCACACCACAAGTACCCGCGCCCGGCCGCGCCAACCTCATTTCCTGCCCCGGCGGCGTGCCCGGCGGCGAGGGCTCATGCACCGCATCGGCCGACCCGCGCGGCCATGGCCTGGCCATCGGCGGCAAATAGGCGCCAACCCGCGTGAAAATCGGGGCCGGGGCCAAGGTTCCGCCGTTCCGGGTGATGGATGTCATCACCAGGGCCAATGCGCGCGAGCGGTTGCTCGCACCCGATGCGCCCAGGATTTTACGCATGGAGGTTGGCCAGCCGGGAACGGGCTTGCCCGAGGGCGCACGGCGCGCCGTGGCGGACGCGCTGCAAACCGGCGACGTGATGGGCTATACCGAGGGGCTGGGCCGTTTATCGCTGCGCACGCGCATCGCGGCGCATATTCAGGACTGGTACGGGGTGGATGTAAGCCCCGAGCGCATTGCCGTAACCTTCGGCGCGTCCGGCGCGTTTCCGCTGGCCTATTTGTCGGCGTTCGACCCTGGCGACCGCGTGGCGCTCGCCGCCCCGTATTATCCGCCTTATGTGAACATCGCGACCGCGCTTGGTTTGCAAACCGTTATCCTCCCCTGCGGGCTGGAGACGGGCTTCCAGCCGACCATCGCCATGCTGCAGGCGCTCGACCCCAAACCGGACGGGCTGATCATCGCCAGCCCCGCGCAACCCGACCGGCTCGATGCTCTCCCCCGCTGACCTCGCAGCCCTCGCGCAATACTGCCACAGCAACGGCATCCGGCTGATCTCGGACGAGATTTATCACGGCCTCACCTACGGCAAGCCGGCAGCCTCGGCGGCGCAATTCTCGGAAAGCGCCATCATCATAAATTCATTCTCAAAATATTTTTCCATGACCGGCTGGCGCGTCGGCTGGATGGTGCTGCCCGAGGACCTGGTCCGCACCGCCGAGCGGCTGGCGCAGAATTTCTTCGTCTCGCCGTCTTATATTTCGCAGGTCGCGGCAGAGGCCGCCTTCGACTGCCACGACGAACTCGCCGCCAACCGCGCCACCTATGTCAAAGCCCGCCAGATGATGATCGACGGACTGAATACCGCCGGTTTCACCAAATTCTCCGCCCCGGACGGCGCTTTTTACATATATGCCGACATTGCGGGCCGGGCGGCGGACAGTGCCGAATTTTGCGGAACGCTGCTGGATGAACAAAATATCGCCGCGACGCCGGGCTATGATTTCGATGCGGCAAGAGGGAAAGACTTCTTCAGGATGAGCTATTGCGCCGCTCTGCCGGACATCGAAGAGGCCATGGCGCGCATATGCCGTATGCGGCAATAGCTTTACGCATTGATTGACACTGCCCTTTCCCCGCGTGAAAACATCCAATATCCAACATCAAGGAACGGTCCCGCCGGGCCGCAGTCGGAGTGAAAACATGAAATTGCTGGTCGCCGTAAAACGCGTCGTCGATTACAACGTCAAAGTCCGGATCAAATCGGATCATACGGCTGTTGAGACTTCTGGCGTGAAGATGTCGATGAACCCGTTCGACGAAATCGCCGTCGAGGAAGCTGTCCGCCTGAAGGAAAAAGGGGTGGCAACGGAAATCATCGCCGTCTCGATGGGCGTCACCCAGTGCCAGGAAACCATTCGCACCGCGCTCGCCATGGGGGCGGATCGCGGCATCCTGGTGGAAACCGATGTCGCGCTGGAACCCCTGGCGGTTGCCAAAATGCTAAAGGCCCTGGTTGAAAAAGAGGGCATCGAATTGGTCATCATGGGCAAGCAGGCGATCGACGACGACATGAACGCGACCGGCCAGATGCTCGCCGCCCTGCTCGGCTGGCCGCAGGGCACTTTCGCCAGCAAGGTCGAGATCGCCGATGGGCTTGCCACCGTCACCCGCGAGGTCGATGGCGGGCTGGAGACCGTGGCCCTCACGCTCCCGGCCGTTGTCACCGCCGATCTGCGCCTGAACGAGCCGCGCTATGCCTCGCTGCCCAACATCATGAAGGCGCGCAAAAAAACCATCGACATCCTCAAACCCGCCGATCTCGGCGTCGATCCCGACCCCGCGTTTGACCACGATCAAGGTGTCCGAGCCGCCGGTACGCAAAGCCGGCATCAAGGTGACGGACGTCGCCGCCCTGCTCGATAAACTGCGCAACGAAGCGAAAGTGATCTGACCATGACATCCCTCGTTGTTCTCGATTTCGACGCCAGCGGCATCAAGCAGCCGGCCCGCTCCGCGATTGCGGCGGCGCTCAAACTCGGTGACGTGCACGGCCTGGTCGCGGGTGCTGATCTCGGTGCCGCAGCCGAGTCCGCCGCCAAAATTCCTGGCCTGACGAAAATCCTCGTCGCCGACGACGCCTCGCTCTCGCATTTCCTGGCCGAGCCGCTTGCGGCGCTCATCGTCTCGCTCGCCGGCAATTATTCACATATTTTCGCCGCCGCCACCGCGTCGGGCAAAAATGTCATGCCGCGTGTCGCCGCCTTGCTGGACGTGCAGCAGCTCAGCGATATCTCGGAGGTCATCGACGCCGACACCTTTGTCCGCCCGATTTATGCCGGCAACGCTCTGGCCACCGTAAAATCCGCCGACACCAAAAAAATCATCACGGTGCGCGCCTCCAGCTTCGACCCGGTCGCCGCCGAGGGCGGTTCAGCTTCCATTGAAAATGTCGCCGTCGCGGCCGGTGACCAAAAATCCAAATATCTCTCCGCCGAGCTCTCCAAGAGCGAGCGCCCCGAACTCACCGCCGCCAAAATTATCATCTCCGGCGGGCGCGGCATGCAGAATGGCGAGAATTTTACCAAATATCTCGAGCCACTGGCCGACAAGCTCCACGCCGCCGTCGGCGCCTCGCGCGCGGCGGTGGATGCCGGCTTTGTGCCCAACGACTACCAGGTCGGCCAGACCGGCAAGATCGTCGCCCCGGACCTCTACATCGCGGTCGGCATATCGGGGGCCATCCAGCATCTGGCCGGCATGAAGGACAGCAAGGTGATCGTCGCCATCAACAAGGACGCGGACGCGCCGATCTTCCAGGTCGCCGATTACGGCCTGGTCGGCGATCTCTTCACCATCCTGCCGGAGCTTGAAAAGGGGTTATGAAGATTTCCAAAATCGGCGTCATTGGCGCGGGACTCATGGGCAATGGCATTGCCCATACGGCATTGCTCGCCGGTTTTAGTGTCACCCTGGTTGATGCTTTCGAGACGGCATTGCCAAAAGCCCTGGCGACCATGAGCAAAAACATGGACCGGCAGGTCGCCAAAGGCACTCTCACCGCCGAGGCGAAGGACGCCGCCCTGGCCCGCCTGACCACCAGCACGGACTATGCCGCCCTTGCCCACGCGGACGTGATCATCGAGGCCGTGCCGGAAAACGAGGCCCTGAAGGAAACCATCTACAAGGCGCTCGCGCCCGTCGTCGGGGCGGATACCATTCTCGCCTCCAACACCTCCTCCATCTCCATCACCAAGCTCGCCAGCATCACCGGCCGGCCGGACAAATTCATCGGCATGCACTTCTTCAACCCGGTGCCGATGATGAAGCTGGTGGAAATCATCCGCGGCATCGCCACGAGCGACGAGACCTACAACACCATCCACGCTCTCGCCGCGAGCCTCGGCAAAACCGTGGCCACGGCTGACGACGCCCCCGGCTTCATCGTCAACCGCATCCTCTGCCCGATGCTCAACGAGGCAATCTTCGCGCTGCATGAGGGCGTCGGCACCATCGCCTCCATCGATGCCGGGATGAAACTCGGCGCCAACCACCCGATGGGCCCGCTGGAACTGGCCGATTTCGTGGGCCTGGATACGCTGCTGGCCATCACGCGCGTGCTGCACGAGGGCCTGGGCGAGGATAAATACCGCCCCTGTCCGCTGCTGGTGAAATATGTCGAAGCCGGCTGGCTCGGGCGCAAATCCGGCCGCGGCTTTTACGATTATTCCACCATGCCGCCGAAGCCGACGCGCTGATTTAGGAAGGCCAAGGGCGTCGCACCGGACGCGCCGGTTAGCTGATAGGCGGCCCTTGGGCCGATGCCCCTTGGAACCCCGGCAGGGCATCTGCCTGCATCCCATTTGTGTTCGCTCAGGCTGCCAATCCATAAACGGAAATCCGAAACGGTCCCGCCGTTTTTCAAAATCAAGAGTTTTCTATGAGGTGAAAATATAATCCATGGCAATTTTGTTAATCACGGTGTTGTACCGTAATATGTAATCATTTTAGGGAGTAATGAAAATGAATTTTAAGATAATACGTGGAGGGCCATCTGGATGTTTTCCAGAAGTCGGCAAAGTTGACGAGCAGTAGAATTTTACTTTGGTACTCGGCCTGAGGCTCTGGCCGAATTCAGCAATGCCTCATATTTGCCTAAGATAGGTCAGTTGAAATTAACGGGGAAATCTGGTCAGGCGACGCCTTCAGGGAACAGGTTTCACTCAGCTTTCCGCTTTGGGACCACTTGGTAGGGTCGTCTATTCAAAACTCGGAACTTTCGCAGCAACAGGTTCAGCCTGGCCAACCGAGAATGAGCACGAATAAAGGAAAGTCGCCGTCCGCTTAACGTTCGGCATACTACACGGTTCGTGTCTCGGGCATGGCAGGATGTTTTTTGGCTACCTCCCAGCTCTCTTGGAGGAGCTTACATGTTGGTTTGATATTGCCCAATTCGACGACTTCGTCTGCATCTGTTCATCTGTCCAGCCGAACTCCTCCCCAACAAGACATTGTAAAAGACTTTGATAGCACTTTGCGTTTTTGCATAAGATCATAGGACATCTTCCATCTTCGAACTCAGTCAGTTGGTTCTGATCAAATAGGAGCGATGCGGCATTCTTAAATGAACATCGAACTTTGGACAGAAAGTTGGTGTCAAGTTCTCCTTTATATCGCAACCAAATTGCTTATCGTCAAAAATATTGAGAAATATAAATCGCACGGAGCCTCATAGTGATCCTCGAACAGCAGTGAGAGATTTTAGTGGGTAGGGTTTCGCTGATTGTTGTTCATGGGCAATACATTAGCAGCAAAAGCGCAATGCCTTTCATAGACAAATCGGCCTAATGATAGGGGCGATGCGAGCGTAGGGAGACGCGGTGCCCATGTCGCGTGACCCTAACGAAATCGGATGATCAGCCGGTCTTAGCGCTGCCACGATGTTTTCTCATAGCCTCGGTCGATTTCGTCTTGTGAATAATTCAAGATTTCATGTTGTTTGCGGGCAAGCACCCCCGGTCCGAGGACGGGGTGCGGCTTCGCGCCATCGGTATAGCACTGGAGGCAAATCATCTGACCGCAGCCATGTGGGCAAATTGGAATCATATCGGGCATCTCCGCCCCAAAGTGGCCACAGGGACAGATTACGCCAGCGCGCTGGATCAACTTGAAAATTTGGACCGTTCATAATCCTATCCTTTGCCCTGGAACACCAACTTATAGCCGAAGTAAAATCAGCCATTATGGACGGATTTGGCATCTCAAAACTCAAAAATTTTTGAAAACAACTCTCAACACAACAATATCAACGGGTTGTGGCTTTCAAAAGATATGACCGAACAGCCTATTTAACCCCACCCTCGCCCGTTTTTCTTTTGCTCACATCGGCTACAGCCCGATTTCAGTTAATTTCCGCCCTCGGCCAGGATTATCATGGTTTCCACCCAGCCTCCGGCGGCTGCAACGCGCTGCTCATCCAGCCAAAAACCGCGCCTACTGTAACGTCAGCACATGCGGCGCGCTCCACGTTGGCGGAGTGATCAGCTCAGCCGCGCCCACCCGCACCGAATGCAGTTTTCCATCCAGGCTGCGCGTCCAGAAATCCAGGAACTTGTGCAGCTCAGGGAATTTCGGCGCCAGATCCAGCGCCTGCCAGATATAGCTCTGCAACACCGCCGGATGGTCGGGCATATGGTACAGAATTTCGGCCGTGGTCAGCCGGTAATCGCGCATTTGCAAGGCAAGGCTCATGATCCTCACTCCATCATGGTTGTTGGCCGTTACCCCCCTATTCATGAATTTGCCATGAATTTGCCCTGGATAGCCAAGGAAAAAATGAGCGATACCAGCAACTTGGCACTCACTACCCCCGAGTGCTGCCGTTCTTGACTTTTTCCCGGCCAAACCCTAGATGTCTGGCACTCTCCAAGAGGGAGTGCTAGCAGCCGCGGTGCCGCGTGCCGGGCCGGACAGGTTGCAAGGCTTTTAAGACTTATAGTTTAGGAGCGATCCAGATGGCGAAATTCCGCCCATTGCACGACCGCGTTGTTGTCCGCCGGCTTAACGCCGAAGAAAAGACCGCTGGCGGCATCATTATCCCCGATACCGCCAAGGAAAGGCCGATGGAAGGCGAAATCGTCGCCGCCGGCCCCGGTGCGCGTAACGAAGCCGGCGCCCTGGTGGCCCTGGACGTTAAAGCTGGCGACCGTGTTCTGTTCGGCAAATGGTCCGGCACCGAGGTCAAGATCGACGGTGAAGAGCTGCTGATCATGAAGGAATCGGACATTCTCGGCATCATCGAGGCGCCCGCCGCCGCGAAGAAAAAAGCTTAAATCCAACCATCTTTTAGGAGCACCATCATGGCTGCCAAAGACGTACGTTTTGGGCCCGATGCCCGCGACCGCATGCTGCGCGGCGTCGACATCCTCGCCAATGCCGTTAAAGTCACGCTCGGCCCCAAGGGCCGCAACGTGGTCATCGAGAAATCCTTCGGCGCCCCGCGCATCACCAAGGACGGCGTGACGGTCGCGAAGGAAATCGAGCTGGCTGACAAGTTCGAGAACCTCGGCGCGCAACTCATCCGTGAAGTTGCCTCGAAAACCAACGACCTCGCCGGCGACGGCACCACCACCGCGACCGTTCTGGCCCAGGCCATCGTGCGCGAGGGCGTGAAGGCCGTTGCTGCTGGCCTGAACCCGATGGACCTGCGCCGTGGCATCGACAAGGCGGTTACCGCCGTTGTCGAAGAGCTGAAGAAGCGCACCAAGAAGATCACCACCCCGTCCGAAACCGCCCAGGTTGGCACGATTTCCTCCAATGGCGAGACCGAGATCGGCGAGATGATCTCCAAGGCCATGCAGAAAGTCGGCAATGAAGGCGTGATCACGGTTGAGGAAGCCAAGGGCATCCAGACCGAGCTCGACGTCGTCGAAGGCATGCAGTTCGACCGTGGCTATGTCTCCCCGTATTTCATCACCAACCCGGAAAAGATGATCGCGGATCTGGACAGCCCCTACATCCTGATCTTCGAGAAGAAGCTCTCCGGCCTGCAACCGATGCTGCCGCTGCTGGAAGCCATCGTGCAGACCGGCAAGCCGCTGCTGATCATCGCCGAGGACGTCGAGGGCGAGGCCCTGGCAACCCTGGTCGTGAACAAGCTGCGTGGCGGCCTGAAGATCGCCGCCGTCAAGGCGCCTGGCTTCGGTGACCGCCGCAAGGCCATCCTGGAAGACATCGCGATCCTCACCGGTGGCCAGGTCATCTCCGAAGACCTCGGCATCAAGCTGGAAACCGTGACCCTCGCCATGCTCGGCAAGGCGAAGAAGATCCTGATCGAGAAAGAGAACACCACGATCATCGAAGGCGCTGGCAAGAAGGCCGACATCTACCGGCCGCGTCACCCAGATCCGCGCGCAGATCGAGGAAACCACCTCCGACTACGACCGTGAGAAACTGCAGGAGCGTCTCGCCAAACTCGCAGGCGGCGTCGCGGTTATCCGCGTCGGCGGCGCTTCCGAGGTTGAGGTCAAGGAACGCAAGGACCGCGTTGACGACGCCCTGCACGCAACCCGTGCGGCCGTTGAAGAAGGCATTGTCCCCGGCGGCGGCGTGGCTCTCGCCCGCGCTTCGCTCATCCTCGCCAAGCTGAAGTTCGAGAACGAAGACCAGCGCGTTGGTATCGACATCGTCCGCAAGGCGATCCAGGTGCCGTTGCGCCAGATCGCCGAGAACGCTGGCGAAGACGGTGCGGTCATTGCCGGCAAGGTGCTGGACAAGGACGACTACTCCTACGGCTTCGACGCCCAGTCCGGTGAGTTCAAAGACCTGGTCAAGGCCGGCATCATCGACCCGACCAAGGTTGTGCGTACCGCTTTGCAGGACGCGGCCTCCGTGGCGGCGTTGATCATCACCACCGAAGCCGGTGTTGTTGAGCGCCCCGAGAAGAAAGCTGCCGGCGGCATGGGCGGCGGCGGCATGGGCGGAATGGGCGGCATGGGCGATATGGATTTCTAATCCATTCGTTCTACCACTTGCCTACAAAGAGAGCCCCGGGAGCAATCCCGGGGCTTTTTTGTTTTTAAAAACTGTCAGACCTTTATCGTCTCGAACGGTTTTGGCCGCCGATTGCCGCCTTGCCGCTCAAGCATCCAGCCTGGGTACTCGCCCGGCATGGCGCTGATCTCATCCAGCCGGGCGATCTCTTGGCTTGTCAGAACAAGCTCCGTTGCGGCCAGATTATCATCGAGCTGTTCAACGGTCTTGGCGCCGATGATAATGCTCATCACATGCGGCTTGGCCAGCAGCCAGGCCAGGCCAACACGCGCGACGGACACGCCATGGGCGGCGCCGATCTCGCGCATCGCCGCCACGCAGGCCCAGGCGCGGTCCGTCGCAACCGGCGGAAAATCGAAGCTCAGGCGGCGGGCACCTTCCGGGGTTGGCGCGCCGGGGCCGAACTTGCCGGAGAGCAGACCGCCCGCCAAAGGCGACCAGACCATGAGGCCGAGTTTTTCCTCGGTCAGCATCGGCACCAATTCGCGCTCCAGGTCGCGGCCGGCGATGGAGTAATAGGCCTGCAAGGTTTCGAACCTCGCATAGCCCTTCGCCTCGCTTAACCCCAGCGCCTTGGCGATCTTCCAGGCGGCCCAGTTGGACACGCCGACATAGCGGACCAACCCCTGCCGGGTGAGATCGTCCAGCGCGCGCAAGGTCTCATCGATCGGCGTGACCGTGTCGTTGCCGTGTATCTGGTACAGGTCGATATGATCGGTCTGCAACCGTTCCAGGCTGCTCTGCACCGAGTCCATGATATGCCCGCGCGAGGCGCCGCGATCATTCGGGCCCGGCCCCATCTCGCCGAAAACCTTGGTCGCGATCACCACGTCCTTGCGCGCCACGCCAAGGTTCTTCAGTGCCTGCCCCACCAGTCTTTCGGACTGGCCGAAGGAGTAGACATCGGCGGTGTCGATAAAGTTCACGCCAGCCGCAAGGGCGCGGCCGATAATCCCGTCAACCTCCGCCTGGCCAAGCGAGCCAATGGCCTTCCACATGCCGGCATCCGCATTGCCGCCGAATGTCATGGTGCCGAGGCAGATTTCCGACACGAAAAGGCCGGTGCGGCCGAGCTGACTATATTTCATATAAATTCTCCGGGTTACGTGCGATCGAGAAGATATGATGCCGGACACCACCATTCCATAGGGTGCGATCCATCTGGATTGAAGCGGTTTGGCTTCAATCCAGATGGTGAATTGTCCCCCAATTTATCGATAGAGGCTGATTCACAAGATAACAATTTGTTGATGTCGATTCATTTGTTGTGACGAATTGGTGAAATCTGTTGCTCTGCATTCAGGAATAAACGCACTGTTAACTTGGCCTGTTGGCGATCGGAATTAAGGCCCCGACGTCACCGGATTATCTGAATGATCGGCCGATGCCGCAAACAGCCCGGCCGATCTACTAAAATTAGGCATCATACTTGCTTACATAAACAAGGCAGGGCGAACCACAGTCTCGGGATATACCGCTCCCTGCACTATAAAAAGGATCGAAAAAGCGAATTAGAACAATGAGATAGGAGTAGCGGATGAATATGGTCGATCAGCTTTTTTCTCGTTCACTACAATCATACGAGAACCAGCGGCAGCAAGAGATGCCCTTGCTTGAATATCTCGACCTTTGCCGCCGCGACCCGATGGCTTACGCCACCGCCGCCGAACGGATGGTCGCCGCGATCGGCGAGGCCCAGGTGATCGACACCGCGAAAGACGCCCGGCTCGGCCGCATCTTCATGAACCGGACCATCAAGGTATATCCGGCTTTTGCCGAGTTTTTCGGCATGGAAGATACGGTGGAGCGCATTGTCAATTTCTTCCGTTATTCCGCCCAGGGACTCGAGGAACGCAAACAGATCCTCTACCTTCTCGGCCCGGTCGGCGGCGGAAAATCTTCCATCGCCGAGCGCTTGAAGACCCTCATGGAACAATTGCCTATTTACGTGCTGAAGGCCGGCACACAGCTCAGCCCGGTGTTCGAGAGCCCGCTCGGCCTGTTCGACCCCGAACATATGGGCCCCGCGCTGGAGAGCCAGTTCGGCATTCCCAAACGGCGCCTCACCGGGCTGATGTCGCCCTGGGCGGTAAAACGGCTGGATGAGTTCCATGGCGATATCTCAAAATTCACCGTGGTCAAACTTTTCCCTTCAAAGCTGCGGCAGATCGGGGTGACGAAAACCGAGCCGGGCGATGAGAACAACCAGGATATTTCCAGCCTGGTCGGCAAGGTCGATATCAGGATGCTGGAGCTTTACAGCCAGAATGATAGCGATGCCTACAGCTATTCCGGCGGCCTCAACCGCTCGACCCAGGGGCTGCTTGAATTTGTCGAAATGTTCAAGGCGCCGATTAAAATCCTGCATCCGCTGCTGACCGCGACCCAGGAAAGCAATTATGTCGGCACCGAGAATATCGGCGCGATTCCCTTTAATGGCGTGATCCTCGCGCATTCCAACGAGGCGGAATGGCAAACATTCAAGCATAACAAGAACAATGAAGCCTTTATCGACCGCATTTGCGTGATCAAGGTGCCTTATTGCCTGCGCGTCACGGAAGAGCAGAAAATTTATGAGAAGCTGATCCGCACCAGTGAACTCGCCAACGCGCCATGCGCCGCGGCCACGCTGGAGATGCTGGCGCGTTTCGCCGTGCTCTCGCGCCTGCGGCCGCACCCGAACTCGAACCTGTTCTCCAAACTGCGCGTCTATGATGGTGAAAACCTGAGAGACACCGAGCCGAACGCGAAATCCATGCAGGAATACCGCGACCTGGCGGGTGTGGATGAGGGCATGGATGGTATTTCCACCCGCTTTGCCTTCAAAGTGCTGTCCGCCACCTTCAATTACGACTCGCGGGAGGTCGGCGCCGATCCGGTGCATCTGATGTGGGTGCTGGAACAGGCGATACGGCGTGAGCAATTCAGCGAGGAAACCGAGAAGCAATATCTCGATTTTATTAAGGGCACATTAGCGCCACGATACGCTGAATTTATCGGCAATGAGATCCAGAAGGCCTATCTCGAATCCTACAACGATTACGGTCAGAATTTGTTCGACCGTTACCTGGACTATGCCGATGCCTGGATCGAAAATCTCGATTTCAAAGACCCCGATACCGGCCAGATGCTCGACCGCGAGCAGCTCAACCAGGAGCTGACCAAGATCGAGAAACCGGCCGGCATCGCCAACCCGAAAGATTTCCGCAACGAGGTGGTGAAGTTCGCGCTGCGCGCCAGGGCCTCGCATGGCGGCAAGAATCCCCTCCTGGACGAGTTACGAGAAAATCCGGGAAGTCATCGAGCGCCGGATGTTCAGCCAGGTCGAGGACTTGCTGCCGGTGATCAGCTTCGGCAGCAAAAAAGAGGTCGAGACCGAGCGCAAGCATACCGAATTTTTGGAGCGCATGATGACGCGCGGCTATACCGAGCGGCAGGTCCGCCGGCTGGTCGAGTGGTATATGCGCGTGAAGCAGGCAGGATGAAGGGACGAGCATGTAGCGATGAACATCGTCGATCGCCGGCTGAATCCCCAAGGCAAGAGCCTCTCCAACCGCCGGCGGTTTATCCGGCGCGCCAAGGAGGAGTTAACCGAGGCGGTCCGCAAAGCAACCCGCGAGCGCAGCATCAGCGATCTGGGCGGCGAGGATCGTGTCTGGGTGAAAGCCGACCGGCTGAAGGAGCCGCAAATCCGGCCCTCGGCCGCGCATGGCGAGCGTGACCATGTGCTGCCGGGAAACAAGGAATACGAGGAGGGCGACCGGATCAAGCGGCCGCAAAGCCAAGGCGGCAAACGCGGCGCGGAAGCCTCCGAGGCTGGCGAAGGCGAGGACAGCTTTCAGTTCGCGCTGACCCAGGAGGAATTTCTCGACATATTCTTCGACGATCTGGAATTGCCGGATTTGCTGCGCAAGCAGATGAAATCCTCCGACAGTTTCACGCTGGTGCGCGCCGGTCACTCGACCAGCGGGTCGATCCCGAATTCAACCTCAAGCGCACCATGCAGAACAGCCTGGCGCGGCGGATCGCGCTCAAACGCCCGCGCCCGGCGGAGATTCTGGCGGCCGAGGCCGAATTGGCTGAGCTTGCACCCGAGGAGGTGGAGCGCAGCAAGGAACTCGCGCTACAGATTGAAACGCATCAGCGCCGCAGCCGGCGCATACCCTTCATCGACCCGGTGGATGTGCGCTTCAACCGGTTCGATCTGGTGCCGCAGCCGGTGACCAGTGCCGTGATGTTCTGCCTCATGGATGTGTCCGGCTCGATGAACGAGCACATGAAGGACCTCGCCAAGCGCTTCTACAAGCTGCTTTATCTGTTTCTGAAGCGCCGCTACAAAAACGTCGAACTCGTCTTCATCCGGCACACTCATCTGGCGCGCGAGGTGGATGAGGAAACATTCTTCACGAGCACCGAGACCGGCGGCACCGTCGTCTCAACCGCGTTCGAGGAGATGTTGCGCGTTGTCGCCGCCCGCTACCCGCGCAACCAGTGGAATATTTATGCGGCGCAGGCCTCGGACGGCGACAACGTACCGAGCGACAACGCGAAGGTGGCAACGCTTCTGAAACAGAAAATTCTGCCAATATGCCAGTATTTTGCCTATATCGAGGTCAAGGATGAGGACAGCATGGCGCAGACCACGGATCTGTGGCGCACCTATGACCAGTTGGTCAAATCCGGGCAGAAGATCGCGGCCCGCAAAGTGAGTGAACGCGGCCAGATTTTCCCGGTTTTTCGCGAATTATTCGCGCCGGACCGTCAATCCCAGCGAGCCGCCCATGAATCATAGCAGCATCAGGCGGGTGGAGAAGGATTGGGATTTCGATAGCCTGCGGCGGGCCTACGACGCCATCAACACGATCGCCGTCAACGAGCTGAAGCTGGACCTTTACCCCAACCAGATCGAGGTCATCACCTTCGAGCAGATGCTCGATGCCTATTCCTCGATCGGCATGCCGTTGATGTACCAGCATTGGTCATTCGGCAAGAATTTCGCGCGCGATGAGATGCTCTATCGCCACGGCCTGCGCAATCTTGCTTATGAAATCGTGATCAACTCAAACCCCTGCATCTCGTATCTCATGGAGGAAAACTCCATGATGATGCAGACACTGGTGATCGCGCACGCGGCGTTTGGCCACAACCATTTTTTTAAAAACAACAATCTGTTCCGGCAATGGACGGATGCCGACGGCATTCTCGACTATATGGAATTTGCCAAAACCTATATCGCGCGCTGCGAAAGCCGCTATGGGGAAGAAGCTGTTGAGCGCATTCTGGATGCCGCACATGCTTTGATGAGCCAGGGTGTGAGCCGCTACCCGCGCCGCAAGACACTCAACCTGCGCGATGAGGAAAAACGCGCGCGCGAGCGGCTGGAAGAACAGGAGCGCGCCTATAATGAGTTATGGCGCTCGGTGCCGGCCGGCGGGGCGCGCTCTGCCCAGGCCCACAACCAGGCCGAACGCCGCTATCTGCTCGGGCTACCGGAAGAAAACATCCTCTATTTCCTGGAAAAAACAGCGCCGCTGCTGAAAACCTGGGAGCGCGAAATCCTGCGCATCGTCCGGCATGTGGCGCAATATTTTTATCCGCAAAAGCAAACCAAGATGATGAACGAAGGCTGCGCCACCTTCGTGCATTATTATGTCATGAACCGCCTGCACGAGACCGGATTTTTAAACGACGGCGCCATGATGGAGTTTTTGCAGTCTCATACAGGTGCTGTCTTTCAGCCGGATTTCGACCATCCTGGTTATTCCGGGATCAACCCTTATGCGCTCGGTTTCGGGATGATGCAGGATATCCGCCGGGTTTGCGAAACACCCAGTGATGAGGACCGCGCCTGGCTACCCGAGATCGCGGGACGCGGGGATTGGGTCGAGGTGCTGAAGGATGCCTGGGCCAACCACCGCGATGAGAGTTTTGTGCGGCAATTCCTCACACCTGAGCTGATGCGCAAGATGAAATTCTTCGACCTGCATGACGATGGCAAATCCGATCTCATCGTGAAAGCCATTCATAATGAACACGGCTACCGCACGTTACGCACCAGCCTCGCAAACCAGTTCGACGTGGTGCAGAACGAACCGGAGATAGAGGTTGTCGATGTCGATCTGGATGGCGACCGGCGGCTGATGCTCCAGCATCGGGTGTATTCGGGGATTCTCGTGCATGAGAAGGATACCGCCCAGGTGTTACAGCATCTCGCGAATTTGTGGGGCTACGAGGTCACGATGGCCGAGCTCTCGGCGCAATCGGACGCGGTGTTGAAACAACATAGCGCCAGGCCCGCAGCATAGCGAGGAACACACTGCCGCCCCGCCAACCCCGCGTGATATCAATAAATCACGACGGAGCGAATCGACTTGCCCCTCGTCATCAGGTCGAACCCTTCGTTAATGCGCTCCAGGGGCATGGTGTGCGTGATAAGATCGTCGATATTGATCTTGCCCTCCATGTACCAGTCAACGATTTTTGGCACATCGGTGCGGCCGCGCGCGCCACCGAAGGCGGAGCCCTGCCAAACGCGCCCCGTCACCAGTTGAAATGGGCGCGTCGAAATCTCCTTGCCCGCGGCGGCAACGCCGATGATCGTACTCACACCCCATCCGCGATGGCAGCATTCCAGCGCCTGACGCATCACCTCGGTATTTCCGATACATTCAAAACTATAATCCGCACCGCCCTTGGTCAGTTCAACAAGATACGGCACCAGATCGCCCTGGACATCATTCGGATTGACAAAATGCGTCATGCCGAACTTGCGCGCCATGGCTTCGCGCCCCGGATTTGTATCGACGCCGATGATCATATCCGCGCCAACCATCCGCGCGGCCTGGATCACGTTCAGGCCGATGCCGCCGAGGCCGAAGACCACGACATTGGCGCCGGGCTCAACCTTCGCCGTATAAATAACCGCGCCGATACCCGTGGTCACGCCGCAACCGATATAACAAATTTTGTCGAAGGGCGCGTCCTCGCGTACCTTGGCCAGCGCGATCTCCGGCAGAACCGTGAAATTCGCGAAGGTCGAACATCCCATGTAATGCATCACAGTCTCGCCGCTGCACGAAAACCGGCTGCTGCCGTCCGGCATCACACCACGGCCCTGCGTCGCGCGGATGGAGGTGCAGAGATTGGTTTTGCGGCTCGTGCAAGACTTACAATTCCGGCATTCCGGCGTGTAAAGCGGGATAACATGGTCGCCCTTTTTCAGGCTGGTCACACCCGGCCCGATATCGACGACGATGCCAGCCCCCTCATGCCCCAGTATGGCTGGAAACAAACCCTCGGGGTCAGCGCCCGAGAGCGTGTATTTATCCGTATGGCAAATGCCGGTGGCCTTAATTTCAACCAGCACCTCGCCATATCTCGGCCCTTCCAACTGGACGGTCTCAATCGAGAGAGGTTTACCAGCTTCCCAGGCAACCGCGGCGCGAACGTCCATCCTATTTTCTCCTACATCTCATCCATAAGCTAGAAGGCAATTCACGTTTTAGGGTGAACCATGAATGGTTCAACCTAAAACGTTCGCACTCTGGACCGGAGCAAACGGCAATCCCGAATGCCTTTTACTCCATCGTGGGAATAACAAAGCTGGCCCCGTCTTTAACACCCGAGGGCCAGCGCGAGGTCACGGTTTTTGTCTTGGTAAAGAACCTTATGGAATCCGGGCCGTGCTGGTTGAGATCGCCAAAGCCGGAACGCTTCCAGCCGCCAAAGGTGTGATAAGCAATCGGCACGGGGATCGGCACATTCACGCCAACCATGCCAACCTGGACGCGGGAGACGAAATCGCGGGCGGCATCGCCATCGCGCGTGAAGATGGCGACACCGTTGCCGTATTCATTCTCGTTGGGCAGGCGCAAGGCGTCCTCGTAGTTTTTGGCGCGCACAATGCTGAGCACCGGGCCAAAAATCTCTTCCTTGTAGATACGCATGTCCGTCGTGACATTGTCGAACAGGCAGCCGCCCATGAAGAAGCCATCCTCATAGCCCTGCATTTTAAAGCCACGGCCATCGACCAGCAGGCTCGCGCCTTCGGCCACGCCCGCATCCACATAGTCGCGCACGCGGTTGAGGGCTGCTTTTGACACCAGCGGGCCGTAATCGGCGCCGGCATCCGATGACAGGCCAATTTTTAACGCTTCCACACGCGGGATCATCTTTTTGATGAGCGCCTCGGCGGTCCCCTGTCCCACTGGCACGGCAACCGAGATCGCCATGCAGCGCTGCCCGGCGGAGCCGTAGCCAGCACCCATCAGCGCATCGGCCACCTGATCCATATCCGCATCCGGCATGATGATCATGTGGTTCTTGGCGCCTCCGAAGCATTGCGCGCGCTTGCCGTGCTCCGCTGCCGTCGCGAAAATATAGTTGGCGATCGGCGATGAGCCGACAAAGCCCACCGCCATGACGCGCGGGTCATGCAACAGGGTATCAACCGCGACCTTGTCGCCATTGACCACGTTGAAAATACCAGGCGGGCCACCGGCTTCGACAAACAGCTCGGCCAGGCGCAAAGGCACCGACGGGTCGCGCTCGGAGGGCTTCAGCACAAAGGCATTGCCGCAGGCGATCGCCGGTGCGGCTTGCCAGAGCGGGATCATCGCCGGAAAATTGAACGGGGTGATGCCCGTGACAACGCCGAGCGGCTGACGGAGCGAATACACATCGATGCCGGTGCCGGCACTTTCGCTGTATTCGCCCTTCAACAGATGCGGAATGCCGATGGCGAATTCCAGAACTTCCAGCCCGCGCTGAATATCGCCCTTGGAATCGGGAACGGTCTTGCCGTGTTCGGAGGAGAGCAGCTTGGCGAGCGAGTCTATCTCGCGGTTGATCAGGTCCAGATACTTCATCAGCACGCGGGCGCGGCGCTGCGGGTTGGTGGCGCCCCAGCGTGGTTGCGCCGCTTGCGCATTGGCAATCGCGGCTTCAACCTCAGCCTGGCTTGCCAGCGGAACCCTCGCCTGCACAGCACCGGTGTTGGGGTCAAAAACATCGTCAAACCGGCCGGATGTGCCAGCCACAAGCTTGCCACCAATAAAATGCTTCAACTCATGTACCATCTGCCACTCCTCCGGCGTTGATCTTGTCCGTGCTGTCTATGCGCGTTAACCTGCCCGATAAAGGGTGATTCCGCCGCAACCATTGTGTAAAAATGCACATATGAGCAATGCGCGAAAATGCGGGGGCAAGACACGATGAACGGCCCGGTCGTCCTCAGCGCGGCGGAATACCTGAATCTCAAGGATCTGGATTGCGGCTTTTCACGCTGGGTGACCATCGATCAGGACCGGATCGATAAATTCGCCGATGCCACGGAAGACCATCAATTCATCCATGTTGACCCAAGCCGCGCGGCGGGCACGCCATTTGGCGGCACAATCGCGCATGGCGCCCTCATCCTGTCGATTTTCGTGGGCCTCGCGGAGGAAATTCTGCCGCCTGTGGAAAATATGAGGATGAGCGTGAATTTCGGCTTCGACCGGATCCGCTTCGTGACACCCGTGCGTTCAGGCAGCCGCATCCGCGCATATTGCCTCGTCCGAAGCGTTTCGGAGCGCGCGCCGGGCGTTCTGCAGGCGGCGATTGGGGCCAGGGTCGACATCGAAAATCATCAATCCCCGGCTCTGGCCGCCGACTGGATTATCCTGACCTATGTTTGACAGGCCGGCCCCATCAATTGTCATCCGGCTCTGACGGCAAAAACGCCAGGCAATGCCGGGCGATCATCGCTTCCTCATCGGTCGGAATCACACATACATCCACCCGGCTGGACGCTGTGTTGATAAACATATCGCCCGCCGCGTTCGCCGCCGGCGATAGCTCAACCCCCAGCCAGCCCAGACGGTCGCAGATGGCGGCGCGCACCTCCGGTGCGTGTTCGCCGATCCCGGCCGTGAATACCAACCCATCAAGCCCGCCGAGCGAGGCCGTGAGGGCGCCGATCTGCCGGGCAGCGGTAAAGGCAAACAGCGCAACCGCCTCGGCGGCTTCCGGCGCGGGACTCGCCAGCAACACTCGCATATCGGCGGATACCCCCGAGACCCCGTACAACCCGGATTTTTTGTAAAGCAGATCGGCGATGACCTCGGCGGCCATGCCACGCGCCTGCATCAGATAGAGCACCAGGCCTGGGTCGATTGTTCCGCACCGCGTCCCCATCACCAGCCCGTCCAGCACGGTAAACCCCATGGTGGTATCGACGGATTTACCATTCGCCATGGCGCACATGCTCGCCCCGTTCCCCAGATGCGCCACGATCACGCGGCCCGCCGCCAATTGCGGCGCCAGGGCGCGCATCTGGCCGGCGATATATTCATAGGAGATACCGTGGAACCCGTAGCGCCGGACGCCCTCGTCATGAAAATGCCGCGGCAGCGCGAAGCGCGTCGCCAGGTCCGGCATGGTGCGGTGAAACGCGGTATCAAAACAGCCGATTTGCGCAAGATTTGGGCGCAGCGCCATCACGGCCCGCACGGCGGCGAGGTTATGGGGCTCGTGCAGCGGGGCAAGCTGATTCAGCCGGGCCAGGTCTTCAAGCGTGGCCCGGTCAAGCCGCACCGGATCGATAAACGCCTCACCCCCATGCACGATCCGATGCCCGGCCGCGATCAGCCGTGCTGGCCCAAGATGATCCTCGACCCAGTGCAGAACCGCGCCTAACAATTCTTCATGGCTCAGCGCGGCACCCTGCGGCCAGCTTCGCTCCAGCGCCAGGCCTGCGCCGGCATATATCCTCAGATGCGGCGCGGCGCCGATATTCTCGACCTCGCCCGAGGCCATCCGCGCCAGATGTTCATTGGCTTCGAACAGCGCGAATTTGATGCTGGACGACCCCGCGTTCAGGGTCAGAATTGCGTCAGGCATGGGCCGCCACCATCACGGCGAGCGCGCAGGAGGCAAGCCGCGTCCGGGCGTCATCCGCGCGGCTGGTGAGAATGATCGGCACGCTGGCGCCCAGCACGATGCCGGCGGCATCCGCATTGGCGAGGAAGATGAGCTGTTTGGCCAGGATATTGCCGGCTTCGATATTCGGGACAACGAGAATATCCGCCTGACCCGCGACCGGGGACAGAATTCCCTTCTGTTCCGCCGCCGCCGCGCTGATGGCGTTATCGAAGGCGAGCGGCCCATCCAGCACCCCGCCGGTGATCTGCCCGCGCTCCGCCATTTTGCACAAGGCCGCGGCATCCAGCGTCGATTGCATCGCCGGGTTGACGGTCTCCACCGCCGCGAGGAGCGCAACGCGTGGCGCTGCGATCCCCAAAATATGCGCAAGGCCGATCGCGTTCTGCACGATGCAGCATTTTTCCTCGAGCGTCGGCGCGATGTTGATGGCGGCATCCGTCACCAGCAACGGCTTGGGGTAGGAGGGCACGTCCATCACATATACATGGCTGAGCCGTTTATCCGTGCGCAGCCCTGTTTGGACCTGCATCACCTCATGCAGCAGCTCATCGGTATGCAGCGCCCCCTTCATGAGCAACGCGGCCTGGCCTTCGCGCACCAACGCGACCGCCAGCGCCGCAGCGGCATGGCTGTGCGGCGCCGGCTCAATCGCCAAGCCCGTGATATCGATGCCGTGGGCATTCGCCACCCGGCGGATTTTTTCCTCAGGGCCAACCAGTATCGGGGTGATCAACCCGGCTTGCGCGGCCTCAACCGCCGCGCGGAGCGACACCTCGTCGCACGGATGCACAATGGCGGTGGGCAGCGGCGTGCCGCTGGCCCGCGCCAGCAGCTTACGCAAATTGTCGTGGCGCAGCAGGCGCACCTCGGGGAGCGCCATGGCCATGCGACTTACTTTTTCCACCGGCGCCTGCACGGTGGCGGTGCCGCGAATGACCTCGACGCCATCCTGGTTGCAGCAGTGGCAATCCAGCACAAGCCTATGCTTCTCGGGGATACGCTCGGTCACCGTCACCGTCGCGGTAATGGAGTCCCCTGGGCTGACCGGCGCGCGGAATTTCAGATCCTGGGCCAGATAAATGGTGCCGGGGCCGGGAAGTTTGGTGCCGAGCACGGCGGAGATCAGCCCCGCCGTCAGGACCCCCTGCGCGATGATGTGGTGGAACAAATCCGTCGCCGCGTAATCGGCATCGAGATGCGCCGGATTGATGTCGCCGGAGATGACCGAAAACAGCGCGATGTCATCCAGCGTGATTGTTTTCTCCATGCTGGCGGAGGCGCCAACGGCAATATCGTCAAACACCCGGTTCTCAAGCAATTCGGTGTTGATATCCATTTTCCTGTTCCTCATTCATCTGGAGGCTGATTCACGTTCGAGTTTCGGATTACCGGTGAAGCCCGTCCCATGCGCATGAACTGCACGGCCTTGCGTTGACCTGGATCAAACGATCCGCCGTTTCTGGATTTAGCACGCACCGCTTTAGCTGCGCTTTTCGGGCAAGGGAACAAGCGGGCTTTATGACTGCCAACGGGCCGTGCTAGGGCCTTGCCATGTCCAAGACCATAGACCCCACGAGCGATATCGCAATAGCCCAGGCCGTACGGCTGCGGCCGATCCAGGAGATCGCCGACGTTACTCGGCATCCCGGCTGACGCCTTGTATCGTTACGGCCCGTTTAAAGGCAAAATCTCCCTGGGTTTTGCGCGGCAGGCCATGGAGGCGCATTCCGGCAAACTCATTCTCGTCACCGCGATCAGCCCGACTCCGGCCGGCGAGGGCAAAACCACAACCACAATCGGCCTGGGCGATGCGCTGCGGCGCGCCGGGCTGAATACCGCGATCTGTTTGCGCGAGCCGAGCCTTGGACCATGCTTCGGCGCCAAAGGCGGTGCGACCGGCGGCGGCCATGCGCAGGTCGCGCCGATGGAAGATATCAACCTGCATTTCACCGGCGATCTGCACGCCATCACGGCCGCGCATAACCTGCTTGCCGCGATGATCGACAACCATATTTTCTGGGGTAACGCGCTTAGTCTCGACCCAAGGCGCATCACCTGGCGCCGTGTGGTCGACCTGAACGACCGTGCCTTGCGCGATATCGTGGTGGGACTGGGCGGTATTGGCAACGGCGCGCCGCGCCAGACCGGTTTCGACATCACCGCGGCCAGCGAAGTCATGGCGATTTTCTGCCTCGCGCGCTCGCTGGCGGACCTTGAGCAGCGCCTGGCCAATATCGTCATCGGCCGGGATACCAAAAAGCGCCTGGTCCGCGCCGGTGAGCTGAACGCCGCGGGCGCCATGGCGGCGCTATTGAAGGACGCGTTGGCGCCGAACCTGGCGCAAACCCTGGAAGGCACGCCAGCCCTCATCCATGGCGGACCGTTCGCCAACATCGCGCATGGCTGCAACTCGGTCATCGCGACGCAAACGGCCCTTGGCCTCGCGGACTACGTGGTCACCGAGGCCGGCTTCGGCGCCGATCTGGGGGCGGAAAAATTCCTCGACATCAAATGCCGCCAGGCTGGCCTCGCACCTGCCGCCTGTGTGGTGGTGGCCACGGTCAGGGCGCTGAAAATGCATGGCGGCGTGGCTTTGAAGGACCTTGGCCGGGAGGATGTTGCCGCGGTGACCTCCGGCTGCGCCAACCTGCTCCGGCATGTGGAAAATATGCGGAAATTCGGCCTGCCCGTGGTCGTCGCGATCAACCGCTTTACCGCCGATACACCGGTCGAGCTTGCCGCCATACAGGATTCCTGTATCCCGATCGGCGTGCAGGCCGTGGAATGCAACCACTGGGCAGATGGTGGCGCGGGGGCGGCAGCCCTTGCACAAGCCGTGATCCGGCTCGCGGATAGCCCCTCGGCCTTCCAGCCGGCCTACCCTGATGACATGACGCTGGAGCAAAAAATCCGAACGATTGCGACACAAATCTACGGCGCCGCGGAGGTTACTTTCGCGCCCCAGGCAAAAACCCAACTGTCGGGTTTTCAAGCCGCCGGATTTGGCGCCCTGCCGGTCTGCATGGCCAAGACCCAATATAGTTTCTCTTCGGACCCAGCGGCCAAGGGTGCTCCAACCGGGTTCTCGCTGCACATCCGTGAGGCCCGGCTTTCCGCCGGGGCAGGTTTCGTGGTGGCGTTGTGCGGCGAGATAATGACCATGCCGGGCCTGCCGCGCCACGCTGCGGCGGAAGACATTTTTCTCGATGCCGACGGCGAAATCGGCGGACTTTCATAGCATTTATCCTGGTGTGCGGCCCGCGCGCCATCGTCTCTCTGGAAGGAATATAAACCGACATGCGTGACTTCCATCTGCCAGGACGCAGTCCGGTCTATGCCACGCGGGCCATGGCCGCGACCTCGATGCCAGAAGCAACGTTAACGGCGATCGACAGCCTGCGCGCCGGCGGCAACGCGCTCGATGCCGCCGTGGCCGCAGCGGCGGTCCTGGGCGTGGTGGAACCGCAATCGACCGGCATCGGCGGCGATTGTTTCTGTCTCTACAAGCCAAAGGGCAAGCCGGTGGTAGCGTTGAACGGCTCCGGGCGGGCCCCGGCCGCCGCCAGCCTGGAGGCTCTGCATGCCGCTGGCGTAACAGCACTTACCCCAACCTCGCCACATGCCGTGACCATTCCTGGTGCGCTCAGCGCCTGGGAAACGCTGCTCGCGGCACATGGCCGCAAGGGGCTCGACGCCGCGCTCGCCCCGGCGATCCGCTACGCCGAGGAAGGATTTGTCATCGCGCCGCGCGTCGCCTCCGATTGGGCCGACCAGGCCGAAAAACTGCGTGAAGCCGGCGCGGCCAGCCTGCTGCCGAACGGCGCACCGCCCGTAGCTGGCACCGTGATGCGCAATGCCGCATTGGGCCGGACCATGCGCAAAATCGCCGCCGGCGGCGCCAAGGCATTTTATGAAGGCGAGATCGCCGCTGCCATGGTGGCCGAACTGCGCGCCCGTGGCGGGCTGCATACCGAGGCGGATTTTTATTCCGGCCTGCGCGCGGCTGAATTCGTCACGCCCATCAGTGGCGATTTCGCCGGGCGGCAGATCTGGGAATGCCCGCCGAACGGCTCGGGCATCGTCGCGCTGATGCTCATGGGCATTATGGACGGCTTCGCGGCCGGTGCCGACCCGCTGGACCCGCTGCGCCTGCACCGGCAGATCGAGGCGGCCAGACTGGTCTACCGCGACCGCGATGCCTTCCTCGCCGACCCGTCACAGGCCGAGGTGCCCGTGGAACACCTGCTCAGCGCCAAATACCTGTCCGGCCTGCGCGGGTTGATCGACGATAACCACGCCATGGCTACCTTGCCCGCGCCGGGCGAGGCGCAGCGGGATACCGTTTATGTCGCGGTGGCGGATGCCGATGGCAATGTGTGCAGTTTCATCAGCTCGCTGTTCCACGAATTCGGCTCCGGCATCATCGCCGGCGATACCGGGATCATCCTGCAAAATCGCGGCCTGGGCTTCAGGCTGGAAGCCGGGCACCCCAACTGCATCGCCGGCAACAAGCGGCCGATGCACACCATCATCCCGGCACTGGCAACCAATAACGGCGAAGCTGAAATCGTCTTCGGCGTCATGGGCGGGCAATATCAACCGATGGGCCAGAGCTGGGTGCTGGCGAATATGCTGCAATATGGCATGGACCCGCAGGAAGCGATCGATATGCCGCGCTTTTTTCCGAATGCCGGTATCGTGGAGGTGGAACACGGCATAAGCGCCAGCCTGCGCCAGGCCTTAAGCGCCAAAGGCCATCAAATCGGCGACCTGAATCATCATCCGCATGGCGGCGGTCAGGCCATCCGCATCGACCACCAGAACGGCATCATGATCGGCGGATCGGACCCGCGCAAGGACGGCTGCGCCCTGGGGTATTGAGGGCGAGATCGTTCTGAAACCTACCTTCGTTCTTCCCGCAAATACGGCCGCGCCAAATCCGCTGGCTGCGCATCGGCGCTGGTCTGGAAGAATCCGGCAATCAGCAAATACGCCAATGTCGCCAGATACGGCGACATTTCGATGAGGTAGACAGGCACATTCATGCCGCTGGAGAGGAGTTGCGGCACCAGCGCCTCCACCGCGCCAAACAGCAACGCCGCGGCGATGGCGCGCAAAGCGTTCCAGCGTGAGAGCGTGACCATGGCAACGGCGATCCAGCCGCGGCCGGCGACCATGCCATCGACCCAGAGATGCGAACCGACGAGGCTCAGATGCGTGCCTGCGATGGCGCAGAAAATGCCGCCAACCAGCACGGCGCCGATCCTCATGAAAAACACGCTCACCCCCGCGGCATCGGCGGCGGGGGCGTCCTCGCCCACCGCGCGCAGGCGCAGGCCGAGATCGGTGTGTTCAATCACGAACCAGATGGCGACGGCGGCGGCGAAGGCGAAATAAGTCAATACGTCCTGGTCGAGGATGCCGGCGAGAATTTTTGGCATCCAGGCGAACCAGGCGGCGGGCAGGGGGGAGAGGCCGGTGATCGGCTGGTTTTCGAACGAGTTGCCGAGGAAGCCGGAAACGCCAATGCCCATTGCGAACGTGACCAGACCCGCGAGCACCTGGTCGACGCGCAAAATCACGGCCATGAAGGCGAACAGAGCGGCGAGCACCAGCCCCGCACCTGCGCCGCCCAGCACCGCCAGCGCGGCGTCCCCGCCGTTCAAATTGATGATGACGGCGACAACGGCGGCGACGGCCATGATGCCTTCAACCCCGAGATTCATCACGCCGGCGCGCTCGTTGATAATGAGGCCGATGGTGGCGAGCAAAAAGGGTGCCGCGAAACCGGGGATGGTGCCGGCCCAGGCGGTGAGGATGCCGGTCATGATTTTTGAACCCGCGCGGTCTTTACCCAGGTGAGGCGGTAGCGGAGCCAAAACTCGAAGCAGGAGACGCAGAACAGGAGGGTGGCCTCGATGGCGAGCACGGTCGCACCCGGCAACTGGAAAAAGGCTTTCAGGGAATCGCCCGCCGTGTAGAGCGCTGCGATCGCGATGGAGGCCACCACAACACCCAGGGGATTCGCCCGCGCGAGATAGGCCACCACGATCGAGGGGAAAATAAAATCATTGCCGACGAATTGCGTGAGTTTGTATTCCTCCCCGGCGACGATGGTGAAACCCGCAAGGCCGGAGAGCGCCCCCGCCAGCGTTGCCATAAGCAAAATAATGCGCCCGACCGGCACGCCGACAGCGCGCGCCGCGAGAGGGTTGGCCGCAACCGCGCGGGACATGATGCCGACACGGCTGAAGGTGACGAGCCACCAACAGAAGAGCGCCGCGCCGATGGAGATGAAAATGCCGGCATGGACATGGCCGAAGCCGAGCAGTGCCAGACGCTCGCCATGCGTAAAAGTCTGGCTCACGGGGTAGGAATCCGTCGGGTTGCGCCAGGCGCCGTAGAGCAATTGCTGCGCCAGCATGGAGCCGACATAGTTCATCAGCAAGGTGGTAATAACCTCGTTGGCGCGCAGATAGATTTTTGCCACGGCACACACGCCGGACCAGATGCCGCCGCCCAGCATGGACGCCAGAAACATGGTCTCCAGCCGCAGCGAGGCCGGGCCGATATGGTAGAGCACCACGGCGGTGGCCGCTATCGCGCCGGCCCAGAGTTGCCCCTCGACGCCGATATTCCAGAATTTCACGCGCAAGCACACGGCCACGGAGAGGCCGACGAGGATGAGCGGGATGGAGCGTGTGAGTGTCTGGTCCAGCCCCTCAGGGTCGCCAAAGGTGTAGCCTATGAACTGGCTCGCCAGATCGCTCAGCCCCATTCCCTGGGTGAGGAGAAAAAGGGTGCAGACGACCAGGCCCGTGGCGATACCGCCAAAAAGTGTAAGCAGGGCCAGCCGGCGGGTAACGGCGAGGCGCGGCGAGACGAGCGGCTTGTACATCAGGCCATCTCCAGCATCAGCCGGCCGATTTTACCTCGATCTACGGCTGCCGATAGGCTCCGCCTCGCTCAGTTTGCCGTGGCTCATCACCGCGACACGGTCCGATAATTCCATGATCTCGTCGAGGTCCTCCGAGATCAGCAACACCGCGACATCCCGCTCGGTGGCGGCGCGCAAGCGGGCCTGGACGGCCTGGACCGCACGGATGTCCAGCCCGCGCGTGGGCGAATGGGCGATCAAAATCGAGAAATGCCCGGCGAATTCGCGCGCCAGCAGGAGTTTCTGCGCGTTGCCGCCGGAGAGCAGGCGGACGGGGGTTTCAGGCGTCGCACCCGCGACCTCGAACTCCCCGATCGCGGCTTGTGCCAGCCCCGTCATCCAGGGTTTGCGGACGAACCAGCGCTTTTCCGGTTTGCCGCCAAGCAGGCGGGGGAGTGCTATGTTCACATTGAGCGGCAGCTCGCCAAAAAGCCCCATACCCATGCGGTCGGCCGGGATGAAGCGCAGGCCCCATTCGCGCCGCTCTTCCGGCCCAGCCGGCGCGTCGACCCCGCTGAAGAGGACAGCGCCGGAAGTCGCCTTGCGGATGCCGATGAGGGTTTCCACCAATTCCGCCTGGCCGTTGCCGCCAACTCCGGCGACCCCGAGAATTTCACCGCCCCGCACATCCAGGCTGATGTCATGCAAAGGCACGCCATGCTCGCTGGCCGGAGCGGAGATTTTGATGAGACGCAGAATTTCGCTGTGCGGGCGCGCGGAGGGGCGCGGCACGGCGGCCACCGGCTCGGCGCCGACCATGGCCCGCGAGAGGGATTCCCCCGTCATGCCCGCCGATGGCGCTGCGTTAATCACGGTTTTACCCGCGCGCATAACCGTGACACGGTCGGAATAGCCCAGCACGTCGCGCAGTTTATGGGTGATCAGCACCACCGCCCGGCCGCTCTGCGCCAATTGCCGGGCGAGGCCGAGGGCGGCTTTGGCTTCCGCCTCGGTCAGCACCGCGGTCGGCTCGTCCATGATGAGGATTTTGGCACCGGCCAGCAGCACCTTCATGATCTCGAGTTTCTGGCGGTCCGAGACAGCCATCTCGTCCACGCGGCTTTTCGGGTTCAGATGGAAGCCGAGCTGGAGCCCAAGATCTTCCATCGCCTTGAGCGCCTGCGCCTGCGTTTTCCACCCCGCGCGGCGCGCGCAGGCCAGGCGGATATTCTCGATCACGCTGAGCGGCCCGACGAGTTTGAAATGCTGGTGGATCATGCCGATCCCGGCATCGGCCGCGGCCGCGGGATTCTCATAGCGCACCGCGTGGCCATTGACTTCCACCACGCCGTCATCGGCGGTGTAGAAGCCGGAGAGCACGTTCATGAGCGTCGATTTGCCAGCGCCATTCTCGCCCAGCAAGGCGTGGACCTCGCCCCACTCCAGCACAAAATCCGCGCCCAGCAGAGCCGGGCGCGCGCCAAATGATTTTTGAATATCTGCTAGTTTTACAGCAAGAGTTCACGAAATATGACTCTTGCTGTTTGCTGTTTTTGCGGCGGACAAAATTACTTCATCGAACCTTTTACGTTCGAAACGAGGTAATTCATGTTCCATAGAGCATCGTCGGAGATGGTGGCGCCAGCCGCGACCTGCACCTTGCCATCCTGCGAGGTGATCGGCCCGGAGAAGGGATCAAACGTGCCGGCGATTTCCTTGGCCCGCACGGCTTCGATTTTCGCGATGTCCGCAGCCGGGATATGCTCGAACGGCGCATCGTCGATCACGCCAGTCTTGATGCCATAAAGCGGTGTCCCGCCGCTGGTCCAGGTGCCATCCGCCATTTCCTTGACCATCGGCACCAGTTTTTTGCCCCAATGAAACTCGACCGAGGTCAGGATGCCATTCGGCGCGCTTTTCGCCATGTCCACCTGGTAGCCAACGGAATATTTTCCGGCCTTTTCCGCGACCACGAGGGCGGCGGCGGTGTCCATATCGGTCGCGATAACATCCGCACCCTGCTGGATCATGGCGGCGGAAATTTGCGCTTCCTTCACCGGGTCGCTCCAGGCATTCACAAAGGCCACCTTAACCACGGTGCCCGGATTTGCCGCCTGCGCGCCGAGCGCAAAGGAATTCACATCCCACAACACGTTGGGAATCGGGAAGCCCTCGATCATGCCAAGCGTTTTGGTTTTTGTCGCATACCCGGCGGCCATGCCGGCGAGATACCAGCCTTCATAGGTTTTGGCGTAAAAGCTCTCAAGATTTGGCGCGGACGACGTACCGGCGATGTTGACGAAAGCCATATCCGGATGCGCTTTCGCCTCGGCGGCGAACGCGTCGGAATAGCCATAGGAGCCGGCGATGATGATGTTATCGCCATGGTTGATGAACAGGTCGATCGCCTGCTCGACCTTCGCGGTCACTTCCGGCACATTCTCCACATAGGGGATGCGTTGGTCATAGGCTTTCATCAGCGCCAGACGCCCGGCATTCTGCGACTGCGCCCAGCCGCCATCACTCGTCGTGCCGAAAAAGATGACGGCGATTTTCGGTTTTCCCGTCAGTTTCACCTGTGCCTGCGCGGCGGGGGCGACGAGCAGCCCGGCGGCGATGGCAACTGAGGCAAGTTTTGCAATCTTCATGTGTTTTTGTCCCTGTTGTTTAAGCGTCAGTCTCTTTGCGGTAGCCATAGGTCGCGTCGAACCGGCTCTGCACATAGTCGCCAGCAACGACTGGTTCGTATTTGCGCGGCCGTTCCGGCGTCACGCAGCCGGGCAGCACGTCGATCAGCGTGTCGTAATTGAGCCCAAGAAAAAATGGGATGGAGTAGCGCGCGCGGCCGGTGGTGTTGATCGCGCGATGGATGGTCGAGACGAAAAGATCGTTGCTCCAGCGCGCCATCATATCGCCGATATTGACCACGAACGTGCCCGGAATGGGTGGTGCCGCGATCCATTCGCCGGCGGCGTTCAGCACTTGCAATGCGGGCACCTCATGCTGGGCGAGGATGGTGAAACACTCATAATCCGAATGCGCGCCGATGCCGATCTGGTCTTCGTCGATCGCGCCATCCTGGCTCGGGTAATACACAATCCTCTGGGCACGGGTCGGCTTGGTGATGAAGGGATCGAAATAATCCTCGTCCACGCCTAGCGCCAGCGCAAAAGCGCGGAACAGAGCACGGCCAAGGTCGAGCACCGCGACATGATAAGCCAACATCGCTTCGCGGAACTCTGGCATTCCCTCCGGCCAGATGTTTACCCCATACAGGCCCTGGCCGCTTGCCAGAGCCGGGTCGTCCGCATCAAGCTCGGCGGCCATGTCATAGGCCTCGTGCAGGTCGCCTTTGGCGGCTGGGTTCACATTCTCTTCCAGCATCGGCGTGTAGCCGGAATTATTGGTCGAGAGCTTCACATGGGTTTTCATTTTCTCTTCGAGCGGGAGCGCAAAAAACGCCGGTCCGGCATCGAACAGCGCCTGGATGATGGGCGCCGGGACACCGTGGTTCCTGATGTAGAAAAACCCGACCTCGATGGCGGCCTTGCGCAACGCCGCCGCAACCTCGCGCTTTGCCTGGCTGTCCGTGCCCAGCATGGGCGCGAAATCGATCACCGGGATTTCATGGAACGGCGCTTCCCGCGCCGATAACCCGGCCGAAATTGCGCGCAAACCGTTTCCGGTATCGACCACACCCACAGCGAACTCCCCTTTTGTTAAACCGCTATATGGCAAGCAATTTTAGTGCCAGGAAAAGCAGACTGGGCTATGCGGCGCCCCGCCGGTGACAGCTTAAGCAGACGCCAAAAAATTAAGCAGCCACCGCCTTTGCGGCGAAGAAAGTGGCAGCCAGCAGAACCGCATCCAGCCCCAGCGCCGACCCCAGCCCGAAATGATTTGCGATCAGGCCAATCACCACCGGCCCGACCAGGAACCCGGCATAGCCCAAACCCACCACCGCCGGCACGGAATGGTTCGCCGCCATGCCCTTCACGCGGGATGCCGCGCTGAACACCAACGGCGCGATGTTGCCGGTGCCAAGCCCGACCAGCCCAAAACCGATAATGCCCGCCAGGCCGTAGGGGATGAAAATAACCATCCCAAACCCGGCCACCGCCATAGCGCACCCCAGCCGCATCACCTGTGCCGGCCCAAGGC
Source organism: uncultured Alphaproteobacteria bacterium (assembly GCA_963740445.1). Taxonomy (GTDB): domain Bacteria; phylum Pseudomonadota; class Alphaproteobacteria; order Acetobacterales; family Acetobacteraceae; genus Acidocella. Next base: position 105,843 of record CAVUED010000025.1, read on the forward strand.
GCATCGCCACGCGGTCGCCCAGCAGGCGCGAGGCGGCCATTGCCACCGCAAAGGCGGCGTAACCCAGGGCCGCACCCGCAATCGGCATCCCGCGCGAGAACCGCAGAAAAATCGTGCTCCAATCCGTCGCCGCACCTTCCGTGAGGAAGCAGGTAAAACAGCACAGCCCCAGCACGATGGTGGCCCGGTTCGGCATGGCGATTTTCGGACCATCCGAGGGCGCGTCCGCGGTTCGCGGCAGCAGATACCCGCCTTGCGTCAGGATCAGCAAAATCGCCACGGCATTCAAAACCGCGCAAGCGGCATAGGAAACCCCCAGCCGGAGCAGCAGACTGCCCGCCACCGCAACGCCCAGGCTACCCAGGCTGTAGCAGGCATGGAAGCCCGACATCTGCAGCCGCCCGCTCAGGCGCTCGATCACCGCGCCCTGCGCGTTGATCGAGATATCGAGCGCGCCGAACAACGCACCGTACACAAACAGCAATGCCGTAAAAGCGGCCGGGGAAGGTGCCAGGGTCAACATTGGCAGCAGCGCGCCAAAGCCGACGCCCACCGCGATCAGCACCGCCCGGCTGCCCCAGCGGCCGATCGCCATCCCGGCAAACGGCATCGCCAGCACACCGCCGGTCCCACCCGCGAGCAGCATCATCCCCAGCGTGCCGTCATCGAGATGAAACCTGATTTTGGTGAAGGGCACGGTGATGGCCCAGACGGAAATCCCGATGCCGGACATGAAGAACATCAGCCGCATGGTCCGTAATTTTTGTCCGGCCATGCCGGACTGAAGCCTCATCAACATGCTATTCCAATATCCGGGTCAGCGCGGGCGTATCGCGCCCGGCGCGCGAAGGTCAAGGCGAACCGCAAACATTCCATTTCATTGGCGCCGGCCGAACATTTTTTCCAACTCGGCCTTCGACAATTTCAGGAACGTCGGGCGCCCATGGCTGCATGTTCCGGCGCGCGGCGTCGCTTCCATCTCGCGCAGCAGCGCCGACATCTCTTCGCCCGTCAGCCGCCTTCCGGCGCGGATCGAGCGGTGGCAGGCAAGCCGGGCCAGGGCCGCGTCCAACCGTGCCTCCAGGGCGACCGGCGTGTCGCTCTCCGCGAATTCCTCGGCCAAGTCACGCAGCAGCCCGGCCGCATCGGGCGCGCGCAACACCGCCGGCACAGCGCGTACCAGCACCGCCCCCGGCCCGAAGGCCTCGATCTCCAACCCCAGCCGGAGCAAAACCTCGGCCTGCGCCAGCAGCCGCGTCGCCTCCATTTGCGGCAAATCCACCACCACAGGCATCAGCAAGGCCTGGCTCGCCACCTTGCCGGCGGAGAATTCCGCGCGCAGCCGCTCCTCGGTCAGCCGCTCATGCGCCGCGTGCTGGTCGACGATCACCAGCGCGCCATCTTCGGCCACCGCCAGCACATAGGTATCGAGAATCTGCGCCACCGCAGCGCCCAGCGGGTGCTGTGTCTCCATGGCTGGCGGCGCGGAAATCTGGCGGGCCGTAGGCGGGGCGAGGAACGATCGTTCGGCCTCGGCAAACCCACGCGCGGCGGCCGTTGGCGGCGGTGACGCGAACGCGCCGGGCGGACGGAGCGTCAAACCGGGCCGCACCGGCGGCGCGCCCGCCAATGAGATCGGGCGGTCGAGCAACCGCCCGATCGCGCCCATCACCAGGCTGCGCACCCCGTTCGCATCGGCGAAGCGCAATTCCGTTTTGGCGGGATGCACATTCACGTCCAGCGCCTCGTCCGGAACCTCCAGGCGCAACGCCGCCACCGGATGCCGCCCGGATATAATCACATCCCGGTATGCCAGCCGCAAAGCCATGCGCAGCAGGGGGTCCAGCACCGGGCGGCCATTCACCACGAAACTTTGCAGGCCCGTGGTGGCGCGCGAGAGGCTGGCCGGACCGGCCAGCCCGGTGAGACGCACGCCCTCGCGCGTCGCCTCCAGCGCCAGCATCGCGCCTGCGGTCTCGCGCCCGAACAAAGCCGCCACGCGCGCGGACTCGTCCTGGCCGGGAATATCGAACATCACCCGCTCGTCCGAGACCAGCCGGAACGCGACCCCAGGGGCTGAAAGGGCCAGACGCCAGACGGCGCGCTCCGCCGCCTCGGCCTCGGCCCTTGGGGTACGCAAAAATTTCCGCCGCGCCGGGGTGGCGTAGAACAAATCCTCGACAATCGCCCTGGTGCCCATCGGCCCCGCCATGGGCGTCACCTCCCCCACAGCCCCGCCTGCCACGGTAATTTTATAGGCGGAATCCTGGGCGGCTGGCCGGCTGATCAGCGTGAGTTTCGCGGCGGCGCCGATCGAGGGCAGCGCCTCGCCACGGAAGCCAAGCGTGGCAATGCGGATCAAGGCTTCATCGGCGAGTTTCGAGGTTGCATGGCGTTCGATGGCGAGCGCCAACTGGTCTCGCCCGATGCCGCAACCGTCGTCGATGACCTCGATCCGGGAGATGCCGCCGCCGGCCAGGATCACCTCAATCCGGCGCGCCCCCGCATCCAGCGCGTTCTCCACCAGCTCCTTCACCGCCGCCGCCGGCCGTTCGATCACCTCGCCAGCGGCGATGCGATTCACGGTCTGCGCGGAGAGAAGGCGAATGGCCGGGCTGGGCATCGGGGCGGGCATGGGGGATCATAGCACGATCTTTAGAGTGCGATCCATCTGGATTGCCCTCTAACTTATTGATAGAGGCTGATCACTCTCCCGGTGCAAGCAAAGCCGGGCGCGCGGCGCCGGACTCGTGGTGGCAGAACATATGCGCGACCCCGCCACCGCCACGCGCGGCCTGGGCCAGGGCAAATTCGCTCGCCTTCATCAACCCTTCGGCATCCGCCGCATGGTCCGGATAGACCGCGATACCGATGGAAAGTCCCAGCTTCACCAAGCGGCCGTCGATGATGAACGGCTCGTTGAACGCCGCGCCAAGCTGGCCACCAAGGCTGAGCGCACGGTTGGGACCGCCCGTACTCATCATCAGAAGTGCGAATTTATCGCCGCCGAGGCGGGCCAGCGTGTCCTCCTTGGAGATCATCGCACCGATCCGCGCCGCGACCTGCTTCAGCAGCAGGTCACCCCCGGATCGGCCCAGTTGCTCGTTCACCGCCTTGAACCGGTCGAGATCGATCGTGAACACCGTGACCGTGCCGCTTTTGCGGCCGGTCTGCGCCAGGGAAGCCGCCAGAATTCTGTCAAACAGCTTGCGATTGGCCAGCCCGGTCAGGGCGTCGTAATGCGTCAGCCGCGCGATTTTGGCGGCGTCGGCAAGGCGCTGGCTGATATCGCGGATCGCGGTGACGGTGGCGGGCTGACCCTCGAACTCGATGTTATGGCTGCATATTTCCACAGCTATTTCGGTTTTATTCTGCCTGAGCAGAAAAAACTCCGCTCGTTGCGGCTGCGGCGCCTCAAGCTCCATACGGAGGGTTGCAACCTGGTCGGCCCGCGCCAGATTGGCGAATTGCTGGCCCAGCCACTCACGCTCGCGCGCGCCCAGCAGCCGCACCAGGGAGCGGTTCATTTGCAGGATCAGCCCCTGCCGGTGGATCAAGAGCCCGTCGAAGGAGGCGTCCGCCAGTATCCGGCTCCATTGCCGCCGCGCCGCTTCCTCAGCGGCAATCCGGCGCTGGAAAAACCAACGATCCGCACGCATGGCAAAAACCGCTACGCCCAGGACGCAGAGTGCGAGCAGCAGGCTGAGTTCCGCCAGATTGTCCGCGCGCATCAGATTCATTATCTTCAAGCCCTGATTATCAGTCCTCGGCGCCAGACTGGACGTGAATTCTTAACCGTCGCTCAACACACTGCTTCACGAAATTTTAATTCCCTGTAATAACTTGCTCCCAAGCAGTTTATTTTTGCGGCTCCGCAGTGAAGGGATTTGCCGACATGACGCCAAAGACGCAGATCATCCGCACGACCTGCCCGCGTGACTGCTACGATGCCTGCGGCATCGTCGTGCTGAAAAAGGACGGCGTGATCTCGAAAATCCTGGGCGATGCGGAGCATCCGGTCGCGCGCGGCGCGCTCTGCGGCAAATGCGCGCTGGCCTATAACGGTGTCTGGCTGGACAAAAACGCCCGGCTCGCCACCCCGCTGAAGCGCATCGGCAAAAAGGGCGAGGGCAAGTTCGCCCCGGCCAGTTGGGACGAAGCACTGGCCGCCATCGCCGCCCGGCTGAATGCCATCCGCGCCGAGAACCCCGCCAGAATTCTGCACACGCATTACACCGGCACGGTCGCTCTGCTCTCCACCGCGTTTCCGCTGCGGTTTTTCAACGCCATCGGGGCGACCGAGGTGGACCCGGATTCCGTTTGCAACAAAGCCGGCCATGTCGCGCTCAACTGGACCATTGGCGACAGTTGCGCCGGCTTCGACCCCCGCGCCGCCGCACATGCCGCCTGCATCGTGGTCTGGGGTGCCAACCCGTTCGCCAGCGCGCCGCATATGCATAAGTTCTGGCTGAAGGAGACAAGCGCCAAAATCCTCGTCATCGACCCGATCCGCCACAAAACCGCCGAGGACGCGCATCTGCATCTGCAACTCCGCCCAGGATCGGACGCTGCCCTGGCCTTCGGCTTCATGCACATCGCCAAACGCGACGGATTGCTGGACGAGGCGTTCATCGCTGATCATGTGCTCGGCTGGGACGAACTGGCCCCGGCGGTCGCCAATGCCACCCCGGACTGGACCGCCGCGCAAACCGACCTTCCGGTTGCACAGATCGAGGCCGCCGCGAAACTCTATGCCACGGGCCCCAGCCTGCTCTGGCTCGGCCAGGGCATGCAGCGCCAGCCCAAAGGCGGCAACGCCTTCCGCGCCGCCGCCGCTTTGGCCGCCGTCACCGGCAACCTCGGCAAACCCAATGCCGGGCTGTGTTACCTCAACGGCCCGGCCACACGCGGCATCGACATGGACCTCATCACCCGCCCGGACCTTGGCGCCGACGGAGGAGCGCCCTCGATCTCGCATCTCGACCTTGCCGAGACCCTGGCCGACTCAGCCAAAGCCGGTGCGCTGCTCTGCTGGAACAACAATATTCTGGCATCATCCCCGCGCCAGGCCATGCTGCGGCAGTCTCTCGCCCGCGAGGATTTGCTGCATGTCTGCCTCGATCTCTTCACCACCGACACCACCGATTACGCCGACTGGATTCTCCCCGCCGCGAGCTTCCTGGAGTTCGACGATCTGGTCGTGCCGTATTTCAACCTCACCGTCAGCGCCCAGGTGCAAGCCGCCGAACCGCCCGGCACGGCCCTGCCCAACCAGGAAATTTTCCGCCGCTTAAGCCGCGCCATGGGGCTGCGCGATCCCGCCTTGTATGAGGATGACGCCTCCTTGCTCGACCAATTGGTCCGGGCGACCGGGGTTGCGGAAAATTTTTCCGCCCTCAAAGCCGCCGGCACCAAAGACCATTCGCCTGAAATCATCACGCCCTTCGCCGGCGGCAAATTCCCGACGCCCTCCGGCAAGGTTGAAATCGCCTCCGAACAGGCGCTCGCCGCCGGAGCGCCGCGTCTGCCCTTTGCCCATGCCGACGCACATGCCGCGCAAGGCAAACTGCGCGTGCTCTCCCCCGCCTCGCCGTGGACGATGAACAGCGCCTATGGCAACGACCCGCGCATCCGCGAGAAGCTAGGCGCCGCGACGGTCAGCATTCACCCCGATGACGCGGCGGGACTGACCGATGGCGAAAACGTTATGCTCAAAAATGAGGAAGGTGGAATCAGGATGGTTTTGAAACTCGACGCCAACATCCCGCGCGGCGTGGCGCTGGCGCCAAAGGGCCGCTGGCCGCGCTTCTCGCATGGCGCCAATATCAACGCGCTGTATGATGGCGCGCATGCCGATCTCGGCGAAAGCTCTTGTGTCCACGGTGTCCAGGCGGAATTGGTAAAAGCATGAAAATCCTCGTCTTCCAGCACGTTATCTCCGAACATCCCGGCAGTTTCCGGGACGTCATGAAAGCGCATGGCCACACCATGCATCAGGTCGAACTCGACGAGGGCGAGGCCATCCCGCCGCTCGACGACTACGACGCCATGCTCGTCATGGGCGGCCCGATGGACGTGTGGGAAACCGACAAGCATCCCTGGCTGCTCGACGAGATGGAAGCCATCAAAACCTGGGTGAATGCCGGACGGCCTTATCTCGGCATGTGCCTCGGCAACCAGTTGCTCGCCCAGGCTTGCGGCGGCCATGTGCAGCTCATGCAAGGCCCGCCGGAGGTGGGTATCTCTCAGGTCTCCGTGCAGCCCGATCCGATTTTCGAGGGCGTGCCGCCGCTTTGCACCTGTTTTCAGTGGCACGGCGCCGAGATTGTTACGCTCCCCCCTGGCGCCCGCCAGCTCGCGACCTCGCCCGGCTGCCGTATCCAGGCCATTGCCATCGGCGACCATGCTTACGGGTTGCAATTCCACATGGAACTCACCGCCACCACCGCCACCGAATGGGGCGCGCTGCCGGAATACGCCGCCGCCCTGGAGCGTGTAAAAGGTGCGGGCGCTCTGCCCGCGCTCCAGGCGGAGGTCGAGGAAAATTTCCCCCCGCTATATGACGCCGCAACCAAAATCTTCGCTAATTTCCTGAAAATTTCCGAGCGTGCCCTCGCAACCGCAAAAGTCTAGGAGCCAAAATGTCCACTGCCGATTGCGTCTCCCACACCAAGGACTCCGCGAAGCAATTCGCCGAGTCCTTACGCGAAAACAGCGTCGAATACGTGCGCTTCGAACTCCCGGACCTGGCGGGCCTCTCGCGCGGCAAAACCGTGCCGATCGACCATGTGGAATCCTACACGCTCAACGGCCTCAACCTCTATGGCGGCGCGGTGACGCTGGACACTTCCTCCCTGCCCATCCCCGGCACCGGCTATAACGAGGACATCAACTTCGCCGACTGCCTGATGGTCCCGGACCCTGAATTCCGTCAGCAATGTTCCCTGGCTCGCCAACACCGCGCGGGTGATCTGCGACACCAAATGGTACGACGGCCGCGCCCAACAGGCCGCCCCGCGCATGGTGCTGAAAAACATCCTGGCCAAAGCCGCGGATATGGGATTCGGCGTCACAATGGGCCATGAATACGAATTCTACGTGGTGGACCTCGCGACCCGCCAACCGCTCTATCCCGGCAACCCGATCTTCGTGACCTCGCTCATCCACCAGCACCCGGCCATGGATAAACTCATGCGCGTGCTGCGTGATTCCGGCGTGGACATGATCACCACCAACGGTGAATTCGGCCCCGGCCAATGGGAGCTGAATTTCGCCGCCCTCGATGGCATTGCCGCCGCCGACCGCGCCTTTGTTTTCAAAAACACCGTGAAGGAATTTTTGCGCACCGAGGGCCTGCTCGCCACCTTCATGACCAAGCCCTATAAAGGTCTTGGCTGGCTCCTGCTCGCATTTTCATGTGTCTCTGTACGATCTCGCCACCGGCAAGAACGCGTTTCTCGACACCACCGACAAAGACGGCATGAGCGGGCTGATGAAAAGTTTCACCCAAGGCATCCTCGACCACGCCGCCGCCGCGCAAGCCATCTGGAACCCCACCACCAATTGCTACCGCCGCATCCGCCCGCACACTTTTGCGCCCAGCAATGTCTCCTGGGGCGTGGAGGACCGTTCCGCCTCCGTGCGTATCAAAGCCAGCAAGGACAAACGCCAGCATCTGGAAGTCCGCGTTCCCTCCGCGCTCTCCAACCCCTACCTCACCGCCGCCGCTTCCATCGCCGCCGGGCTGCTGGGGCTGCAAGCGGGCAGCAGCCTCGCACCTGAGCGCTCCGGGCTGAAAGAGGCCGACGCCTCCTTCCCCAAACTCCCGACCGAGATGCACGAATCCCTCACCGCACTCGCCGCCGACACCGCCTTGGGCGACATGCTGGGTGCTGAGTTCATCAAAGTTTTCACCACCGTAAAAACCGCCGAAATTCTGCGCATGCGGGATGATATCCCGGCGGTGGAGACGAACGAGTATTTTGAGTTGTACTGAGGAGGGGCAGGGCCGCTTGCCTTGGCTCACCACGGGTATATAATGTTTGTTATATACCCCTCTGGAGTCAGGCCATGCTCACACTTAAAGTTACCACCGTCGGCTCTTCCACCGGGTTCATTCTGCCGAAAGAGGCGATGGCGCGGCTGAAAGTGCAAAAGGGCGATCTTGTCTATTTCACCGAGGCCCCGGACGGCAGTTACCGCCTCACCGCCTACAACCCCGAATTCGAGCGGCAGATGGCGCTGGCCGAGGAGATTATGCACGAAGACCGTGACGTGCTGCGCGCTCTGGCCAAATGACCCAGTGGCGCTGGGTGGCGCTTGAAGTCGTCCATGCCGTGCACGACCGCCAGATTGCCGAACATGGCGGGCTGGACGGCATCCGCGACAAAGGCGCTGTTGAATCCGCCATTGCCCGCCCGCAGAATGTTCACGCCTATGCCCAGCGCGGATGCTGCGTCCCTCGCCGCCGCCTATGCGTTCGGCCTCGCCCGCAACCACGGTTTTGCGGACGGGAACAAGCGCACCGCCTGGGTCATCGCCCGGTTGTTCCTCGCCGATAACGGTTTTACGCTCCGCTACGGCAAACCAGGATGCGGTGAAGCTCATGGAATCCGTCGCTGGTGGGATGTTGAACGAGACAGATTTGGCCGCGTGGTTCCGCGAGCGGTTGGGTTAGCCAGGCACCCACGTCATCGCGAGCGCAGAAGCGCAAGCATCGGCGATCCAGAACCAGACCGATACGTAGCTCAAACTAGCGGCTTGGCACTCGACACCCAAACTCCTTTGCTTGCTTCACGTGAAAAGCTTTGGTTAGAATGAGGAATTCTGAACCTATCGCACAGGCTGCAGTGCCATTGAAATAATGGATTGATGAAATATTATTCGTCTTTGCCAATCGGATTCTGCAATAAATGCTTGTGTAGCTGTCATAAGTCGACGGTTGGGTGTCGGCAAAAGTTCTATCCAAGAAACGTTTGTAGTCTAATGCAATGAACTCTTTAACATCGATGCGTTATTCTTCGGTGGCCGTGAAATATTTCACCCAAAGTTCGAGCAATAACATTCTGTTCCTTCTTTAGTGATCGGTTAACAGACTTGCTTTACACAAGCTCAAGAACAAATTGCAAACGTGTCTGACTCATCTGATGTTTGTACCGAGTGTACAGCCGATCAAGTAAGTGATTGTCTCGGTAGCATCGTTTTGAATGCAAATGATCTGGCACTTATCTCCGCCATGTCAAGTCAAAAGTTAGATTTCCTCAAGTCATCGGTATGGAAATTTGAGCGGTGCTTCCATCCTCAATGCACTGCTCATAACTATAGCTGTCATCCAATAACATTGTATCTGATCAAATCTGTAAGTACTCAACGAAATTCAGCATATTTAACGCAGTCACTTCGGGATGGATCGGCAGATCAGCTATTGTGGACGTTGTAGGTCATATCGCATCAGTCTCCGTTTTTAATACTGCACATCTTTACCGGAACTAAATTCTGCATCCCTTCTTTGTGATTCGATCTTTCCAAGTTGTGGCACCTGGAGAGGTCAATCTCTGCAATATGTCTCGGAATTGGTGTCAATTGTCAAGCGCAGGATCGGATGGTCGAGCGCCAGCTTGTAATTCGTCCCATCAAACCAATCCGGGGCCGAAAATCAATTGCAGGATTTCGATGAGCGGGTTACGCTGCGCTAACCCATCCTACGTCCGTTTGCTTACCACAAACATTACCCAGTACCAAACTCAAACCCGCCCAAACACCAGCCTTGCCTTCCCATGCGCCCGCTCGGCCAACACTTCCCCCAGCGTAACATCATCCCCCGGCCCAAGCTCGGCCACCACCACCGCGCCGGGGGCGATCCACCCGCGCGCGGAGAGCACCGCCAGCGCCTTGGCGACTAAATCTTTCCCATAAGGCGGGTCCAGAAACACCAGATCGTGCGGCGCGCCGCTGCGCACCGCCAGCACATCCCCCGCCACCACGCGGGCCACGCCCTCGGCCTTGCAGGCGGCGATATTCGCCCGCAACGCCGCCAAAGCCCCCGGCGCCTGCTCCATAAAATCCGCGCCGCAAGCCCCGCGCGAGAGTGCTTCCAGCCCATAGGCCCCGGTGCCGGCGAACACATCCAGCACTTTTGCGCCGCGCAAAAATTCGCCACCGCCCCAGGGCGCATGGGCCAGAATATCAAACGCCGCCTGCCTTGCGCGCGCGCCCGTCGGCCGCGTCTCCAGCCCCACGGGTGCGACCAGTTTGCGCCCCCGCCACGCGCCCGCGATGATCCTTGGCCCTGAGATCACTTACCCAGGCCGGGCACCTGCTCGCGCAGAATTTTCCCCGTAACCTCTTCAACCTCGCCCCGCGCGAGGTTGCCCAACTGGAACGGCCCGTAAGCCACGCGGATCAGCCGTGTCACGGGGAGAAGCAGCGCGTCCATCACGCGGCGGATTTCCCGGTTCTTGCCTTCGCGCAAGGAAACGCTCAGCCATGTATTCGCCCGCTGCACGGAGTCCACGGAGGCTTCGATCGGCCCGAATTTCACCCCGTCCACCACCATGCCCTCGGCGAGGCGCACCAGCTTCTTCGGGTCCACGCCGCCATGCACGCGCACGCGGTAGCGCCGCAGCCAGCCGGTGGAGGGGAGTTCCAACTGGCGGGAGAGCGCGCCGTCGTTGGTGAGCAGCAACAACCCCTCGGAGGTTATATCCAGCCGCCCGACGCTGATCACGCGCGGCAGGTCCTTCGGCAGATGCTCGAACACGGTCGGCCGGCCTTCCGGGTCCTTATGCGTGGTCACCAGCCCTTCGGGCTTGTGGTAGCGCCACAGCCGCGTGCGCTCGGGCTGGCTCACCGCCTTGCCGTCCACCACCACGAGGTCTCCGGGCTGCACGAACACCGCCGGGTGCGTCACCGCCTCGTTGTTCAGCCGCACGCGCCCGGCCTCGATCATCGCTTCCGCGTCCCGCCGGCTGGCAATGCCCGCGCGGGATAAAAATTTGGCGATCCGCTCGCCCCGTTCCGTGGTCTCAACCATTGCACGCCGCCATCATCGCCGAAAAAATCGCGTTATCGCCCGCATCCACCAGATATTCCGGATGCCATTGCACCCCGATGCAAAATCGCTGCGCGCGGGTCCTCGATGCCCTCGATCACCCCATCCGGCGCCACGGCATTCACCACACTGCGCCCGGCATCCTTCACCGCCTGATGGTGCGAGGTGTTCACCCGCATCCGCCCCTTGCCCACAATTTTATGCAGCAATGTCCCCGCCAAAATTTCCACCTCATGCCCCGCCTCGTAATGCGAACTCGCCTGTTCATGCGCCAGAGCACCCGCAATCGCGTCCGGGATATGCTGGATCAACGTGCCGCCGAGCGCCACCGCGAGCAGTTGCTGGCCGCCGCATATGCCCAGCACCGGCATGTTGCGGGCCAGCGCGCCGCGCAGGAGCAAAAGCTCGGCACTCGTGCGGTCCGCTTTCAGCGCCACGGTTTCGTGCCGCTCCGCATCGCCATACAGTGCCGGGTCCACGTCGAACGCCCCGCCGGTCACGATCAATCCATCCAGCCGGTCGAGGTAATCCTCCGCCAGCCCGGCATCATGCGGCAAGGCCACCGCCAGCCCGCCCGCCGCGGCCACCGCCGAGGTGTAATTCTGCCGCAGCGCGTACCAGGGGTATTTCGACCACCCGCCTTCGGGCTCGGCATCCAGGGTCAGGCCTATCAAGGGGCGTTTTATCATGGCTGCACCTAGACCCGCCGCCGCACCCAATGCAAGATTCTCCCATGACGCCCATGGAACAGGCCATCCAGTACGCAAAGCAAGCCGCCCTGGCCGGTGAAATCCCGGTCGGCGCGGTCATTACGGATGCCTCGGGCGCGGTCATCGCCGCCGCCGGCAACCGCACGGAGGCCGGGCAGAACCCCGCCGCCCATGCCGAATTGCTGGCCTTGCAGGCCGCCAGCGCCGCGCAGCGGGGGCAAATACCTGTCAGACTGCACAATCACCGTCACGCTGGAGCCCTGCGCCATGTGCGCCGGGGCGATTGCCGCCTTCCGTGTGCAAAAGCTGGTTTTCGGCGCCTACGACGCCAAATCCGGCGCGGTCGAGCACGGCCCGCGCGTGTTCTCCCACGCCACCACCCATCACAAGCCCGAAATCATTGGCGGTGTGCGCGACTCGGACTGCTCTGCTCTACTGGAATCCTTCTTTGCCGGATTGCGAAATGCCTGATTTGACGCATGAAAAACGGATCGGCGGCATCATCGCCGGGGTGGATGAGGTGGGGCGCGGCCCGCTCGCCGGCCCGGTGCTCGCCGCCGCCGTGATTTTGCCCGCAAAACTGCCGCGCGGCCTGGCCGCGATGATCGACGATTTCAAAAAACTGACCGCTCCCCGCCGCCTCGCCGCCCTCGCCGCCTTGCGCGCATCGGGCGCTGAAATCGCGCTGGGTGCTGCTTGCGTGCGGGAAATCGCCGAGCTCAACATCCTGCACGCCTCCATGCTCGCCATGCGCCGCGCCATTGCGGCACTGCCCCGCGCGCCCGGCCATGTGCTGGTGGATGGTAACCGCGCCCCTGGCGTTTCCATCCCTTGCACCACCATCATCGGCGGGGACGCCATCAGCCTGTCCATCGCCGCCGCCTCCATTGCCGCGAAAGTGGTGCGCGACGCCCTGATGCTCCGCCTGCACGCGCGCTACCCGCATTACGGCTGGGCGCAGAATTCCGGCTACGCCGCCGCCATGCACCGCGACGCCATCCGCCGCTTTGGTCCCACCCCGCACCACCGCATGGGCTTTGGCGACCTGCTCCGCTCATTCGGCGCCGCATCCGCCATGGTTGACGCGACCACGCCGGTCCCGTCACTTTGTGCCAATAGCTTTATTTGAGGGTCTGCCTTGCCCGTGGAAGTGCTGCGCGAACTGCCGCTTGACCAGATCCTGCTCGGCGATGCCGGGAACATGCTGCGCATGTTGCCGGATGCCTCGGTAAACTGCGTGTTCGCGGACCCGCCCTATAACCTGCAACTGCGCGGCGAGCTGCGCCGCCCGGATGACAGCCTGGTCGATGGCGTGGATGACGACTGGGACAAGTTCAACGACTTCGCCGCCTATGACGCCTTCACCCGCGACTGGCTCACCGAATGCCAGCGCATTCTCATCAAGGATGGCACCATCTGGGTGATCGGCAGCTATCACAATATTTTCCGCATCGGCACGATTTTGCAGGATCTGGGATTCTGGATTCTCAACGACGTGATCTGGCGCAAAACCAACCCGATGCCGAATTTCCGCGGCAGGCGCTTCACCAACGCGCATGAGACCATGATCTGGGCGGCCAAATCCAAAACCTCGCGGTATAAATTCAACTATCAGGCGATGAAATCGCTGAACGACGACCTGCAAATGCGCAGCGACTGGACCATGCCACTCTGCACGGGCTCAGAACGCCTGCGCAATGTCCATGGCCTGAAACTGCACCCCACGCAAAAGCCCGAGGCTCTGCTCCACCGCGTCATTCTCTCCTCGACCAGCCCTGGGGATGTCATTGTCGACCCATTCCTGGGCACCGGCACCACGGCGGCGGTGGCCAAACGCCTGCACCGGCATTTCATCGGCATCGAGCGTCACCCGGCTTACGTTGAAGCCGCCTGGGGCCGCCTGGCCGCGGAAGAGGCTGCGCCCATCGCCTCCGTCGCCGCCCCGCTCACCGGGCGCGAAACGCCGCGTATCGCCTTCGGGAGCTTCGTTGAACGCGGCATCCTCAAACCCGGCACCACCCTCACCGACAAGCAACGCCGCATCGCCGCCGAAGTCACCGCCGAGGGCAGCCTCGTCTCAGGCGCCCATCGCGGCTCCATCCATCAGGTCGGTGCCGCCGTGCAAAACGCCCCTTCCTGCAATGGCTGGACGTTCTGGCATTTCGAACGCAACGGTGCGCTGGTGCCACTCGATATCCTGCGCAAGGAAGACCAGACCGGTTAAGCCCTCAAAAAAATATCTTGTTTTGAAAGGATAAAGGTCTACCGATGAAAATCCTGGTTGTACTGGCGCATCCTCGCCGATCCTCGCTCTCAGGACAGGTCGCCGATACTTTCGCCCTCGCCGCCATGGCCAATGGCCATACAATTGAATGGGCTGATTTGGTGAGCGAAGGCTTTGACCCGGTTTTGCGGGAGCCTGACGAGCCAGATTGGAATGATCCGCAGAAGGTTTATTCGCCTGCGGTGCGGCGGGAAATGGCCCGGGTCGAGCGGAATGACGCGACTGTGATGATCTATCCAATATGGTGGTGGTCCATGCCTGCCGTGCTCAAGGGGTGGATCGACCGGGTATGGAATCATGGCTGGGCCTACGGTGCCCAAACATTCCCACAGCGCCGGGTCTGGATGATCGGCGTGGCGGGAAGCGGCGCGGCTGTTTACGAAAGCCGTGGCTATGCTGACGCGATCAAAACGCAAATAGACGCAGGCATACTTGATTACTGTGGAATTGAGGAGAGGCGGCTGGAACTTCTCTATGGCGCGATTGAAGGCGAGACTTATCCGCAGGAGATATTAGCCCGCGCCCGGGCGTTGGGCGATGAGTTCAAAGAGTATTCCTGATTGCATCAGCCGACACAACCGAAAACCATCGCGTTCTAAACATTGTGCCCGGCGGCGACGAAGCGTTCCAGCCAGTGGATGGTGTAGTCGCCGGCGATGAATTCGGGCGCGTCCAGGATGCGTTCGTGCAGCGGGATCGTGGTTTTGATACCGGTGATGACGAATTCACGAAGCGCGCGCCTCATGCGGGCGATCGCTTCCTCGCGGGTTTTGCCATAGGAGATCAGTTTGGCGACCAGGCTGTCGTAATGCGGCGGCACGCGGTAGCCGGCGTAGAGGGCTGAGTCGACGCGCACGCCGAGGCCGCCGGGAGGATGGAACATTTCGACCCGGCCGGGTGAGGGGGCGAAGGTTTCAGGGTCCTCGGCGGTGATGCGGCATTCGATGGCATGGCCGGCAAGGGTGATATCCGATTGGGTGTAGCCAAGCGGCTGGCCGGCGGCGATGCGCAACTGCTCGCGCACCAGATCCAGGCCGGAGATCATTTCACTAACCGGGTGTTCGACCTGCAGGCGGGTGTTCATCTCAATGAAGGAGAACTGCTCGTCCTGGTAGAGAAATTCGAGCGTGCCGGCGTTGCGGTAGCCGATCTTTTGCAGGGCTTTGGTCACGGTGGCGCCAAGAGCGTCGCGCTGGGCGGCGGTGATGGCGGGCGAGCCTGCTTCCTCCAGGACTTTCTGGTGGCGGCGCTGGAGCGAGCAGTCGCGCTCGCCGATATGCACCACGGCGCCATGGTTGTCGGCGAGAACCTGCAACTCGATATGCCGGGGCTTATCGAGATATTTTTCCATGTAGACGGCGTTGTTGCCAAAGGCGGCAGCGGCCTCGGCGCGGGCTTCCATGAAGGCGGCATCGATTTCAGTGGCGTCGCGGGCAACCTTCATGCCGCGTCCGCCACCGCCGGCCGCGGCTTTGATCAGCACCGGGTATTTGATTTTTGCGGCGATGGCGCGCGCTTCATCCAGCGTCTCGACCTCACCTGGGGAGCCAGGGACGAGCGGCACGCCGAGCTCGGCCATGGTGGTTTTGGCGGTGATCTTGTCGCCCATCATGCGGATATGGCTGGGCGACGGGCCGATGAAGACGAGGTTATGGGCCTCGACCATTTCCGCGAAGGCCGCATTCTCGGAGAGGAAGCCATAACCGGGATGGATGGCCTCGGCACCGGTGATGAGGGCGGCGGAGAGGATGGCCGGCATGTTGAGGTAGGAATCGCGCGCCAGCGGCGGGCCTATGCACACGCTCTCATCGGCGAGGCGGACATGCATGGCGTCGGTATCCGCGGTGGAATGCACGGCGACCGTGGCGATGCCGAGTTCGCGGCAGGCACGCTGGATGCGGAGCGCGATTTCCCCGCGATTGGCGATCAGGATTTTGTTGAACAATTTTTTGCGCCTACTCGATAATCAGCAGTGGCTCGTCGTATTCAACCGGCGCTCCCGCCGATACCAGGATTTGCTTGACGGTGCCGGAGCGGGGCGCCTTGATCTGATTAAAGGTTTTCATAGCCTCGATGAGGAGAAGGGTAGCACCCGCCTCGACCGTCTGCCCGACAGTAATATAGGGCGGGGATCCGGGCTCGGCGGAGAGATAGGCGACACCGACCATCGGGCTTTTGACGATGCCCGGATGTTTGGCCGGGTCGGCTTTCTGGGCGGCTGGTTCCGCCGGGAGCGTGAGGGCTACCGGGGCGGCGGCCGGGGCGGCGGCCATGACCGGCACGTTTACCGGCGCGATGCTGCGGGCCAGGCGGACCTTGCGATCACCCTCCGCCAGCTCGATTTCCGACAGGCCGGTGGCATTGAGCAGCTCCGCCAGGTCGCGCAAAGATTTGGGGTCAAAGGAAAGGCTCATTGGTCTTCTTCCAGAATGTCGGACAAAGCGATGAGTGCGAGCCTATAGCCCGCAAAACCGAGCCCGCAAATGACGCCGTCGGCAGCGTGTGACACATAGGAGTGATGCCGAAAAGTCTCGCGCTTGTGGATGTTGGAGAGATGGACCTCCAGGATCGGAATATCCAGGGTCAAAATCGCGTCCATCAGCGCAATCGAGGTGTGGGAGTAGCCGGCGGGGTTGATGATGAGGCCAGCGGCGCGGCCACGGGCCTCCTGGACCCAGGAGATCAGCTCGCCTTCGAGATTGCTCTGGCGGAAATCGATCGCGATCCCGAGGCCCTCGGCGGTTTCCGCGCACAGGGTTTCGAGGTCGTCGAGCGTACCGGTGCCGTAGATTTCCGGCTCGCGTAGTCCGAGAAGGTTGAGGTTCGGTCCGTTCAGGACAAAGATTAAGGGAGTTGCCATTTCTGCTCCGCTAGCACAGCGAAATCGTGATCGCCAAGTTTTGCGCCGATCCGGTCTTGCGACAGAGGGCTGCGCGGCCGATAATGTGACCATGAATCATACGGTTGAATCACTCAGGCTGATGGTGAATGGCGAGAGCAGGGAGGTTCCGCGCGGGACCACGCTGGCCGGGCTGATCGCGGAGCTGGGACTCGATACACGCAAAGTGGCGGTCGAGCGCAACCGCGAGATCGTGCCGCGTTCAACCTACGGCGCGGTGGTGCTGGATGAGCGCGATGAGCTTGAAATCGTTCATTTCATCGGGGGGGGTTAAGCCCGTGGACGGTGTTATGCAGATCGATGACAGTTGGACCGTTTCGGGCCGGAAATTTGCGTCGCGGCTGGTTGTGGGCACCGGGAAATACAAGGATTTGCCCACTACCGCGGCGGCGATCGAGGCCTCTGGCGCCGAGATGGTGACGGTGGCGGTGCGCCGGGTGAACCTTTCTGATCGCGGTGCCCCCATGCTCCAGGATTACGTGAGCCCGCAGCGATACACTTATTTACCCAACACCGCCGGTTGCTTCACGGCCGATGAGGCGGTGCGGACGTTGCGGCTGGCGCGCGAGGCGGGCGGGTGGAACCTGGTGAAGCTGGAAGTGCTGGGACCGGCGCCGACTCTGTACCCGGACATGCCGGCGACCTTTGAGGCGGCGGCGGCGCTGATCAAGGATGGTTTTGAGGTGATGGTGTATTGCTCGGACGATCCGATTGCCGCCAAGCGCCTGGAAGAGATGGGCTGCGTGGCGGTGATGCCGCTGGGCGCGCCCATTGGCTCGGGGCTGGGCGTGCAGAACCCGCTGATGATCCGGATGATCATCGAAAACGCAAAAGTGCCGGTGCTGGTGGATGCCGGTGTGGGCACCGCCTATGACGCGACGTTTGCGATGGAGCTGGGCTGCGACGCGGTGCTGGTGAATTCGGCGATTGCGATGGCTGATGACCCGGTGTTGATGGCGCGCGCGATGAAGGCGGGCGTTGAGGCCGGGCGGTTGGCCTACCGCGCCGGGCGGATGCCGCGCCGCGAGAGTGCGAGCGCATCCAGCCCGATGACCGGGTTGATAAGCTGAAGAAAATTCTTCGCGCGGGGCCAGAGGTCTTCGCGAATTTTGTCGCGCCGTATTTGGTTTATGAGGCGCTGGACGGCGGGTTCGGCGACACCAGGGCGCTGATTGCGTCTGCGTTTCCGCCGCTGTTGTGGAGTGCCTACGAGCTGCTGAAAACCAGGCGGCTGGATGCGATTTCCGTCGTGGTGGTGGTGAGCATTTTATTCACGCTGGCAGCGACCGCGATGGGCGGCTCGGCGCGGCTGATCCAGATCCGCGACGCGCTGGTCACAGGGGCGATCGGCGTGATGTTCCTTGCCTCTCTGGGGATGAAGCGGCCGCTCATTTTCTACCTCGCGCGGGCGACGATGTCGCGCAACACCCAAGCCGGCGCAACGGCTTATGAGGCGGTGTGGGAGCAGCCGGGAGTACCGGCGGTATTCCGCTTGCTCACGGTGGTCTGGGGGGGCGGGCTTGTGCTGCAGACAGCGTGCATGTGCTACTTGGCGTGGCTCTGGCCGATCGGGCGGTATCTGCTGGTATCGCCGTTTATTTCGGCGGTGATTTTCGGGCTGCTGATGGTGTGGAGTTTGCAATATATCGCGCGGCGGCCAGAGGCGCGGGCGATCGTGGCGGTGCGGAATTAGTCGGCGCTGGCTGTAGAGTTGCCGGCGAGTTTGCAGCCCCCGAGGATGCGGCCGCTAAAAGGCGTCCATATCTGGGTCTGGCCGAAAATGGGCAGGCCGATATAGCCATGCAGGCGCAGGTCGTGGTTGGCATTAAGCGCCATGGTGGCGTGGTAGACATCGCCGTCGCGCGGATCCAGGACCGAGCCAACCCACTCCGTATCGCCCGTGTTTTGGTTTTTAACCGGCGCGGTTTGCAGGATGGTCATGCCGCATTGGGGTTGGCCCCGCCAATTGGCCGGCATGGGGTCGCCGGGATGGGCGAGTTTGATACCAACGATCCAGCCGCAAAGATCAGCGCCGCAGGGGGCGATTTGGATGACCGCGGCGTGGTTAGCTGTGACCCAGCGACCAGTGAGGCTGGGCTGTGGGGTGGTGCCGGCAGCGTGCCCGAGGGCAACACTGCCGCACAGCCAGATGGCAATGAGCCACAGGCGATTCAAATAACTAAGTCTCCCAGACAGATCCGCATTCTTGTCTAAATCTGCTGCTGAGTGGGTAACAAACCCCCTGCGATTTACATAGTGAATATGCGCGCTCATGCATTTCACACTGATAATTTCGACAAGGTGTGACAAAAAAAACACAAGCAGTTCTTCTATATTTTTAAAAATCTTCTGATGCCTTGCACGGCATCAGCGAGCCCGGAGCGGATAATGGGGGCATGTTCGGGGAAGGCGGTCAGCAGGCGGGACGGGACTTGGCGGTCGAGGAGCACAAAAACCCCACGGTCGTCGGCGCGGCGGATGAGCCGGCCAAAGGCCTGGCGCAGGCGTAACCGCACGATCGCGTCGTCGTACCCCTTTGGTACGCCGCCTGATAAATGTGTGCGGCGGGTCCGGTGCAGAATGTCCGGGCGGGGCCAGGGTGTACGCTCGAACACGACGAGGCGCAGCGCATTGCCGGGGATGTCGACGCCGTCGCGCATGGCGTCCGTGCCCAGGAGGCATGAATGTTCTTCCGCCCGGAAAATATCGACGAGGGTGGCGTTGTCCATGGCGTCCACGTGCTGGGCGTAGAGCGGGATGCCGGCTTCCTCCAGTGGTGAGGCGATGCGCGCATGTACGGCGCGCAGCCGGGAGATGGCAGTGAACAGCCCCAGCCCGCCACCGCCGGCAGCCTCAAACAGCGCCTGATAGGCACCGGCCAGTGCGCCGATGTCCTGCGTGTTCACGTCCGAGACCAGGACGATTCGGGTGCGCTCGGCATAGTCAAAGGGCGAGTCGAAGGCCGCGCGAATGGCGGGGGCGGCGAGATGCGCGGCGCCGGTACGGGCCTCGGCACCTTCCCAGGCGGTCTCAACGTCTCCACCGTCGCGCAGCGTGGCGCTGGTTATGAGCATCCCGTGGGCGGGGTTGGCGATGGTTTCAATAAAGGCCTGGGTCGGGTCCAGCAGATGCGAGAGCAAAGCGATGTCCCTATCCGTGCCGGCTTCGCGGTCCAGGCGGAGAAACTCGATATTATGCGGGCGGTCGCCGGGCTTGGCCTCGGCGCCGAGGCCGTCGAGGATACGGCGCCAGGCGGTCAGCGAGTCGATGGCGCGGCGCTTCAGGCTGCGGGCGGTGCCTTCCAGACGTTGCCTTGTGGTTTCCTCCAGCATTTCGGCCTCGGCTTCCAGCCGTTCGAGGAAGCGTTCGCGCAGGGCGACCAAGGGCAGGCGCAATTGCTCCAGGGCGAGGGATAAATCCCGTGCCACGGGGAGAATCTCGGGGTCGATGGCGTGGAGGTCGACTTCGAAAGGCATCGCACCTTTGAGGTCGGCCTCGCTGGCGCGGGCGCGGGCCTGGGTGCGCAGCGCGCGGAGAAAGGCTTCGGCGGGGTTTTTGTCGCCGGTGAGTTCCGGGTCCAGGCGCATTGAGAACATCGGCGCGGGCAGCGCCTTGGCGGCGCGCAGGGCGGCGTCGAGCTTTGGCCCCATTTTATCGTCAGTGGCCAAAATATCCTCCAGCCGCTTGGCAATGCCCCGTGCGCGGGAGCGCGTGCCCTCAGCACCCAGCAGCCAGCGGCGCAGTTCGGCCATGGCGGTGCCGGAAAGCTCGACGGAAAAGGCGCTGTCGGCGGCGTCGAAAATATGGTGGCCTTCGTCGAAGACATAGCGGGTGGGGACGTATTCATCGTCCAGCCCGCCCCAGACGGCTTGCGCCATGACCAGCGCGTGGTTGGCGATCACGAGATCGGCCTGACGCGCGTTGCGGACGACATGCTCGATGGTGCAGGTGGAAAAATGCGGACAGGCGGCGTGGATGCACTCGCCGCGCCGGTCGGCAATTTGCGCCAGGAGGTTATGGCCAAAAAGCTCGGCGAACCAGCCTGGCAGATCTCCCCCAAAAAGATCACCGTCCGCGCTCGCCATGGCCCAACGGGCGATGAGGCCAAGCGGGATGGCGTAGCGTTCCACACCCACGGCGTCCTCGTAGTTGAGGAGGCAGAGATAGTTTTCCCGTCCCTTTCGCAGCACGATTTTTGTGCCCGGCCCGAGGCGGGCGGCCTCCTGCTCGATCTGGCGCTGCAAGTGGCGGGTGAAGGTGGAAACCCACACCGCACCTTTGTTCTGCTCCGCCCAGAGGCTGGCGGGGGCGAGGTAGCCGAGCGTTTTGCCGGTGCCGGTGCCGGCTTCCGCCAGAACGACGTGCGGACTTCCCGCCGCAAGGCGAGGCTCGAACGCCGCGGTGGCGGCGGATGAAAAATCGGCCTGGGCGGGACGTTGTTCGGCGCCGGACCCGAGCAGGGAGGCCAACCGGGCGCGGGCCTGGGACGCGGCAACGGGAAAGGCGGAGGGTGGCGGGCGGGGTGCTGCGTCCTCCCATTTCGGCAGGCGCTTCCACAGGCGCATGGCCATGCCGTCGGGCGTGGCTGCGGGTGTACCGAGGGCGGCAAGGATGTAGCGTGCCCAGCCCCATCCCGAAGCACCCATGCGGGCCGCCAAGCCCGGCGCGTCCTGGTTGGCGGGAACGTTTTTGCCCGCGGCGAGCCGGGCCAGCAGCGCCTCGGCCATCGGGGCCAGTGCGATGGCCGCGTTTTCCTGGGAGTCCGGCACGTCCATATCCAGCGCGCGGGCGAGGCCGGCCGGGGTGGGGGCCAGACTTTGCGCCGGGCAGACGAAGGCAAAAAGCTCCAGCAGGTCCAGCACCTGGATGGCGGGATTGCCAAGGCGCTTGAGGGTTGCCGGGCCATGAACGACCAGGGGAATGGTGTCCCCGAGCTGCTTGGCGACCGTGCCGGGTTTGATGGCAACGACCTCGCCATCGCGCGTCAGCAGCACGGCGCGGCCGTGGCCGGCGATGAGGGCGGATAATTCCGGCAGAAAAGGCATCTGCTCCCGTATAGACGGCGCGGGAATTTGACCATAGAGCAGGCGCATTATGAGTGAACAAACGTCTCCCCAGCTGAGCTGGCCTTTCCGTGAAGCCGAACGTGTCGCCGAGCGCCTGAAACAAAAGGGCAAGACCTCGGCGCTGTTCGAGACCGGCTATGGCCCTTCCGGCCTGCCGCATATCGGCACGTTCGGCGAGGTGGCGCGCACCAGCTGGGTCCGCAAGGCATTCACCGAGCTGACGGGCCTGCCCTCGAAGCTGCTGGCGTTTTCCGACGACATGGATGGCTTGCGCAAAGTGCCGGACAACGTGCCGAACAAGGACATGCTGAAGCAGTTTATCGGCCGCCCGCTCACGCAGGTGCCGGACCCATTCGGCAAATACGAGAGCTTCGGCGAGCACAACAACAACCGGCTGCAGGACTTCCTGCGCGAGTTCGATTTCGAATTCGAGTTCGCCTCGTCCAGTGACTATTATGTGTCGGGACGGTTCGATACCGCGCTGCTGCATGTGCTGGCGCATCACGAGCAGATCGTCGCCATCATCCGCCCGACTTTGGGGCCGGAGCGCCGCGCCACCTATTCGCCAATTCTCCCCATTCACCCGCGCACCGGCATCGTGATGCAGGTTCCCATCGAGCGGGTGGACGTCGAACATGGCACGGTGTTCTGGACCGACCCGGAGACCGGCACCCGCTTCGAGACCTCCGTGACCGGCGGTTCGGCCAAATTACAATGGAAGGCCGACTGGGCGATGCGCTGGCACGCGCTGGATGTCGATTATGAGATGTCCGGCAAGGACCTCATCGACTCCGTGAAGCTTTCTTCCGCCATCGTGCGCGCGCTGGGGTCGGAACCGCCGGTCTGCCTCACCTACGAGCTGTTCCTCGACGAGCAGGGCCAGAAAATCTCCAAGAGCAAGGGCAACGGCCTCTCGGTCGAGCAATGGCTGACCTACGCGCCCAGGGAAAGCCTGGCGCAGTTCATGTATCACGCGCCGCAGCGCGCCAAACGCCTGTTCTTCGATGTGATCCCCCGCGCCACCGACGACTACATCGCCAGCGTCGCGGCGCTGCCGGAGGCAGCCGACCCGCACGCCAATGCCGCTTGGCACATCCATGGCGGCGTGGTGCCGGAAAATTCCGGCTCGCCGATCGGCTTTGGCATGTTGCTCAACCTCGCCTCGGTCATCAACGCGGATTCCCCGGAGATGCTATGGGGCTTCATCCGCGCCTATCTGCCGGGGGCCAATGCCGAGACCTATCCGTTCCTCGCCCGGCTGGTGCATCACGCGATTGTCTATAACCGCGATTTCGTCGCGCCGAAGAAGCAATTCCGCGACCCCACGGCGGTGGAACGCGCGGCACTGGCGGATCTGGCCGCGAAGTCTGCGGCAAAGTTTGGCGGACTATCCCGGAGAGAGCGCCGCCGAGCAGTTGCAGAATTCTGGTTTACGCCGTCGGCAAGCGCCACCCCTTCGCGCCGCTGAAAGCGTGGTTCGATTGCCTGTACCAGGTGCTGCTGGGGCAGATGGAGGGGCCGCGCTTTGGCGGGTTCATCGCCCTGTACGGTGTGGACCGCACGATCGTGCTGATCGAGACGACGTTGGCCCGCACGGCAGAGGCGGCGTAAGGACCCGGCGCGCCAAGTGATTGTGCCAGGCTCGCCACCGTCGAGAATTTTTTACCCCGCCCGCGGCGGCGTTCCGCGGCTGACATGAAGCACCTTATTCTGAGATTTCTACCACCGGTGCTGGGCATTCTGGTTCTGGTGGGTATCGTCGTGGGCCTGCATGGCGCGCTTAAGCATATCGGGCCGGGGGATGTTCTGGCGGCTTTGGCGGCGACGCCACGGCGCGAGATTGTCCATGCGCTGATGCTGCTGGCGGGATCGCTCTGCATCATGATGGCCTATGATATTCCAGGGATTTTATTTGCGCGCCGGCTGGTGGCGTTTCCAAGGCTGCGATTGCGCCGGGTCGCGCTGGCCTCGTTCTGTGCCTACGCGCTGAGCCATGTGCTGGGTGCGCCGGCGATTTCGGCGGCCGCCATCAGGCTGCGGTTGTATGCGCAATGGCAGGTGCCGCCGGCCGGGATTGCGCGGATTATTGCGCTCTCAGGCAGCATGTTCTCGATCGGGCTGGTAACGCTGCTGGGGTTACTTCTCCTCCTGCAGCCAAGCGCTCTGCCGTTATTTGGTCACGCCGTGGCACCGGAAGCGTTGCGGGCGGTTGGGGCAATGCTGACGGCAGTGATCGGATTTTACGTGATCGCGGCGCGGCGGCTGACGGCGTTGCAGGTTTTTGGCCGGAGCATCACACTTCCGGGACATCGCCTGGCATTGGCGCAGGTCGTGCTCTCCTGCGTCGATACCGGGACCGCTTGCGCGATTTTATACGTTATTCTGCCGGACACGCCGGGGCTGGATTACGCGCATATTCTGGGGATTTACCTGGCGGCCTTTGCCGGCGGGGTATTCAGCGGGCTGCCGGGCGGGGTTGGGGTGTTTAACTCCGTGCTGCTGCTGGGCCTCGCCGACTATTTGCCGCCGGCAACGGTTTTAGGCGCGATTTTATTGTTCCGCGTACTGTATTTTCTAGGCCCGGCTTGCGGCGCCGCGATATGCTATGCAGGACATGAGGTGTGGATCAACATGAGGAAGCAGGGGCATCATCCATGAACGTACAGCAGACGATCTCGCCAGTAGATGGCAGTGTTTACGCCGAGCGGCCGTTTGCCGAGCGGCGGGTGATCGATGCGGTGTTCGACCGCGCGGTGCTCGCGCAACGCGACTGGGCGGCGCGGAGCATCGCGGAGCGCGCGGTGTTCTGCAACAAGTTCTGCGAGGCATTGCTCAACCATAGCGACGAGATCGCGCTGGAACTGGCCTGGTCGATGGGACGGCCGGTCTCTCAAGGCCCGGGCGAGGTGCGCGGCTGCGTGGAGCGGGCGCGGTACATGACGCAGGCGGCGGAAGAAGGTCTGGCGCTGCTGGACCCTGGACCGAAATCCGGGTTCAAGCGTTATGTGAAGCGCGTGCCGCTGGGCGTGGTGTTTGTGATAGCACCCTGGAATTATCCGTTTTTAACGGCGGTGAATACCATCATTCCCGCGATCATGGCCGGCAATGCGGTGGTGCTGAAACAAGCGGCGCAGACGCAGTTGGTCGCCGAGCGTTTTCAACAGGCTTTTGATGAAGCCGGACTGCCCGACGGCGTGTTCCAGTATCTGCACATCGCGGGTGCGACGGCGGAGAGTTTGGTGCGCGACACGCGCGTGGCGCATGTGGCGTTCACCGGTTCGGTCGCGGTTGGCCATGCGGTGTCCCGTGCCGCTGCGGACAGGTTTATTTCGGTCGGGCTGGAGCTGGGCGGCAAGGACCCCGCCTATGTGCGCGCCGATGCCGATATCGGCTTTGCCGTGGAAAACCTGGTGGACGGCTCGTTCTTCAACTCCGGGCAGTCCTGCTGCGGGATCGAGCGGATTTACGTGCATGAGTCGGTGTTTGACCAATTTGTCGCCCAGGCGGTTGAGGTGACCGGGGCGTACAGGCTGGGTGACCCGACCAAGGCGGAGACGAATCTGGGGCCGGTGGTCTCGGCCAAGGCGGCAGCCTTTATCCGCGCGCAGGTGGATGAGGCGGTGGCGCAGGGTGCGCGGGCGTTGGTCGCGGCGGAAAGCTTCGCCGCAGACCGCGTGGGCACGCCCTATATGGCGCCGCAGATCCTGGTGGATGTGACGCATGGCATGCGGGTGATGACCGAGGAGACGTTCGGGCCGGTGGTGGGCATCATGAAGGTGGGGTCCGATGATGAAGCGATCCGCCTGATGAACGACAGTGAATACGGGCTGACCGCGGCGATATTCTCGGCGGATGTGGCGGCGGCGGAAGCCATCGGGGCGCGGATTGAAACCGGCACCGTGTTTTTGAACCGCTGCGACTACCTCGACCCGGCGCTGCCCTGGGTGGGGGTGAAGGATACCGGCCGAGGCCATACGCTCTCGGTCTGGGGGTATGAGCACCTCACGCGCCCCCAATCATTCCATCTGCGTTTGCCGTAAAACTTGCGGCGGGGAAAAAAAGGGCGTATTTCCTCGAATATGGCCGTTGCCGCGAACATTTCTGGGCTACTTCTTCGACTTATCCGCCCCTGGGCGTGACGCCGCGCGGATAACTGCCGGCATCGTTCAGGGGAATGCCCCTCTACCGAACACAAACGGCATTTTGAAGCGGAACCCAGACAATGACCATAACTCATCCGAATTTCGGCACGATCGACGACAAACGCGTCATTATTTTCGACACCACCTTGCGCGACGGCGAGCAGTCGCCCGGATTTTCCATGAATATCGACGAGAAGCTGCGGATGGCGGAAACGCTGGCCGAGCTTGGCGTGGACGTGCTGGAAGCGGGCTTTCCCATTGCCAGCATCGGCGATTTCGAGAGTGTGCAGCGCATCGCGCAGGCGATTAAGGGACCGGTGATCGCCGGGCTGGCGCGCTCCGGCCGCGATGACATCCTGCGCGCGGCGGAGGCTGTGAAGCCGGCCGAGCGGCGGCGCATCCATACGTTCATCTCCACCAGCCCGCTGCACATGAAGTATAAATTGCGCATGGAGCCCGACGCGGTGCTGGCGGCGGTGACGTCCTCGGTCACGCTGGCGCGCAATTTCACCGATGACGTGGAATGGTCGGCCGAGGATGGGACGCGCACCGATCTGGAATTTTTGTGCCGCTGCGTGGAGGCGGCGATTGCCGCCGGCGCCACGACCATAAATATCCCCGACACCGTGGGTTATGCGGTGCCGGAAGACATGGAGCGGATTTTCGACCTGGTGCGCAATAAGGTGCCGGGTGCTGAGAGGATTATTCTCTCGACCCATTGCCATAACGATCTGGGTCTGGCGGTGGCCAACACCCTGTCCGCCTTGCGGGCGGGGGCGCGGCAGATTGAATGCACGATCAACGGCATCGGCGAGCGCGCGGGTAACGCCGCGTTGGAGGAGGTCGTCATGGCCATCCGCACAAGGCCGGATGCAGCGCCCTATACGCATAACATCGAGACCACGCGGATTTTGCGCACGTCCAAATTGCTCGCCACGATCACCAGCTTCGACGTGCAGCCGAACAAGGCGATTGTGGGCCGCAACGCCTTCGCGCATGAGGCCGGGATTCATCAGGATGGCGTGCTGAAGAACGCCGCGACCTATGAGATCATGACGCCCGAGAGCGTGGGCTGGCAAAAAACATCGCTGGTGATGGGCAAGCATTCCGGCCGGGCGGCGTTCCGCGACAAGCTGAAAGCCCTGGGCTATGGCGATTTGGGCGATAACGCGCTGAACGATGCGTTCCGGCGGTTCAAGGATTTGGCCGACCGCAAGAAAGTTGTCTACGACGATGATATCGTGGCGCTGGTCGATGACGAGGTGATGCGCGACCATCAGCGGATTAAATTTGTCGATCTGGAGTTGTGGGCCGGGTCGAAAACCAAGCCGCGCGCGCTGCTGGAGCTGGAAGTGGACGGCGTAATGCGGCAAGCCGAGGCGCTCGGCGACGGGCCGGTGGATGCGACGTTCAACGCGATCCATGCGATTTTTCCGCACCAGGCGAATTTGCTGTTGTTCTCGGTGGGCGCTGTGACCGAGGGCACGGATGCCCAGGCGCGCTGCACGGTGCGGCTGGAAGAGGATGGCAAGCTGGTGGATGGCCAGGGCGCGGACACGGACACGATCGTGGCCGCGGCGCGGGCGTATATCCATGCGCTCAACAAACTCATCACCAAACGCGCGCGGACCGAACCGGCGGCACTGTCGGCATAGGGTTAGCAGGCGAGGGGGTTTTCGCTCCCTCGCCCCCACGAAGGGCCGCCATTGCGAAGCGCTAATAGGTACGGCTTGACAAAGGGTCTGCCAATGTAGGGCGAATTGTGGCTAGATTGACTAATCGTTCGACTGACCCCAGTTGGCACACCCTGGAAAACTTACCACACTGATGGCGGGAAAGATGCAGGCATCTGCATGGCAGTATCCGCGTTTCATTTGGCCATTCAGTGAATGACGTCACCGACACGCATTGTCATATATTGTAGGCTTGGCGGCGCATAACGTTTGGCCGAGGCATGATATGATCGCCCTAAGAACATGAACAAACGCCAAACGTCATGTTAGTTACCGATCGTAAAAAGCGATGCAGTCATTTGATGGAACACTCGTGATTCCGGATCATACTCTAACAGTATGATCGTACTTTGTACTTTCGAGCATGGAACAAATAAGCGTCTCGAAAGGAATCAGGATCAGAATTCGTGCAGTCCTCCGACAACTCTCCAACAGCAAATGCTCGGACCAAATGTACTGAATAACGCCTGGCATGGTTCCACTGAGAGTAGGAGGAGCATCGCAATCCACGGCACAACGGATAGTCTACATGGGCAACCAGGGCTGGTTGGTACGGCGAAGTAGTATGATACCGAATGCCTGAACGACAATCAAGCTTGTACGGAGATTGCCTTGGGCCGCTGATTTCCGATCTTGGCAACATAAATGTAATTTGTCAGTTCACCAAGTCACGCGGCGGGCATGAGTATATGAAATCATTGGGGTCACCCTAGGCGGACTCATGCACAATTCTAGTCTAACGAGACAACAGAATCTTGCTGAATGAGCAAGCGTCAGTGAGTAGCCACCCTCACCCCAACAACCGCCCAATCACCCGCGCGGTATAATCCACCACCGGAATAATTTTTCCGTAGTTGATCCGCGTCGGCCCGATCACCCCAATCGCCCCGACAATCCTGTCCTGCGCGTTGCGCGCCGGCGCCACCACCATGGAAACGCCAGCCGCGCCGAACAGGCCGGATTCAGCGCCGATAAAAATACGCACGCCATCCGAGGTTTCCGCGAGGTCGAGCAGGCGCAGCATGGTCTCCTCGGTTTCCAGGCGTTCGAACAAAGCCTGGATCGCGCCGAGTTTCTCCAACTGGTCGACATCCGCCAGCAGCCGGCCCTGGCCGCGCAGGATGAGGGAGCCAGCACGGCCCTCGCCGCCCCAGGTCGCCAGCCCTGCCTCGATCACGCTGTTGGTCAGGGCATCGAGCGCGGTGCGGTCGGTGGACATATCGGTGGCGACGCGTTTGCGCAGTTCACCCAGGGACAGGCCCGAAAGCTGGGCATTGAGATAGTTGCTGGCTTGCTGCAACGCCGAGGGCGGCAGGCCGGGGGGTGTCTCGATGATGCGGTTTTCCACCTGGCCGTCGGCGGAGACCAGCACGACCAAAGCGCGGCCGGGCGAGAGCGGCACGAATTCGATATGTTTCACCGGGCCGTCGCCTTTGGGGGCGAGAACGAGGCCAGCAGCGGATGAGAGGCCGGAGAGCATGGTGGAGGCCTGGGCCAGCGTGTCCTGCAGGCTGCGGCCCGACTGCGCCAGGGCTGCGTTGATGGTGGTGCGCTCGTCCTCCGAGAGTTCGCCGAATTGCAGCAGCCCGTCCACGAACAGGCGCAGCCCGCGATCCGTCGGCAACCGGCCCGCCGAGGTGTGGGGCGCGAATAGCAGCCCGGCACTGGTAAGGTCGGCCATGACGTTGCGGATGGTCGCGGGCGAGAGTTGTTGGGGCAGCAAGCGCGAGAGTGTGCGCGAGCCGACGGGGCCGCCGGTTTCGACATATTGTTCCACGATCTCCCGCAACACGGCAGCGGAGCGGACATCGAGGCCCGGTGGCAGGCGCGGCGGCTGTTTGGGGTTGAGTTTGGTCCTATGGTCCATGGCGTCAGCCTCCGCTAATAGCAGCGCCAACGCAAGAAAGACAGGAGAGTGCGATGCGACCCGTCGGGCAGAAAATTTGATGAATTGCGGCGTGTGAGCATCGAGACCGGATTCTCGCACCATGCGGAAGGCTCGGCGCTGATCAGGATGGGCGGCACGGAGGTGCTGTGCATGGCCAGCGTCGAAGGCAAGGTGCCCGGTTTCATGCGCGGCCAGGGCGAGGGATGGGTGACGGCGGAATATGGCATGCTCCCGCGCGCCACGCATACGCGCAGCGACCGGGAAGCAGCGCGCGGCAAGCAAAGTGGCCGCACACAGGAGATCCAGCGCCTCATCGGGCGGAGTTTGCGCGCCGTGGTGGACCGCAAGGCCATGGGCGAGATGACGATTACGCTGGATTGCGACGTGCTGAACGCCGATGGCGGCACGCGCTGCGCCAGCATCACCGGCGCCTATGTCGCGCTGGCTTTGGCGCTGCGCAAACTACAGGCGAACAACGTGATCAAAACCAGCCCGCTCATCGGCCAGGTGGCGGCTGTCTCCTGCGGGATTTACCAGGGCGTGCCCGTGCTGGATCTGGACTATGCGGAGGATCGGCGGCCGATGCGGATGCGAATTTTATCCTGACCGGGGCCGGCGGAATTATCGAGATCCAGGCAACGGCGGAAAAAGCCACGTTCGATGACGCGGCGTTCGCGGCCTTGCTGGGGCTGGCGCGGACCGGCACGGCGCAGTTGTTCGCGGCGCAAAGGGCAGCGTTGGAGCAGGAATAAAGGGTGGGGGATTATTCCCCCACTAAAGCCTGCGCGAATTCAGTTGCGTCAAATTCGCGCAGATCGGCCATTTGCTCGCCCGTTCCCACGGCGTGGATCGGCAGCCCGAATTTTTCCGCCAGCGCCACCACAATGCCGCCGCGCGCCGAGCCGTCCAGCTTGGTCACGATCAGCCCGGTCAGGTCGACCATCTCCTTGAAAATCCCCACCTGCGTCACCGCGTTCTGCCCGGTGGTGGCGTCCAGCGTCAGCAGCACGGCGTGCGGCGCGCTCGGGTCCAGCTTGCGGATGACGCGGATGATTTTCCGCAACTCCTCCATCAGCGCGGTTTTGTTGTGCAGCCGCCCGGCGGTATCGATCAGCAGCACGTCCGCGCCGGTTTTTTGCGCCCGCGCCAGGGCGTCATGCGCCAGCGACGCGGCATCGGTATTGGCTGGCGCGCTCACCACCTCGGCCCCGGCGCGCACGCCCCAGATCTGCAATTGCTCCACGGCGGCGGCGCGGAATGTATCGCCCGCGGCCAGCATCGGCGTCATCCCCGCCGCGCGGTAGCGCGCCGCCAGCTTGCCGATGGTGGTGGTTTTGCCAGCACCGTTCACGCCGGTCATTAAAATCACGAACGGTTTTTTGGCCGCGTCCGGCACCAATGGCAGGGCAACGGGGGCCAGGATTTTCGCGATTTCCGCCCCCAGCGTCTCGCGCACCTCTTCGTCCGTCACTTCCTTGCCAAACCGCGTGCTGCGGAATTTCTGGATGATCCTGGCCGCCACGGCGGCACCGAGATCCGCCGCGATCAGTTGGTCCTCCAGCTCCTCCAGTGCCGCATCATCCAGCTTGCGCTTGGTGAATGTCGCCGTGATGTTCCCGGTCAGCCGCGCCGCACTTTTCGACAAACCCGATTTGAGCCGGGAGAAAAAATCCGAAACCGCCATTACACAAGCTCCGGCAGCGCACCGGCAAACGCGGTCACCGCCGGTCCGCGCATCATGACGTGGTTGGTCTCGGCCCAGGTGATCAGCAATTCCCCGCCATCCATAACGCACCGTGGCGGTGCGCCCGGTCAGGCCCCGGCGGTGCGCGTTCACCAGGGCAGCACAGGCGCCGCTGCCGCAGGCCAGGGTCAGGCCCGCGCCGCGCTCCCACACCCGCAGCCTGATACGCTCGGGACTTTCGATCAGCGCAAAGCCGATATTGGCGCGCTCAGGGAAGATCTTGTGCTTTTCCAGCACCGGGCCAATGCTCTCGATCGGCAGGTGCACAAGATCGTCCACGAAAAACGTCGCATGCGGGTTGCCCATTGAGCAGGCCGCCGGGTCCGCCACCGGCCCCATCGCCAGATTTAAATGCAGCGTATCGGCCGGCGCGTTGAGCGGAATTTCGTTCCAGTCCAGCCGTGGCGCGCCCATATCGACCTCAACCAGCCCCGGCCCCAGAATTTCCGCCGGCAGCAGGCCGGATATCGTGCGGATGTTCACCCGCCTTGCCCCGGTCTCCTCGGCGATCAACGCCGCCACGCAGCGCGTCGCATTGCCGCAGGCTCCGGACTTCGAGCCATCGGCATTGAGGATGCGCATGAAAGCATCCGCGCCGGTGCCATCCGGCTCGATGATGATGATTTGGTCGCAGCCCACCCCAAGCCGGCGGTCGGCGAGCCACCGCACCGCGGCGGCGCTAAGGTTCAGTGGCGCGGCGCGCGCATCGAGCACCACGAAATCATTGCCGGCGCCATGCATTTTCAAAAACGGTATCGACATACAGGCGATGTAGCGCGCGCAGCGCTTTTGCTCAAACAGGCATCGCGCGCTGCGGTTCGGTTACAATGTTTCCACAAATATCCCTGGCTTGTTGTCCAACCGTCAGCTCCTCCCAAATTTTACATGCAATGAGTAGGATAGACGAGCTTATGCGCCGCAATATCTGGCTGCGAATCCTGCTTCCCCTTGTTGTTATCGTCATGCTCCTGGCGATTTTCTGGAACTGGGACTGGTTCATCCCCGTCGTCGATGCCCAGGCTTCCGCCGCTCTCGGCCGTAAAGTCACGGTGCAACATCTGCATGTCGGCCTGGGCGCCAGCACCATGGTCACGGCTACCGGGGTCACCATCGCCAACCCGGAAAATTTCCCCGCGGGTGAGCCGCCGCTCGCCACCGCCGACCGCCTTGCGATGAAGGTGGACCTGATGGGGTATATCATGCACCGGACGCTCTCCCTCACGGCGATCGAGGTTGACCATCCGGTGGTCAATATCCGCCAACTGCCGGACGGCACGAACAACTACACCCTGAAATCCCGAATTCAGCAGCGCTTCGGCCAGCGCGCCATTGAAGCTCGGCAACCTCGTGATCAACGGTGGCACCGCCAGCATCGTCCTCCCGGTGCAAAAGGCCTATTTCAATCTCGCCATCCAGACCCGGAATGCGCGGCCCGGCACCAGGCTTTTCACGCGCGGCGAGACCGTGGTGGATATACGCGGAACCTACGCCGATGCGCCGGTCACCGGCGCGTTGATCGGCGGCGCGCTGCTATCGCTGCGAAACGGTTCCACCCCCTATCCGGTCGATCTGCATCTGCAGAATGGCCAAACGCGCGCCTACCTGACTGGCACGATCAAAGATCCGGTCAATTTCGCCGGCGCGCATCTGCACCTAGCTGTCTCAGGCCAGAACATGGCGGATCTCGATCAGCTCACCGGCATATCCATTCCTGCCACCCCGCCTTTTTCCCTCTCCGGTAACCTGGACGATTCCGATCATGCGTTGCGCTTCAAAAACATCTCCGGACGCGTCGGTTCGTCGGATATTGAGGGAACCATCATCGAAGCGCCGGGCTCGCCGCGCCTTGTGACAGCGAACCTGACTTCGCGGCGCGTCAACCTGACCGATCTTGCAGGGTTTCTAGGGCGCGATCCGCTCTGGATTGAAGCCGAACCGCCCGAAGGCCGGGACGGCCAATGCCAGCCCGAACCTGTTGCCGGCCACGCCGTTTAACCTCCCAAAAATCGACATGGCCAACCTCGATCTGCGCTATCGCGGCAAGCAGATCATCAATCGCGACGTGCCGCTCGATGACCTGACCGTCCATCTTATCATCCATAATGGGCACATCACGGCCAACCCGCTGAATTTCGCGGTAGGCACCGGCACCATCGCCAGTAATTTCGATTTGAATCCCGTGGACGGCGCGCTCCACATCAAGGCGAGCATCGATGTCAGGAAGCTCCCGTTGTCACGGCTCATGGGCCCGGCCCATACATTCGCGGGTGATGGGACGGTGGGCGGCTCGGCCTATATCACCGGCACCGGCAACTCGGTTGCGGCAATTCTCGGCGGCGGCGATGGCCATGCGTCACTGTTTTTGCAGAATGGCGCGGATGTGAGAGCCTTGATGACCGGCCTGGCCGGGTCGCGGACGGGTGATGCGTTGCTCTCCGCCCTCAACATTCCGGCCAAGGCCAAAATCCAATGCATGATCTCGGATTTTTCGCTGACCGGCGGGTTGGTCGACACCAAGACCTTCCTGAAGACGAACGGGGAGGCGAATATCCTGAGCGCGGGCAAGGTTGATTTGTCGACCGAGACGCTGAATCTGGCACTTTGGAGAGACGCGGCACATGCCTCCACCGGTTCGCTCTCCACGCCCATTACCATCGACGGCACGTTGAAAAATCCGAGCATGTCGCTGACCCCCGGCCCGCTTGCCGCGCGCGCGGGACCTGCCACCGCGCTTGGCGTTTTGTTCCCGCCGCGTGCGATTTTGCCTACCATCCGCCTTGGCCTTGGCGATAAGAACGCCTGCGTGGATGCGATCAGCGCTTTGGACGCGGGGCCGCCGCGCGGGTCAACCGGTCGTTGATCGCCAGCCCCAGCCCGGTATCGGGAACCGCCATTGCCGCAATGCGGATAAGCCCATGCTCGGGCGCCTGAACATCGAGCCAGTGCAATCCCTCGAACAACCGCGATGCCGCCTCGTTCAAATCCCGCGTTTCCGAAAGCTGAAACACCAGTCTGGCCCCCGGCAATGGCGGCCCGAATGCCAGCAACGCTTCATCGGGCTGCACCGCGGCAACATTTACCCGGAGCGCAAGTGCGGGCGCATAATGCGAGGGCAGCATTCCCGGCGCGCGCAAATCCTGGCTTGCCGCCACGCCCTCAATCGGGACGCCGCGCCGCACCGGGCCGATCGCGGCTTCCAGCGCCTCCAGGCTTACCCCACCGGGCCGCAGCAGAAGCGGCACGGCGCCGGAGAGGTCAATCACCGTGGATTCCAGCCCGATGCGGCAGGGCCCGGAATCGATCACGGCGGCGATCCGCCCGTCCAGCCCCGCCAGGACATGCGCCGCCGTCGTGGGCGATATGCCGCCGGAGCGGTTGGCCGAGGGGGCTGCGATGGGCCGGCCGAATTCCCGCAGCAGCCGTGCGGCCACGGGGTGCGCCGGTACGCGCACGGCCAATGTTTCCAGCCCCGCCCCCGCCAGCAGCGCGACCGGACAGTCCGCGCGCCGCGGCAGCACCATCGTCAGCGGTCCGGGCCAGAAACAATCCGCCAGCCGCAACGCCGTGGCACTCGCCTCGACATGCGCGAACGCGGCTTGCGCGGTCTCATAATGGCAGATCAGCGGGTTGAACTGCGGGCGCCCCTTGGCCTCGAAAACCGCGGCCACCGCGCGCGGATTCTGCGCATCCGCGCCCAGGCCGTAGACTGTCTCCGTGCCGAACGCGACCAGCTCGCCCGCCGCCAGCAGCCTAGCCGCATGGGCGATACCAAAGTCGGTTGGCGCAAGAATTTCGGTCATTCCGGTCCAGGTATTTGGCTTGGCCGGGGCAGAAGCGAGGCTCTTTAGTCCTCGCGTGCCGGTTGCGGCGCTGGTTCGCTCAGCATCTCGATCCTGCCGGTGATCTGGCCGCCATCCTCCACCTGCAGGCGGCGGCAACGGGCGGTGCCGAGCACGCGGCCAGAGGCGCGCACGATGAGGGCGTGGCGGGCCACGAGGGTCCCGTCGATCGTGCCGGCGATTTCAGCTTCATCCACCTCGACCTCACCCTTGAAAACGCCGCCATGGGCGATCGAGAGTTCAATCAGACCATTGATCATGGCCGCTTCCACGGTGCCTTCAACCACCAGGCGCTCGGCATCCTGCACGGTGCCCTGCACGCTGATCCCGCGCCCGACCACGAGCGTCCGGCGTTCGCCAGCCTCGCGCGGCGACGGCGCGTTGCTGCTGACCGTTGGGCGCAAAACGGAACTGACAGGTGCCGCCGGCAAAGGGGGTGAAAAAGGTGAGCGGGCCATGGAGGTCTCCTTAAAACTGAATGGAACGTGGGTCGGGGTCGGGCTGGTTTCAGCTTCCGGGGCGGCTGTCAGGTCGCTGTCCAGCGATGGCAACGGTACGGCATCGGCTGGCGGCATCGGCTTCGGCTCCTCAGGCTTGCGTCTGTTGAACACGCGTCCTCCTTGGCTCTGATTTCATCCCGCCGAGCTAGCACGAGCATGGACAATGCGACAACCTTGCCATCTGTGTCCCGATATTTGCCGCTGCGGTGCGCGCGGTGCTAACGGCCATCGGGAAAACCTCAAGGAGAGCCTCAGCATGGCCGTTACACGCTTTGACATCACCGGCATCGGCAACGCGATCGTCGATCTTCTGCTCCCCACAGATGACAATTTTTTAAACCGTTACGACATGCCCAAGGGCGCGATGACCCTGATCGACGCCGATACCGCAACCCGGCTTACCGCCGCCATGCAAGGCGGGCTGACAGCCTCCGGCGGGTCGGTCGCCAATACCTGCGCCGTCGCGGCGGCCCTGGGCGCGCGCGTGGCGTTTCTCGGCAAGGTCGCGGCGGATGACATGGGCGATGTGTTCGCCCGCGAGATTGCCGGGCATGGCGTGCATTACCCGACCGCACCGCTGAAAGCCGCGATCCCGACGGCGCGCTGCCTTATCCTCGTCACGCCGGACGGCCAGCGCACCATGAACACCTATCTCGGTGCCGGCGGTGAGTTCTCACTCAATGACCTGGACGAGACCGTCATCGCGGCCTCGGCGGTGACGTATCTGGAGGGTTATCTGTTCGACCCCCCGGCCGCCCAGGCGGCCTTTGCCGAGGCCGCCAAAATGTCGCGCGCGGCGGGGCAGAAAACCGCGCTCTCGCTCTCCGATGCGTTTTGCGTGGACCGGCACAGGGATGGCTTCCGCCGGCTCATCGCCTCGGGCGTGGATATTCTGTTCGCCAACGAGACGGAGATTTGCAGCCTGTATCAGCGCAGTGATTTCGCGCAGGCGGCGGCGGATGCGGCGCGGGATGTCAACCTCGCCGTGCTGACCAAAAGCGAGGCAGGCAGCGTCATCGTTCATGGCGACACGCATATTTCCGTCGCCGCCGAGCCGGTGAATCTGGTGGACACGACCGGTGCTGGCGATGCCTATGCCGCGGGCTTCCTCACCGCCTACACCAAAGGCCACAGCCTGCACGCCGCTGGCGTCCTTGGCGCCAAGGCGGCCGCACTCGCCATCAGCCGGATCGGCGCGCGCCCGCCCGCCGATGAATTGCGGCAGCTTGCATGATGCGTGCTGTGATGTGCGCTAAAATCTAATGACCCTGGCCGATGCCGTGCTTGTGCTCACGGCATTTGTCGCCGGCGCGCAGAACGCCCTGGCCGGCGGCGGTTCGTTTTTAGTCTTCCCGGCGATGCTCTACGCGGGCCTGGACCCGCGCCTGGCGAATATCACCTCGACCATCGCGCTGTTCCCGAGCCAGGTGACAATCAGCCTGGCCGGACTCAACGAGGTGCAGGGGGCGGCGGGCCTTTCCTTCCGCACCTTTGTCATTATCAGCCTCTTCGGCGGGGCGGCGGGCGCGGTTCTGCTGCTCGCGACACCTGTTATCGTGTTCACGCATCTGGTGCCTTATCTGGTGCTGTTTGCCACCGTGGTCTTCGCCTGGGGCAGTTTTTGCAGCAGAAACCGGACCGCGGATGCGCCGCCGCGAATATCGCCGCGCAACGCGATCCTCGCGCAGACCATGATTTCGATTTACGGCGGATATTTTGGCGCCGGAATCGGTATTTTCATGCTGGCGGGCCTCACCGCCGCCGGGATCGCGGTGCGCCGCGCGGCGGCGACAAAAAACGTGCTGGCGGGGGTTATTAATGTCGCGGCTGTGGGGATTTTTGCGGCCCGCGCGCATGTGGATTGGCGCACGGCGTTTATCGTGGCCATCGCCGCCATCCTCGGCGGGCAATTGGGGGTGTATTTACTCCGCCGGATTAACGAGACCGCGCTGAGGGTCGGGATTACGATAATTGGCCTGTTGCTCACGCTGGGGCTTTTTTGCGGGCTTAGACGTTTCACGTTGAATCGCTCCGGATTTAACCCGGAACCTGAATCCGGCTCTAATCAATGAGTTATAGGGTGAGTGGGTCCTGGGGGCAAAACTGATGGCAGTCTGATCTTAGGCTTCCGCACGCGGTGAAGTGTGATTCGTGTTGGGGATGGCGTTACCCCTGATCTCGAAACATTTCGTCCGCGGACCTTAAAGCTCTGGTGGCGCAATTGCTCGGCGTTGTCCAGTTGAAGTACGCTGGTGGCGAAGCAGCGCGAGGAGATAGCGCGCTTGAAGGGACTGAAGGGCCGTCCCCGGACATGAAGCCGAGCGGCATGGACAAAGGGAATCACCGCCGCCGCCGAACAAGGGCAAGCAACATAAGCGCGGCAGTCTTCGCCGCAGGGTGATCTGTCGAGATCGGGTGTTGAAGGTGGTCGGTGCCGTAACGGACTCACGTTTCAAAGGCTATAAGCCGTTGCGTCGTGTGCAGGCCCGGTGTTCGTGCCGAGGTCGGTTCGCTTCCGCCGCGAACATTGGGTGACGCCGGATGGCGAAACTGTCGTCCGCTTGCGCATCGGGCATCTGCGGGCATTTCGGACCGGGAAGTTCGCGCGCCGCTTCGTGCTGCTGCAGCATCACCAGGGCCAAGTCACGGTAGAGCGGATTGCCGCGCAATTGCATGCGCTTGGATTAGCGTTTCCAAACGGCCATGTGATGCGGCTGCTGATCGACCGGCAGGACGATGTTCTTCGCGGAGAGCCGCGATGTGCTACGGGCGCGGCCTCCAACGCGGCATCATGGATCTCGGTGAGATGATACCGGTGCACGATGTCGGACGCAACGGCTTTCTGGTACGCATCGGCACACGACGATTCACCTGGTTCGGCGCACGGCCGAACAAAAACCGGACTTAATTTTCCTTGATCTGCTGCGCGGCGGCCATATGGATTACGTTATTAACGAAGCAGCGCTTCCTACATGCGCGAACGGCTGTCGCGCTTTCTGCGGACCGGTGATCAGACGCCTGGCAGCGGCACCACAGAGACACTTCGCCGGAGATCTGAGCCTGGCAGACGCATCTGGTACATCTTGGCATCAGCGCATTGCAGGGTCACGCCCGATCCGGTGCGCATTGCCGCCGAAGGCGCTGTGGGCGGGTGGCGGCGACGGCTTCTCGCGCAACGCCGTGATCGCTCAGCGATGATGCCAGTCAGGTGCGCTGTTCGCGAGCACGCTGCCGCGTCGTCGAGCGGCGAACGTCGATCGCATGATACTCGGAAACTTCACCGATCTCGATCGCTGCGCAGGCGCGGTGCGACGCTGATCCGGCGTACACTCCAACCGATCTCGAATTATGACCTCCTGGACCGAACCCGCCAGCGACGACGCGAGTGAACGCCTTCGATCGCATCTTCCGCGAAAGGAATCACGACGCTGGTCGCCGGCTGACGGCTTTGAGCGCCTTCTCGCGCAATAGGCGCAGAATTGCTGATGGTGCCCTCGAACAGCGACAAGATTCCGTTGCACACCAATGGGCTCGATGTCGCGGACGATTCACTGCCAAGGTCATGCAACGACACGAAGATCAGCGGCGGCACGCCAGCGATGCAGGCCGCGAATGCCCGCGGCGATTCTCGGCCAGCTCTGCGAACCTGCGCCGAACAGGGCGTTGCCTTCTGGCGATTATCTCGGCAATCGAAGTGGTATCGCCAGCCGGTCAAGCACAATTCCGCCGATCTTGATCCTTTGTCGATGAATACGGCCTGACGGCAACTGCCACCAGTTTTGCCCCGGTTACGTGAGTGGTTTCCGAGCCTTGTTTGAAACAGCCGCGACCCCATTTTTATTAAGCTGATTTGAGTCAGCTTTATACGTTTTCATACGTTTCCTATCCAAGGACAACATTCATGAGCTCTACTAATCGTGCGCGGTTTGTCAGTACGCTACTGATCGCGGCCACGCTCGCGGCATCGCCTCTCGCAGCCTATGCGGATGGGCAATGGCGGGAACTATTATGGTGGTGGATACGATCATGGCGGCGACGGTGGTGGCCAATTTTTAGGCGGCGCTTTGTTTCGGGGCTAGGCCTTGGTGCATTGATTGGTGGCGCGGTTGCGCAACCTTATCCTTATTATGCCCCGCCGCCGCCAGTTTACTATGCGCCGCCACCCCCGGCTTATTATGCGCCACCGCCGCCGGTTTATTACGCCCCGCCCCCCAGCTACTACTATCGGAACTGATGGTGGTGACGAACTCCTTTAAAAATCATGGCTTACTTAATTGGAGAGACCCCCTTATGATGAACCGCTTTTCAATATCGCGTGTGCATGTCGCCACCGTGCTGGCCGCCATGGCTCTCCCTGTTCTGGCCCTGCCCACAGCGGCTTTCGCGCAAGCCACCCCGCCCGCATCCCCAGGCATGTCCGCGAATACGGCACCCCAGCAACCCGGCACCACGCCGGCACTGACGAAATCCATGTCCGAAAAGATCGAGCAACATATCGCGCTCCTGCACACTCAGTTGGGCATTACAACAGCAGAGGAGCCGCAATGGCAGCAATTCGCCAAGGTCATGCGCGACAATTCAGCACAGATGGAACAGGCATTTAAGGAACGGGGAGAAACCATAGCCACCATGAACGCCGTCGCGGATATGCAGTCCTATGCACATCTCGCCCAAATTCACGCAGCCAACATGCAGCAATTGGCGAGTGCATTTACGGTTCTCTACGATACGTTCCCTGATTTTCAGAAGAAAGTTGCAGACGAGGTTTTCCGCACCGACGGCAGGCGAGGTCCTCTAAAACAGTAGAGCCGGATGACATTTGATGGAATTGCCCACGATCTAACGTATTGTTAGAAACTCACGCAGTTATAACGAGCGGATAATTTCCCGCACCGCATCGGCGCTGGTTGCCGCCAGCGCGGCGGTGGCAATCGCGTCGCATTGCGCCAGGCTCACAGCGCGAATGGCGCGCTTTACGCGCGGCACCGCGTTCCCGTGCATCGAAAGCTGCCGGATGCCCAAACCCAGGAGCAACGGCGCGGCCTCCTCACGGCTGGCAAGCTCGCCGCATACAGAGACCGGAATTCTCGCGGCCCGCGCGGCGCCGGCGGTCATGTGGATCAGGTTGAGGATAGCAGGCTCCAGCGGGTCGTAGAGTTTGCTTCCCACCGGCAGGCCGCGATCCGCCGCCAGCGTGTACATCGTAAGGTCATTGGTGCCGATGGCAAAAAAATCGGCCTTGGCAGCAAAGTGACGCGCCGCCAAAGCAGCGGCGGGCGTTTCCACCATAATCCCGAGCGGTGGTTTTTGCGCGGCCATCCTGGCGCCACGGCGCTTTAAACGCCGCCAGACGCGGTCCAATACCGCGCGCGTCTCGGTCAGTTCGGCGCAGAGCGAAACCATCGGCAGCATGATGCGTACCGGCCCGGCGCTGCCCGCGCGCAAAATCGCCGCCAGTTGCGTCTCCAGCAAAGCCGGATGCCGCAACAATAGCCGGATGCCGCGCAGCCCCATCGCTGGATTTGGTTCGGCCGCCACCGGGAGATAGGCGCTGAGCGCCTCCACCTCCTTGTCCGACCCCAGGTCCAGCAACCGGATGGTCACCGGATCACCATCCATGGCCTCCACGATGTCCCGGTAGATATGGGTTTGCGTGTCCTCGTCCGGCATTGTTTCGCGGTTCATGAAAATGAACTCGCTACGCAGCAGGCCGATGCCATGCGCGCCGGATTCCGCGATCATCGGCAGCTCGAAGGGAAGTTCGAGATTGGCCTGCAAATCCACGGCAACACCATCACGCGTTTCCGCCGCCAGGCGCTGCAGGCGGCCGAGCGCGCGGCGGATTTGGGTGATGTCCGAGAGTTTTGCCCGCGCGGCCTCCAGGCTGGCTGGCGTCGGGTTCAGGATAATTTTCCCCGCCGTTCCGTCGATGATCGCCAACGTGCCGGGCATCGCGGCATCCAGCACGCCGGCGGCGCCCAAGACCACCGGCAGGCCAAGCGCGCGCAGCATCACCGCCGTGTGGCCGTCCGCCCCGCCTTCCTCCGTGATAATGCCCGCGAAATTCGCCGGTTGAATCAGCGCCGCATCCGCCGGGCGCAATTCGGTCGCCGCCAGGATGCTTCCTTGGACAAGTCCCGCGAAACTGCGGAATGGCTGATGTGTCAGATTCCGCAAAATCCGCCGGCCGATCTCGCGTACCTCCTCGGCCCGGCGATGCCGCCCAGCCCGGTCCGAACCGGTGAGCGCCAGAATCGCCTCTGCCTGCGCCTCCGCTTCGTTTTGCACCGCCGCCTCGGCGCCCATCAGCCCGTCCTGCACCCGTGCCTTAACGCCGCGGATCAACCGCGAAGGCCCAAGCATATGCAGATAAGCATCGATCAGCGGCGCGATTTCCACCTGGCTGTGCTCGGGCAAGCCGGCCAGCCTGGTTTTCAGCTTGACCAACTGGTGCCGGGAGCGGGACAAGAGCCTCCTCCAGCCGGGCCATTTCCGCCGCGGCATCCGCCGCCGCAATCTTTTTGTGCGAAATAACAAGTTTAGGCTCGGCCGCCTCGTGCACCGGGCCAATGCCGATACCAGGCGAAACCGGATGGCCAGAGAATATTACCTCGAGCGTGCTAGTCTGTTTCATGGAAGCCGGCTTCAATCAGCGCGGCAATGGCATCCAGGGCCTCTTTCGCATCGAACCCCTCAGCCGTCAGGTGAACGGTGCTGCCCGGGCCAGCGCCCAACATCATCAGCCCCATGATCGAGCGGGCCGAAACAGATTGACCATCTTTTGAAACATCCACCGAGGCGCTGAAACGCTCGGCCAAAGTCACCAGTTTGGCCGCCGCGCGGGCGTGCAAACCGCGCCGGTTGATAATCCCGACATCCA
The DNA here is from genome assembly GCA_963740445.1 of uncultured Alphaproteobacteria bacterium. GTDB lineage: Bacteria > Pseudomonadota > Alphaproteobacteria > Acetobacterales > Acetobacteraceae > Acidocella. Next base: position 148,578 of record CAVUED010000025.1, read on the forward strand.
TCGCAATGACTGAGCCGCTATCGCTCATCATTATTCGGCCGCACGGGGCGGGGCGGCCTGGTGCTGAATTTCGTGTCCGGAGCAGATATATTTGCGGCCCGCCGTTTCGGCGCACTGCACGGCTTCCGCCAGTGCCTGGGTGCCGCGGATTTTGGCGAGTTTAACCAGCATCGGGAGATTAACGCCGCCGATGATTTCCACGCCTGGCTGGCTGAGCATGGACATCGCCAGATTGCTGGGGGTTCCCCCGAACATATCGGTGAGGAGGATAATGCCATCGCCGTCATCGACCTCCGCCATACGGCGGGCGATTTCAGCGCGCTGGCTGTCGAATTCAGCGTCCGATTCGATGCAGACGGTTGCGACATTTTTTTGCTTGCCGACAACGTGCTCCATTGCCTCACGCAATGCATTGGCGAGCGTGCCGTGGGTGACGAGGACCATACCGATCATGTTAAAAAATTCATTCCTTAACGTACGTTTTGTGAGTGGCGAGGTTGGCATCAAACTTCATAGCCTCGCGATGGGTAACGCTGACGCGCCAACCCGCTCTGCCTAGATAAGCACTGAGTTTTTCAATCATATACACAGATCTGTGCTGCCCGCCGGTACATCCGGCACAGATTGTTGCATATTTTTTTCCTTCCTGCACGAATCTTGGTAACAAAATGTTAAGCATGCCCGTGATATGTGCAAAATAAGCCGCAAAGTCAGGATCCTGCTCGACAAACCTGCCTATTTCTGCATCCAGGCCGGAAAGTGGGCGCAATGCCGTGTCGTAATAGGGGTTACGCAAAAAACGCGTATCGAAAACCAGGTCGGCTTCGCGCGGCAGCCCTCCCGAATAGGCAAAGGAAACCAGGGAAATGGCCATGTCCGGCGCCCCGGCGCCAAAATGCTGTTCAATCAGCGCGCGCAGACGCGGCAACGGCAGGTTCGAGGTATCGATCACCAGGTCAGCGGCGCGGGCGAGGGGGTCGGTGAGCGCGCGTTCCCGCGCGATGCCGTCCGCCACGGTATCCGCTTGCGCGAGCGGGTGGCGCCGGCGGGTTTCCGAATAGCGGCCGAGCAGGGCCTCGTCCGTCGCGGTGGCAAAGACCAGGCTCGGCGCAAGATTCTGGTCTTGGCGCAGGTTGTGGAGCTTGGCCAGCACTTTCTCGGCCGAGAAGCCCCGGGAGCGGGCATCAACGCCAATAGCGAGGTTACGCTCCGCCCTGGTGGCGAGGTCCTCCAGCGTGGCAAGCGGCGGATTGTCTATGGTTTCGAAACCGAGATCTTCCAGCGTGCGCAGAACGGAATTTTTGCCGGCACCCGAGAGCCCGGTCACCAGGATGATCGCGAATTTTTTCTCGGGCGCCGTCATGGCGCGAATGCCCCGGCCACCTGGGTGACGCGGCCGCAGGCGGCTTCGAGCGCCAGCCAAGCGCGTGCCGGCGCCGAGGGTGAGGCTGGGTCAATGGTGACAAGTGGCAGGTCTAGTTCGGGGTGGGTTTCAGGCTCTGGCAGGCGAATGGGCTGCACGCCCAGGCGGATAACAAGGCGCAAGGGGGCGGATGCGATAAAAGGGAGCCGGAAGATGCCGAGCCCGCGCACCTCCAGCAGGCCGCCGAGAGGGGCGGGCGCCGAGGCGATATTGTTTTCGATGAGCACCTGATCATCCGCCACAAGCACGAAACCGCGATGTATGAGCCGGAGCAAAAAGTCGGACTTGCCGGCGCCGGGCGGGCCCAGGATCAAAACAGCGTCATAACCGTCCGGACCGGACTGGGCGACGCAGGAGGCGTGCAAGCGCATGATCGCCCGAATGTGGCAAATTATGGGCAAAAATGAAAGGGGGTTGCCGCAAGATGGCCGTTCGTTTACCAAAAATACAGAATTTCGACTTCAAAATGACGTTAGGTTTATCTGGCTTCGCATTGCCGGCTGCGTAGCGACATAGCTTGGTCATTTTAGGCGGCGCGGAATGCGCCAACTTAAAACAATCGCACTCTAGCCCAGCCCGGTTTTTCCCATCGCCAGAAATTTTTCGCGCCGGCGGGCGCGCAGGGATTCCGGCGTCAGCCCTTTCAACGGATTCAGCGCCTGCTCAATGGCATCGCCGAGCGTGGCCAAAGCTTGCGCCGGATCGCGGTGCGCGCCGCCCACGGGTTCCGGCACGATTTCATCGATCAGCCCCAGCCGCTTCAAATCCTGCGCGGTAATTCGCATCGCCTCGGCTGCCACCGGCGCCTGGGCGGAATCGCGCCAGAGGATCGAGGCGCAGCCTTCCGGCGAGATCACCGAATAAATCGCATGTTCGAGCATGAGCACCGTATTGCCCGCCGCCAACGCGATGGCGCCGCCAGATCCGCCCTCGCCAATAATGGTCGCTACCAATGGCACGGGCGCGCTCAAACACGCCTCGATCCCGCGGGCGATCGCCTCCGCCTGGCCTCTGGCCTCGGCATCGATGCCCGGAAACGCGCCGGAAGTGTCCACGAAAGTGAGGATCGGCAGGTTGAACCGCCCGGCCAGCTCCATCAACCGCCGCGCCTTGCGGTAGCCCTCGGGCTTGGCCATGCCGAAATTATGCTTGATCCGGCTCTCGGTGTCCGTGCCCTTCTCGGTGCCGATGACCATGACCGGCTGGCCGCGAAAGCGCCCCATGCCGCCGATAATCGCCGCATCATCGGCAAAAGCCCGGTCACCAGCGAGCGGCGTAAACTCGGTAATCAGCGCCGCGATGACGTTCAACGCCTTTGGCCGCTCCACATGCCGCGCCACCTGCGTTTTCTGCCAGGGGGTCAGCTTGGCGTATAGCGTTTTCAACTGACCATCCGCCTTGGCTGACAGCCTTGCCACCTCGTCGGCGATATTGATCTCGCCCGGCTGGGTCATACGCCGCAATTCCTCGATCTTGCTCTCGAGTTCGGCCACGGGTTTTTCAAAGTCCAGGAATTGACGCATGGGACCCGGCGTTTAGCACATATCGCGGGTGATGGAAGCTCGGGGCTGCCCCTTGGCCGCCGCGGTCCTGGGGGCGCGTTGCCGGGATTAATCTGCTTTGGCCGGATTTTCCGTCCTGGTTACGTTCTGGCGCCGTTCATCGGCAATCTATCCTCTTTTTCACGAATTTTTACACCAGCACGGGCGGTAATCCGGCCCAAGCTCCCCGCCTTGCGGTTGGCGAAATCGCGAACCGGCTCTAATGCTTGGCGTAACAAATATATTCAACGTCGGAGGCACTCATGTCGGACCTTCTGCAAACCAGACAGGCGGAAAAAAAACCCACCTGGCTGGATGACTTCAAAGCCTTCATCCTGCGCGGCAATGTCGTTGATCTGGCGGTCGGCATCATCATCGGCGCCGCCTTCACCACGATCGTCAGCAGCCTGGTCAAGGATATCATCACCCCCGTTATCGGCCTGGCTACCGGCGGCGTGGATTTCTCGAACCATTTTGTCACGCTCAAGGGGCCGGTCGAGCCAACCCTGGGGGATGCGGTCAAAGCCGGCGCCGTCACACTGAATTACGGCGTGTTCCTGAACGCGGTCATCAACTTCCTCATCGTCGCCACCGCCATTTTCTGGCTGGTCCGCATGATCCAGAAACTCCATAAAGCGCCACCTCCGGCGGCCCTGGGGCCAACCCCGTCTGAAGCCCTGCTCACTGAGATACGTGATCTTCTGAAGTCCAAAAACGCCTGACCAGGCTTGAACCTGTCGTCCCGGGTTCCGCCAGAATGGCGTCAGCCGACGGCCGCGCCGACGAATTGCCCGTTGAAACATCGCCCGCGAGAAGCATGACGCGGACCCGGCGCGATCCTGGCAGACCGGACCGGCTCCGCACGATTCTTTACCAACACTCCATGCATAGCGGCATTTCATCGCCGGTGCTGCTGTCCCCTGTCGGTCAGCGGCCAATCGCGTCCCAAAATCGCGGCAACCTGATTTTGTTAAGAGTTTCTTAATTTTGACACGCTTAGCGCGAGTGTTAAATAAAATTATTGACGAATACTTCTTGTGGTTGTACTATTGCCTTAATGTAATGGAGGCTACAATGAAAATCTTATCTTTTGAGACGATTTCAAATAAAAAGGACCTTCTGACGGCTTTTCTTCGGTCTCGCCTGGCCATTGTTGATGAAACCAACGATTCCGAAGAAGTCCTGGACCTCGTCAAATTCTATGATTACGACGCGATTTTGCTGCGAATTTCAGAAGAACGCCTGGGCGACCTGGACATCGTGCGCAAACTCCGTCTCGCGCGGGTTCGCGCCCCCATCGTCGCGGTCGCCAGGACCATGAACGAGGCTGCGCGCCTGCGTGTGCTGCAAGCCGGCGCCGATGATCTCATCGTCGATGCGCTGTCGCACGAAGAGATCTTCATGAAGGTGCAAAACCTCATCCGCCGCAGCCGCGGCTTTCAGGAGAACGCGTTACGAATTGGTTCGGTTGAAATCAACATGAACGCGAAAAAAATCTACGCAAAGGGCAAGCCGGTCACGCTCACCAAAAAGGAATATCAGATCGCCGAAATTCTGGCGCTGCGGAAGGGCGTGGTCCTGAGCAAGGAAGCCATTCTCGACCATCTCTATGGCGGTCTGGATGAGCCCAACCCGAAGATCATCGATGTCTTCATCTGTAAAATCCGGAAGAAACTCCAGGCCATAGGCGTCGATGATTTTATCGAAACAAATTGGGGCCGCGGCTATATGGTCATTGACCATCGCCAGGATACCTCCGCCGATGCCAATTTGCGGGCGCTTTCATCCCTCGCGGACACGCATGCCCGCGCCATCGCCTGAAAATCCGATCGTTTGAGGTTAAACCAGCGTCTGGGACAACCTTCCCACAGCCCATTCTCCCGCCTCCGCCACCACGGGGTCAGAATCCCCTGCCAGCTCCTGCGCCACCGGCCGGAGTGAAGCATCACCGCTATTGCCCACCGCAATCGCCACATTGCGTACAAACCGGTTCCGCCCGATCCGCTTGATCGGCGAGCCCGCAAACATTGCTCTAAACGCCGCGTCATCGAGCCTCGCCAAAACCTCCAGCCTCGGCGCCGATAAATCCTCCCGCTGCGCCAGTTTATTCTCCCGTCCCGCCACCGCGAACTTGTTCCACGGGCACACCGCCAGGCAGTCGTCGCAACCATAAATCCTGTTGCCCATCGCCACCCGGAATTCTTCCGGAATCGGCCCTGCATACTCAATCGTCAGGTAGGAAATGCACCGCCGCGCATCGAGCTTGTAAGCTGCCGGAAACGCATCTGTCGGACACGCCGTCATGCAGGCATGGCAACTGCCGCAGCGGTCCTCATGCGGCGCATCTGGTTCAATCTCCAGCGTGGTAAACACCTCGCCCAGAAACAACCAGGACCCATGGGTTCGAGATACCAGATTCGTATGTTTGCCCTGCCAGCCCAACCCGGCCAACGCCGCCAGCGGCTTTTCCATCACCGGCGCCGTATCGACAAACACTTTTACCCCCGCCCCGCGCCCCGCAATAAACTGCGCCAGATGTTTCAGCTTGCCTTTAACAACATCATGATAATCGCGGTTCCGCGCATAAACGGAAATATTGCCAACGTCCGGCAAACCCACATTTGCCAGCGCATCCCCCTCCGGCGCATAGGAAAGCCCCAGCGAGATCACGCTCACCGCCTCCGGCCAAAGCGCCTTCGGGTCTTCCCGCTGCTCCGCCCGCTCTTGCATCCAGCGCATCTCGCCATGATGCCCGGCCGCCAGATATTCCCGCAAACCCGCCCGCTCCCGCACCGGCATCGCCGCGCGGGCAAAACCTATCGCATCGAAGCCGAGTGCCGCGGCCCGCTCCGCAATTTGGCCCTTTAAGCTAGCCGCGGCCACGATACCCTGGCACATCCTGGCTCGGAATCCACGCCCCTTCCGGTGGCGTTCCCGTCTGCCAGAACACATCGATCGGGATGCCCCCGCGCGGATACCAATACGCGCCAATCCGCAGCCAGCGCGGCTTCAGCAATTCAATCAACCTATCCGCCATCATGATCGTACACGCCTCATGAAACGCCCCATGATTCCTGAAACTATGGAAAAACAGTTTCAGGGACTTGCTCTCGACCAGCCACTCATCGGGGATGTAATCAATCACGATATGCGCGAAATCCGGCTGCCCGGTCATCGGGCAGAGCGAGGTAAATTCCGGGCAGGTAAACCGCACCACGTAATTCTTGCCCCCAGCCTCGGCGGCGACGCGCTCCAGCACCGCTTCGTCAGGCGAGGTAGGCGCCTTCGTCTCGGAACCAAGCTGCTGCAATCCCGCATAGCGCTCTTCAACCATTTTTAGCGTCCTCCCACCCGGCGCGTGTTCGCGCGCAATAATCATCGTACCCGCCTTCAAAAATCGCGGCCCGCGCGCCTTGCATCAGCGATTGATAATAGGTCAGGTTATGCATCGTCAGCAGCATCGGCCCCAGAATCTCCTCCGCCCGGAACAGATGATGCAGATAGGCCCGCGAGTGCCGCGTGCAACACAGGCACGAACAAGCCGCATCCAGCGGCGTGCCATCATCGATAAACCGCGCATTGCGCAGGTTAAAAATCCCGCGCGAGGTAAATGCCCGCGCCGTCCGCCCCGCCCTTGTCGGCATCACGCAGTCGAACATATCCACACCACGGGCCACCGAGCCCAGCAGATCGTCCGGCGTGCCCACACCCATGAGGTAGCGCGGCTTTTGCGCCGGCAACAAAGGCGCTGTAATTTCCAGCATCTCATACATCATCGCCTGGCCTTCACCAACCGCGAGCCCGCCGATCGCATAACCCTCGAAATCCAGATCAACGAGTGCCGCCGCCGACTCCTTACGCAGATCCTCGTACACATTTCCCTGCACAATCCCGAACTGCCCGTAGCCCTCGCGGCGCACAAACGCATCACGCGAGCGTTTCGCCCAGCGCGTGGAGAGCCGCATCGAGGCCGCCGCCTCCTCATGCGTCGCCGGAAACTTCGTGCATTCGTCGAGCACCATCGTAATCGTCGAATCCAGAAGATACTGGATCTCCATGGACCGCTCAGGCGAGAGATGATGCGCCGAACCGTCTATGTGGGAGCGAAACGTCACCCCCGTCTCATCCATCTTGCGCAGTTTCGCCAGGGACATGATCTGGAACCCACCCGAATTCGTCAGAATTGGCCCAGGCCAATCCATCATCTTATGCAATCCGCCAAGCCGCGCCACGCGCTCCGCACCGGGCCGCAACATCAAATGATAGGTATTCCCCAGCACGATCTTGGCACCCGTCGCGCGCACGGCATCGGCGGTCATCGCCTTCACCGTCCCGGCCGTACCCACCGCCATGAAGGTCGGCGTCGGCACATCCCCATGCGCCGTATGCAGCATCCCGGCCCGCGCCGCGCCATCGCGCGCCAGTAAATCAAATGAAAAACTCATACGCGCTCCAGTAAACAGGCATCGCCATAGGAATAAAACCGGTATTCAGCGGCTATCGCATGGGCATACGCCTTGCGTATACGCTCAACACCCGCGAACGCTGAAACCAGCATCAGCAATGTCGAATGCGGCAGATGGAAATTCGTGAACAGCAAGTCCGCGACTTTAAAGCGGTAGCCAGGCAGAATAAAAATATCCGTCTCGCCATCAAACTCTTTCACAACACCCTCGTCATCCGCCGCAGATTTCATCAACCGCAAAGCCGTCGTGCCCACCGGCACAATGCGCCCGCCCGCCGCGCGTACCGCATTCATCCGTGCCGCGGCTTGCGCTGAGACAAATCCGCGCTCGGCGTGCATTTTATGCTCCAGCACATTTTCAACCCGCACCGGCAGAAACGTCCCCGCCCCCACATGCAGCGTCACCCGCACCATCTCCACACCAGCCGCCGCCAAAGCCGCCGTTAATTCCGGCGTAAAATGCAGCCCCGCCGTGGGTGCTGCGACCGCCCCCTCATGCTCGCCAAACATCGTCTGATAATCCGCCTTGTCCTGCTCGGTCACACCCTCCGGCCGGGCAATGTAAGGCGGCAGGGCCAGCGCCCCGCTGCGCGCCAACGCGCCATAAAAATCATCCGACGCAAACCGCAAAACCGCGGCTCCACCCTCCAGAACTTGCCGCACTTCAGCGGAAAATTCAGGGTCGATGACCAGCACGTCGCCCACCCGCACACGCCTGGCATTGCGCAGCAGCACCCGCCAGTCTCCATCGTCCAGCCTGCGGTCCAGCGTAATTCCCACCCGCGCCTCACCACGCTTATCTTCCGGGTGCGCGTTGCCGCGCAACGCCACAAGCTGCGCCGGAATCACCTTGGTATCGTTCACCACCAGCAGATCACCGGCGCGCAACAATTTTGGCAAATCCCGCACGGTATAATCGTGCAAATCATCGCCCACATGCAGCAGCCGCGCTGAATCGCGCGGCCGCGCGGGCGCGGTGGCGATCCGCTCGTGTGGCAGATCGTACCCAAAATCGGATAGTTTCATCGGATGGAACGGCCGCGCGGGCCAAAGCCCTCCTGGCTTTGCTTCGTCACGGAATCAGGCCCCCATATACGAGGCGAGTTCGATCAGGTTGCCATCCGGGTCCCGGCAATAGACCGACATGATATCGCCCAGCGCGCCGATGCGCGACACGGGCCCGCGCTCAATGGGAACCCCGCAGGCACGCAATTGCGCAACCGCGTCTTCGGGCCCCACGGCGATCACGAAGCACAAATCCAGCGTTCCCGGCTGGGCAATTTCGGCATGCGGAACCACCTCGTGCCCCACCTCGTGCAGGTTGATTTTTTGCGCGCCGAACCGCAAGGCGGTGCGGTTACTGCCACCATATTCCTCGCGTTCCATGCCCAGCACGCGCTGGTACCAGGCGGCGGTCGCGTTCAAATCCCGGCAGGTCAAAACGATATGGTCGATCCGGTCGACGGTGAACTTCATCCGGCAAGTCCCTCAAAAAAATCATTGCCTTTATCGTCCACCACAATGAATGCCGGAAAATCCTTGACCTCGATTTTCCACACGGCTTCCATCCCCAGTTCCGGATACTCCAGAACTTCGACCTTGGTGATATTGTTCTGCGCGAGCACCGCGGCCGGCCCGCCGATCGAGCCCAGGTAGAACCCGCCATGCGCCTTGCACGCATCGCGCACGGCCTTACTCCGGTTGCCTTTCGCCAGCATGACCAGCGAGCCGCCGGCGGCCTGGAATTCATCCACGTAGGAATCCATCCGGCCCGGCGGTGGTCGGACCAAAACTTCCCGTCACCATGCCCTCCGGCGTTTTCGCCGGGCCCGCGTAATACACGGGGTGGTTCTTCATGTAGCCGGGCATGCCCTCGCCCCGGTCCAGCCGTTCCTTCAGCTTGGCGTGGGCGATATCGCGCGCCACCACAATGGTGCCGGTGAGCGCCACGCGGGTTTTGATCGGGTATTGCGACAGCGTGGCGAGAATCTCCGCCATCGGCTTGTTCAGGTCGATCGCGACAACCTCGCCGCCCAAATGCTCGGTGGTGATCTCCGGCAGATATTTCGCCGGGTCGGTCTCCAACTGCTCCAGAAAAATCCCGTCCTTGGTGATCTTCGCCTTGATCTGCCGGTCCGCCGAGCAGGACACGCCAATGCCGATCGGCAGGCTCGCGCCATGCCGCGGCAGCCTTATCACCCGGACATCGTGGCAGAAATATTTACCGCCGAACTGCGCCCCGATGCCGATTTGCTGGGTCATCTCCAGCACGCGCTGTTCCATCTCGGTATCGCGGAACGCATGCCCGGTCCGGTCGCCTTGCGTCGGCAACCCATCATACCATTTCGTGGAGGCGAGCTTCACCGTTTTCAAGGTCAGCTCGGCTGAGGTCCCCCCGACCACGATCGACAAATGGTAAGGCGGGCAGGCCGAGGTCCCGAGGGTCTTCGTTTTTTCCTCGATAAACGCCAGCAGCTTTTCTGGCGTCAAAACAGCTCTCGTCTCCTGGTATAAATAGGTTTTGTTGGCCGAGCCGCCGCCTTTGGCGATAAACATCAGCAAAAACTCGTCCGCATGGTGCTCGCCCGGTGCCGCCATGATATCGAACTGAACGGGGAGATTATCCCCGGTATTCCGCTCTTCATACATCGAGAGCGGCGCCATCTGCGAATAGCGCAGATTGGTCTCGGTATAGGTGCGGTGCACCCCCCAGCTGATCGCCTCTTCCTCGTCGCCCTCAACCCACACACGCTGGCCCTTCTTGCCGAACACCAGGGCCGTGCCGGTATCCTGGCACATCGGCAAAATGCCGGCGGCGGAAATATTGGCGTTCTTCAAAAACTCCAGCGCCACGTAGCGGTCGTTCTCGCTCGCCTCGTCATCACGCAGAATCTTCGCCAGTTGCGCCAGATGCGCCGGCCGCAGCAAATGCGACACGTCGCGAAACGCCGCGAAGGCCAGTTCGCTCAGCGCATCCGCGCTGACTTTCAGGACGGTCTTGCCGTCGACCTCAATCGTGGAAACCCCGGCGATATCGAGCTTGCGCCAGGGCGTATTGTCCTCCCCCAAAGGGAACATCGGCGCATAGGCAAAACCAGGGCTTCGTTTTGTCGTTGCGTTCACCTAGGAATCTTTCTGGCGCCGGCGGAAGGCATCCAGGCTCACCACCTCGGCTGGCACGTCCGACACACGGGCAGGCACGTCGTCACCCTCGGGAGCGGGCATCTCGCTCACTTTCATGGGTTCGGGCACAGTCACCTCGAACTGCAGGCCAAACCGCACTTCCGGGTCGGCAAAGCTTGTTATCGCCGCTACGGGGATCGTTAAAATAGACGGCACGCCGCCAAAGGACAGCCCGACCGACATCGTACGCCCCTCCTTCGCCAACGCTTAAGGAGTGGAACTGGTGCTGCAGCACGATGGTCATCTGCTCGGGGTATTGCACGCGCATCCGGTCGGGGATCACAACCCCCGGATAGGCCGTCTTGAACGTCACATAAAAATGGTGGCCGCCGGGCAGCCCGAGTTGCGCGACATGGCGCACCGCGCTCACCACCACCTGGCGCAGCGCATCCTGCGTCCAGTCATCATACGGCAATAGTGATTTCGGCGCGGTCAGATCGTCTTCAGCCATTACTCAACCCCCAAAAGCCCGCCACATTCGAGGCGCCGGTGATCAATACCAGTCCTTGAACCAAGTGTTGAGTCGGGCCGTACCTTAACGCGCGTCGCGCTCATAGTGCCGGTAATATTTCTCCGTCACCAGATCGGTCTGCACCACCACGGCAATGTCCGCGGTGTTGAACTGACGGTCTATTACGGCACCTTCCCCCACGAACCCGCCAAGCCGCAGATAGCCTTTTATCAGCGGCGGCAGGCTCATCAACGCCTGCTTCGCATCCAACCCGGCCGGATCGCTTATCGCAGCATTTCAACATAGCGCGAAGCCAGCGCCCCGGCCCTATCGCCGGCGGCGCCAAATGATGCGTCGCGAGATAGGTCAGCTCGCCCGCCAGCTCATCCGGGTCCGTTCCATTCAGGCTCGCGCAGCCAAACATCAGATCCACGCCGTAATGGAACACATAAGCCGCGATGCCCCGCCAGAGCAGTTGCATTACGGCGCGCGAGCGGTACGCGGCGTCCGTGCAACTGCGCCCCAGCTCCAGTTTCTCCCCCGGAAAGCTTTCCAGGACGGAAATATCGTACTCCCCGGCCGAAATAGAACCGCCCGATTTTCGCCGCCGCGCTCTGCCGGATCAGCCGGTATGTCCCAACGACACTATGCGCGCCTTCGCCGAGGTCGTGGTCAACTACCAGCAGATGGTCCGCCACGGCATCGAACTCGTCAGCATCGCGCCGGGCCGCCACCGTCGCCGCATCCGCCCGCGCGCCCATTTCCTCATAAAACACCCGGTAGCGCAGCGCCTGCACGGCATCGATTTCCGTACCGCTTGTCGCCAGCCGGACGCCGAGATTGCCCGCGCGCAACTCCGTGAACCCAGGTGCTGCATTGCCAATGGCAAATCGCGGCAGCTCAGGCATGACATTCGTGTTCACGTCGCCGTCCGCCGGCCAAAAAGTTCGATTTTGATCACGTCCACGTCAAATCCCTGCCGACCGGCAATGTCCCGGAGCAGTATCTCGGCATCCGGTGCCGCGAATTCCAGTACTGCTCCACTGTCCTGATCCACCAGATGGAAATGATTCCGTTCACCGCTCGCCTCGTAGCGCGCCCGCCGGCTGCCCAAGTCCCGGCGCGCCAGAATGCCCTTGGTCTCCAGCAGCCGCACCGTCCGGTACACCGTTGCCAGGGAAATCCGCGCATCCACGCGGTTTGCCCGGCGGTGCAACTCGTCCACATCGGGATGATCGGTGGCCTCGGACAAGACCCGGGCAATCACCCGGCGCGGGCCTGTCATCTTCAGCCCGTTCTCTATGCACAGGCGCTCGATGCTTATATCCATCGCAAGCCTTTTGGCCCAAGTTTTTCCCAAGGTCCAGCCTTTAACAGAGATACAACCATGACATCCACCCTGCCCGCGCATCATAAGGCCATCGACATCACGGCGGAAACCTGCCCGATGACCTTCGTGCGCACCCGTCTTGCCCTCGATACGCTCGCCACCGGCGAAATCCTCCTGGTCCGCCTGAAAGGCGCGGACCCGCTGGCCAACGTCCCGCGCGCCGCCGCCGACCACGGCCACGACCCGCTGGAACTGACCGAACAGCCGGATGGTACCTGGTTGCTGGTCATCCAGAAGGGGTAAAAGCCGTTATTTCCCGATGCAGAAATCCGGCGAAAACCGCATCGAGAATTTCCTCCACCCCGATCACCCCTGTCAGCCGCGCCAGAGCATGGGAGGCCGCGCGCAATTCCTCGCCGCGCAACTCCGGCTCCGCCACCGCCAGAGCGCGTTCCAGCGCTTGGGCCGTATCGCGCACGCAGGCAATCTGCCGGGGCCGGGCGAGGGCCGCCGCCCCTTTGGTATCGGTCAGCCGGGCCGCCGCCGCCGCCAGCTCCTGCCATAATTGCGGCATCCCCGCACCCGTCGCGGCGGAAACCGCCAGAACCCCCGGCGGCGAAATCCCGGACAAATCCGCTTTGGTGACCACCCGCAGCACGGCCAGCCCCGGCGGCGTTGCCGGAAACACAGGGTTGGGCGCGGCCGCCACGGCGATGATTAAATCCGCCTTCGCGGCGCGCGCCTCCGCCCGGCGCACACCCTCGGCTTCCACGACATCCTTGGTTTCCCGCAAGCCGGCAGTGTCAGTCAGGTGCACCGGCACCCCGCCAATATCCACCCGCACCCCAATCGCGTCCCGCGTCGTGCCGGGAATCTCGGACACAATCGCCACCTCCTCACCCGCCAACGCATTCAAGAGTGTGGATTTTCCGGCGTTCGGCGGCCCAAGAATTACAAATTCCAGTCCTTCCCTCAGGCGTTCCGCCGCCGGCGCCCTTGCCAAAACCGCGAGCATTTCGTCGCGCAATCCGGCGATCCGCGCCAGCAATCCGGCCTCGACCGCTTCAGGCAAATCCTCATCCGGGAAATCAATGAGCGCTTCCTGTTGCGCCATCGCCTGCCGCAAAACCTCGCGCCATGTCTCGCAGGTTTTTTGCAACGCATCGGCGCCATCCAGCGCCTGGGCCCGCTGCGCCTCGGTTTCCGCCGCGATGAGGTCCGCCATCGCTTCGGCCGCCAGCAAATCCATCCTGCCATTGCCATGCGCGCGGCGGGAGAACTCGCCCGGCTCGGCATAACGCGCCCCTTCGTCGTGAGCGCGGCACTCACCGCCGCCAGCACCGCCCGGCCGCCATGCAGCGAAATTTCCACGCAATCCTCGCCGGTGAAACTTTTCGGCCCAGGGAAAATCGTCACCAGGGCATGGTCCAGTACCTGGCCGTGCCAGACAATGTCGCGCAATGAGGCGTATCGTGGCGCCGGCAACCCGGCCAGCCTCTCCACAATATCCAGCGCCGCCGGGCCGGAAAGCCGGATCACCGTCACCGCCCCGCCTCGCCCGGTGATCGGCGCAAATATCGTGTCCGTCATACCGTCTGTTTCAGGAGTAAAAAATCGCTCCAGGCAATAACCACCGCCAGTACGCCGACCAAGGCCCAGGCCAGCGCCAGCATCGATAAATATGGCGCCGAGACCGCCAGCACGGCCAAAAGCAGCAGCCCTAAGACGTGCGAGCGTGGAAAGCGCGGATACAGCAACCGGCGGAACACGCCATTGCCGAGCAGGTAGAGTGCCGGGCCGCCTATGATCATCAGCCCCGTCGCCAGGCTAACCGGCGCTGTTGGGGTGCTCCAGCAGCACGCCGTCGCCGGCGGCAACCGCAATGATCCCCAGCACCAGCAATCCATGCACGTAAGTATAAGCCGCGCGCGCAATCCAGCCCGGATTATCGGATTGGGCAAAAGCGTGGGCCGTGCGTTCGGCCGCCTCGTCAAAATAGATCCACCAGAGCGCGGCGACACCGATAAACGCCGCCAGGAAAGCGCTCCCATCCAACGCCGTCCAGCGCTGTCTATAAAATGTCTCGCCGGTCACGATAATGGACTCGCCCAAAGCGATTAAAATGAACGCGCCAAAACGCTCGGCCACGTGATAGCTGTCGATCGACCAGTCAGCCACCGTGGAATGGCCCAAGCGGGGTACATAAAAGTCCAAAGCCGGTGCGGCAATATCCAGCGCCAACGCAATCAGCCACGCGACCATGCGTTCACCGTCCGGACAAAAACTGCCGGCCAGCCAGAAAACGCCGGAAACCGTCAGCCAGACGGCGATGCGGCGCATGTTCTGGTAGTGTGCGTTGTCATGCCGGCGCACGGCCCAAAGCATGAAAACGCTGCGGCCAAGTTGGATGGCGACATAGGCCGCGGCAAAGACGAACCCGCGCTCCCCGAACGCCTCCGGCAGCGCGGTGGACAGCAACAGGCTCAGAGACATCAGGACGATGAGCATAAGCTGAACGGGGCGATGCTCCGGGTCCAGCCAGTTGGTGACCCAGGAGGTATAAACCCACACCCACCACACCGCGGCAAACAGCATGAGGGTCTGCACCAGGCCCAAAGCCGAGACTTGCGCCCGTAACTCCGCCGAAAGTTGAATGACCGTAAACACAAAGACCAGGTCGAAAAATAATTCTATCTGCGTCACAGGCGCTGAGCCGTGCCCGTTGCGCGGGCGCAGAAAATTGGCTTTGGCGGCGAACTGGATCATGCGCCGAGCTTATGGCGGTGCTGGGCTTTCGACAAATGCGCATGGGCAGAAGCCGCCCTGCGCTTAAAAGACGCCCCTTATATTAAATATCGCGACGTCAAATGCGCCTCGAATGCCGCGGGGTTCAGTTTTTCGCCGGTTGCCGCCGATAAGAGTTCGTTAAACCCGAGCCGGGACCCATTGGCGTGGATATTTTTGGAGAGCCAGCCGGCCAAAGGCGAAAAATCGCCCTTGCCCAGCGATTCATCGAGGATTGGGAGCGCCTTGCGGGCGGCGGCCATGAGCTGGGCGGCAGCCATCGCGCCAAGCGTGTAGCTGGGGAAATACCCCACCAGCCCATCATACCAATGAATATCCTGCAGGCAGCCATTCCGGTCATCAGGGGGCGTTATGCCGAGCAGGCGCAAAAATCCTTCATTCCAGGCGCCGGGCAGGTCGGCAACCTTCAAGTCACCGCTGATCAGCGCCTGTTCCAGCCGGAAGCGAAGAATCACATGCGCCGGGTAGGTCAGCTCGTCGGCTTCGACACGGATAAAGGAGCGCTCCACATGGCGCAGCCGGCGTTTCAGCGCGGCCGGCGTGATGGATTTGCCAAAAGCCTGGGTGAGGATCGGCGCCAGATAGGCGAGATACGCATCGGAGCGCACGGCCTGCATTTCGATAATGAGGGACTGGCTTTCATGCGTCGCCATGCCGGCGGCCTCGCCGACCGGCTGGCGCTGATAGGCCCTGGGCAGGTTTTGCTCATATATGCCGTGCCCGGTTTCATGCAGCACGCCGGTGATGGCGGAGAGCGGGTCCGCCTCGTCGTAGCGGGTGGTGATGCGCACATCGGTCTGCGTGCCGCCGCAGAACGGATGCGCCGAACGGTCCAGCCGCGCATGGTTGAAGTCGAGGCCCGCAGCCTCGCTGAGCTGTCGGCAGAGCGTCTCCTGGATCTCGGCCGGATACGGCCCCGGCGGCAGGGTTTCATGCGCGCGCCGGCGCTGCAATTCCTCGGCTTGCGGCAAGGCTTTTTGCAAAAACATCTCATAATCGGCAAAAACAGGCGCGACATCCGCGGCAGTAATGCCGCGCTGGTACTGGCTCATCAGCGCGTCATAGGGCGAGAGACCAAGCGCCCCACCCAGGATTTCGGCGGATTGCCGGGTGAGATTGAAAACCTCCTCCAAAGCTGGGCGAACGGAGGAAAAATCGGATTCGGGGCGGGCGCTGCGCCAGATGGTTTCGCATTGGCTGCACGCGCGGGAGCTGGCCTCCACAAGGTCGCGCGGCAAGGCGGTGGCGCGGATATGCGCCTCGCGCATCAAGGCCAGATTTTTTGCCCGCCATTCGTCCTTGGGCAGTTCCGCGGCGGCAAAATCATCGGCCAGATCGGGGGATGTAAGAAGCTCGTGGGACAGCCCGGCCAGAATCGCCATTTGCTCAGCCCGTGCCGGCGCGCCACCGGCGGGCATCATCGCGGCGGCATCCCAGCCGAGCATCGCGGATGCCTCGTTCAACGTGGCGATGCGAGCGAATTTCTGCTCAAGGCGTTGGTACGCGGTCATGGCTCAAGCAGTCTTTTACGGGCGAAGAAGATGAATTCGAACACCAGGATGAAGGCGAAGCCGAACCATGTCAGGGCGTAGCCATAATGGTTGTTTGGCGGCGTGGGGAGATTTTGCGCCGGTTGCGGGGCGGGACTTCCCGGCGGCGGCTTGGGGCCCATGCCAATAAGAATATATGGGGCAACCGGCCCCAGGCCCATGCCGGCGCCGATTTTTTCCGGGTCGAGCGTGTAATAATGGCCGTGAGCGGGATTGTCCGTTCCGGCGAACCAGCCGGCCTTGATCGGCGCGTGGAGGTAACCGACTGCCTCGGTAGGGCCGGTGGGCATGGGCAGTGGGACCGGGAGCTGCTGCTGCACCCAGCCGAGATCGACCAGCACAATCTGCCCGTTGGGCCGGCGCAACGGCATGATGATCTCGCCGCCGGCAACGGGGCCGGTGGGGGTGTCATGCACCTCATCGCCATACAAAGCGGCTTTACCGGGAATCCAGGTGCCGGCGATCGAGACTTTCTCGAACGGGGTGGGATGTTCCGGGAGCGGAATAGGAGCGGAAATCGCGGCGTGGTGGATGGCGGCGAGAATGCCCTCCTTCCACTTCAGCCGGTGCAACTGCCAGACGCCAAGGGCGATGAGCAGCCAAAAGCAAATAAACGCGGCGATTCCCGGTGCGACGATACGCCGCCAGGGGAGCTTACCCTGCAACGACTGCGCTGCGGCCGAGGAAATAGATGCAGATGAACAGGAACAGCCACACCACGTCGACGAAATGCCAGTACCAGGCGGCAGCCTCGAAGCCGAAATGACGCTGCGGGGTGAACTGGCCCTTCATGGCGCGGAACAGGCAGACGGTGAGGAAGACGGTGCCGATGATGACATGCAGGCCATGGAAGCCTGTCGCGATGAAGAAGGACGAGGAGAAGATGCCGCCATGGTAGAAGGGAAACGGTGAATGCGTGTATTCCCAGGCCTGACCGCAGAGGAACATCACGCCGAGCATGACGGTAAGGGCCAAGCCGCGCACGGTGTTCTTGTTATCACCTTCAAGCAGGCTGTGATGCGCCCAGGTGATGGTGGCGCCGGAGAGCAGCAGCACCATGGTGTTGAACAGCGGGATCGCGAAGGGGTCGATGGTGGTCACGCCCATCGGCGGCCAGACCGGCGCGAAGGCCGTACCCATTTTCTCGGGAAAGAAGAAGTAGTTGAAATAGTTCCAGAAGAAGGAAACGAAGAACATCACCTCGGAGGTGATGAACAGCGCCATGCCGTAACGCAGGCCGATCTGCGTGATGACCTTATGCAAGCCGGGGGTGCGCGCTTCCGCGATCACATCGCGGAACCAGACGAACATGACGGAAACGTCGGCCAGCAAACCAATGCCGAGCACGATAAAGTCGTGGAAATGCGCGGCGAGAATAATGCCGGTAAAGGTCAGCATCGCGGCAATCGAGCCAAAGAGCGGCCAGAGGCTCGGATTCACCAAATGGTAAGGATGCGGGACGGTGGCTTTGATCTGATCTGTCGGCGTATGGATTGTAACACTCATGGCGTCTCTCGCTCTTTATAAGTTGTCACCACATTTGCCCGTATTCGTGCAATTTGACGATCGCTATTGCATAGATAAGCAGGCAGAAACCGCCAAGCGCGGCAAGGAGTAAATAATTGCGGCCGCGCCGCCGGCGGGTGAATTCCGCCCGCTCCGCCGGTGTCCAGTTGGACTCCGCGATCTCTGTCCTGGGCATTCTGTCGGACATCAGATGAGCCGGTCAACGGCGCAGGCGCCGAACAGGATGAAGAGATATAGTATGGAGTATTTGAAGGCGGCGCGGGCCGGGGCGTCCTTGG
This sequence comes from uncultured Alphaproteobacteria bacterium, assembly GCA_963740445.1. Lineage (GTDB taxonomy): Bacteria > Pseudomonadota > Alphaproteobacteria > Acetobacterales > Acetobacteraceae > Acidocella. The sequence goes on from CAVUED010000025.1 coordinate 167,131, forward strand.
TAAGGCTGACGCCGCGTTCATCTTGAGAATTGTTCAGCACCCGCCAGGCATAGGCCACGAACAACGCGCCCATAACCAGAGCGGACAGGCCGTAAATGGGGCCGCAAAGGCCGAGCAGGTACGGCGCCAAGGTGACGGGCAGGAGCAGCAGTGTGTAGACCATGACGCTGATACGGGTATGGCGCGCGCCTTTCACCACGGGAAGCATCGGCACGCCGGCGCGCTCGTAATCGCCCGACGCGTAGAGCGAGAGCGACCAGAAATGCGGTGGGGTCCAGAAAAACACGATGGCGAACAGCAGAACCGGCAACAGCGAAACGGAGCCCGTGGCGGCGGCCCAGCCGATGACCGGCGGGAACGCCCCGGCAGCCCCGCCGATGACGATATTCTGCGGCGTGCTCCGCTTCAGCCACATCGTGTAGACAAAGACATAAAACGCGATGGAAAGGGCAAGCACGAAAGCGGCAACCAGATTGGTCGCCATGCCCATGACCAGCACGGACAGCACCGCCAGGATGATCCCGAACGCCAGCGCGCCGGATGCGGAAATGCGCCCCGCGGGGATAGGCCGGTTCGACGTGCGCTTCATGATCGCGTCGATATCGGCATCGTACCACATATTAATCGCACCGGCCGCACCGGCCCCGACCGTGATGCAGAGGATCGCGGTCAGTGCCAGGACCGGGTTCATGTGAACGGGCGCGATAACCAGGCCGATGGCGCCGGTGAACACGACAAGGGAGAGCACACGGGGCTTCAGCAGTGCCAGCCAATCTGACGCGGTGGCGCCAAGCCCCCCGACAAGGACGGATTCACTCATAGGAAGCGACCCCGTTAATGCCGGTTGATCCTGGCCCGGCGGTGGGAGACGTAACGGGCATTACCGAATGACCGGCACGTCTTCGAACGTGTGGTGCGGGGCGGGCGATGGCACGGCCCATTCCAGAGTTGTAGCACCCTCACCCCAGTAATTATCGGCCAGCACCTCTTTCGAGGTGAAGATGCGATACAGGATGTAGAAGAAGACCATGGTGGAGAGCCCGGAGATCATCGCCCCGACGGAAGAGACGAAGTTCCAGCCGGCGAAGGCGTCCGCGTAATCCGGATAACGGCGCGGCATGCCGGCCAGCCCAAGAAAATGCTGCGGGAAGAAGGTAAGGTTCACGCCAACGAAGAAGGTCCAGAAATGCACCTTGCCCCAGAATTCCGGGTAGGGATGCCCGGACATCTTGCCGATCCAGTAATAGAAGCCGGCGAAAATCGCGAAGGCCGCGCCCATGCTCAGCACATAATGGAAATGCGCGATGAGGAAGTAGTCGTTATGCAGTTCCTGATCGAGGCCCGCATTGGCCAGCACGATGCCGGTCGCGCCGCCGATGACGAACAGGAAGATAAAGCCGATCGCCCAGAGCATGGGCGTTTTGAACTCGATCGAGCCGCCCCACATCGTCGCGATCCAGGAGAACACTTTAATGCCGGTCGGCACCGCGATGACGAGCGTCGCCACCTCGAAATAGACCCGGCTATCAGTGCCGATCGCGGAGACGAACATGTGGTGCGCCCACACGACGAAGCCGACGAAGCCGATAACCACCATGGCATAGGCCATGCCGAGATAGCCAAAGATCGGCTTGCGCGAGAAGGTGGAGACCACATGGCTGATGATGCCGAAGGCCGGCAGGATCATGATATAGACTTCCGGATGGCCAAAAAACCAGAACAGATGCTGGAACAGCACCGGATCCCCGCCGCCGGAAGGTTCGAAGAACGAGGTGCCGAAATTGCGGTCCATGATCAGCATGGTGATCGCACCGGCGAGCACCGGAATGGCGAGCAGGAGCAGGAAGGCCGTGACGAGAAGGGCCCAGACGAATAGCGGCATTTTATGCATGGTCATGCCAGGGGCGCGCATGTTCAGGATGGTGGCGATGAAGTTGATAGCGCCCAGCAGCGAGGAAATACCGGCAAGATGCAGCGAGAACAGCGAGAAATCGGTGGCGACGCCAGGAGAATACTGTGCGTTGTCGAGCGGCGGGTAAAGCGTCCAGCCAGCCCCGGCGCCATGGCCGATGAGCAAGCCCAGCATGACGAAAATAAAGCCCATGACGAGGAACCAGAAGCTCATATTGTTCAGGCGGGGGAAGGCCATGTCCGGCGCGCCGATCATCATCGGCACGAACCAGTTGCCAAACCCGCCGATCAGCGCCGGCATCACGAACCAGAAGATCATGATCAGGCCGTGCGCCGTGATGATGGCGTTCCACTCGTCGCCGTTGGTGATGAGGGTGTTGTGCGGATACATCAACTGCTCGCGCATGATCATCGAGAGCATGCCGCCGACGCACGCTCCGATGATCGACATCGTGATATACAGCGTGCCGATGTCTTTATGGTTGGTGCTCATCAGCCATCGGCGCACGAAGCTCGGTTTGCCGTGCGCGTGAGCATCGTGGCCAGCAGCGTCGTGGGAATGGCCGTGGCCGTCTGGATGCGCGCCATTGGAGTTCTGCGTTGTGGAGGACATGATCGGCTCCTATCGTCGGGGACTAATGAGCGGCCAGACCGCCCAACGTCGCATCGGCCAGCTCATTGACTGGCATCGGCGATGAAACGGGCGATTGCGGCACTGTGTTCTGCGTATAATTGGCCTGCGCGACCTTGATCCAGGCCAGATAGTCGGCCATCGGCACGGCTTTGATCTCGATCGGCATGGCGTCGTGGTTGATGCCGCATATCTGGTTGCACTGGCCATAATATGTGCCGGCCTTGGGGATCAGCGTCCAGCTCGTGAGGACGGTGCCGGGGATCGCGTATTTCTGCACGCCAAGCGACGGCAGGTAGAAACCGTGCAGCACATCGCCGCTGGTAATGTTGAACTTGATCTTCTCGCCGATCGGCAGAACCAGCGGATGATCAACCGAAAGACGGCGGATTTCGCCGGGTTTGATCTGGTTATCCGGGATCATGTAGCTGGTATAATCAAGGCCGGGAACGGAATCATACTTGTATTCCCAGTACCATTGATGCCCGGTAACGGTGACGGTCATGAACGGATTGCTGTCATCAGCCTCGTAATAGATCAGATTGATCGAGGGAATGATGATGATGGCGAGCAGGAGCGTGGGGATGACGATCCAGATCACCTCGATCAGCGTGTTATGCGTGACATGGCCCGGCACCGGGTTCCGCCGGGCGCGGAAGCGGAACAGGACATAGGCCATGAGCACCGTAACAAAGGCGACGACCCCGAACATGATCCACAGGACGTATTTCATCAGCCAGTCGATTTTGGCCATCATCGGGCTGCCGGCCACGGGAAACCACATCTCCCAGTCATGCGGCGCGTTCACGTAGGCATTGGCCGCCGCAGTGGGGTCGGATGACGCGGACTGGGCAAGCGCCAAATGGCCGAACAGGACCACAGCGAAACCCACGCCCAACGCTGAATACAAACTCCGCTTCATGCAACATATCCCGATTCTGCCCAAACCGCACAATCGGCCTGGATCAGGACCAACTGATATAAGCCAGCCCCTATAAGATCAAGTAATCGATATTAGTGATTTTACCGATGTTTGGGCGCAACCGTGCCTGCGCCGCCGCAGAGCAGAGGAAACGCCTCGTCTTACTCTGCCTTACCCCACCGGCACGAGCTGCTGGTCATGCCATCGCTGAAGCGTCACGAAGCTCCTTGTATTCTGGCCTGTGCGGTCGAACGCGGCGCCAAAACCGTTGCTCAGGCCACCGGCGGGAATATCGGTTTTGCGCATGGCGTCGAGCAATTTGATGGGATCGCCGTTCACCGCGTTCAGCGTGTCGAACACCAGTTTGGCGCCGGTGAAGGCTGTCAGGCTGTCGGGGGAGCGCGGCGGGATGCCGTAGCGGGCCTGATAGGCGGTGGCGATGGCAGCCGCTTGCGGCGGATAATACGGCGCGCCGATGACCAATGTTTCGTTAAAGGCAGAGCCGAGGGCATAGGCGGTTTCGCGGAGCAGATAGCCCTCCGCGCAGCCGAGCACGGCCTGCGGCCGCCATGCCTGTTCCTGCATGGCGGCATAAAAGGCCAGCACGTCGCCGGGGCCGGCGGCGTGCAGCACAATCTGCGCCCCGGCGCGCTTGAGCCGGCCGACAGGTTCGTGCAGGTCCACGACATCCTCCGGATAGCCGATGGCAAGCAGAACCGGCATTTTGGCAGCGGCGAAGGCAGCGATGGCGGCCGCGGCGACAGCACCTCCCGTTGCCCCTGTATTAAACAAGAGTCCGATTTTGCGGCCCGCGAAGCGTTTTTGGATGCTGCTGACCGCGAGATTACCGATCATGGTGGTGGTGGGGCCGGTGCGGAGTAAAAATTTGAACCCGCGCGCGGTGATGCCGTCGGCCGGGGCATCAAGCTCGATAAAAGGAATTTGCGCCAGTTCGGCGGCGGCCGATCCGGGATAGGAGAGCGCCGAGGTGCCGCCACTGAGCAAGACATTGGCATGGTCCTGGCTGATCAGCGCGTTGACCGCAATGGCGGCGTGGCTCTGGCCGATGGCGTCGGCGGTAGCAACGGTGACGGGCTTGCCGCCGATACCGCCAGCGGCATCGAGTACGTCCACCGCGAGCTGGATGCCGCGCCGGCACTCATCGCCGACGAGCGAGAGAGCACCCGACAGCGGCAGGGTTGCGCCGATCACCAAAGGGCGGGGCGGTTTGCCCGCGGCTTTTGCCGCGCCGCCGGCAAGGCAGATACTGGCGGTAAGCACGAAACGGCGCGAGAGGTTGGGCATATCGGGCCAAATTCGCATTTAGGCGAGGCCCCGGCAAGGGATTGACGCGCGGCTGATAAATGCGGAGCTATGAGGCATGACAGATATACCAGCCACCATGCGCTACATTGAAGTTTCCACACCCGGCGAGCCGGAGGTCATGCGTATCGGGCGGACCCAGGTGCCTGTGCCCAAGGATGACGAAGTGCTGATCAAGGTGGCCGCCATCGGGGTCAACCGGCCGGATGTGCAGCAGCGCAAAGGCGCGTATCCGCCGCCGCCGGGGGCCAGCCCGATTCTGGGGTTGGAGGCAGCCGGGGAGGTGGTGGCGCTGGGCGCCGCCGCATCCGGGTTTTATCCGGGCCATAAGGTAACGGCTCTGTGCAATGGCGGCGCCTACGCTGAATATGTCGCGGTGCCAGCCACGCAATGCCTGCCCTGGCCAAGGGGTTTTGACGCGGTTCAGGCCGCCAGCCTGCCGGAGACTTATTTCACCGTCTGGGCGAATGTCTTTGAAACGGCCCATCTGGCACCGACCGAAAGCCTGCTGGTACATGGCGGAACCTCGGGGATCGGGATCACCGCGATCCAACTGGCGGTGGCGCAGGGGTCCAAAGTGTTCGCAACCGCCGGTTCAGCGGCAAAATGCGCGGCGGTTGAGCGGCTGGGCGCGACGGCGATTAACTATAAAGAGGCCAATTTTGCCGAAGTGATCGCGGCGGCGACGGAAAAACGCGGCGTGGATGTGGTGCTGGACATGGTCGGCGCCCCCTATACCGAGCGGAACATCCGCTCCCTGGCACGTGGCGGGCGGCTGGTGCAGGTCGCGTTCATGCTCGGTAGCAAGGTCGAGAATTTCGACCTGCTGCCGATCATGATGAAGCGGCTGGTGGTCACCGGCTCGACCATGCGCGCACGCACGGCCGCCGAGAAAGGCGCCATCGCGGCGGCGCTGAAAGCCAAGGTGTGGCCGATGCTGGAGGCCAGAAAATTCGCACCCGTGATCGATACCGTGTTCCCGCTGGAGGATGTGGCCAAGGCGCATGCGCTGATGGAAAGCAGCGCGCATATCGGCAAGATCATGCTGACCGTTGGAGATTAAGTTCTGCGCCGGCCCGGGCGGAGAGGGCTTGTACGTGCTCTCAGAATTGCCCGCCGCACTGCCCTGCGTGAGCAAACGCGACCTTGAACAGGCCTGGGAGATTGCCCAGGCCGGGGGCGCTGTGGCGCCGCCAGCACTGAAATTCCGGTTTGCCGCATCCCCGCCGGTTGAACTGGTGGTCGCCGACAAGGATGCCGCTGCTTGGGTGGCAGCACTCGAGCGCCGCTTCGGGCTTTCCAGCCCGCATCATGTTTCCGTCTGCCTGCGCCTGCTGGCCTTGGTGGCGCTGATGGCGCGGGCCGGCTGGGCGCGCGCCTGGTTCACCCTTCCCCGCGCGGGGGTGGAAATCCGCCCCGAATTACTGCAGGCCGCGGCCCTGGTGCGGCTGAACGATGCGGGTGGTTTTGACGAAACCGCCCTGCGCGCTCTATTGCCGCAAACAGCAGCGCAGGATGCAAGGATATTATGACGAAGTTTTTCATGGCGGTTCTGGCTTGCGCGTCGCTCGCCGGCTGCGCGGCGGGCGTGCCCGAGAGCCAGGGCCAGCAGGCCGATGACGCGGCCTGCGTCGCGCAGGCCGATGCCGTCTATAACGCCAACACCGTCGACGAGCAGGCGCGCACCGCGCAGCCGGGACTGCTCTACGGCGCGACCCCGACGCATGTCTTCGATGCCGAGCGACTCGGCGCCCAGCATATGCGCAACAGCCAGATCGCCAGTTGCGAACGCAACGGCAATAACGGCGCGCCCACCGGAACCGATGAGGCGGCGATCGTGACGCCGCATATCGTCGACGCCCCCTGAATTTTTAAATGGAGATGACTCAATGAGCCGCATAATCCGCACGGATGCCAATCCAGTTCTCGCCAAGGCTGTGGAGTACCACGGTTTTGTCTACACGCAGGGCGTGGTCGCCGCCGATCCGGACCAGGACATCACCGACACAGACCAAGGATGTACTGGCGCAGATCGACGAATTGCTGGAAATTCACGGTACGGATAACACCCGACTGCTCCAGGCGCATATCTGGTTAAAGGATATCGCAGACCGGGAAGCGATGAATCAGGTCTGGTCGGCCTGGCTGCCGGAGGGTGGCGCACCCGTGCGGGCCTGTGTGCAGGCCGTTCTGGCGGACCCGCGCTATCTCGTTGAAATTATGGTGACAGCCTGCCGCTAAGCGGCTGACGTCCCTCGGCTGTTCATTTTCCATTAACAATGAATAGCTTAAGGCTCATTACGCCGTCAGGTCCCGGTCCAGATCGACTCGGCTTGGCGGCGTTTCATGACAAAAACCATAACGAATCGTTTAATTAGGAAAGTTGTCTTAAGTTTTTTGTTTGCATCGCATCAAAATAACGATTTTATTAGTCTGTTGTAATTTTGTCGCAGATACAGGTTGCGAATAACGCAATCCACCCTTAACCCCAAGGCATGGGAATATGGCTTTGCGGTAATCTGGGATGAGGCAAATTATGGCCGGCAAAAGGAAAACGAGCAGTCTCGTGGCGAAAGCCCGGCTATTGCTTCTCGGTATTTCACTCGTAGGCGCGTCCCTCCTCTGCGGCCACGCCGCGCTTGCAACCACCAAGCAGCACACACGTCAGACGAGCAGCCATGTCGCTCCGCAGCACAGCCATCTCAAACTCGTGAGCGTTCATCACAAACCCATTATCCGCCGGGAAACCGCAAAATACCGCCCGCACGAAATCCGCGCCGCCGAATACCGGCACTCCCGCCTGCAATGCGTGCCCTATGCGCGTGAAGTCTCGCATATCGACATCACCGGCAACGCGTTCCTGTGGTGGGCAAAAGCCGCCGGCCGCTACGCGCGCGGCAGCACACCGGTAGAAGGTGCGGTGCTAAACTTCCGCTCCATCGGCCGTATGCCGCTCGGCCATGTCGCCGTCGTCACCGGCGTGATCGACAGCCGCACCATTCTGGTCACCCAGGCGAACTGGATACCCGGCACCATCACCAACGACGTCACTATGCAGGACGTCTCCCCAGACAATAACTGGTCCGAGGTGCAGGTGGAACTCGGCGACAGCAGCCGCTGGGGCGCTGCCTACCCAACCTACGGTTTCATCTATAACCACCCGGCCAATAGCACCATCATCGCCGCCACCGGCGAGACGAGCGAAGTCGCCGAAGCGCCGCCCGTGCGGCAGGTCCGCACCGCCGCCCCGGACCGCAATCTGCAATAATCCCGGATTGGCGCTGGAATCTTAAGCGGCCCAAGGCCAAGGTCATGCTTATCGGCCTGCGGCATTACCTGTAAGCACCAGCATCAGCGCCTCGAATTCCTGCACGCTTAGCGTCTCGGCGCGGCGCGCCGGGTCGATATGCGCGGCGTTGAGCAGGGTTTCACCGCCGAGGCCGCGCAGCGCGCCGCGAAGCATTTTGCGCCGCTGTCCGAAAGCCGCGGCGGTGAGGCGCTCCATCGCCTGAATTTTTGCGGCGGCGGGCTGGTTGGGTTTGGGGATCAGCCGGATGAGCGCCGAATTGACCTTGGGCGGCGGGGAAAAGGCACCGGCCGGGATATGCATGACAATGGCCACGTCGCAGAGCCATTGCGCAAGGACCGATAGCCGGCCGTAGGCGGGCGTGTTGGGCGCGGCGCAGATACGCTCCGCCACTTCCAGTTGGAACATCAGCGTGAGCGACTGATACGCCGCGGCCTGGGCGAGCCAGGAGATGAGCAGCGGCGTGCCTATGTTGTATGGCAGGTTGGCGACGATGGCGCGCGGCGGCGGAACGAGTTTGGTAAGATCGGTTTTGCGCGCGTCGGCCTGAATGATGGTCAGCCGACCCTGCGCTGTTTCGGCCAGGGCCTTGATGGCGGCGACAGCGCGCGGATCGAACTCGATGGCGGTGACATGGCTGGCCTCACTGGCAAGCAGCGCGCGGGTGAGACCGCCAGGGCCTGGCCCGATTTCGATGACATTGAGGTTTTTCAAGGGTTCGGCCTGATGGACGATGCTGGCCAGCAAATGGGGGTCCAGCAGAAAATGCTGGCCGAGGGATTTGTCCGCCTTCAGGTCATAGGTTCTGATGACCTCGCTTAAGCGGGGAAGTGCCAAAAAATCCGTCATGACGGCTTGTTAGCCGAGGCAGGAGCGTGGCAACAGGGGAAGGTGAGCGAGATTCCTCCAAAGGCAGCGCCGTATCGGCCGATTGGTGACTGGGTGATGCACGCGCCGCAGACATTGCGCGCGCTGGTGCGGGCCGACGAGGTGTGGCTCGCGGTTTTATCGGCGGTTGTCGGTGTGCTGAGCGGGTTGGGCGTGGTGGTCATCAACGTCATTACCGCAATTATGCATCAGCGGCTGTTTGCCTTGCCGGCCGGCCAGGGGCTTCTCGGAATCCGTGCATGTCGCGCCGCTGCGGGCATTTGCCGTGCCGGTGCTGGGCGGCGCGGTGCTGGGGGTGAGCATGTGGGCGCTCTCCCGGCTGCGGCCGCACAACCTCGTCGACCCGGTGGAAGCGAATGCGCTCTATGGCGGGCGGGTTTCGCTCAATGACAGTTTGATCGTGGCAGGGCAGACGGCGTGGTCGAACGGGGTTGGCGCCTCGGTCGGCATGGAGGCCGGGTATGCGCAGTTGGGTGCGGGCATCGCCTCCCGGCTGGGGCGCAGTTTCCGGTTGCGGCGCAGCGATTTGCGGGTGCTGGTGGGCTGCGGGACGGCAGCGGCGATCGGCGGCGCCTTCAATGCGCCCCTTTGCGGGGCGTTTTACGGCATCGAGCTGATCATCGGCATTTATTCCATCGTGACGCTGCCTTTTGTGGTGATTGCCTCGCTCGCCGGCACGCTGACGGTGCAGATCCTCGGCGCTGGTACGCCACCTTTGCAGGTGACCTTGCCCGCGGTGGTGCCCAATTTCGCGTATGGGATCGTGCTGATCGAGGGTGTGGCCTGCGGGCTGGCGGGCATCGCCATCATGCGCGGGGTCACGATGATCGAGATGGCCTTCCGGCGCTCCGGCATTCCACTCTGGGCGCGGCCGGCTCTGGGGGGCGTGGTGGTGGGGCTGCTCGGCTGCATCACGCCGAAGGCAATGTCCTCCGGGCATTCCGCGCTGCATGCCGATATCAATGTGAGCTATCCGTTTTTTATGGCGCTGGGGTTTTTGCTGATGAAGTCGGTGGCCTCGGCGTTTTCCATCGGCACCGGGTTTCGAGGGGGGTTGTTTTTTGCCTCGCTGTTTCTGGGCGCATTGTTCGGCAAGGTGTTTGCCGGCGTGGTGGCCGTGCTGCCATTTGTGCCCTCGGTGCCGAGCGGGTTTTACGCCGTGGTGGGAATGAGCGGGCTGGCGGTGTCGATTGTCGGCGGGCCGATGACCATGACGTTTCTGGCGCTGGAGAGCACGCAGAATTTTGCCGTGACCATGGCAGTGCTGGCGGCCTCAATCGTCGCGGCGATCACCACGCGGCGGTTCTTCGGCTATTCATTCGCGACCTGGCGGTTCCACTTGCGCGGCGAGCAGATAAGGAGCGCCGTCGATATCGGTTCGATTCATTCGCTGACCGTGGGACGGATGATGCGCAGCGTCTCGCTGACCGTGCAGCGCGGCATGAGTCTGGCGGCGTTTAGGACCGAAGTGCCGCTGGGGGCGGCTCAACGGGTGATCGTGACCGACGCGGACGCCCGCTATGCGGGTATCGCCTATCCGGCGGAAGCGTTTGCGGTGACCGGCGAGGACCGCGCGGTTGGCGATATTCTACACCATGGCGAACATTATTTGCTCCCCAACATGACGGTGAAGCAGGCGATTGCGGTGTTCGAGGCGGCGGAGGCCGATGCGCTCGCGGTGCTGGACGGACCGGACTCGCGGCAGGTGCTGGGGCTGCTGACCGAACAATACGCGCTGCGGCGGTATAACGAGGAGCTGGACCGCAAACGCCGTGAGGTGTCGGGGGAATAGTCCTCTTAATTAGCGCGCGGCCGCCCCGCCAGCCCCGCGCGCTATATCAATCCTGCGCGCGAAACGCTGGAGCGGGCGGTCGAACAGGAAAGTGACCAGCGCGCTCAGCGCCAGCGAGGCAACCATGACGATGATGAACACGGTGGGCGGGCTGACGAGGTGACGGTCCGCCGGGTGGTAATAGATAAAGATGTTACCGAGAAAGATAATCGAGGGGTGGAACAGGTAGAACGGATATGACATGGCGCCGAGCGCGCCCAAACGCTGGTCGAGCCGAAGGTGGCCGCCGCGTTCCAGCGCAGCCAGGGCGAAGATCATGATAGCGAAGCTGCCGGCGACCAGCGGTGTGCGGTCGACTGTGGGATAGGCGAAGCCCCCGGCATCTAGCCGGGCCATCAGCACGAGGGCGATGCCGCCGGCGGCCAGCAGCGGCCAGAGCAGGCGGCGATGCGGCTGGAGCCTGACGAAAACGAAGCCGGCGGCAAGGCCGGCGAAGAACATGATCTCATGTGTGCCGAAAAAATGCCACGGCAACGGAAGCGGGCAGATGCAGGGACATATGCATATACGCCATGGGCAGCAGGCGCGGAAACCATTCCCAGGCAACCAGGAAAATCCAGGCAGCGAGGATAAAGCGGCCGATATAAGGCAGCAGCGCCAGCCCGAACATGAAATAGAATGCGATTTCGAAGCGCAGGCTCCAGGCCGGCGGGACGATTTCCGTAATGTTGCCGCCGAGCGGTGTGAGCGTGAAGATTTGCACGAGATAGCGCTGGGCTGCAGGCGGACCAGAGGAAATATAACGGGATCGCCAGTGACAGCCAGTAGACCGGGTAGATGCGCCACAGACGCCGCCAGAGGTAGCGGGGAATACGGTTCAGGCGGCCGAAATCGCCGCGATGCGCCGTGAAGATGACGAAGCCGCTCAAGACGAAAAAGAATAATACCGAGGTGATCGGGGGCAGGTCGAAGCCGCCCAGCACCGGGCCGCCGGCGAGTGAGCCGGTGAAGCTGACGATGTGGTCCGTTGCGACGCAAAACGCCGCGGCAAAGCGCGCCACTTCCAGACTAACAAATTTGCCGGGCTTTATTACCGTAGATTTCATTCATCCCAGGCGCAATTCGGTTAGCCGATAGATCATGATCGGGGTCAATGCGGAGGGCACGCTCGACCTGTCAAGCATAACCAGCGGCGGAAGACGTCAAAATAACGTCAGTATCACTGTTAATAATCGATACCGGTACTATAACTTGCCAGTTGAGCCTTTTGATCTATGGATAATAATCACCAAAACCGGGGCATTATGTCTAAATTTTGATTGAAACGGCATATGCGTCCTGGCCACCCGAATGACGTCGCGCAACTTGTGGCGTAAAAATCTGCTTGCGAACCAAACGTCATAAAAAAATAACGCATCTTTTTCTTGATTTTATTGCGATGCAGCGATAAAGGGGAAATGAACAAAGTTTATTAGGGGCATGCAATGAGCGGGACATTAACGATTAATGGCGGATTTAATGGCCAATCGGGACTTATTAGCATTCCCGCGGCTTTGCCGGCTTCTATCGACACCATGTTGCAGTCCTATCTGGACGGTGTGTCCGGCTCGATCGTTGGCGGCACTTTCGGTCTCGACAATTTTGACGCGCCAGACGCCTCCAGCGTCACGGCGGGCAGCGGCGCCGCCGGCACGATTGAAGAAGTCACCAATACCGATGGTTCCGGCAGCGTCACCTCAAGCAGCCTCTCTGGTGCGTCTTACACCGTCGGCAGCGCCACAACCCTCCTCGCGGTTCAGGCGCCGGGCGACGTTAACCTCACCGGCGATGGCCAGACCAGCGTTGCGATTTTCGGCGCCAACAGCAATGTGAACTATAGCGACATGAACGGCGGCACCACCGGCGCTGCGGACTTTGTGTTTGCTGCCGGCGGATCGGACAGCCTCGCGTTCTATTCAACCACCAATGCCAACTCATCCTATGATGTCGCTGCGTCCGGCAAAGACACGGTCAGCCTTTACAATCAGGGTCAGGACTTGGTCGATGCCACGGGTGCTGCGACCACGACCGTTTACGTCTCCCAGGCCGAAGCGACCGTCACGGCGTCGGACAGTTCCAGCGCGTCCGTGCAGTTCACTCAGGGCGCTGGCGGTAATCTCGACTTCATCAATAACAGCACCAACCAGGCGACCATCTTCTCCGGCAACTACGCCGGCGGTGCTGCCCCGAACTCGGTGACCGCTTATGGCGCCGCCGGCGGCGGTTACTTCGTCGGCGGCCGCGCCGGCAACAACTCGCTGGTCGGCGGTACCGGTACGGTGACTCTGCAGGGCGCCGGCGCTGGGGACTTCCTCTCCGTCAGCGGCGGTTCCAGTAATATTCTGTTCGCCGGCACAGGTAACGAAACACTGATCGGCGGTTCAACCTCCGGCTCCAACCTCTTCCAGCTTGGCTTGAGCTATACCGGCTCAACCGGCGCGATTGTCGCGAATTCGGTGGTCTCTACCGAGGGCTCCGGGCTCCAGGCCTTCTTCCTTGGTTCCTCCAGCTCCTCGACCCTGACCGGATCCAGCGCGACGGGCGCTACCAACCTTTACGATATCATTCGCGACCCGGCGACCCAAGCCAATGGTGGCGCGAATTACACGATTACCGATTTCGTGCCGGGCCGCGACATTCTGCAATTCACCGATAACTCACTGGCGGCTGGCAACTCGTCGGTGGGATCCATCACCACGGCGCCAAGCGGCGCTGCGGAAATTTACCTCAGCGACGGTACCTCCGTGTTCCTCAAGGGTGTGTCCGCCAGCAGCCTGGTCGCTACCACCAACGCTAACGGTGTAATCAGCATTACCTAAAATTCGGCCGTGAACCCTAAAAAGCCTGCGGCGCTCCGGTGCCGCAGGCTTTTTGTTGTCTTGTGTTTGGGTTTTCCGGGGTCAGAAAAAACGATCAAGCCCTATTCTTGCGGTGTAAAATTCATCGCCACGCCATTAATGCAGTAGCGCAGGCCCGTGGGGGCGGGGCCGTCTTCGAACACATGGCCCAGATGCCCGCCGCAGCGCGCGCAATGCGCCTCAATCCTGATCATGCCATGGCCGCGGTCGATCGAGGTGGCGACCGCGCCTTCCACGGGGTCGTTAAAACTGGGCCAGCCGGTGCGGCTGTCGAATTTCGAGCCGGAGATGAACAAGGTCTGGCCGCAACCGGCGCAGGCGAAACTGCCGGGACGTTTCTCATGGTTAAGCGCGCAACTGCCTGGGCGCTCCGTGCCCTGGCCGCGCAGCACGGCATATTGTTCGGGAGAGAGTATGGCACGCCATTCTTCATCCGTATGGCTGACGGGAAAATCAGTTTCGGCAGTCATGCTCATGCTGGTCTCCTTGTTTCCAATCGCGCGATGGCAGGTGCATAATCGCGCTTGGCATCTATATAGGGGCTAGGTGTTCAGACCCAAGTTAAAGGTGGGGTTCCATGCCAGCACTACGAATAGGACGCAATCCTTGGTTGCATGCGGGCGCGGCGCTTGCCCTCGGCGGCCTGATCCTGGCCACGCATCTCACAGCACATGCCGGTCCGCCGGTCGCGGTGCCGCCGCCTGCCTATAACCCACCCAGATAACGCCGCCAGCGAGACCGCGACGTTATCGGGCGGATGTTTCTGGGGCATGCAGGGGGTTTATGAGCATGTGAAGGGTGTGGAGCATGTGCGTTGCCGGCTATACCGGAGGTGCCGCCGCCACCGCGAAATATGAAGTTGTCAGCACCGGCAGTACCGGCCATGCGGAATCCGTACAGATTACATTCAACCCGAAGGTGATCTCTTACGGGCAGATTTTGCAGATCTATTTCGCCGTGGCGGCCGACCCGACCGAGCTGAATTACCAGGGGCCGGATAGCGGCACGCAATACCGCTCGGAGATCTGGTATTCCTCTCCGGCGCAGCAAACAATCGCTGCGGATTATATCGCGCAGCTTACCAGCGCGCATGTGTTTGCAGCCCCCATCGTCGTGCGGGTCGACCCGGCAAAACCATTCTACCCGGCGGAGTCGTATCATCAGGATTTTCTGGTTTTGCACCCTGACAATCCCTACATCGCAGTGAATGACATGCCTAAAGTGCGGAATTTACAGTCCATGTTCCCAGAATTTTACCGTGCCACGCCGGTGACCGTGTTGCCGCCGGGCTGAGGTGAGGGAGCCGCGTTAAGGTTGAGAATCAGCCGTTGGCCCGCATCAACCAGAACCGTTCCCGAGGGCGTGCTTAATCTCCCGCTGCAATGCCGCCGCGTCCAGAGCCGCCGCGGCCGCGAACCCGCCGACATAATGCACATCGCTAACAATCAGCCGCCAGAAATGGAAATCCCCGAAGCCACAATATAGTTCCGCGTAAGGATGGGTTTTGAGGTAGCAGGAGCGCGCCGCCGGGTCGTCTGTGAGCTGCGCCATGCCGGTAAGCAATACCCGCGGCGCGGTCTGCGGGTTTTCGCTGGCGGGGCTGCCTACCACCAGCAGCGCGCAGGCCGGGTTGGTCCGCAAATGGCGCGTATGGGCCGAGAGGTCCGAGAGCAGCAGCAGCGGCGCGCCCTGTGCGTCCAGAGCCGGCGTGACCAGCGCCGCATGGGGCATGCCGCCGGAGGTTGTCGCCAAAGTGCCGGTGCGGGCGGCTCTGAGCAGGCATGCCGCCTCCCGCATGAAATCACGCTCTTGATTTGCTGCCATAATCCGGTCACTCCCAAGCTGCACAATGGTATTTATGAGTCCCAACAGATGAAACATACAATCGCCCTGGTCGATGACGACCGCAATATCCTCACCTCGGTCCAGATGACGCTGGAGCAGGAGGGGTTTTTGGTGCGGACCTACACCGATGGCGAGTCAGCCCTCCAGGCGCTGCTCGCCAAACCGGCGGACCTCGCGGTGCTGGATATCAAAATGCCGCGCATGGACGGCATGGAGCTGCTGCAAAAACTCCGCACGCGCACGGCGATGCCTGTGATTTTCCTGACCAGCAAGGATGACGAGCTGGACGAATTGATGGGCCTGCGCCTGGGCGCCGATGACTATATCACCAAGCCGTTCAGCCAGCGCCTGCTGCTGGAGCGCATCCGCGCGCTGCTGCGCCGTAACGAGGTTTCCAAAGCCGAGGGCTCCGGCGCTGCCCCCGCCAGCGTCATCACCCGCGGCCATCTCACGCTGGATGAGACCAAGCATAAATGTCTCTGGAAGGGCGTCGACATTCAGCTCACCGTGACGGAATTCCTCCTGGTCAAAGCCCTGGCGCAGCGCCCCGGCATGGTCAAATCCCGCGACCAGCTCATCGACGCCGCCTATGGCGAAAACGTGTATGTCGACGACCGCACGATCGACAGCCACGTCAAACGCCTGCGCAAGAAATTCCGCAACGAGGACGAGGAATTCGACCAGATCGAAACCCTTTACGGGATCGGCTACCGCTACAAGGAAGCCTGAGTTTTGTTTCCCCCCGGCCGCGCTGGCCTTAACCATGCCTAAAAAACCGCGTCTCTCGCGCCTCCTGCGCGACATCCTCCTCGTCAACCTGCTCCCGGTCGCGCTGATTTTCGCGGCGTTGTTCTATCTGGACCAATACCAGCAGGGCTTGCTGTGCCGCCGAGGTTTCCGCCCTGCGCGAACAGGCGCGCATTTACGCCGGCGCGCTGTCGCAGAGCGCCGTGCAGGACAATGCCGGCGGCCAGACCGCCCTGAACCCGGACCTCGCACAGCCTTTGCTCTACCAGCTCACCGAGCCGACACCGAATGCCCAGGCCCTTATTTACGGCCCGGACGGTGAGCTGATCGCCAATTCCCGCGTGCATCCCGGCCCCAGCGGCGCCATTGTCACCGAGCCGTTGGCAGCCCCGCCACCCCCTGGATTTGTCAGCCGGCTGATCGGGTTTATCTACGACCATCTATCGGGCTCCGTGGTGGGTAATGTGGATGACTCCGGCCTGGTTGGCTCCGGCGCGGGGGAAAACCCGGACACACTCGGCTGGCAGCCCGATGCGCGCCAGGCCCTGCAACTCACCAGCGCCTCGCCGGACCAGGAATTACCCCCTTTCGTTCGCCGTGACGCGCAGGGCCAGTTGCTCATCACCGTCGCTGAGCCGATCCAACACAGCCAGCAGAATGTCGGCACCGTGCTGCTGACCCGCGAGGCGAGCGAGGTGGATTCCGCCGTGCTGGCCGTGCGGATATCCATCCTGGGGTTATTCGCGCTGGCTCTGGCACTGACTGTCATTGTTTCGTTTTATCTGGCGCGAACCATCGCCAACCCGATCCTGCGCCTGGCCCGCGCCGCCGCACTGATGCGCGAGGGCCGCGCGCGCACCGAAGCGCTGCCGGAGAATATCACGGACCGGAACGATGAAATCGGCAGTTTGGCGCGCGCGCTGGACGGCTCCGCCAAGGCCCTATGGGCGCGCATGGACGCCATCGAGCAATTCGCCGCCGATGTCAGCCACGAGATCAAAAACCCGCTCTCTTCCATCCGTTCCGCCATCGAGACGCTCTCCCGCGTCGAAGACCCCGCCCGCGCCTCACGCCTGCTGGCGATCATCACGCAGGATGTGGCGCGGCTGGACCGGCTGATCACCGACATCTCGGATTCCTCCCGCCTGGACTTCGAACTCTCCCGCAGCTCACCGGAAGTCGTCGACATGGCGCGCATCCTGGCAACCCTCACGGAAATCTACGACGCAACCGCCAAGGAACATGGCCCGCATATGGTGCTGGATGCCCCCGCCATCGGGCTTTTCGTGCGCGGCTCGGAACACAGGCTCGTGCAGGTCCTGCGTAACCTCATCGGCAACGCCATCTCCTTCAGCCCGCCGGATGCAAAAATCTGGCTGCGCGGCCGCGAGACGGGCGGGGTCGTGGAGCTGGCCGTGGAAGATGAAGGCCCCGGCATCCCGGACGCCAAGCTCGACGGCATTTTCGACCGTTTCTACTCGGAACGCCCGCAGAGCGAGCAGTTCGGGAGCCATTCCGGCCTCGGCCTCTCGATCTCCCGCCAGATCGTCGAAGCGCATCAGGGGCGGATTTCCGCCGAGAACCGCCGCGACGCGGAAGGCGCCATTATCGGCGCGCGTTTTGTGATAAGGCTACCCAAAGCAGGGGAGTAACAAAATTTGGTAACCGTCATCGACCACCCGCTGGTACAGCATAAGCTGACTCTTCTCCGTAAAAAGGAGACCACCACCGGCGAGTTCCGCCGCCTCTGCCGGGAAATCAGCCTGCTGCTGGGCTACGAGGTGCTGCGCGATTTGCCCCTGGAACCCATCACCATCGAGACTCCGCTGGAGGAAATGCAGGCCGTGCAGGTCTCCGGCAAAAAACTCTGTTTCATCTCGGTGCTGCGCGCTGGCGCCGGCATCCTGGATGGTATTCTCGATTTAGTGCCGGCGGCGCGGATCGGCCATGTCGGGCTGTACCGCGACCCGGTGAGCCACGAGCCGGTTGAATATTATTTCAAGGTCCCCGATGACATGGGCGCGCGGCTCTGCATCGTCGTCGACCCGATGCTGGCGACGGGCCATTCCGCGGTGGTCGCGGTGAGCAAGCTCAAAGCCGCTGGCGCAAAGACGATCAAATTCGTGTGTCTGTTGGCCGCACCCGAGGGCATTAAAGCCTTTGAAGCCGCCCACCCGGACGTACCGGTCTTCACCGCCGCCATCGATCGCCAACTCGATGACCATGCCTATATCCGCCCCGGCCTGGGTGATGCCGGCGACCGGCTGTTCGGCACGAAGTGATACGCG
>CAVUED010000026.1:0-79154 GCA_963740445.1 uncultured Alphaproteobacteria bacterium
CGGCACCGTTACGGTGAATAACAGCGCCGGTTCCATCGTCATGACCGGCAATAACGACATCGCGCTCTACAGCCAGAGCGTGGGCGGCGGCGGCGGCGCGGTTGGCCTGCAAACCGACCCGCCCGGCCAAATTGGCGCCTTCCTGTTCAGCGGCAGCGCGCGTGGTAGCGGCAGCGCGCAGGCGACCGTCATCAACCAGACCGGCAGTCTCATCGCTCCCGGCGTGAATTCCATCGCCCTGGTCGCGCAAAGTGCTGCAACCGGCGGCATGGGCGACATAACGGTCAACATCCTCAACCCCTCGGCGACGACGCCGAGCCTGATCGAAGGCGGCAGCGGGCAGGGGGCTGGCGTTGAAATCCTGGACGGCAACAACAACACGCTGAACAATGCCGGCATCATCACCACCAGCATTGGCATCGACGGCTATGCGGTGCGCGGCAGCGCCGGCAACGACATCATCAACAATACCGGGCTGATGATCGGCTCTGTCGATCTCGGCACAGGCGCGAACGGCTATAACAACGCCACCGGTGCCATCTTCGATGCAGGCGTTACGGTGTATCTCGGCGCCGGCAATACCCTGCAAAATTCCAGCCTGCTCTCACCGGGCTTTTACGAGAATGTGCAAACCACCAGCCTGACGGGCAACTTCGTGCAAACGCCGGCCGGGACGATGGGCGTGGATCTTAATCTGCTCCCCGAAACCAATGACAATATCACCGCCACCGGCACGGCCCTGGTGCAAGGTTCGGTGATTCTCAACCTGCTCAATCCCGGCCAGGCGCAGACCGGTTCGCATGACGCGGTCATTGTTCATGCCGGCCAGGGCGTCACCGGCCATACCGGCCTTGGCATCGTTGCCATCCCCTCGGCGGTCGCCACCTATAAGCTGATCTATCCGAATCCGAATGACATCGTCCTGAACTACAACATCGACTATTCCCCCGCGGGGATGAACCGCAACGAGCATTCGCTCGGCACAGGTGTTAACGAGATCGAAACCGCACGCACCTCGCCGGCCTTCGTGCCGATCGCAGCGGCCTTGTTCTATCAGCCCAATGTCAAGAAGCTGGCGGCGGTTTACGACAACCTGTCCGGCGAAGGAACGTCCGCCGCCGAACAGCTGGCCTTCACCAGTGACGACCGTTTGATGTCGGCGGTCGATTCCGAGATCAATACCGAAATGTCGGATATCGACGCCGATGGTGACCTGCCCCTATGCGGGCCCGGGGTCGCGCCACAGTCGCGGGTTTTGAATACCCACGCCGGTGCCGGCTCGCCCGTTTGCGCGGAGCCATGGTCGCGTGCCACGCATTTCTGGGCGTCGGGCTATGGCTTCAGCAGCGAGACCGCCGGCCAGGCTTCCACCGGGTCCGCCAGTGTACAAGCGGGTGGTTCTGCCGCCATGGTCGGCATCGACCATTGGTTCGAGCCCAACGTCGTCATTGGCGCCGCGCTCGCAGGCGGAACATCCTCCTACGTGGTGCCGGCGCGCGAAACCACGGGTACTGTTTATTCAACGAATATCGCGGCCTATGGCGCTTGGTTCGCGGAGCATGCTTATGTCAACACGATCCTGGATTTCGGCAGCTATGGCAATAACGAACGCCGCAGCGCCGCCATCCCCGGCATCAATCCCCCTTCATTGAGCGGCACCCCCGTCCCAGGCATTCCCGGCTTCTCTGAAAATCTGACGGCGCAGTATGCCGGCAACTCCGTCGGCGGGCAGATTGAAACCGGCTGGCGGATGCACGGCAAGTTGTTGAGCTTCACCCCCTTCGTCGCTTTGCGCGCTACCTCGTTGGAGACCAATCCCTTCACTGAATACCAGGTCGGCGGCAGCCCCAGCCAGATCGGCTTGAGCTATGCGTCGCGCAACGTGTTCTCGATCCCGGCCTTCCTCGGCGGACAACTCGACCTCAGCACGCCGGTTAACAATGTGGGCCGGCTGCGCGCCTGGGTGCGCCTTGCCTGGATGCATGATTTCGCGCCCTACCGCACGATCAGCACCTCGTTCATCTCGGCGCCGGGCTACAACTTTACCATCCTGGGGGCGACCCCGCCGCGCGATTCCGCTCGCATCGACACCGGGATGATTTTTGAAATTGGCGCCCATGTCGCCTTCTTTGGCGCGTTCTCAGGCGATGTCTCTGGCCACGACACCAGCTATACTGGCAGCGGTGGCTTAAATCTCAGCTGGTAAAACAGTCATAACGCGATAGGATTTTCTAAATGTTTGTTTGCAAGCGTACCGTGTTGCTCGGATTAATGCTGGTCATTGCGCCGATGACGGCGATGGCTGACACGTCGCAATCAACCGTGAAAACTGTCAACATCGATGGTTTCCGTTCCGCGCATTTCGGTATGGACCAGGCCAAAACGCTCAAGGCGATCAAAACCGATTTCAACCTGTCAGGCAGTGCCGTGCATACCCAGGTAAATCCGGTGCAGGATACCAATGCGCTGAGCATTACCGTGCCCGCTCTGGTGCCCAATAGCGGCCCGGCGGTGATCGACTATGTGTTTGGCTACAAGAGCAAAACCCTGTCCGAGGTGAACATCACTTGGGCAGCGAGCGACCCGGCAAACTCGCCCGCTGTTCTGCTGCATACCGGCGCCGCGTTGCAGTCGTATTTTCAGGGCGCGTCCGTTTCATACAAAGACGTCGCGGGCAACAAACTCCTGTCCAATGGCAGTTTGCTGCTCTTCCGCGGCGCGGACGCCGCCGGGCATGTCGTCGTCCTCGTTCTCAGCGGCAATGTGCAGCGTGATGACAAGGATAAAAAACCCAGATCACCCCGACGGAGCTTACGTTGGCCTATGGCGCCGACCCAGCCCATCCTGACGTGTTCCACTTCGCGCCCGGCGCGTTTTAGGGCGCGCGCTTAAACAGATGAGTAGAGGCGGATTCAATATTCGATGGGATCGCTGAGCCATTCATCGATCATCCGGCTCTAATCCTCTTTGCCGTGAGGTGGGCGATGAGGCCAGCGGTTGAGGAGTTGGTATCCTTGTCTGGCTTGCCGCTGGTGACCATGGGCAGCAAATTGGTCGCGAGTTCCTTGCCAAGTTCGACGCCCCATTGGTCGAAGGCGTTGATGTCCCAGATCGCGGCTTCGACAAACACGCGGTGTTCGTAAAGCGCGATCAGGCGGCCAAGCGTGCGGGGGGTGAGCTGAGAATAAGCGAGCGTGATGGAGGGGCGGTTGCCGGGAAACACGCGGTGCGGGTTGCCGCCAGCTTCTTCCAGAGTCCGGCCTTTCATCAAAGCCTCGCTCTGCGCCAGGCAGTTGGCGACCAGGAGGTCGTGGTGTTGTGACATGCCGGGCTCATGCCCATGCGCGGCGATGAGGAATTCGCAGGGAATGATATTCGTGCCCTGGTGCAGCAACTGGTAGAAGGCGTGCTGGCCGTTGGTGCCGGGCTCGCCCCACACAAGCGGGCCGGTGGGGTGGGCCACTGGCGCGCCGGATTTGGTGACGCTTTTCCCGTTTGATTCCATATCCAGTTGTTGCAGATAGGCGGGGAAGCGGGCGAGGCGCTGGTCGTAGGGAAGGATGGCGCGGGCCGCGTAGCCGCAGATGTCGCGGTGCCAGATGCCGGTGAGGGCCAGCAATATGGGCAGGTTTTCCGCTTCGGGCGCTGTGCGGAAATGCGTGTCCATGTCATGGGCGCCTGCGAGAAACTCCCGGAAATTCTTGGCCCCGATGGCGATGATGACGGGCAGGCCGATGGCCGACCAGACGGAGTAGCGCCCACCGACCCAGTCCCAGAAGCCGAAGACGTTTTCAGGAGAAATGCCAAACGCCGCGACCTTGTCCAGCGCGGTGGACACGGCGGCGAAATGCGCGCGCACGGCATTTTCACCCAGAGCCTCGACGATCCAGCGCCGGGCGGAATGGGCATTGGTCATGGTCTCGATGGTGGTGAAGGTTTTCGAGGCGATGATGATGAGCGTGCGGGCGGGGTTGAGGGTGCGGATGGTGTCGGCCAGATGCGCGGCATCGACATTGGAAACAAAATGCACGCGCGGGCCATTGTGATAAGGCGCGAGCGCGCCGGTGACCATGGCAGGGCCGAGATCCGAGCCGCCAATGCCGATGTTGATGACATCGGTGAAGGGCGCGCCATCGGATGCGGCGATCGCGCCGCTGCGGATGCCCTCGGCAAAGTTGTTGAGGGCCGCGAGGGTTTTGGTGATCTCCGGCATGACATCCACGCCATCGACGAGCACATGCGCGCCGGGGGGATTGCGGAGTGCTGTATGCAGGACGGCGCGGTTCTCGGTATTGTTTATTTTTTCGCCAGCAAACATGGCGTCGCGCTTTTGTGTGACCCGTGCGGCGGTGGCGAGGCCGAGCAATTGCGCGCGGATGCCGGTGTCGAGCGTTGTTTTCGAATAATCGAGCAGAAGATCGTCGAAAGATGCCGAGAATTCGGCGAAACGGTTGGGGTTATCCGCGAACAGTGCGCGGAGGGTTTTGGCGGCGCGGTGCGCATCCGTCAGGCCGGTCCAGAGATCAGTCAGGTCAGTCATGCGCAGAACTCCGGCGATGGACATTAAGGGCGGCGGCCTGGGCGGCGCTGGCGGTGATCGCGTTCCAGTCATGGGCGGCGATGGTGGCGCGGCCTACCATCCATGAACCGCCGATGCAGGCGACATTGGGTAGCTTGAGATAGCGCGGGGCGGAGTCCAGCGTGATGCCGCCGGTCGGGCAGAAGCTGAGTTGCGGCAGCGGCGAGGCGAGGGCGGCGAGGAAGACGGAGCCGCCAGCGGGCTCGGCGGGAAAGAATTTGGCAAAGCGGTAGCCGCGCTCGATAAGGGCCATCGCCTCGGAGGCCGTGGAAACGCCCGGTAGCGGCGCGATCCCGGCATTTTCGGCGGCATCGAGCAGGCGGGGCGTGAAGCCTGGCGAGACCGCGAAACGCGCGCCGGCCCGTGCCGCGGCGGTGAGCTGTGACGGTTCCAGAACGGTGCCGACGCCGACAATCGCCTCGGGTAGCTCGGCGGCGATGGCGCGGATGGCGTCCAGCCCATGGGCGGTGCGCAGGGTGATTTCGATGACGGGCAAGCCGCCGGCGATGAGCGCGCGGGCGAGGGGAATGGCGTCGGCAAGATCGTCGATGATGACGACCGGAATGACCGGGGCGCGTTGCAGGATGGTGTGCAGGCCGGGTTGCGGGTTCATGCGGAGACCTTTGCAAAAATGCTGGCGCCGGTATCGGCGGTGCTGACGGACTGGCGGAAGGCGGCGAAAAGTTCCCGCCCGGTGCCCGTATGCGCGGCGGAGAGATCGGCGATTTCCGGTTCGCGCGCGGCCCATGTTTCGGGGGTAACGAGGACAGTGAGACGGCCGTTGGTGCCATCCACACGGATGATGTCGCCGTCGCGGATTTTACCGATGCCGCCGCCGGCTGCGGCTTCCGGGGTGACATGAATGGCGGCGGGAACCTTGCCGGAGGCGCCGGAGAGGCGGCCATCGGTCACCAGCGCGACCTTGAAGCCGCGATCCTGCAACACACCGAGCGGCGGCATGAGCTTATGCAGCTCCGGCATGCCGTTGGCTTGCGGGCCCTGGAAGCGCACGACGACGACCATATCGTGATTCAGGTCGCCGGCTTTGAAGGCGGCTTGAACGTCTTCCTGGCTGTGAAAAACTTTCGCAGGCGCCTCGATGACATGGCGTTCTTTCGCGACGGCAGAGGTCTTCATGATGGCGCGGCCGAGATCGCCACCGAGCACACGCAGGCCGCCGGTTGGTTGAAATGGGTCCGAGACAGGGCGTAGAATTTTTGTGTCGCCGCTGGTGGCGGCGGCCGGCGCCAGATGAGGTTTTTCTCCGTATCCAGCCCCGGCTCGGTGGCGTAGGCGCCAAGACCAGTGCCGAAAACGGTTTGCACATCCTCGTGCAGCAGCCCGGCTTCCAGCAACTCGCGGATGACAAAGCCCATGCCGCCGGCGGCGTGAAAATGATTCACATCGGCGCTGCCGTTGGGATAGATGCGGGCCAGCAGCGGGGTGACTTCGGCGAGGTCGGAAAAATCGTCCCAGGTGAGAAGGATGCCGCCGGCGGCGGCCATGGCGACGAGGTGCAGCGTGTGGTTGGTGGACCCGCCAGTGGCATGCAGGCCGACCATGGCATTCACGAAGACCCGTTCATCGAGCATGGCGCCAGCCGGGGTATAGTCATTGCCCGCGGCGGTGAGGCCAAGGGCGCGCTTGGCGGCGGCGGCGGTGAGGGCGTCGCGCAGGGGCGTGTTTGGATTGATGAAGGCCGCACCCGGCAAATGCAGGCCCATGATCTCCATCATCATCTGGTTGGTGTTGGCGGTGCCGTAAAACGTGCAGGTGCCGGGGCCGTGATAGGATTTTGACTCCGCGCTCCAGGAGTTCGTCCCGGCTTGCCTTGCCCTCCGCGTAGAGCTGGCGGATGCGGGATTTTTCATCGTTGGGCAGGCCGGTGGTCATGGGCCCGGCTGGGATGAAAACGGCGGGGAGATGGCCGAAGGAGAGCGCGCCGATGACAAGGCCGGGTACGATTTTGTCGCAGACGCCCAGGAACACGGCGGCATCGAACGTCTGGTGCGAGAGGGCCACGGCGGTGGAGAGCGCGATGACATCGCGGGAAAACAGCGAGAGTTCCATGCCGGCCTCGCCCTGGGTGATGCCGTCGCACATCGCCGGCACGCCGCCCGCGACCAGCGCGACACCGCCGGCCGCGCGCGCGGCTTCACGGATGACCTGGGGGAAGTGCTCGTAAGGCTGGTGGGCGGAAAGCATGTCGTTATAGGCGGTGACAATGCCAAGGCTGGGGCCGTCGCCGGTGCGCAGCACGGCTTTGTCGCCGGGCGCGCAGGCGGCAAAACCATGCGCCTGGTTGGCGCAACCCAGCGCGCGCCGTTGCGGACCCTTGGCGGCACAAGCGGCGATGCGCTTGAGATATTCGCCACGCGTTGCGGCGCTGCGGGCGATGATGCGGTCCGTGACGGCTTGGATGTGCTTGTTCAACATGGGCAAGTCCTTATCCGCGGGATGTCCTGCAGGCTCATGCCGCCAGGGCCGTGGTCATGAGCCAGAGCTTTACCCTTTCATCAGGTTGCAAGCGAGTCATCAGCCGGTTTGCCGCGATGCGCCCGGCCGGGGCATCGAGGGCGGCGGGTGAGGGCTCTGCGCAAGAATCAAATGTTCTGAAAGCCGTGCGAGAGGTTATCGATAGTGTAACAGTTTTGTGGAAACTGCATGGTTTTTGAGATAAATCCGAGCGTTTTCGTGTCGTTTCGAGAGGTCTGATCATAATTACGCTAATTAATGAGTAAAATTTAATGAAACACTTCCTTTGGGTAGCCGTAGCTGCTATTGCGCGCTTAAGCGGAATAATTTTGCTGTTTTATTGTCGAAATGTCTTAATATCTAAACATTTTGATCAATATTTCTTTTTTGGAGCGTCTTAAGTCATGTCTCGTCCGCCGTACGGTTTGTCTTTCAACGCGGGGACCGGAACCTGGGACACAACGGCGAACTGGACCGCAGAGGGTTACTACAATAGCAATAATGGAGAGATTCCGACCTCTGGTTCTCCCGTATACCTCCTCTCAACCGTCACGGATCTGATCGCCGGAGGGGCGAACGATCAGGCGGATCATATTACGGCCACCGGCTCGCTCTCCGGCGGCGGCGGCAATACGCTCGACGTCACGGGTTCACTCACCGCGACCGGCGGAACCGTTAACTATTTCGACGATTTTTCGTTGATCGTCGCCAAAGGCGGATACCTTTCATTGCCGGAGCTCAGTCTGTCCAACTCGGTGATGGACGTCTACGGCACCGCGTTGCTGACAAACGGCGGTGGTAGCACGCTCGCGAATTCGACGATTGTCATCGAAGCCGGCGGTACGATGACCACGCCGGAGCTGAATGGCGCCAGCACGGATCACATTATCGTCGATGGCGTCCTGAATCTGACGGGGGGTGACCCTGGCTCTGGCGGTAACAACACGATCAATGCCGGCGGCACGGTTAATGTTTCCGGTTATGAGCCACCGAACACCGTCTGGGATATCAATGGCGGCACTTTTGTTTCGACCGTGGCTTCCGAGGGCGGCGTCTTCAATTTTACCGGAACTGGCGGTGTGCTCGATCTACCGGCCGATGCACTTTGGAACTCGAATTTCACCGTCACCGGTTTCAACAATACCGACGCCATCATTCTTGGCCCGATTTCGGGCAGCGCCCCCATTACGACGACGCTGGTCAATGGCAACCAGTTGGAGCTCATCCAGAACGGCACGGTTGTTTCTGAAATCTATAATTTCACGCTGGCGCCGGGGACGACCCTTTCCAGCACGGCCGGCACGATCGTGAATGGCGACATCTAATGGCGATTCCGTTAACTATTGTTTCTATGCCGGCACAGGCCTTGCCACGGCTGATGGCGAGATCGCGGTTGAGGACGTAGCGCCGGGCACGATGCTGAAAACCGTTTCGGGCGACGTTAAACCGGTGCGCTGGGTGGGCCGTTCTGAAGTTTCGATGCGCTTTGCGGACCCGTTGCGGGCTTTGCCGATCCGGATCAAGGCCGGTGCCTTGGACGAAAACGTGCCGGTTCGTGACCTGCTGGTGTCGCCGGATCATGCCCTGTTCATCGGCGGTGTGCTCATCCAGGCCGGTGCGCTGGTGAATGGCTCAAGCATCGTGCGTGAAGCGAATGTGCCGGAAACCTTCACCTATTATCATGTGGAGCTGGCAACGCATGAGCTGCTGCTGGCGGAAGGTGCGGCGGCGGAAAGCTTTGTCGACAATGTGGACCGCATGAATTTCACCAACTGGGCGGAGCACGAGGCGATGGGCGATGTCGCGCCGATCGAGGAGATGCCTTACCCGCGGGCCAAAGCGCACCGCCAGGTGCCGATGGCTGTGCGCCAGATGTTGAGCAATCGTGCCGCGCGGTTCGCAGGTTCGATAGCTGCCTGATGCCGCGGCGAACCTGCCGAATATTTACCTTGATTTCATGTGCCTTGTATTGACTTATGGTGCTCAAAATCATGAGGGACGGCGCGGCAGATGCCACAAAGCGAACTTGAGAAGCCCGCGCTTGAGGAGATAAAGCAGCCGCCACGGCCGAAACTCCTGGAAATCATGGGGCCGGGTCTGATTACCGGCGCGTCCGACGATGACCCCAGTGGCATCGCGACCTACTCCCAGGCCGGCGCGCAGTTCGGTTACGGGATCGGCTGGACATTGCTGTTCACCTATCCGTTGATGTGTGCGATTCAGCAGATCAGCGCGGAAATTGGCCGCGTCACGGGCAAAGGCCTGGCCGGCAATTTGCGCCTGTTCATGCCGCGCTGGATTTTGTTCAGCATCGTGGTCCTGCTGCTGGTGGCCAACACGATCAATATCGGCGCCGATATTGGCGCGATGGCCGCAGCACTTAAACTCTTGATCCCGATCCCCATGCCGCTTGGCATTGCCGGCTTTGCGGTGCTGTCGATTTTACTTGAAACCTTTGTGCGCTATTCACGCTATGTATCGGTATTAAAATGGCTGACCATCTCGCTGTTCGCCTATGTTGCGGCGGTATTTGTCGTGGGTGTGCCCTGGTCCAAGGCGATACCGCAAATCCTCTTGCCGCATATTCAATTCTCCGGCGATTACTTCACCGTCATCGTCGCGGTTTTTGGTACGACAATAAGCCCGTATCTGTTCTTCTGGCAGGCGGAGGAGGAGGTCGAACTTGAAGAGGAGGATCCCGCCGCGCATCCGCTGACACAGGCGCCCGAGCAAGCACCGGCCGCGCTGTGGCGCATCCGAATGGACACTTATGTCGGCATGGCGTTTTCCAACCTCGTCGCTTTGGCGATTGTTATTACGACGGCGGCAACGCTGCATCAGCACGGCATCACGAACATTCAGACATCCTCGCAGGCGGCGCTGGCGCTCAAGCCGATCGCCGGCCGTTTCGCCTTCAGCGTCTTTGCCCTGGGCATCATCGGGACCGGGCTGCTCGCCCTCCCGGTGCTGGCCGGCTCGGCCGCTTATGCCGTGGGCGAGGCCTTTAAATGGCCGGTCGGGCTTGGGTACAAGGCCAATCGCGCCAAGGCTTTTTACGGCACGATCGCGGCGGCAATGGTGATCGGCTCATTGCTCAATTTTTCGCCCCTTAACCCGATCAAGGCCTTGTTCTGGAGTGCGGTCATCAACGGCCTGGTCGCCGCGCCGGTGATGGTCATGATGATGATCCTCGCCTCCCGGAAAACTGTGATGGGCCAATTTTCACTTCATCCCGGGCTCAAAGCGATGGGGTGGATCGGGACCGTGGTGATGATGATGGCGGCGGCGGGGATGTTCGCGACGATCTCCTGGTAACGGGTACGGCCTTGCGCTCCCTGTAAAACGAGTCATGTTGCGCCCGAATCGGCCGGATTTTTCAAGGGAGACCATACATGAAAGCCAGTAGCGTACTCGAGACCATCGGCCAGACGCCGCATATCCGTGTCAGCCGGCTGTTTCCCGATGCCGAGGTTTGGATCAAGTCGGAACGCGGCAACCCCGGCGGCTCGATCAAGGATCGCATCGCGCTCGCCATGGTGGAGGCGGCCGAGGCCAGCGGGCAGCTCAAGCCGGGCGGGCTGATTATCGAGCCGACCTCGGGCAATACCGGTGTCGGCCTGGCGCTGGTGGCGGCGGTGAAGGGCTATAAGCTTATTTTGGTGATGCCGGAATCGATGTCCGTCGAGCGCCGCAGGTTGATGCAGGCCTATGGCGCCAGTTTTGACCTGACGCCCAAGGAGCGCGGCATGAAGGGCGCGATCGAGCGCGCGGCGGAACTCGCGGCGCAGAATCCCGGCGCCTGGGTCCCGCAGCAATTTGAAAATCCGGCCAATATCGACATTCATGTCCGCACCACGGCGCAGGAGATTCTGGCCGATTTCCCCGAGGGGCTTGATGTGCTCATCACCGGCGTGGGGACGGGCGGGCATCTCACCGGCTGCGCCGAAACGCTGAAGAAGGTTTGGCCGGGTTTAAAAGTTTTTGCCGTTGAACCGGCGGCATCGCCGGTGATCTCCGGCGGCGCGCCGGGGCCGCACGCTATCCAGGGCATCGGCGCGGGGTTCATCCCCGCCAATCTGCATACCGCCGTATTGGATGGCGTGATTCAGGTGGAGGCCGAAGAGGCGCGGGAGTTCGCCCGCCGTTCCGCGCGCGAGGAGGGGCTGCTGGTTGGCATTTCCTCCGGCGCGACCCTGGCGGCGATCGCGAAAAAGCTGCCCGAGTTGGGCAAGGCGGCGCGTGTGCTGGGATTCAACTACGACACCGGTGAGCGTTATTTCTCGGTGCCGGATTTCTTGCCGGGGTAATTCGGGCATCTTTGACCTGTATCAATGAGGGGCGTGCCGTATGTCGGCGAATGATGCGCTCATGACCGATGCAGATCTGATTGCCCGCTATGACGGCCGCGTGCCGCGCTATACCAGTTACCCGACCGCGCCGCATTTCCACGCCGGGAATCGGCGCGGAAACCTATGCGGGCTGGCTCGCCAGCCTGCCGGCTGATGCGCCGGTCTCGCTTTATCTGCATGTGCCGTTCTGTGACCGGCTGTGCCTGTATTGCGGTTGCACCACCAGTGTGGTGCGCCATGAGCGGCCCCGGCGCGCCTATGCCGAGGCCTTGATGCGGGAGATTGGCCTGGTGGCGGATGCCATTGGCCGCAAGGCCGAGGTCTCGCATATCCATTGGGGCGGCGGAACGCCAACCACGCTACCCGGCGACTGCCTTTCCGGGATTATGGACCTGATCCGTAGCCGCTTTGCCGTGCGTGCCGATGCGGAGGTGGCCATCGAGATCGACCCGACCGCGCTCCCCACCGACCGGCTGGAGGCGCTGGCACGCATGGGGGTGACGCGCGCCAGCCTGGGCGTGCAGGATTTTGATCCCGCGGTGCAGGAGGCCATCGGCCGGCGGCAGAGTTTTGAGGAGACGCAAACCTGCGCGCAGGCGCTGCGCGCCATGGGCATTACCTCGCTCAATTTGGACCTGATCTATGGCCTGCCGCATCAGACGGTCGACTCGTTGCGGCAAACCACACGGCGCGCGCTTGAGCTGGAAGCGGACCGCGTGGCGGTGTTCGGCTACGCCCATGTGCCGTGGATGAAGCGGCACCAGTCGCTGATTCCGGAAGCCTCGCTGCCGGGCCCGGCGGAGCGTTTTGCCCAGGCCGCCGTGGTGCGGGACGTTCTGGAGGGTGAGGGTGGTTTTGTTCCGGTCGGGCTGGACCATTTTGCCCGGCCGAACGACGCGCTGGCGCAGGCCGCGGCGGAGAAAAAACTGCATCGAAGTTTCCAGGGTTACACGACGGATGGCGCGCCGGTGCTGATCGGCCTTGGCGCGAGCGCCATCGGTTGCCTGCCGCAGGGCTATGTCCAGAACGATGCGCACACACCCGTTTATATCGCGGCCATAATGCAGAACGGGCTGGCGACGGTCCGTGGCGTGGCTCTAACGCCAGATGACCGGCTGCGGCGCGCGGTGATCGAGAGCATTATGTGCGATCTTGCGGTGGATCTTCCAGCGCCTTTGCTTGACGTGGCGGCGGGGTTTGAGCGTTTTGTGGCTGATGGGCTGGTCTTTTGGGATGGTGAGCGGCTTGAAGTGACACAGGCGGGCCGGCCGTTTGTGCGCAATGTGGCGGCGCTGTTCGATCGCTATTTAACGCCCGAGAGCACCGTTAAGCGCCACGCCCATGCGATATGAAACGCCGCTTGCCGCGGCTTGGTTTGATGGACGTTAACTGAACTTACGGGAGGAAGGCTCTGTGATGGAGCATTATTTTCTGCGTGATATCCGCGCTTTGCGGGCTATGGCGAAACCTGCCGCCAAGCTAAAGCAGGGAGATACGGAAACGGCGATTGAACTTCTGCAAACCCTGCTTGCCGCCGAGATTGTCTGTGTCCTGCGATACACCAGCCTCTCGGTCGTACCCATCAGCCTGAAATATGCCAGTATTGGCAATGAGTTTCAGGAACAGGCGAATGACGAGCGCCGGCATATGGCGCTGCTGGCGGAGCGGATTATCGAGCTTGGCGGCGCACCGAATTTCGATCCCGCCGGGCTTAAGTCAAAGGCCGGCGCCGCCTATGCGCCCGAGCCTGATGTGGCCGAGATTGTTTCTAACAATCTCATTGCGGAACGCGCCGTTATTAAACTTTACCGGCATCTCATCCGATACTTCTCAACGTATGATCATAAAACAAGCAGAATATTGAAATATATTTTGCAGGATGAGGAGAATCATATCGTGGACATGCACGATCTTGTCGTGATGAATGTGAGTGCCAGCACAACATCGCTGCATTAGCGTCAGACAATTTTTTGTTAAATCGCTTTGTGGTGCAATAACAATAAAAATCTGCCTTTACGGTGTATTTTGGAGTGCGTTTTCTGGTTATACGGAAACGCTAAAATCTTTCGCGTTGAAATAGACGAGCAGGATGCGTTGATGCGCCGGCCCATGCCGGCTTGTCATGACGGCGTGCATGGAGTTTTAATAAATATTAGGAATATCCATAAGTTTTCATGAAGTGAAAGAAAACCTGCCATGAATAATCATGGCAGGTTCAAGTTGGGGAATTTGCCCTTGTTGAGGGTGAATGATGTATGAGGGGCGTTAGTGCTTGTGTCGTTGACATAGATCAAAACGTCCATCCGGCTGATTAATCGGCCGGAGCTTGCTGGCTAATATCTGGGATCAATGAGATCAACGCGCCGGACCGCTTCCTTTGCGCTTGCGGTGTTTTCGGCAAGGAGTTTTACGAAGGCATTCTTCATCAATAACAAACCATACTTACGGATTACGACTATATGTTCGTTGTCACGCCAAGGACCAGGCCGAACGATAAAAGTATGGTGGCCCGGTTCCGTCTCAGAGGCGCGCCGGTCTCCGGTTTCGAACGCATGGCCTCTGCGTGGATAAAGCGGGGCAGGATATTGATAATGGCAAGGTGAAAACGGCTTAATCTGGCAATTATATTTTAACCGAAAATTGGCGTTTGATCCCCTGATACTGCCCGTCGCGGCTTTGTTTATGTCACGCGGGCCATGGGACATTATTGCGCTGCATGTGTAGCTGGGGCAGAATGAAATCGCGGTACGTGGGTTCAACGATGGCGTCGCAGCGTTCGCTGACGAGGACGGGTTGGGCTATATCGTGCGGCCTATGATATTCTGGATATAACTCAGTGAAAGTGAACCAATGAAGACACTCAGAATGACGGGTTTGGCGGCAGCTGGGCTGCTGCTGGCCGCCGTCGGGGCAGGCGCTCAGACGCCGCCGGCTTTGTACTCAGCTACGCAGGCAACCGCCGGTGACGCCGTGTACGCGCAGAATTGCGCAATGTGCCATGGCGCCAATCTGGAAGGCCAGGCTGGCCCGGCGCTGGTCGGAGCGAGCTTTGCTTCGACGTCCAGCGGCAAGACGATCGGCACGGTTTTTACGGGAATTACCCAAACGATGCCTGCCAGCAACCCGGGCGGCCTGACGCACGAACAGTACACCGATGTGATGGCGTATATTCTGAGCAAGAATGGTTACCCGGCCGGTACCACGGCGCTGGACTATACGGCGAGCCTGGCCTCAACCGTGCCGCTGGTGTCACAGGCCAAATAAGAAAATTGTAAAATTTTATTACAAACAGACTGAGGTAAACCCGCAGTCTGTCTTGGCTTGAAGGGTAAAACGGCCGTTTGTTTTAGAGTTGAAATAAACAGCCGTGTTTACGCGCGCAAAAAGTAAGTTCGTGAGTCGCGACCAAGTGCCTTTATAGGCTCGATCATGCCGGTAAGGGGGCTTGGCGCGGCGGCGGTTCTCCAGAAGGACGCGATCATAGGCCAGTCCTGGGGCGAACCTGGCGCTGCTATCATCCGCGCCCGCGCCTTTGTTGTAATCCGTTGGTCGCCCGATAGCAGTGCTTCAGGGAAAGAGTTTGAGGGTGTTGATAATGGTGTGACTGACGCCCCAGGCGAGCGGCACCACGACGATGGCCCAGTACAGGACGAGTTTCAGGGTTGAGGATTCGTTTTGCATGATGATCCTTATTCCGCTGGAGCGGCGTCTGGCTGGTGGAAGTGTTTGGAAACCGGGCCGACCGCGAAGTTACAGAGTGCGCCGATCAGAAGCAGGCCGGCCATGATGTACATGGTGACAGAGTAGGCGTCGGCTTTCGCGACGCCGTGTTGGATCTGGTACTGACGGATATAGTCCACCAGCACCGGCCCCAGCACACCGGCGGCCGACCATGCGGTGAGCAGCCGGCCGTGGATGGCGCCGACATGGCGCGTACCGAACAGGTCTTTGAGGTAGGCGGGAATGGTGGCGAAGCCGCCGCCATACATGCTGAGGATGATGCCGTAGCAGAGCACAAAACCACCAATACTACCCAGCCGCGCGATGGATGGCACCGCCGCGTAGAGTACGAGACCCAGGAGGAAAAACACGAAATACGTGTTCTTCCGGCCGATATAATCCGAGGTGGATGCCCAGACGAAGCGGCCGCTCATGTTGAAAAGGCTGAGCAAACCGACAAAGCCAGCGGCGGCAACTGGGGTGACCGTGCCGTGGAACATTTCCTGGATCATTGGCGAGGCCTGGCTCAGCACCCCAATGCCGGCGGTGACGTTGAGGAACAGCACCGCCCAGAGCAGGTAGAATTGCGGTGTGCGTATGGCGGTCGAAACATCGACATTCTTATCGGTGATCATGCGCTCGGTAGCGGCAGCCGGCACGTAACCTTCCGGGCGCCAGTTTGCTTCCGGCACCCGCACGATGGCGGCGCCGATGAGCATGAACGCCGCATAAACAATCCCAAGGGTGACGAAAGCCGGCGCGACGCCAAGATCGGTTGGTGTCTCGAAATGACGCATCAGCAGCACGGAGAGCGGCGAGGCGATCATCGCGCCGCCGCCGAAGCCCATGATAGCCATGCCCGTCGCCATGCCGGGACGGTCCGGAAACCAGGTCATCAGCGTGCGCACCGGCGAAATATAGCCGATGCCAAGGCCGCAACCGCCGAGTACGCCATAGCCCAAAAAGAGCAGCGGCAGGTTATGCAGCGAGATGCCAAGCGCGCCGACCAGAAACCCGCCGCCGAAGCACAAAGCCGCGACGGTCATGGCCTTGCGTGGCCCGGCCCGGTCCAGCCATGCGCCCGTGAAAGCGGAGGCCAATCCCAGAAAGAGGATTGCGACGGAAAAAATCCAGCCGACATCGGCCAGCGACCAGTCCCCCGGCGCGGATTTGGTGATGCCGATGAGTCTGGTCAGCGGCAGGTTGAACACGCTGAAAGCGTAGACCTCGCCGATACAGAGATGGATACACAAAGCCGCTGGTGGAACCAGCCACCGGTTGAAATTTTTGTCGGCGACCGTGTGCTCACGGTCCAGAACAGATAACATGCTCATGCGGCATCTTCCCTTCTGATTTGGCGAACAAATCTCCGGTCTGATGCCGGAGTTTAGACACGGCTTGGTTAGGCTTGGTTTTGTTAATGCGCGGTTTTACGAAGTTCCTCAAGGCTTTGTTTTGGCAGGTCGTCGAGTCCTTTGGCGCCTGCGTCGATATGCGCGTAGATTTGCGCGAGCATACGTTTCTCCCAGTAGCGTTTTATATGTTCGGCGGTCTGCTGCACGGCTTCCTGCCGTGGGAGATGTTCAAAGACCTTGCCTATCTGGTTGGCCATATAAACCAGCCTGTCGATCGTGTGGCTCATTCTGCTGCCTTTGCCGCAATACGCCGGGCGGCTATGCTGCGCGCCTGATAGTCGCGCTGCCAGTCGCTCGGGCCGTGACCTTGTATTCCGGGCAGTTGGTCGGAGATATCCAGCTCCATCACCCCGCGGCGCAGATTCGCGAGCTTCGCATTCCGAACGCTTACGAGCTTCACTGCCGTAATCGGCTTCGTTCCGTAATCAATCTCGTGCATCAGGCCCATGGAGAGTCTCCTAATTCCGCCGCCAGCGGCAATGACTTAAATCCCATATGCGATATAAGTATCAGGATAGCACAAAACCACCAGGCACTAAAAATTCTGCCTAGAAATGGCCGCGGCTGAGTCGCGTGGCGCCAGCGAAGAGTGCTTCCGCCAGCGGGGAAAGCGGGTCGCGATCGGGAAATACCAGCCCGACCTTGTGTACTTCCTCGGGGTCAACGATTGGAATCGCGCGTAGTTTGTTTCCCAACCCAAAAATTTCCGCCAGTTTTTCCGGCATCACGCAGGCCCAGCGCCCGGTTTGCACGTGGCTGATAAGCACAACGATGGAGTTTGACTCCAGTGCTGGTTCGACATTGCCCCCGCTGTTGCGCAGCAGCCGGTCGATGATCCGCCAATTCTGCATGTCGGGGCTCAACAGGCAGAGGGGGATACTGCTGAGTTCCGCCCAACTGACCTGGGCGCGGCCGCCGAGCGGTGCGCTTGCCGAAGTCAGCAGCCGGTAGCGTTCCTCATAAAGCGGGATGCAGCGTAAGCGGCCGATCGGCTCATTGTCCAGGTAGGTGATTCCGGCATCGATCTCGAGATTATGCAGCCGCTCCAGCACCTCGGTGCTGGTGCAGGATTGCAGGTTGAACCGCACATGAGGATGGTGTTCGCGGAATGGTGTCGTTAGCTCGGTCAGGGTCGCCAGCGCGGTGGGAATGGTGGCGATCCGCAGCAGCCCGGACAGGCCGCGCTTCAGCCGGCTGACATTGTCGCGCATGGCATGCACGTCACCGCTGATACGCCGCGCCCAGTCGAGCACGAGTTCGCCCTCGGCAGTGAACCCCTGGAAGCGCGAGCTGCGCAACACCAGCGGCACGCCGAGCAATTCCTCCAGCGCCCGGATACCGGCGGAAAAACTTGGCTGTGCCACGCCGCAGCGCTCTGCGGCACGGCCAAAATTCTTCTCAACCGACAAAGCGATCAGATATTCCAGTTTGCTGAGCATGGGCGTCCTCCCTCCGAATGGTTGCGTAGCCGGATATCCGGCGGTCCGGGCAGCAGGAGCAGCGATGCACCGGCCAGAACGACCCGGCGGGTTCGCGGTTTGGTTTGTCCGTGGTGGTGTATCTCGGGGCAATGCGCTCTCTGTTTATCCGTGTTGCGGCTGGAGTGCCAGAGCAAGGGGGGTGGACTGAAGATGGCCGGTGTCACCGCCGTGCGTCAGTCTCTTGCATGGTCCCGGCCTGCCAGCATCACAAAATACCCACGCAGAAACGGCAGCCTCACCCGCCACCGCCAGTCGATTGCGTGCCTCATCCGGTGCCGCATTCCAAAATGCAGCTCCACCGCCGCCAGTTGTTCGGCATCGAATCTTGCCGCAAGGTCCGGCGGCAGGCGCGCGAGAAACCGCTCCATGTCCTGGCTCCGCGCTACCGGCATATCAGTCGGTCAGGCGGTCCAGCACCCGTATCCGCCGGAACACGGCGCGTTTCAGCGCCACCGGCCCCAGAATCCCCGCACTCATCAACGCCGCCGCAAAGGGGAGGAAATTCGGCCCATCCCAGGAGCAGAACAGCAGCAGAACGCCCTTCACCAGCCCGATGAACAACGTGTTGAAAAGATAGATCATGAAACTGTACCGCCCGAGGAAAAGTAACACCCGGTGCGAGGATGCCGCCCAGAACCTTAACCAACCGTGAATCGCCGGCATGGATAATGCGCCCAGGGGCAATAAGGTTAATTTTTCCGGCCAATTCGCGCCAAAAAACACAACCAAAGCGAGACCACAAAGCAGCAAAGCCAGCAGCCAGGGCCAGCTCCGGTCCATGAAGTTATCCCAGCGCGCGCCCAGAATCCCGGCCCAGGCGCCCAGCCCGAAAAACACCGCATAGGTTCCTACGCGGTCGAGGTAGACATAGGCCGGCAGTGGCAACAGGTAGAGTATCATCGCGCCCGCCAGCAGCCAGGGCAGTCGCGACGGTTTGCCCGCCAGCAGAACCATTGCCCCCAGGCTCACGACGAAAAGGACAAAAAGATACCAGACGGAGAGTGCCGGGCTACGCGCCGTATGCCACAGCAGGCCGCTCAACCCATCCCAAAACCCGGCCGGCATGTTATCCACGAACATCACCCGCGCGGCTAAAATTTTGCCGAGAACAACCAGACCACCAAGCAGAAAAAACGGCGCCAGCAGCCGCTTTGCCCTGGCCTTCACCACCTTGGGCCACGCCGCGCGGGGGGCCAGAATGGTGCCGGAGAGCACCGCAACCAGCCCGCTCAGATACAAAAACAGAGGCATATGAAACGTATAAACCGCCCGGCGTAGCGGCTCGTACCATTGCACATGCGCCGGGTCCGCCCGTGCCACCAGATGCCCGAAGACAACCAGCAAAATGGCGAACCCTTTCGTGAGGTCGATATCGTCCCGCCGCTGCATCAAACCCCAACCGAAGATTGTAATCTATCGTAAAATAAACGCTTTGGTTGTAAACCGCGAATGTGCGAAAAAACCTAACCGGCTGCGTCACGATCGCGCTAACCCTCATCTTTGCCAGCGCGCGGGCGCAGGAGCTGGATTCGCTACTACCCGGCAGCATTCCGGGCTATGCAAAGCCTTTTGGCGTTACCGATAGCAACCAGCCACGGCGTATCCAGGCTTCGGGGTTTATGCTGGGGGATGTCGCGCTGCTTCCCGCCCTTGGCCTTACCCAGGGCTACGATTCCGCTCCTAATGGTGCCGCCGGCTCGGCCGTTTCAGCCGCATCGCCCAGCCTGCTGGTCACGGACAAGCTGCTCGGCTTCGGCGCTTTTGCCGCCGCCAATGCCGCCAGCTACCCCCAAAACACGACGCAAAATACCTCCGGCGTCACCCTGGCCGCGGGCGAGCGCGTGTTGCTGCCGGGCGAAGCCGTGACTCTCTCCGCCGGCTATCTTCGCGCACAGGAAACCGGTTTCGCGCTCGACACGATTGCCATTGCGCGGCCCATCGCCTTCACGGTAAGCGATGTACGCGCCAGCGATGAGATCACGGCCGGCATGTTCATGTTGAAACCGGAATTCTCAACAACCGAATACCGCTTTCCCGGTCTCGCCGCGCAAAACCGGATTGATGACCGCGAAGATCTCACCTCCACATATATTCCTGGCGGCCCCATCGAAGTTTTGTTCCGCCTGCGCGCCACGCAATCAGCCTATCGCGAAACGATTTTCAATGCGGATACGAACCAGGTACTCACCGGGGTGGAGGACACCGCAAACGGCCTCTGGACGTTCAGCGCGCTCGCCGGTGCAGCACAGCGCCGGCCTCGTTACGGTCTCTCAACCACAGCCCCGGTACTGGAGGCTGGGCTGGACTGGATGCCGGGCGATCTGGACCGTGTGCGTATGACCCTGGCGCACGAGATCGACGACCCGGATCGGGTGAGTGCCACCCCCTATATGCTCACAGACGTAAAAATTTCGATAACGCACGAATATTTGACCAATATCGTCTTTAAACTTGCAGCGCAGGCTTCTAACGCTGCCTACATGCACAGCCCTTTGCGGGAAACTCTTTTCAATAGCGATGTGAAAGTCTCCTGGCAGATCGGTGCTGGCCTGGCGGTCGATGGCGATTACATTTTTAACGACCGGCAGGCGAATTATCTGCGGGCCGCGAACGAGCATGTCGCGACTCTCGGGGTTGTGTGGACACCTTGAAGCACCGCACGATCCAGTTGCTTGGCGTTGAATTCAACAATGTCAGCCTGGCCGAAATCATGAAACGGCTGCTGACCCGGCCTCCTGGCGCACGGTTCAGCTATGTCGTGACGCCGAATGCCGACCATATCGACCGGCTCTGGCGCATTCCGCGCCTGCGCGTGGTCTATACGCACGCGATGCTCTGCCTGCTGGATTCACAACTCATCGGCAATTGCGCCCATTTTCTTGGCCTGCGGCGGCCAGAAGTGGTCACCGGGGCTGACCTCACCGAGGCTCTACTGGCCAGGCTGGAGGGCGTGCGGGTCGCCGTGATCGGCATGACAGCCAAGGATTTCGCCGCTTTGGCGATGCGCTATCCAAAAATTATTTTTCTTCATCACCAGCCGCCGATGGGCCTGCTCGAAAATGTGCCGGCCTTCAGCGCCGCGTGCGACTTCATCCGGGATAGCCATTGCCCTTTCACCTTTATCGCCCTCGGCTCACCGGTGCAGGAATTGCTCGCCTATGCCGTTGCTAAAAAGCGGGATGCCGTGGGCATTGGCCTGTGCATCGGCGCGGGACTCGAATTCTGCGCCGGTACCGCGCGGCGCGCCCCGCTATGGATGCGCCGGCGCGGTCTGGAATGGCTGCACCGGCTGCTCCACGACCCGGTCAGGCTCGCCGGGCGCTATCTCATTTCCGATCCCAAAGTTCTGGCGGCCCTGGCGATCGCGGCTTTCAGGGAAAAAACGCCCTGAGTTCGACGTCCTCCAGCCGCGCCGGCTGCCATTTCGGCAGGCGGTCCTTCTCCACCAGCATGGCGCGCACACCTTCCAGAAAATCGGCGCCCATCGCCACCTTCCGCATCAGGGCGAACTCGGCTTCCAGGCACTGGCGCAAATCGCGCGACGCTCCCTGGCGGATAATCTCAAAACTCCAATACACGGCGCTTGGGCTATGCGACCGTATCTGCGCCAGGCTCTCGGCGGCAAATGTTCCGTCGTCCTCCGCCAGCCTTGCGACGATCTCCATCACGCTGCCGGCGCTGAACGCGGAGTCGATCACCACGCGCTCCGAGGCGAGGCTAAAAGCGGGCAGGGGGGCGGCAAATTCCGCAATCACCGCGACGCCATCCCGCATAATCGCCTGCGCCAGCGCGCCCAAGCGGGCGCTGGGGACAAAATGCGTGGCCAAACCGGCATGCACGGCATCCGCTCCGTGCATCCGTGCCCCCGTCAGCCCGAGATACATGCCCAAAGCGCCCGGCAGCCGTGGCAGCACGAAGCTCGTTCCCACATCCGGGAACAGCCCGATCGCCGTCTCCGGCATCGCCAGCATTGCCCGCTCCGTCACAATCCGGTGGCTGCCATGTACTGAAATACCGACGCCCCCGCCCAGGCACACCCCATCGATCAGCGCCACATACGGTTTGGGGAAGTCCGCGATCGCCTGGTTCAGCGCATATTCCGCGCTGAAAAACGCCGCAACGCCCGCCGTGTCCCCCGCCATGGCGCCCGCGCGCAAGTGCCTTATATCCCCGCCGGCGCAAAATCCGCGCTCGCCCGCCGCGTCCAGCAGCACAACATGCACGGTGGGATCGCCGGCAAAATCATCCAATGCGGCATGGATAAGCCGCAACATCGCCAGATCAAGCGCGTTCAGCGACTTCGGCCTGTTTAACCGAATTCGCCCCGCCCGGCCTTCACGCCAGATTTTTACGCCTTGATCCATATTTTGCTCCGCTTATCTCGGGAACTGAGTACAATAAGGCCGACCCAAGGCAAGGGGCGTGGATGATCGAATTTCTGACGGAAAAACGCAGAAGCGGCGAGGACTTTCTGTGGGCAGTTGTTGCCATCATCGGCCGTGTCATCCGCATCGCCGAAATCTATCCCAGCCGCCC
Source organism: uncultured Alphaproteobacteria bacterium (assembly GCA_963740445.1). Taxonomy (GTDB): domain Bacteria; phylum Pseudomonadota; class Alphaproteobacteria; order Acetobacterales; family Acetobacteraceae; genus Acidocella. Next base: position 22,556 of record CAVUED010000026.1, read on the forward strand.
CGCGGCTCTGGCGGACCAGGCCTGGCGCGAAGCCCAGGTCCGCGCCTATGCGGGCTTCCTTGAAAACGCCGCCCAGCCCTACCCACGTTATGCGGTGAAACCCATCCGCCGCACGGATTTGCCGCGCCGGTGGAAGCCATTGCCGGCTCTGGGCTTTTTGAACGGGAAGTTATAATGGCCAGCACACGGACGGAACATGATGCCCTCGGCGATGTCGAGGTGCCATCCGACCACCTTTGGGGCGCGCAGACGCAGCGCTCGATCGAAAATTTCCCCATCGGCCGGCGCAATTACATCTGGGGCAGGGACGTTATCCGCGCCTTCGGAATTTTGAAAAAAGCCTGCGCCCTGGCCAACCAGGCTCTCGGCCAACTGCCCGAGGCAAAGGTCAAACTCATCGTCCAGGCCTGCCGAGGAGGTCATCGCTGGCGAATGGGATGCCGAATTTCCCCTCGTCGTGTTCCAGACCGGCTCCGGCACGCAGAGCAACATGAACGCCAATGAGGTCATCGCCAACCGCGCTATTCAGATCGCCGGCGGCGTGGTGGGCAGCAAAAAGCCGATCAACCCCAATGACGACGTCAACCACAGCCAATCCTCCAACGACACGTTCCCGGCGGTCATGCATATCGCCGCTGTCGAGGTTATCGAGAATCAGCTCCTCCCCGCAATCGCCACCCTCGCCCGGACGCTGGAGCAAAAGAGCCTCGCCTTCAACGAAGTGGTGATGACCGGCCGCACGCATTTGCAGGACGCGACGCCCATCACCCTCGGACAGGTCATCTCCGGCTGGCACGCGCAGTTGGAAGCCGCCATCGCCGGCATCCGCTTACCACGCTGCCGGGCCTGTACGAACTCGCCATCGGCGGCACGGCGGTGGGCACCGGCCTCAACGCCCACCCCAATTTCGGCGCGACGGCCGCGGAGTTCATCCGGATAGAGACCGGGAAGGCTTTTTGCTCCGCGCCCAATAAATTCGCCGCCCTCTCGGCCCATGACGCCATCGTCGCCGCTTCGGGGAGTCTTCGCGTTCTTGCCGGTGCGGCCATGAAAATCGCGAACGATGTCCGCTGGTATGCCTCCGGCCCGCGCACCGGCATCGGCGAAATTCTGATCCCCGAAAACGAGCCCGGCTCCTCCATCATGCCCGGCAAGATCAACCCGACCCAGTGCGAGGCCCTGACCATGGTCGCCGTGCAGGTGTTCGGGAACGACCACGCCGTCGCCTTTGGCGGCTCCCAGGGCAATTTCCAGCTCAATGTTTTCAAGCCCGTTATGCTGCATAATTTGCTGGATTCTGCTTATCTTCTGGCCGAATCCCTCACCGCGTTCGACACCCATTGCGCCACCGGCATCGAACCCGCTTTCGACAAAATTGCCGAAAATCTCGAAAAAAACCTGATGCTCGTGACGGCCCTCAACCCGCATATCGGCTATGAGCTTGCGGCCAAAACCGCCCTCAAAGCCCACAGAGATGGGTTATCCCTGCGCGAAGCCGCTTTGGCGCTGGGGGTGACAACAGCCGAACAATTCGATGAATGGGTGAAGCCTGAGGATATGACGCGGCCTTTGCGGGTTGAAAGTAAGGGCTGAAAACCACCCTTATCGAAGGCCAAAAGTGATTGCCGCTGCATTTTCCCGTGTGCGGCCTTGACCTTCCCACGGTAGGAGACCTCATCTCCTTGGTGTTCATCGCCATGATCACCATCATTATGAAGCGTTCCTGAAGGATTACCTTATGTCTGTACGCCTATCCCGCCGGAATATCCTGGCCACGACGATTGGTATCGCGGGAGGTGCGGCTGCAGGTGCTCTGACACGCCCGGCCTACGCCGCAACCGCGCCGCTGCGCCTTACCGCCGGCACAAGGACGCTGGAGGTCAACGGCAAGGCTGCCCGCGTATTCAGCCTCATGGGACCTAACGGTAAGCCGGGTCTGACATTGGCGCCTGGCGAACGCTTCAGCACGGTGCTCGCGAACGAAACCGACGGTCCCACCATCATTCATTGGCATGGGCAGTTGCCGCCCTGGACGCAGGATGGTTTTCCCTGGCCACAGACGCCACCGATAGAGGCCGGTGCCACGCACGCTTATGATTTCGCACCGATCCCCGGCACGTTCTGGATGCATTCTCACCAGGGTTTGCAGGAACAGACACTGATGACCGCACCGCTGATTATTCGCAGCGCGGCCGATCAACGAGAGGACCGGCAGGAAATCGTGCTGATGCTGCATGATTTTAGTTTCAGGTCGCCTGAGGATCTGCTCGCGGGACTGACAAAAACCGCGACCGGCCAAGGCGGCATGGCGATGGGCGGCATGTCAATGGGCGGCGGCACGGCCATGAGCGGCATGGACCTGAATGATATTGACTACGACGCTTTTCTCGCCAACGACCGTACCCTCGCCGATCCGGAGGTTTTCCGTGTGCAGGCCGCAGGCCGCGTGCGGTTGCGCGTTATCAACGGCAGCTCAGCGAGCCAATTCTGGATTGATCTCGGCGCTCTGCGCGGGACTGTCGTTGCCGTCGACGGACATGACGTACAGCCTGTTCCCGTGCGGCGGGTGCCACTCGCGATCGCGCAACGCGTGGATATCCTGATCGACCTGACCGAGCAGGGGGCTTTCCCGGTCCTTGCCCAGGTGGAAGGCAAACGCGCACGCGCGGGCATTATTATAGCCACTCCCGGCGCGGCCGTGCCGCGGCTCGCGGCGATGGCCGATGCCGCGATGCCGGCGGTGGATATCTCCCTTGAGAAAGTTCTACGGGCGAAATCTCCGTTGGCGCGCCGGCCGGCGGATATTGTCCACCGCGTGGTCCTGGATGGTAACATGAGCCCGTTTGCGTGGTCGATGAACGGGGAGTACTGGCCGAAGGTGACGCCAATGATGGTGACGCCCGGCCAACGCGTGGAGATTGATATGGTAAATCATTCGATGATGGCGCACCCGATGCATCTGCATGGCCATGCCTTCCAGGTGGTTGCCCTGAATGGCACGCCCGTTGCGGGCGCCGTACGCGATACCGTGCTTGTGCCGGCAAAGGGCAGTGTGCGGATCGCCTTCGATGCGAACAATCCCGGCCGTTGGGCGTTTCACTGCCACAACCTCTATCACATGATGTCCGGTATGATGACGGAGATGCGCTATCCGGGGATTGTCTGAACGGGACCGCTATCACCCGCGTAACCCTGCATCGCCAGCGCCGGAGTACTCTAATGTCCTGGGCGTCTCCTCAGCCTTATGTAATTTTATGACACTTGCTTATGCTTGCCGCATCTGCATCTAGTATCATGGAAAATCGGCGCTCTGATGCGCCTTTGACATGAAGAAAGACTGTAAATGATGGATGGCGGCGCCGAATCCCGGCGGATTACGATACACCGAGCGGAGGACTTCGCGCCGATGCGCGCGGCTGGCCGGCTGGCGGCTGAAACCCTGGATATGATCGGGGCCCATGTCGTCCCCGGTGTCACGACCGAGCATCTTAACACGCTCTGCCACGATTTTATCCTGGCCCATGGCGCCATTCCGGCCCCGCTCAACTATCGCGGCTTCCCGAAATCCATCTGCACCTCCATCAACCATGTCGTCTGCCATGGCATCCCTGGTGAGAAAAAGCTGCTGGAGGGGGATATCGTGAACATCGACGTCACGGTGATCCTGGATGGCTGGTATGGTGACACCAGCCGCATGTATATCGCCGGCGCCGCCACGACCCGCGCCAAACGGCTGATGGACGTCACCTATGAATCCCTCATGCGCGGCATCGCCATGGTCAAACCAGGGGCTAGTTTTGGCGATGTCGGCCATGCCATCCAGAGCTTTGTCGAGGCGCAGCGTTTCTCCGTGGTGCGGGATTTTTGCGGCCATGGCATCGGTCAGCACTTCCATGAGCCCCCAAACGTGCTGCATTTCGGCCGGAAGGGGGAGGGCGCGGTCTTCAAACCGGGCATGTTCTTCACCATCGAGCCGATGGTGAATGCCGGCCGCCCGGAGGTGAAGGTCCTTGAGGATGGCTGGACAGCCGTGACCCGCGACCGCTCGCTCTCCGCCCAGTTCGAGCACATGGTCGGCGTGACTGAAACCGGCTGCGAGATTTTCACGCTCTCCCCGGCTGGCTACACCGCCCCGCCTTACGTTTAAGCCGGCATTCAAAAACGATCCGGAAGGCGGGTTGCCAGCGCCTGTGAGGTGCTGCCCCGCCTTTCGTTTGACACCGCAAAAATTCTTGTGCATCATTGTATTTAACTCTCAAGAACTTTTTGGCGCGGGGTCGAATGTCGGACGAGAAGCAATGGGCGGGCGTAATCGCGCAATGAAATACTCAGCCTTCACCGTTTTGAAAGAGGCTTTGCGCGGGCATACCGGCTGGAAGCCCGCCTGGCGCGACGCAGCACCTAAGCCTGACTACGACGTCGTGATCGTCGGCGGCGGGGGCCATGGCCTCGCGACCGCCTATTACCTTGCCAAACACCATAATGTCGGCCGCATCGCGGTGGTGGAAAAAGGCTGGCTCGGTCAATGGCAGCGTCGGCCGCAACACCACCATCATTCGCAGCAATTATCTGCTTCCCGGCAACATCCCCTTCTACGAGCTTTCCATGAAACTCTGGGAAGGTCTGGAGCAGGACATCAACTACAACGCCATGGTCAGCCAGCGCGGCGTGTTCAATATTTTTCACTCAGACGCCCAGCGCGACGCCTATGCGCGCCGCGGTAACGCGATGCGCCTGCACGGTGTCGATTTCGAACTTCTCGACCTTGCCACGCTGAAACAAAAAATTCCCTATCTGGACTATGGCAATGCGCGTTTTCCCATCCAGGGCGCGCTGTTGCAAAAACGCGGCGGCACGGTGCGGCATGACGCGGTGGCCTGGGGCTATGCGCGCGCCGCGGACCGTCTCGGTGTCGATATCATCCAGAATTGCGAAGTCACTGGTATCCGTCAGGAGAACGGCAAAGCTGTCGGCGTGGAAACCACGCGCGGCTATATAGGTGCGAAAAAACTCGGGGTCGCGGTTGCCGGCGCGTCCTCGCTTGTCGCCGCGATGGCCGGTTTGCGCCTGCCGATCGAGAGCCACGCGCTGCAAGCCTTCGTATCTGAAGCATTAAAACCGCTGATCGATAACGTGATCACCTTCGGCGCCGGACATTTCTATATTTCGCAGTCAGATAAAGGTGGTTTGGTGTTCGGCGGCGATATCGACGGCTATAATTCCTACGCCGCGCGCGGCAATTTGCCCACCATCGAGGATATCTGCGAAGGCGGCATGGCACTGATGCCGATGCTTGGCCGTGCCCGCCTGGTGCGCCACTGGGGCGGCATCATGGATATGACAATGGACGGCTCCCCGATCATCGATAAAACGCCGACGCAGAATCTCTACCTCAATGCCGGCTGGTGCTATGGCGGCTTTAAAGCCACCCCGGCCTCGGGTTTTTGCTTCGCGCATCTCATCGCGCGCGATACGCCGCATGATGTCGCTTCCGCCTATCGCCTCGATCGTTTCGCGGAAGGTAAGCTTATTGACGAGAAAGGTGTCGGCGCCCAGCCGAACTTACATTAATGCGCATAACCTGTCCCCATTGCGGCCCGCGCGGCCTTGAAGAGTATATCTACCATGGCGATGCCACGGTAGGGCGCCCCACCGATGGCGGCGCGGCGCCGACCAAGGAATGGACGGATTACGTCTACTTCCGCGACAACGCCAACGGCCCGCATAAGGAACTCTGGTATCACAGCGCTGGTTGCCATGCCTGGCTGGTGGTGACGCGCGATCTCTCCACACATGAAATCCTGTCGGTGGCTTGCCCATGACCGCGCATCGTTTACCCACAGGCGGCCGTATCGACCGGAGTAAAAAACTGAGCTTCACCTTCGACGGCAAATCCTATCAGGGTTTTGCCGGCGACACGCTGGCCTCGGCGCTGCTGGCGAATGGCGTGAAGCTTGTTGGCAGAAGCTTCAAATATCACCGGCCGCGCGGCATTCTCTCGGCGGGATCGGAAGAACCCAATGCGCTGGTGGAACTGCGTACCGGCGCGCATCGCGAACCCAACACCCGCGCCACCGTCGCTGAACTTTTCGATGGCCTCAGTGCCAGCAGCCAGAACCGGTTCCCGAATCTCAAACACGATTTTCTCGCCATAAATTCGGCCCTGGCACCATTTTTCGCGGCAGGTTTCTACTATAAAACCTTCATGTGGCCGGCTTCCTTCTGGGAAAAACTATACGAACCCATGATCCGCCGTGCTGCCGGGCTCGGCCGCAATGCGGGCGTGACGGACCCGGATGCTTACGAAAAAACCACGGAATTTTGCGATGTCCTCATCATCGGCGGCGGTGAGGCCGGCATTGAGGCCGCGCGTGAAGCCAGCCGGGCAGGGGGGCGCGTCATTCTTTGTGACGAGTCCGCAACTCTCGGCGGCCAGGCGCTGTCGGACGGTAAAACCATCGACATGTCCGGCCTTGAGACCGTCAAAATTCTCACACGCACCACCGTCTTCGGCGTGTATGATGGCGGCACGTTCGGCGCTGTCGAGCGTCTCACCGACCACCTTCCATCCTCCAACACCCCGCGCCAGCGTCTCGTAAAAATCGTCGCGGGGCGCAGCGTCCTTGCCACCGGCGCCATCGAGCGCCCGCTGGTCTTCGGCAATAACGATCTGCCCGGTGTGATGCTGGCTTCCGCCGTGCGCGCTTATATCAACCGCTACGCCGTCGCCCCCGGAACCCGTGCCGTGGTCGCGCTCAATCACGACGAAGCCGCTCAAACCATCTCCGCTCTTAGCCAGGCCGGCATTACCATCGCCGGCATCATCGACAACCGCCCGCAATCCACGCCGCTCGTGCGCGCCCTCGCGGCAGAGGCCAATGCACCACTCTTTTCCGGCGCCGTCCTCAACCGGGCCATCGGCAAACTTGAAGTCTCCGCCGCCGAAATTCTTAACCAAGACGGCACCAAAACCACGATTTCCTGCGACCTCATCGCCATGTCCGGCGGTTGGAATCCCGCTTTGCACCTCACTTCGCATCTGGATGGCAAGCCGGTCTGGGATGAAGCCATCGCCGCCTTCATCCCCGGCACGCTGCCTCCCAATATGGGCGTCACGGGCGCTGCCGCGGGGCACAACATCAACGCCAACATCCAGCCCCTCTGGCACTCCGGCAATGCGCGCGAAAAAGCCTTCGTGGATTTCCAGAACGACGTCACCGCCACGGATGTCACCCTTGCCAAACAAGAGGGGTTCATCGCGGTCGAGCATTTAAAGCGCTACACCACGCTTGGCATGGCGACCGACCAGGGCAAGACCGCCAATGTCAACGGCCTCGCCCTCATGGCCGCCGCCACAGGCAAAACCATCCCGCAGACAGGCACCACGCGCTTCCGCCCGCCCTACACGCCGGTCAGCCTGGGCGCCCTGGCCGGTCCGCATCGGGGGAAGAATTTCAAACCCAAGCGGCTCACCCCCACGCATGACTGGGCCAGCCGCGCATAACGCCACGTTCATTGAAACCGGCCTCTGGCTGCGCGCGCAATATTTTGCTCGCCCTGGAGAGGACTGGCTCGCCGCCACCTCCCGTGAGGTCAACACCGTCCGCAACGCGGTGGGCATTTGCGATGTCACCACATTGGGCAAAATCGACATCCAGGGTCCGGACGCGGCAAAATTTCTCGAATGCGTCTACACCAATACCTGGACCAATCTTGCCCAGGGCCGCGCCCGCTACGGTCTCATGCTGCGCGAGGACGGGTTCGTGATGGATGACGGCACCTGCGCCCGCCTGGGTGATGCCCATTTCGTCATGACCACGACCACCGCGAATGCGGCGAAAGTGATGCAGCATCTGGAATTCTGCCATCAGATCATCTGGCCGGAGCTGGATGTTTCCTTCATTTCCGTCACCGACCAATGGGCGCAAATCGCCATTGCCGGCCCGCATTCCCGCCGCGTGCTGCAAAACATCGTCGATCCCGCCTTCGACATCTCCAACGAGGCGTTCCCCTACATGGAAGCCGCCTCGCTCACCATTTGCGGTGGTGTGCCCGCGCGGCTGTTCCGGCTCTCGTTTTCGGGTGAGATGGCCTTTGAGCTTGCCGTGCCCGCACGTTTTGGCAACGACCTGGCGAAAAAACTCATGGAAGCGGGGAAGGATTACAACATCGCCCCCTATGGCACCGAGGCTCTGGGCGTCATGCGCATCGAGAAAGGCCACCCCGCCGGCCCGGAACTCAACGGCCAGACCACCGCGCATGATCTTGGCATGGCGAAACTGCTCTCGAAGAAGAAGGATTTCATCGGCCGCGCCCTGGCCGCCAGGCCGGCGCTTAACGACCCCGCCCGGCCCACGCTCATTGGCCTCAAACCTGTCGATGGCGCCACCATGCTTCGCGCCGGCAGCCACCTGCTGCCCCAGGGCGCTGAACCCGTGGCGGCCAACGACCAGGGGCATGTCACCTCCGCCGCCAACTCCCCCACGCTTGGTCACCCCATAGCGCTGGCCCTGCTTGCCAACGGCCCGGCGCGGCTGGGCGAGATCATCCGGGTGTATGATCCCGTCCGTAACGGCGACACCCTGGCCGAAATTGTTGCCCCGGTGTTTTACGATCCCTCAGGGAGCCGCCTGCATGCTTGAACCCGCAACCAGCACGCTCGCCGCCACGGCGATGGTCCAGCCGCTGCCGTATCGGAGCATCGTCAGCCTGTCGGCCTTTCGCGGCCAAAGCGCGGCTTTGGGCCAAGCCCTTGGCGTGGACCTGCCTGCCGCACCCCGCCGCGTCACGGTGCAAAACACGACCTATCTCTGGTCCGGCGTTGAATCCTGGCTCGCCATTTCGGAAAATCCAGAGCTTTTCGCAAACATCTCGCAAGCAGCAGCAAATCTGGCGGCCGTCACGGAGCAGGGCGATGGCCGGTTTCTCTTCCGTGTTGCCGGCCCGTTTGCCCGCCAGATCCTGGCCAAGCTGGTGCCGATCGACCTGCACCCAAGCGTGTTCCCGCCTGATGCCGTGGCCCTCACGCTGGCCGCGCATATCGGCGTCACTCTTTGGGCCGAGGATGACGGCGGCTTCATCCTCGCCTGCTTTCGCAGTTTTGGCGCCGCTTTGCACCATGCTCTCATCGAGGCCGCCGCCGAATTCGAGAACCGAGGTTGAAGGCCGCGCGCCGTACGCCTCCCTCAACCGCACCAGGACCAGGAATCATGTCAAAATCACAATATGTTCTCACGCTCTCCTGCATCAATCGCCCCGGCATTGTCTCTGCTGTCTCGACCTATCTGTTTCAGCAAGGCGGTGACATCCGCGAGGCGCAGCAGTTCGATGATGCCGAGACCGGTAAATTTTTTGCCCGCATTGCGTTCGACCTTGTCACCGGCACTGGCATCGAGGAACTGCGCGAAGGTTTTGCCGCCGTCGCCGAACCATTCAAAATTACCTACACGATCTCCGACCACACCAAGCCGCGCCGCGTGCTTCTTCTGGTCTCTAAATTCGACCATTGTTTGGTGGACCTTCTGTACCGCTGGCGCATCGGCGAACTGGCCATGATCCCCACGGGCATTGTCTCCAACCATGGTCCGGAGAACTTCGCCGGGGCCGACCTTGCCGGGCTGCCCTTTCACCATCTGCCCATCACCAAGGACAGCAAAATGGAGCAGGAGGCGCAGATATGGTCCCTGGTGAAGGAGACTAAGTCCGAACTGGTCGTGCTGGCCCGGTACATGCAGGTCCTCTCGGACGCCCTTACCGCAAAACTCTCTGGCAAATGCATCAACATTCACCATTCCTTCCTGCCTGGCTTTAAGGGCGCGAAGCCGTATCATCAGGCCCATACCCGCGGGGTAAAACTCATCGGCGCCACCGCCCATTACGTCACGACCGACCTTGATGAAGGCCCCATCATCGAACAGGACGTGGAACGCATTTCCCATGCCGATACGCCTGACGATCTGGTCCGCAAGGGTCGTGACATCGAACGCCGTGTGCTGGCCCGCGCCGTGCGCTACCATCTGGAAGACCGCGTGATCCTCAATGGCAAAAAGACGGTGGTATTCACGGCCTAAAGCAAGGGCAGGGGCTCTGCCCTTCGAGGTCTGAAATTTCAACAAACGATCAGGCTCTATGTCCCGGTTTCGCTTTCTTCTACATTGACACGCATCATTCGTTTCAATTATCTTCTTTAACTAAGAAGAAAGTTTAGGGATATAGACTTTTGACCGAGATCATCGACGGTAAGGCATTCGCGGCAAACCTTCTCTCCGCCATCACGGCGGAGGTTGCGTCTTTGCCTTTCACCCCTGGCCTTGCCGTGGTTCTGGTCGGGGACGATCCTGCGTCCAAAGTCTACGTCAGCAACAAGGCCAGAACCACGGTTCAGGCCGGCATGACCTCCTTCGAGCACAAGCTCCCCGGCGAGACTTCCCAGGCGGAACTGCTCGCCGTTGTTCAGGATCTCAACAATAACCCCGCCGTGCATGGCATTTTGGTGCAGCTCCCGCTGCCCAAGCACCTGGATTCGGATGCGATCATCGCCGCCATTTCCCCGGCGAAGGATGTGGATGGCCTCACCGTCACCAATGCCGGGCTGCTGGCCAACGGTCTCCCCGGCCTGGTGCCCTGCACCCCGCTTGGTTGCCTGCTCCTCCTGCAAGACAGGCTGGGCGACATGACCGGGCTTGAACGCCGTCGTCGTCGGCCGCTCCAACCTCGTTGGCAAACCCATCGCGCAATTGCTGCTGCAACAAAACTGCACCGTCACCATCGCCCATTCCCGCACCAAAAACCTCCCCGAACTCTGCCGCACGGCGGACATCCTCATCGCCGCCGTCGGCCGGCCGGAGATGATAAAAGGCGACTGGATAAAGCCCGGCGCCACCGTCATCGATGTCGGCATCAACCGTGTTCCTGGCGCGGTCGAAGGTAAAACCAAACTGGTGGGCGACGTGGATTTTACCACGGCCAAGGACGTCGCCGGCCTCATCACCCCCGTTCCCGGCGGCGTCGGTCCCATGACCATTGCCTGCCTGCTCCGCAACACCCTCACCGCTGCCAAACGCATCGAAAATTCCTGAAAGGCCTCAAATGACCCGTTCCTGGCGCTACCCTGTCCTTGCTGATCGTCACCGTGCCCTCGGTTCCAATCTTGAAGACTGGAACGGCATGCCCACCGCCTGGACCTACGCCAGCGATCTGCAAAGCCATCATGTCGCCATCCGCACCAAGGCCGGGCTCATGGATGTCTCGGGCCTCAAAAAAGTTCATCTGCACGGGCCCCATGCCTCCGCGGTGCTGGATTACCTCACCACCCGCGACGTGAGCAAAATCACCCCCGGCAAATCCGCCTATGCCTGTTTCCTGAATGAAGCCGGAAAATTCATCGATGACGGCATCCTCTACCGCACCGGCCCCAATTCCTGGTTCGTCGTGCATGGGTCCGGGGCAGGGCACGCGGCGCTCAGCACCGCCATTGCGGGGCGTAACGTCACCATGCTGTTCGATGACGATCTGCTGGATCTGTCCCTGCAAGGCCCGCTCGCGGTGGATTACCTCGCCAAACACGTCCCAGGCATTCGCGACCTCAAATATTTCCACCACATGGGCACGACGCTTTTCGGCAAACCCGTGATGATCTCCCGCACCGGCTACACGGGCGAGCGCGGTTACGAGATTTTCTGCAAAGCCGGAGGATGCCGGGCTGATCTGGGACACCATCCTCGCTGAAGGCGCTGAAATGGGCATTATCCCCTGCGCCTTCACGGCGCTCGACCTGCTCCGCACGGAAAGCTACCTGCTCTTCTTCCCCTACGACAATTCCGAGATGTATCCTTTCGCCGATGAAGGCCCCGGCGACACGCTCTGGGAGCTGGGGCTGGAGTTCACCGTCAGCCCAGGCAAAACCGGCTTCCGGGGCGCTGAGGAGCATTATCGCCTGCAAGGCAAAGAGCGTTTCAAAATCTTCGGTGTTCTGCTTGAAGGCAGCGAAGCGGCGGCAGCCGGTGACAAGCTCTTCGCCGACGACAAAGCCGTTGGTGTCATCACCTGCCCGATGGTATCGACGCTCACCGGTAAATCCATGGCGATCGCGCGGATGGATGTGCCCTATGCCAAGCATGGCACCAAACTCACCGTCGAACACGAAACGGGAAGCATCCAAGCCATCGCGCACAACCTGCCTTTCGACGATCCCAAAAAGGCAAAACGCACGGTGGTTGGCTGAATGAACAAAAGCCGTCCGATCTATTCTCCTTTCAGCCTCGACGTGTCGGGCCGGACGCATCTCATCGTCACCGATCAGGCCGAAGGCGCCGGATGCCGAGCTTACACTTTCCAGCATCGACCTCTGGACCGTGCAAACCATCGCGCCCGGCATCCAGGCGCCTGAGCAGAAAAACATCCGCGCCTTCCGCGCCGTGCCGGAATTGCTCTCGCATCTCACGCACCGTTTGGCGCGTGAGAAAATCGGCCTGCGACTCTACGCCATCGGCACCGAGTCATTCCTGTGGGACGTGTATAATCTGGCCGTTGCCGCCGGGCTTGGCGCGCCGGAAATCCACCTCACGCAATCGGGCCCGTTTATCCGGCGTGTCTATTGCACCCATTGCAGAACCATGATCGAGAACGTGGCCGAAAACATCACCCCATGCCCAGGCTGTGGTGCGTCGCTGTTCGTGCGCGACCATTTCTCCCGCCGGCTCGCCGCCTTCATGGGGGTGAAGGTGGATGCCGAGGCTCCCGGCGAAATTCCAGCACCGGAGGTTTTTACCTCATGAAACTGCGCATCCAGGACATTGCGATACTCTCCCCCACGATCAGAAAATTCAGTTTTTGCGCCGTGGATGGCTCACCACTCCCAACCGCCGGAGCTGGCGCGCATATCGTCGTGGATATTCCCGGCCCCGATCGGATCAGAAAAAACGCCTACTCCCTGGTTTCATCCCCCGAGGTCCATGGGCAATACGACATTATCGTGCGGCGCGTCGCGCAGTCGCGCGGCGGCTCGGCCTGGCTGCATGACCACGCAGCCATCGGCGACACGCTCACCATCAGCCAGCCGCAGAACCTGTTCCCCATTGCCCGGACGGCGAAAAAACATCTTCTCCTCTCCGCCGGCATTGGTCTGACGCCGTTTCTTTCGTATCTTGAAGTTCTTGCAACACCCCTTGAGCTTCACCATTGCTGCCGCCAAGAAGATTCTAGCCGCCTTTGAGAGTCTTTTGCCGAAGTCTCGCAACATCACATTGCATACCAGCCGTCATTCGTTCGATCTCGCCAGCGTGCTCGCTGCCCAGAAACTCGACACGCATCTTCATGTCTGCGGCCCGGAGGGTTTCATGGATGTTGTTCTGGCAACGGCAAAGCAGCTTGGCTGGCCGGAAGCAAAAATACACAAGGAGAGTTTTGGCGGCGCCACCGGTGGCAAACCCTTCATTGTGCATCTGAAGCGCACGGGCATCTCCCTGGAGGTCGCCGCCGATATGAGCCTCCTGGAGACCCTGGAAGCCGCCGACCTCGCCCCGCCCTGCCTTTGCCGTGGCGGCGTTTGCGGCGAATGCGAACTTCCCGTTCTGGAGGGCATCCCCGAGCATCACGATCACTTTCTGAGTGATGCAAAGCGCGCGCAGAATACCGCCATCATGACCTGCGTGTCGCGCGCGCAAACCCCCGAACTCATACTGGATTTTTGACCATGGATCTCAACCTTAAGCCAGCAGAGACGTTTCGGGGGGATTTTTCCGTCCGCAATTCTGATGAAGCGATCCTGCGTTTTCCGTTTCCGTTTCCCGAAGACAAATACATGTATTCGGTGAACATCGAGCCGCATGTGCGCGGCGGCCCGACTGCGGCCTACGATGCTATTTTTGACCTCGACGAGCACTATATCGGCGAATGCGAGGACCGCGCGCTCACCCTGCTGGACGACCCGCTGCGCTGCCAGGTTCTCCCGCACATGATCGAGGCCGAGTGGGATACGCTGGAGCTGTTGATGGAGAGTCTGGCGCTGGATTACCCGGCGCAGTTTAGCCTCACGAAAAACGGTTCCGCCTGGCACTGGGTCAACCGGCCGCTGAACATCGACCAGCATTTCACCTTCGGCGATGCCAGCACATTGCCCTGTCCGCCCTTTGAATACATCACCCGTCAGGTGCAGGGCGATTTTTCGCTCCAGGATCAGCGCGACAATAATCTGTTCATGGATGGTGGTATGATCACCTCCCAGGCCGATTGGTCCCTGAACTTCGACATTGGCATGTCCTTCCATGAATGGCACGGCCCGGTGCCGGTGGCGCATGAACTTGGCGTTTTCGACCGCGCGCTCGCCTATCTGTTGCGCCTGCAATTGGGCAAGCCCGTGCGCCGGCTCAACTGGACTCTTACGGTCAATCCCCGTCTTGATACCTCGCCTGAGAATTATCCCATCTGGGGGCCGGACAAGGCCACGATCACGCTGGAGAACGTCGGCAGACAATTGTGCCTGCGCGTAGAGTTGCAAACTTTAACCCGCCTGCCGCGCAGCAATGCCATTCTGTTCGGTATTCGCGGCTATCTCATCCGGCTGGAAGAGCTGGTGCGTGTCAAAAAATGGGGCAAGCGGCTGCATCGGGTGCTGCGAGACCTGCATCCCGAGATCGCCGAATATAAGGGCATGCCGCGCTACCGGCAGATTATCGTCGATTACCTTGCCCCCTTTGATGATGGGGCCGTTATTTCCCCCGGCACGGCGCCGGAACAACTCTGTCTTTAAAATGTAAACAAGACTTTCATTTTCAACCTCCGCGTCCTATGAACTCTTGTATGGAGAGCAAGAGTGCGACGCGCACACAGATCAAGCCGGCTTCCAAGACGCAGGTGATAAAGGCAACCTTGCCTGAGGCGCTGCGCGAGGCCGGTCTGCCCGAGGCGATTGCCGAATCCTACACCACGGGCTCCAGCGCCGCCGCCGTCTCGGATCTCACGCTGGAACAGGCTATAGGCGTGCAGGTACGCCAGTTGCGCCGGCGTGTTGGCATCACGGTCTCGGAACTTGCCACTGCCGCGGGTCTTTCCGGCGGCATGTTGTCGAAAATCGAAAACGGGCAGATATCTCCCTCGCTTGCCAGTCTGCAAGCCCTCGCCAACGCTCTGAACGTGCCGATAACGACCTTTTTTTCCACCTTTGAGGAAAAGCGCGACTGCTCGTTCGTCAAATCTGGCACTGGTGTCATTATCGAGCGTCGTGGCACGAAAGCCGGGCACCAATACAGCCTGCTGGGCCATGCTCTGGGCGGCGCCGTGGTCGTTGAGCCTTATCTCATCACTCTGCACAAAGATGCCGCACCGTACCCGGCCTTCCAGCACGAGGGCACGGAGTTCATCTACATGCTGACCGGCGAGGTGGTGTACCGTCACGGCGACCAATCCTACCACCTCACCCCCGGTGATGCCCTGCTGTTCGATTCCGCCGCCCCGCACGGTCCGGAGAAACTGCTGGTTAAACCGATGACCTATCTCTCGATCATCACTTACGCCCGCGAACCGGCATAGGTTTCTGGCCGCGGACGTCATTGGTTCGGCCGCGTCTTTACGTGGATGAAGCCGATCCATCTTGCGCGCCACAACTCAATAAACCCTTAGAGTCTGATCGTAAATCAGCCTATCTGTGAATAAATCAAGTCTGGCAAAAAATTTCTCTGTAAGAATTGATTGTTCTTATCAGTTGACGTGAAGGCTGCCTCTGGCTAACATTCAACCGACTGAGAGAGATAGGTTGAACCATGTGTGGCATAGCGGGACTTTTTTTGAAAAACCGGGCGTTGGAGCCAGAACTTGGGAGCCTCACCGCCGGTATGCTGGCGGTTCTTAGCGATCGCGGACCGGATTCCGCCGGTTTCGCCATTTATGGCTCCGGCACGCCCGGCCATGTCAAATTCACGCTTCGCGGCCCCGCGAATTACGACTTTCCAGCGCTTGCCGCGAAGCTGGGTGTTTCCTGCACCGTTCATGACGACCATGCGGTTTTTTCGCTGCCCGATTTCGCGGGAGGTTGAAATCCGCGCCACGTTGGCAGCGCTGCCAGAAATCAGCCTGATTGCGACTGGCGCGCGTATCGAACTTTTTAAAGGCGTCGGGCTGCCGCGCGATGTTTCAAAGCGCTTTGGTTTAGCGGGAATGTCGGGCACTCATGCCATCGGTCACACCCGCATGGCGACCGAATCCGCCGTCACCACGCAGGGGGCGCATCCGTTTTCCACCGGGCCGGACCAGTGTCTGGTGCATAACGGCTCGCTCTCCAACCATAACGATGTGCGCCGTACGCTGGTCCGTGAACACATGACTTTCGAGACGCAGAACGACACGGAGGTCGCCGCTGGTTTCCTCTCCTGGAAGCTGCGCGAGGGCGCCAAACTCAACGAGGCGCTGACCTCGGCGCTCGATACGCTGGATGGTTTCTACACCTTTGTTGTCGGCACGGAATCCGGCTTTGGCGTGTTGCGCGATCCTGTTGCGTGCAAGCCTGCCGTGATGGCCGAAACTGATGATTATGTTGCCTTCGGCTCGGAATATCGCGCGCTGGCCGACCTTCCGGGAATTGCGAAAGCGCATTTTTTTGAACCCGAGCCTGCGAAGGTCTATTTCTGGGAGCGCGCGGCATGAGCGTGGCTGTAAAACTATCCGATGCTGGCACGGCCGTTTTCGATCTTGCGGCATCTTCCCTTCGCGACCTTAATGCCACCCTGCAGGCGCTGGGGACGAAAACCAACGAAACCGCCTGGACCATTCTCAACCCGCGTGGGGAACATGCCATCGCGGTCGGCATCACCGCCCCTGTCACCATCAGTATCGACGGGCATGTCGGTTATTACTGTGCCGGCATGAATGATGGCGCCAAAATCACCATAACCGGCAATGCCGGGCCGGGTGTCGCGGAAAATATGATGTCCGGTATTGTGCATGTGCTGGGCGATGCCAGCCAGGCCGCCGGTGCCACCGCGCATGGCGGGCTGCTGATCATCGAGGGCAATGCCGCCGCCCGGTGCGGCATTTCCATGAAGGGCATCGATATCGTGGTCAAAGGCTCGGTTGGCCATATGAGCGGGTTCATGGCGCAATCCGGTAACCTCGTCATCCTCGGCGATGCCGGTGAGGCGCTGGGCAATTCTCTCTACGAGGCGAAAATCTTTGTGCGCGGCAAAGTCGCCAGCCTCGGCGCGGATTGTGAAGAAAAGCCCATGACCGAGGAAGACAAAGCCATTCTTGCCGGGCTGCTCAGCCAGGCCGGTTCCGATGCTGCCGTGGAAAGTTTCAAACGCTACGGCTCGGCGCGCACTCTCTATCATTTCCATGTCGACAACGCCGGGGCTTACTAAAATGAACGATACCCCAACCCCGCACATCCCGCGCACTCTGCCGCGTTTCTCCGCGACGTTCGACCCGCATTCCATCGCGGAAATCCAGCGCGCCGCCGCCACCGGCATTTACGACATTCGTGGTGGCGGCACCAAGCGCAAGCTGCCGCATTTCGACGATCTGCTGTTCCTCGGCGCTTCTGTCTCGCGCTACCCGCTGGAAGGCTATCGCGAGCGCTGCGGCACGGAGGTCACGCTCGGCACACGGTTCGCCAGCAAGCCGATCCATTTGAAGATTCCCGTTACCATCGCGGGCATGTCCTTCGGCGCGCTTTCGGGCAACGCCAAGGAGGCCTTGGGCCGGGGGGCGACCGCCGCCGGCACCTCCACCACCACAGGCGATGGCGGCATGACGCCGGAAGAGCGTGGCCATAGCCAGACGCTCGTCTACCAATATCTGCCCTCGCGCTACGGCATGAACCTCACGGATCTGCGCCGCGCCGACGCGATCGAGGTCGTCATCGGGCAGGGCGCCAAACCCGGCGGCGGCGGCATGTTGCTGGGCCAGAAAATCTCGCCCCGCGTTGCCGCCATGCGCAACTTGCCCGAGGGCATCGACCAGCGCTCCGCTTGCCGGCATCCGGATTGGACCGGCCCGGACGATCTGGAGATCAAAATCCTCGAACTGCGCGAGCTCACCAACTGGGAAAAACCCATCTACGTGAAGGTCGGCGCCAGCCGCCCGTATTACGACACAGCGTTGGCGATTAAAGCCGGGGCCGATGTCGTGGTGCTGGACGGTATGCAAGGCGGCACCGCTGCGACGCAGGAAGTGTTCATCGAGCATGTCGGCCTACCCATTCTCTCCGCCATCCGCCCGGCTGTGCAGGCGCTGCAGGATCTTGGCCTGCACCGTCAGGTCCAGCTCATCGTGTCGGGAGGCATCCGCACCGGCGCGGACGTTGCCAAGGCGCTCGCTTTGGGCGCGGATGCGGTCGCCATCGGCACCGCCGCACTCATCGCGCTCGGCGACAATGGGCCGGAATGGGAGGCGGAATACCAAAAACTCGGCACCACCGCCGGCGCTTATGACGACTGGCACGAGGGCAGGGACCCCGCCGGCATCACCACGCAGGACCCGGCACTGGCCGCGCGGCTGGACCCGGTGAAAGCCGGAAGACGCCTCGCCAATTACCTCTCGGTGCTGACGCTGGAGGCGCAGGCCATCGCGCGCGCTTGCGGCAAGAGCCATTTGCATAATCTGGAGCCGGAAGACCTCGTAGCACTCACGATCGAGGCTGCGGCGATGGCCCAGGTGCCGCTCGCGGGAACTAACTGGATACCAGGAAAATCAACGGGGTTTTAAAAAAACAATGACAAACGATCTCGCCGCCGCCGCCCGCGAAAAAGGCATCAAATACTTCCTCATCTCCTATACCGACCTTTTCGGTAGCCAGCGGGCCAAGCTGGTGCCGGCCTCCGCCATCGCGGGCATGCAGAAAAACGGCGCGGGCTTCGCGGGATTCGCCACCTGGCTGGACCTCTCCCCAGCCGACCCGGACATGTTCGCCATCCCGGACCCGAGCACCCTCATCCAGCTCCCCTGGAAACCGGAAGTCGGCTGGCTCGCATCCGATATCTGGATGGACGGCAAGCCCGTTGAACAAGGCCCGCGCAACGTGCTCCAGCGCGTTGTGGCGCAGGCAAAAACCGCCGGGTTCGAGATGAAATCCGGTGTCGAATGTGAGTTTTTTCTTACCAATGCGGATGGCACCGCGATTGCGGACACGGCCGACACCGCGACAAAACCCTGCTACGACGCCAGCGCGCTGCTGCGCCGCTACGATGTCATCACCGAAATCTGCGATGCCATGCTGGCTCTGGGCTGGGAGGCGTATCAGAACGACCATGAGGACGCCAACGGCCAGTTCGAGATGAACTGGACCTACGACAACGCGCTGGTCACCGCCGACCGGCATGTGTTCTTCAAATTCATGGCCAAGTCGATTGCTGAAAAGCATGGTCTGCGCGCCACCTTCATGCCGAAACCCTTCCTCGGCCTCACCGGTTCCGGCTGTCACTCGCATGTGTCGTTGTGGAATGGCAGCAAAAACCTGTTCGAGGACGAGGGTGGTGAACTCGGCGTCTCTTCACTCGGCTATAATTTCATTGGCGGCATCATCGAACATGCCGACGCGCTCGCCGCACTTTTGAATCCTACGGTGAATTCCTACAAGCGCATCAACGCGCCGCGCACCACCTCCGGCGCCACCTGGGCACCGAACACCGTGACGTACTCGGGCAATAACCGCACACATATGATCCGTATTCCCGAGCCCGGACGGTTCGAGATGCGCCTGGCGGACGGCGCCACCAACCCCTATCTGCTCCAGGCCGGTATTTTGGCGGCCGGGATGGACGGCATCACCAAAAAAACGCCGCCCGGTCCGCGTCTCGACATCAACATGTATACCGACGGCCATAAGGTCAAAGACGCAAAACGCCTGCCGCTCAACCTGCTCGACGCCCTGCGCGCCTTCGAAGGCTCCGCCACACTCAAAGCCGCGTTTGGCAAATCCTTCGTGTGCTCCTACGCGAAACTAAAACATGCCGAGTGGAACGAATACGCCGCCCATCTTTCGCAATGGGAGAGGCAGGCTACGTTGGACTGCTCAGTCTAAAGGCGAGGCGAGGGGGCTCTGCCCCCTCGAAACCCATTCGTCTATGTCAATAATTCGCGCATCGCCAGTTCCACCTGCGCGCTGTCCGAAACAAACCGCCCAGGCTCGCCGGCGCAGTGCCCATTTGGCGATTTGAGCACACGCATCTCGACGCCCGGAATTGCCAACACCTCCATCTCTGTCTCTTCCAGGGTGAAATACATATCCGTATCGCAAGGCATAACGATCGTCCGGGCTTTGATCCCGGCTAATTCCGAAAATCCCAGCGAAGCATTTTGCCAGGTCCACAGCATCGCCAGTAAATCCCGTTCGTCAAAGGTTTCATGGTCATCTTCCCAGAACCGCAAAAACGCTTCCAGAGTCTCAAACCCTATGCCCTTGTACAACTCATCCCGGTAAAACGCCGCTGAATACGCCCAGCCCGCATAGGCCCGCCCGAACGCGCGCCTGCCCGCCGGCATCGTCGCCTTCACCCCCTCCAGAAACACGTAATTCAATGGCCAGCAGCGCGCCGTTCCACACACCGCGAGCAGGCCGCGCACCATGTCAGGATACATCGCCGCCCAGGCAAAACCCTGCATCGCTCCCATCGACCAGCCATAGACCAGCGCAATTCGTTTCACGCCTAAAAACGCCAGAAGCTCATGCTGCAAGCGCACGTTATCTGCCACAGTCGCGTTGCAAAAATCCGCATCATTGCTGGGTGAAGACGAAACGCCATTCCCCAGCATATTGGGGATCACAATAAACCATCGCGCCGGATCGAGCGCGCGTCCGGCCCCAATCAAAGGCAGATAAGACTTATCGGTTCCCGCATAATAAGTCGGGAGTAAAATACAATTATCGCCCGCCGCGTTCAGCGTGCCATAAACCTCATAAGCAATTTTCCCAAACCGGGGCATCAGAAAACCTTCAAAGGCCGTGCCTTCTCCAAATCTTGCGCCATCGGATCGGCGGCGCTCAGGCCGGCTGGGGTCGTGCTCGTTTTCAAGGCTGCCATGTTCATCTCCACTGTCCATTCCGCTTAGCAAGCCTTGCGCCAAGGCTGGAAATCGCCGTGCATCCGTTTATCTCTGAGCACAAAAGTTTATTTAAAAGGCAAATATTGTTCACAGGAAGCACAAAGTTTAATCTACCGGAACGAATTTGAGCCGTTTTTGTGCGGCTTTCAGCGTAAATGCTGTGGCACGATACTTGCTCTCCAGGAATTTGTATTTCTCTCGTGTAAACAAACCGGAGGCTTTTCATGTCTGAGCTTCGCAAGGATAGTTTGTCGTTCATAGAGGCGTTGGGTCAATCCGTTGCCAATGTCTCGCCCACGCTTACACCCGCCCTCGCGGTTGCGGTGGTTGCCGGTATCGCCGGCACCGCGTCCTGGCTGGTTTATGTTATAGCCACGGTGGCATTGCTTATCGTGGCGCTGAACATCGCCAAACTCGCCGGGCGCATTCCCGCGGCCGGGTCGTTTTTTATCTATGTCTCGCGCAGTCTCGGGCCATCTTACGGCATGCTTGCCGGCTGGGCGATGCTCGCGGCTTATCTTTTCACCGCGATGGCGCTGACGATCGCCACGTCGATCTTCGTGAAAACATTCTTCTCGTCTCTCGGCTTTACGTTGGCCATTCCGAACATGGCGATGTATCTTGTCCTCTCCGTGCTGGTCTGGATGTTCGCGAGCCGCGACATACGCATTTCCTCGCGGATAGGGCTGACACTGGAAGCGATTTCAGTCACCATCATTCTCGCGGTGATCGTGATCACGCTCTCGCATTACGGCTTTAAACCCGATACGCAGCAGTTCACCCTGAAAGGTGCCAGTTTCGGTGGCGTCGCACAGGCAATTGTCTTTGCGATCTTCTCCTATGTTGGTTTCGAGAGCGCGGCATCGCTGGGCAAGGAAACCCGCAACCCGAAGGTAACGATCCCAAAAGCCATCGTGTGGACCGCCATTTCCTCGGGCATATTCTTTGTCGTCACCACCTATGTCATCACCCAAGGCTTTGGCGATGACGCGACGAAACTGGGCGGTAGCGCCGCACCTTTGGGCGACATCACCAACGCCATCGGCAAATACATGACAGCGCCGGTCTATTTCGGCGCCGCGATCAGCTCCTTTGCCTGTGCGCTGGCATCCTTGAATGCGTTTGGCCGCATGTTGTTTTCCCTCGGGCGCTACCAGTTTGTTCATAGCTCGATGGGCATTGTGCATCAGACCCGCAAAACACCGTATTTTGCTTTGACGGTCGGCGCGGTTCTGAATTTTGTGATTTGCGCTGTTTTTTCCGGCAACTCGGAAACCAACACATTCGGCTGGTATGGCACGCTTGCCTCCTACGGCTTTATTATCGTCTACTTCCTGTGTTCCGTCAGCGCGCCGGTACTGTTGAAGCGCAATGGTGAAATGAAAACGGGTGACGTCGTGGTCGGCGGTCTGGGCGCCGTACTCATGGTGTTGTCGCTTGTGGGCAGCGTCTATCCCGTACCATCGGCACCGTATAACTATTTCCCTTACGCTTTCGCAGCCTATATGCTGATCGGCTTCGCCTGGTATTCATTCCTGAAAAACCGGACGCCGCAGATACTCGCCGGTATTCAACATGATCTGGAATCGGCTGTATTGCCGGCCGCGAAGTAATTCCCGGCTTCGTTTTTTCTCCACCGATATCCAGCCTGGGGGAGCCGTTCACGGCGGTCACCTTCAAGGCTGGTTATCTGCCAAACGCCGCCATCGCTGGCGGCGCGTTGGCGGTCTCCGGGGGCGCCTCTTTTTGCGAAGTGCCAACCCTTCTCTACCCTGGTGTGTGCGTGACAAAGCCGGAGCATTTGCTCCGGCTTTGTTTTTTGCCGGGTAAGTAGCGCTGGTACCTGGCGCCGCGCCATCTTTCCCGGCGGCGTCTTATTTTTTGCTTACCAAACGGCCCGCGAATCCTCAAAGAATTACTTGCAATAATGCTTAGGCTTGTGCCAAAACATTAATCTCCAAGAATAAAAGTTTATTTAAAGGGCAGAAACCGTTCACTATAAGTATAAAAATTAATCTGTAGGAACGTAATCTGGCCAGCGATGGCTGGAAATGGCTGTTGAATCGGGTGGCATGATAATTGCAATTTTAGCTTAGTGTTAACGATCTTCTAGAAAAGGTGAGGGAGCTTCATGAGCGACATAGCGGCAACAACAAACCCGGGGGCGGCCAAGTCAGGCACTTTGCACCGCTCGATCGACTGGAAAGGGGCGTTCTGGGTTGCCAGCGGCGTCCCCGCTCTGGTGCTGTTTTCAATTGGCGGTATCTCGGGGATGGTAGGAAACCTGGCTTTCCTCATCTGGACGGCCTCCATGATCATGGGTTTTATTCAATCCTTCACCTATGCGGAGATCGCGGGGTTGTTCCCAAACAAATCCGGCGGCGCGTCGATTTACGGTGCCGCCGCCTGGGTGCGCTACAGCAAGTTCATTGCCCCGCTCTCGGTCTGGTGTAACTGGTTTGCATGGTCTCCCGTGCTCTCGCTGGGCTGCTCCATCGCCGCCGCTTATGTGCTGAACTCCCTGGCGCCGATACCCGGCGCTAACTCGCCACAGGTCGCGCAATGGATCGCAGCGCATGGCGCTGGCATTGCCGGCGGTCAGCAGGCGCAGGTTGCCGCCGCCATCGCCGCACTCACCCCTGGTATCAGAACCTGGACCCTGTTTACCCATACGCTGGGGCCGGTTGGTTTCTCGCTGAATGCCACCTTCTTCATTGGCGCCATTATCATGCTGGTCGTTTTCGCGATCCAGCATCGCGGCATTCTGGGCACCGCCAACGTACAGAAATATATCGGCCTTCTCGTCATCATTCCAATGCTTATCGTCGGCGTCGTGCCGCTGTTCAACGGCGCGGTGAATTTCGGCAATTTCTCGCCGCTCACGCCGCTGGCTGTGGCCTACGCACCGGCCCTTGGCCATTGGGACGTTTCGGGTTGGACGCTGGTGCTGGGCGCCATGTTCATCGCCGCCTGGTCGACCTACGGTTTTGAAACCGCGGTCTGTTACACGAGTGAATTCCGTAACCCTGCGACAGATACGTTCAAGGCGATCTTCTATTCCGGCCTGCTTTGTCTCGCCTTGTTCATTCTGGTCCCCTTCACCTTCCAGGGCGCACTTGGCCTTACCGGCATGTTGGATCCCTCGATCGCCGATGGTTCGGGCGTTGCCGCTGCCATGGCGCATATGGTTGGCGGTGGCGGGTTCCTCAATTCCATCATGGTCATGCTGATGATCCTGGCGCTGATCCTTTCGATCATGACGGCCATGGCCGGGTCCTCGCGGACTCTTTACCAGGGCTCTGTTGATGGTTGGCTGCCGCGCTATCTCAGCCTTGTAAATTCCCATGGAGCGCCAACGCGGGCCATGTGGACGGATCTTTGCGCTAACCTGCTCGTTCTGGCAGTCGCCTCGACCGACGCGACAAGCTTCTTCTTCATTCTTGCCGTGTCCAATTGCGGCTACATTATTTTCAATTTCCTTAATCTTAATGCTGGCTGGATTCACCGGATAGATTCCGGCGCTACCAAGCGCCCCTACCGTGCCCCCACTTGGCTGCTGACATTGGGGAGCATCTTCGCCTTCGTGAACGCCATGTTCATGGGTGCCGGCGCGAAAACCTGGAATCCCGATGCTCTGTGGGCCGGGATCATATTCGCCGCCTGCATCATTCCGGTATTCTGGTTTCGGCATTACATTCAGGATGGCGGAAAATTTCCTGCTAACATGCTGGACGATCTCCATGTCGGCGGTTCGGGCGATGTTACCACCAAGCGGGCCGGTATTTTGCCATACCTTACGCTGGTCGCGGGCGTTGTCGTGGTGTTTGTTTCGAACTGGTTCTTTACGCTGTAATGCCAATGGCCTGAGATGATGATCCATCATCGAAGGCACTTGGTAACGCACACGAGGCATGGTTAAAACAAAAGGGCCAGGCGGAAATGCCTGGCTCTTTTCCATTGAAGGTCATTATGTCAAATCTTTCGATCCTCGTTGTTCTTGCCATCGCCGCCGTGCTTGAAGCCGGGGGCGATGCTCTTGCCCGCTCCGGCCTGCACGCCCACGCCATGCCCATCCGCCTCGGCTTTTTCGCCGCTGGTGCCATCGTCCTTTTCGCCTACGGCATCACCGTCAACCTCCCGAACTGGGATTTTGGCCGGCTGTTAGGCGTTTATGTCACCTTGTTCTTTGTCGTGGCGCAGATCATTAATCTGCTCGTCTTCGGCGTTAAACCTGGTCTGCCGATTTATTGCGGTGGTGCACTCATTGTCTCCGGCGGGCTGTTGATGACGTTCTGGAAGGCGTAATTAAGCCCCGCGCAGTGCCGCAAAACCCTGTTCCAAATCCGCAATCAAATCGTCCACGTTCTCCAGCCCGATATGAAACCGCGCCATTTCGCCTTCGAACACGCCGGTCCCGGCCGAGCGCCGTATCGTCCCCGTCGTCGGCAGCACCAGGCTCTCATAGCCGCCCCAGCTCGCCCCAATCCCGAACAGCTTTAACGCATCGATCATCGCGACCACGGCCTGGGCCGAAAATTCCGGTTGGAACACCACCCCGAACAACCCGCACGCGCCGGTGAAATCGCGGAGGAAAAACTCATGGCCCGGACAGCCGGGCAGTGCCGGGTGCAGAACCCTCGCCACTTCCGGCCGCGCCGTCATCCAGTTGGCGACGCGCAATCCCGCCGCCTCATGCGCTTTCAGCCGCACATGCAGTGTCCGCAAACCCCGTAGCGCCAGCCAGCAATCATCCGGCGAGGCATATTGGCCCAATTCCAGCACCCCATGGCGCAGCCAGACCCAATCCTCATCCGAATTCACCGTAACGGCGCCCAGAATAATATCCGAATGCCCGCCGGCATACTTTGTCAGCGCCTGGATCGACACATCCACCCCATGCGCGAAAGGCTGGAAATGATGCAGCCCCCAGGTGTTGTCCATGAACACTTTGGCCCCGGCCTCATGCGCGACGCGCGCGATCATGGGCAAATCCTGCACTTCGAACGTATGGCTGCCCGGACTCTCAGTGAACAGGACGCGCGTTTCCGGACGCAGCATGGCGCGCAAGCCAGCCTCGTCGATCATCGGGTCGTAATAATCTGTCGCCACGCCGAAGCCGCGCAGCCGTCCGTCGCAAAAACTCCGCGTCGGGCCATAGACGGAATCGGGCATCAGCACGTGGTCGCCGGCTTTCAGGTAAGCCAGCAGCGGCGTGGTCACGGCGGCGAGACCCGAGCTGACCACCTGGGCATGCGTCCCGCCCTCAATCTCGGCAATTGCACGCTCCAGCGCGAAATGCGTCTCGTTGCCGCAAGTGCCGTAAATATCCACAGGCTCCAGCACGCGCTTACCGATGCTGCGTTTGGTCGCCATGTCCGGGTAGAGCACGGTCGAGCCGCGCACCAGTTTCGGGTTGACGAACCCGTATTCCTTGACGTCCTTGCGCCCGGTATGCACCAGCGCCGTCTCGATTTTTTTGACCATCTATACCTCGATAGGCGTATCTTGCCGCGAACCCCATTCGGCCCATGAACCATCATAAAGCGCTGGTTCCGGCAAGCCCGCCAGTACGGCCCCGAGTGTCAGCACCGCGGCCGTTACGCCCGAACCGCAACTTGTCACGAATTTTTGCCCAGTACCCACACCGGCGGCGGCGAATCTTTCCCGTAACGTCTGCGCCGGCAGCATCTGCCCATTTTCCAGCAGTGCGGTGAAGGGGAGCGATCTGGCACCCGGAATATGCCCGCTGCGCATCCCCGCCCTGGGTTCGGGCACGCTGCCGTCAAATCGCCCGGCGGCGCGCGCATCCAGCACCATTTCGGCGCCGGTCGACAGATTGCGTTGCATGTCATCGAGGCTGCGCACCATCGCCGGCCGGAAGCCGGCGGAAAAATCCCCAGCGATCACCGGCCCCGGTTCACCCGCCTCAACCGCGCCGCCAGCTTCAATCCAGGCAGGCAGCCCGCCATCCAGCACCGACACGTTCTCATGGCCGAATACGCGGAACATCCACCACAGCCGGGCCGAGGAGAATATCCCGCGCTGGTCATACGCCACCACATGGCTGGACGAATTCACCCCCAATGCCACCACGGCGGCACGAAAATCCTCCGGGGCAGGGAGCATATGCGGCAGGGAGGTCGAATGGTCCGAGACCGCATCGATGTCGAAAAAACGCGCGCCGGGGATATGCCCGGCCAAAAACAGCGCGCGCGAATCCTTGCCTTCATTCGGCAGGTAATACGTTGCATCGAGCACGACGACCTCGCCTGATGCCGGGGAGTTCTTCAGCCAGGCGGCAGAAACAAGCGGTTGCATCAACCGCGCGCGGCCGCCGTCAATTCCCGCACCCGTTTCGCGGCAGCGGCGCCTTTTATAGCTTCGCGCCAGGCGATCTCGGAGACGCGCTGATGCGCCGCCACGGCATCCTCCGCCCCCGTGATCATTGCGATACCCGACTGCGTGGCGGGTGTGGCATCCATCGGGAAGGGATTGATCGCCAGTGTCGCCCGTTCGCGTGAGCGCAGCAACGTGAACGGGCCATTCGGCTCGCCAGTCGCCATTATGCCAAGTTGCAGACCAATTGGCTCGCTCTCCATCAAATTCGCGACCAATTCCATCTCACGGATCGCGACCTCGCGGGCCGCGTTGCGCAGCCGCTCGCTCACCACGGCACCCGGTCCCACACCTTCGGCCATAAATTTCTGGATGGAGCTTAGCGTGAGAATGCCAATAATCGAAGGTTTACGCACGGCATACATGCGTTTGCGTGAAATCATGACGCTCATCAGTTGTTCACCCGCGGCGCGCGCGAGGTTGTGGTCTGCACCCATCGCCGCGGCATCTTCCTCGAACAACTGCGCCAGAATTAAATCATACTGGTCGGAGGAGGTCAGGTAACAGATAGGCCCGAAAACCTGGAGAATCTGATCGGAGGTTTCCTCGATCTGGCGGATGCGCTCCATATAGCCGATCGGCTTGGCGTAATATTCCACGCCAATACCCAGCAATGTCAGCGGCGAAATTTTCAACAGCTCGGCCAGCCGGTTCACCGTATCGAGCTTGATGACCTCGCCCTTTTCATAGCGGTACAAGGCGGCGCGTGAGACCCCTAGCCGTGCCGAGATTTCCTCGGCTTTCAGACCCAATTCCATTCGATAGGCCCGCAATTGCTGTCCAATCTCATTAAATCGCATATATTAACATCCCTTTATCCGATTGGTTTTATTCCATTGCAGGATTAAGCCCATATGGTGAAACGCATTCTCAGAAAGCAAAGCGAAACCATGTTGGAAGCTTTATATACATAAAACGTCGAAAAATACAAAAAATAGTTGATCATAATGAGATTTGCCGGGCCATTCTGGCGGCCCTTGCCGATAGGGCCGCTCATCGTGCATCAATCATCTATGAAATCTGAACGGATTCTGTTGCTGGCGTTAGCGGCCGCCTTGGGGCTGGGGTGCTTTTTAATTCTTGTGCCATTTTTGCCCGCAATGCTTTGGGCGGCGATCCTGGTCTATTGTCTTTGGCCACTCTATGTCAAATTCATTCGCCACGTCCGCCCAACTGTAGCGGCTTTCGTGATAACGCTGCTGGTTGCCGGCATCGTTCTGGTGCCCCTGGTCCATCTTGCACTCGTGGCCGCCAAGGAGGCGCGGGTCAGCCGTATTTGGGTCCAGGATGTGATGCAGAACGGCCTGCCGCCGGCCCCCGCCTTCCTGCTGAAAATCCCCCTGATGGGCAGCCTTTTAAGCGATTTCTGGAATAATTCAGCCGATGATCTCGGCGGTGTGGCCAGTTCCCTCCAGCCCATCCTTGGCACGGTGGCCCATTCGGGCATCATCATGGTCTTTAAAGTGGCGCACGGGCTGATCGGCACCGTGGTGGCGCTGTTTATCGCCTATTTCTTCTTCCTGGCCGGTGAGCAGATCGTTGCGCGGATACGCCTCCTGCTGGTGCGCATCATGAACGAGCACAGGGTCGAGGACCTGCTTACCCTGGTCGCGACCACGGTGCGCGGCGTGGTATTCGGCATTCTCGGCACGGCCGCATTGCAGGGCATTCTCTATGCCATCGGATTTGAGGTCGCGCGCGCGCCGCAGGCTTTGCTGCTGGCAAGTTTTGCTGGAGTCGTTTCCATCGTGCCGGCCGGCGCTGTCATCGTCTACGTGCCGCTTTGTCTGTATCTGCTGGCCCAAGGCCATCCCCTCGTCGCGATTCTGCTGGCAATTTATTGTTTCGTCGTTGTCGGCGGGGCAGACTCGATTGTCCGTCCCTTGCTGATCGCCCGTGGCGCCTCGCTCCCCTACGCGCTGATACTCCTGGGCGTTCTCGGCGGGGCGATCGCTTTCGGCGCGCTGGGCATTTTTGTCGGGCCGGTTCTGTTGGCTTTGGGGCTGGCCGTGGCGGAGGAATTCGCCGGTCAGCCGCGTGGCGCTTGGCGTCAGCCATGAAACGACACTCGTAAACGATATATTAACCTTTTAACCCTTAAAGAACCTCCTATGCATCTCCGCGTCCCATCCACCACGAAGCGCCGCGCCGCCGAGACACTTGGACGAAGTGCCGAGGATGATGTCGCGCTTTCATGGCAGGCCAAGGGCTATAGCGTCCTGGCGCAGCGGCTGCGTACAGGGGCGGGGGAACTCGACCTCGTTTTGGCTGATCGTGACACTTTAGTCTTTGTTGAAGTCAAAGGCCCGCAAAACCTTGGCGGAGGCGGCTTATGCGGTGTCGCCTCGGCAACAGGCGAGGCTGCTGGAAGCCGCCAGCCTGGCGCTCGCCACGCATGAGGACTGGCATCGCCCTGCCATCCGTTTTGACGTGGCGCTGGTGTGCCATGGCGCCATCGAACATATCGAGGACGCCATCCGGTATAATTAGAGTGCGATCGTTTTAGAGCCGGCAAAGGCTGAAAGCAGCCTCGCATGGGCGCGGGTGCCCCGATGAAAACATGCGACTTCGAATTTCTCGTTTGGAGAGTGGATACGGTCATCATCCAACCCAAAGCCGGCCAGCAACGTATCCAGTCCCAGATGGGTTTTAAACGCCTCGACCACCGGGATTGAAGCGCCGCAACCGATCAGCGCCGCTGGTTTGCCGAATTCCGCGGCCAGGGCGTCCTGTGCCGCGCGCATGAATGGCGCATCCAGGCTCACGGCAAAGCCGGGCGAGGCCCCAAAATGCGCAAATTCAGCCTTGGCATCCGGCGCCAGGCGCTCGGTAACGAAACGCTCGAAGTTCTGTACGATTTTCTGCGGGTCCTGGCCGGGCACGAGGCGGAAGGTGAGTTTGGCGGTGGCTTTGGACGGAATAACGGTTTTCGTGCCGTCACCCTGATAACCGCCGTAAATGCCGTTAATATCGGCCGTCGGCCGCGCCCAGAGCTGCGCCAAGGCCGACTGCTCGTGTTCGCCGGCCGGGTGTTTCAGGCCGACTTCGCCCAGAAATTCTTCCGGATCGAAACCAAGCTGACCCCATGATTTGAGCAACGCCTCCGGCACTGGTGCGACACCGTCGTAAAATCCGGGGATCTGGATATGCCCCTGATCGTCTCGCAAGGCGCCCAGAATACGCGTCAGCTCGTTGATCGGGTTCAGGGCAATGCCGCCGAACAAGCCCGAATGCAGATCCCGCGACGCCGCTTTGATCGTGACCTCCACCGCCGCCAGGCCGCGTAGCGACGTCGTGATGGCGGGAGTCTGGAAATTCCACATATTGGTGTCGGCCACCATCACGAAATCCGCCGCCAGTGTCTCTCGCTCCTTGGTCAGCAACTCGGCCAGCGATGGGCTGCCGCATTCCTCCTCGCCTTCCAGCAGAATGGTCAGGCGCACGGGGAGTTTGCCGTTGACCGCCAGATGCGCCCGGCAGGCTTCAAAAAAACTCACGACCTGGCCCTTATCGTCCACAGCCCCCCGGGCCACGATGCGCTTGCCGCGCGGGCCGTCCACCAGTTGCGGGTCGAACGGATCGGAATGCCACAACTCCAGCGGGTCGGCCGGCTGGACGTCGTAATGACCGTAAAACAGCACATGCGGCGCGTCAGGACCTGCTCCATAATGCGTGGCGATGACACCCGGCAAGCCGGCGGTCTCGGATAATCTGGCGAAAAAACCCATCTCCGTCAGCGTGTCGCGCGCCCATGCGGCGGCTAGCCTGCAATCGGCTTTATGCGCCGGCTGCGCGCTGATGCTGGGGATGCGCAGCAGCGAAAACAGCCGATGCAGGGAGGTTTCGAGCTGGTCGTCGATGTGCTGAAGAATTTGTTCCATGCCGTTATCTGGGTGCAAGCAAGGCTAAAAATCAATGCGGCTTGATCTGGGGCAAAAACTCGATCAATTGCCTGCATGATGGAACTGACCCTGTACAACACCCGCACCCGGACCAAGGAAATTTTCAGGCCGATCGACCCGGAGAATGTACGGGTCTATCTCTGCGGCCCGACCGTGTATGACAGGGCGCATATCGGCAATGCCCGCAATGTCGTGGTTTTTGACATTCTGGTGCGGCTGCTGCGGCGCCTGTACCCGAAGGTGACCTATGTGCGGAACATCACCGACATCGACGATAAGATCAACGCGCGGGCAAAGGAGCGCGGCGAGAGCATCGACGTTGTAACGCAGGGGCCTATCCGGGCCTACCATGAGGATATGGGGGCGTTGTTCGCACTCCCCCCTGATATCGAGCCGCGCGCGACGGACCATCTGCCGGAGATTATCGAGATTATCGAGCGGTTGATCGCGGGCGGGCACGCCTATGAGGCGGAAGGCCATGTGCTGTTCTCGGTGGAATCAGACAAGGATTACGGCAAATTTTCCGGCAGGTCGCCGGAGGATCTGATCGCCGGGGCGCGGGTGGATGTCGCACCCTATAAGCGCGATCCGGGGGATTTCGTGCTGTGGAAACCATCCACGGACGATCTTCCGGGCTGGGACTCGCCTTGGGGCCGCGGCCGGCCGGGCTGGCATATCGAATGCTCGGCGATGTCGCATAAGCATCTTGGGGAGAATTTCGACATTCATGGCGGTGGGGATGATCTGATTTTCCCGCATCATGAGAACGAAATCGCGCAGTCCTGCTGTGCCTTTCCGGGGTCCACTTTCGCCAATGTCTGGGTGCATAACCGGATGCTGCTGGTGAATGGCGAGAAGATGAGCAAGTCGCTCGGCAATTTTCGCGTGCTGCATGATGTTCTGGCGGTGGCGCCCGGTGAGGCGGTGCGGTTTTTGCTGATGCGCTCGCATTACCGCTCCACGCTGGATTTTTCCGATGCCGGGTTGGTGGAGGCCAAGAAAGGAGCTGGATCGGTTTTATCGGGCACTGGAAAAGCATCCTCGCTGTGGCGGCGGCAAACGTGGTGCCGGACTGCGTGATGGAGCCGTTGCTGGATGATTTGAATACGCCGGGCGCAATTGCCGGGCTGCATAGTTTGGCGGACGCGGCACTGGCAGGTGATGACGAGCGGCAGGGTGACTTGCTCGCGGCGGGCAAGGTGCTGGGGTTGTTTAATGTCACACCCGATGAATGGTTTCGAGGCGGTATCGATACCACGATGAACTGCAAAATTTGATTATTATGAACGACGACAGCTAGCAAGGCAGGCAAAGATTTCGCTCGAGCCGATCGAATTCGCAAAGTTGTTGAAGCATACGGCGTATCGTGGAGGATGGCCCAACGGCAGCTGTCTCTGGTACGGAAAAGCATGACCGGCCGGGATGGCGGCGCGGAATCTGGAGCCGATTGAGCCGTCGCCGGTCGTGATTCTGGTCCGGCCGCAACTGGCGGAGAATGTGGGTTCCGTGGCGCGGGCCATGGGCAATGGCGGGTTGTTTCACCTCCGGCTCGTTGCCCCGCGTGATGGCTGGCCGCAGCGAGCGCGCGTGGCGAACGGGTTCTGGCGCGCATAAAATTCTGGACGCGGCGGTGGTGTTCGAGACGGTGGCCGATGCGGTGGCGGACCTGCACCGCGTGTTCGCGACCTGCCCGCGGCCGCGGCACATCATCAAGCCCGTTCTCACGGCGCGGGGAGGTGCTGCGGAGGTGCAGGCCATTGGCGCGCGGGGATTGCGGTGCGGCGTGTTGTTCGGGCCGGAGCGCGCGGGGCTGGATAATGACGATATTGCCTGCGCGGATAGTCTGATCCGCTACGATCTGAACCCCGGTTTTATGTCGCTCAATCTGGCGCAGGCGGTAATGGTGTTTGGTTATGAGTGGTGGCTGGCGCGGCAAGGGGAGTTACCCGTGCGCGCCTTGCAGACCAATGAGACCTCGCCTGCGAACAAGGGCGAGTTGGATAATTTCATGGACCATTTGATCCGGGAATGCGATGCCGCTGGGTTTTTGAAGAATCCACAAAAACGGCCCGGAATGGTGCGTAATTTGCGGCATTTTTTTCAACGCGGCGAGGTGACGCGGCAGGAACTGAATACGCTGCACGGCGTGGTGAGTGAACTGGTGCGGGGGCGCAAGGGGCGATAAAGAGGCGGCGTGTCTGGTTAACGCAATTAGGCAGTAGGATAAAAATATATAGTTGCGGATTAACATATATTTCCTATAGGAAATATATGTTATGGAAGCAGTATTCTTTGTTGGCGTGATTGAGGAGCAAAATCGTGCTGTCGCAAAAATGTAAATATGCTTTGCAGGCTTTGCTGGTGCTGGCGCGCGAGAACAGTAATGACCTGCTGCTGGTGAGCGATATCGCTGAGCGCGAAAATCTGCCGAAAAAATTCCTGGAAGCGATTCTGTTGGAATTGAACCGTAACGGCCTGGTGCGTAGCCGGCGTGGCCGGGGCGGCGGTTATGCGCTGGCTAAACCCGCTGACCTTATCACCTTTGGCCAGGTGGTGCGGATTATGGATGGGCCGCTGGCGCCGCTCTCCTGCGTGAGCGTGAATTATTACCGCCGCTGCGACGACTGTAAGGACGAACAGACCTGCGCGATAAGACGTGTGATGCGCCGGGTCCGGGATGCCATCGCCGCCGAACTGGATGGAACTTCGCTGGCGCAGGCTGTCACGGAGACCAAAGTACGGGCTATGCTGGTCTAATACCAAGGACCACTAAGAATGGGTCCTTGGTATCGGCTGTAACTTGGCTAGAATTTTCTTCGCGGGATTCGCGTTTGATCAATCAGCCGCGAGCGCCATTTGTTTGCGGGCCAGAGACTGGCTCACATAGCCTTCCACCGCCTCGGTAACCTTGTCGGCATGGTTGGCAAACACATGGTCGGCGCCTTCGAACACGCGGTAGTCGATGGCGACACCTTTTTGCAGGTTGAGCTTGTCGACCAGTTTGCGGACCGAATTTTCCGGCACCATCTCATCGGCGTCACCGTGGATCATCAGCCCGCCGCAGGGGCAGGGGGCGAGGAAGCCAAAGTCGTAATGCGCGGCGGGCGGGGCTACGGAGACCCAGCCGGACACTTCCGGACGGCGCATGAGCAGTTGCATCCCGACAAAGGCGCCAAAGGAATAGCCGGAGATCCACAGACCGCCATGGCCGGGATTGAGCGCCTGCATCCAGTCGAGCGCCGCGGCGGCGTCGTTAATCTCTCCCATGCCGCCGTCGAACTTGCTCTGGCTGCGGCCGACGCCGCGGAAATTAAAGCGCATGACGGAGAAGCCCAGGCGCTGGAACACCTGATACATCGAATAGGTGATACGGTTATTCATGGTACCGCCATGCAGCGGGTGCGGATGCAGAACCAGAGCCAGCGGAGCGCCGCGCTCCTTGGCATGGTGGTAACGTCCTTCAAGGCGGCCTTCCGGCCCGGCAAACATCACTTCAGGCATTCTGTAACTCGTCTTTCATAATTACCGTGGTAGTCTAAAGTCTTCGCCAGCAGGTTTTTTGCGTGGCTATTGGTTATCCTTTATCCATCCGAATGTTGACCAAAGAGGTCCGGATACCTAAGTGCTCCTCACGGCTTTGGGTGAGATTGCGAATGGATTACAATTTGGGTTTCCCCTTCGTTTAGTTAATATAGACTGCTTCTGGTCTGATTATCCATGGAAATGTCGCATGGCCCTTATGTTTTTAACTGAGACGATACAGGCCTACAGGGAACGTGACCCCGCCGCACGGTCGAATTTTGAGGTTTTGCTGTGCTATCCAGGGCTGCACGCTGTGGGTTTCCATGCTGTTTCCAGTTTTTTCTGGCGGCATCAGATGTATACAACAGGACGATTCGTCTCACATTTGGGCCGGTTCTTCACGGGAGTTGAGATTCATCCCGGCGCGAAACTGGGGCGGCGGCTGGTTATCGACCACGGCATGGGCGTGGTGATCGGAGAGACCGCGATCATTGGCGATGACGTGTATATCTATCACCAGGTGACCCTGGGGGGGACCAGTTCCAAGCATGAGAAGCGCCACCCAACGGTGGGCAATAACGTGATCATCGGCGCCGGCGCGAAAGTGCTCGGGGCGATTGAGATCGGCGACGGCGCCAGGATTGGCGCCAATGCCGTGGTGATCGCCGCAGTGCCGGCGGGCACGACCGTGGTGGGAATTCCAGCGCGGCCGGTGGACCGGGTTGGGGCAAAGCCTCGCTTCGATGCCTATGGCACGCCCAGCGACCCTTGCCTGGACCCGCTGCTGCATGAGGTTGACCTGCTGCGCCGGGAACTGACAGAGCTGGAAAACCGCATCGCCGAGCTGGCGCGCGACCGTACCCACTGAATCTATGATTTATCTGGACGCCAACGCGACGGAGCCTTTGCGGCCCGAGGCGCGGCAGGCAGTTGCCGCGGCGCTGGGGCTGGCCAATCCCTCCTCGATTCATCAGGCGGGTCGCGCGGCGCGGCGCGTGCTGGAGGAGTCTCGCGAGGCGGTGGCAGGGTTTTTCGGCGCGCGCCGGGAGGATGTGATTTTTTGCTCCGGCGCCACGGAGGCCAATGCACTCGCGGTCCACGCGCTAGGGGCGGGCAGGCCGGTATTGTTTGGGGCGACGGAGCATGACGCGGTTCGTGCGGCGGCGCCACATGGCAAGGCCGTGCCGGTGCTAACTGACGGAACAGCGGATCTGAAGGCTATGGAGGCATTACTGGCGCAGGCCCCAGGCGCGTTGGTTTGCCTGATGGCGGCGAATAATGAGACTGGCGTGCTGCATGATATCGCCGCGGCTGCGGAAATTTGCGCGCGGCATGGCGCGCTGCTGCATGTCGATGCGGTGCAGGCTGTGGGGCGCTGTAACCTGCCCTGGCTGGAATTGGGTGCTGCGAGTGTCGCGATCTCAGGCCATAAATTCGGTGGGCCGATGGGCGCTGGGGCGCTGGTGGTCAGCCATGGCCGCGAGATCAGCCCGGACCTGCGCGGCGGCGGGCAGGAATTGGGAAGGCGGGGCGGCACGCCGGCACTGCCGGCGATCGCGGGGCTGGCGGCGGCCTTGGGCGGGGCTTACGATACGTTAAGAATTGCTTCTTATCGCGATGAAATTGAAGCATTTTGTGTCGGGCTTGGCGCGGTGGCGATCGGCGCATCGGCGCCGCGTTTGCCCAATACGGCTTGCCTGGCTTTGGCGGGGGTAAGGGCCGATACGCAGTTGATCGCGCTGGACATGGCCGGGTTTGCCGTATCCGCCGGGGCGGCGTGTTCGTCCGGCAAGCTGGCGGCGAGCCATGTGCTGGAGGCGATGGGTTTTTCCTTCCTTGCGAATCAGGCGATAAGAATGTCTCTGCCCTGGAACGCGACAGCGGATGTGGTTCCGGCCTTCTGCCGCGCATATGAGGTGATGGCTGCGCGTGCCTTGCACGGGCAGGCGCATTGCGCTTGAAGGGCGGCTGATTAGCCAAGGGTTTTGCGATGCCGAAAATGACTTTCATTGAGCGTAACGGTCAGCCGCGCGAGGTTGATGCGCCCGTGGGCCTCTCCGTGCTGGAAGTGGCGCACAAGCATGGCGTGGATATAGAGGGCGCGTGCGAGGGCTCGCTCGCCTGCTCGACCTGTCATGTCATTGTCGACCCGGCATGGGCCGGCAAGCTGGCGAAAGCCTCCGAGGATGAGGAGGATATGCTGGACCTCGCCTTCGGACTGGAGAAGACGTCGCGGCTGGGTTGCCAGATCGTGATCTCCGAAGCCCTCGACGGGCTGGTCGTACGGCTGCCGAGCGCGACACGGAACGCGGCGGGATAATGCGCGTTGTTGTTGCCATGTCCGGCGGGGTCGACAGCTCGGTAGTGGCCGGGCTGATGGCGCGCGCCGGCCACGAGGTGATCGGCGTGACGTTGCAGCTCTACGATCATGGCGCCGCAGTCGGCCGCAAGGGCGCCTGCTGCGCGGGTTCGGATATTCATGACGCCAAGCGCGTGGCGGACCGGCTGGGAATCGCGCATTACGTGGTCGATGCCGAGACCCGATTCCGGGACAGCGTGATGTCGGCCTTTGCGGATAGTTATGCGAACGGGCAGACGCCGGTGCCGTGCATCGCCTGCAACCAGCATTTGAAATTCGGCGATCTGCTGAGCATGGCGCGTGACTTGGGCGCCGAAGCGCTGGCGACCGGGCATTATGTGCGCCGCATCGAGGGCGCCAGCGGGGCGGAATTGCACAAGGCTGTGGATGAGAACCGTGACCAGAGCTGGTTTTTATTCGCCACAACGCGCGAGCAACTGGAATTCTGCCGCTTTCCGCTGGGCGATTTTGGCGCCAAGGCGCAGGTGCGCGCATTGGCGGCGGATATGGGCCTGGTGGTGGCCGACAAGCCGGACAGCCAGGACATCTGCTTTGTCCCCACCGGCTCTTATGCCGATATTGTGCAAAAATTCCGGCCTGATGCGATGGAAGCCGGGGAGATCGTGGCCGAGGACGGCGCCGTGCTGGGGGTGCATCAGGGCATCGCGCGCTACACCGTCGGCCAGACCAAACGGCTGGGCAATGTGGCGCAGCGCGGTGGCGAATTGCAGGTCGTGAAAAAAATCGACTCGGCGACCCGGCAAATCGTCATTGGTCCGCGCGGGGTGGAAAGCCGCGAAATCCGGCTGCGGGACGTGAACTGGCTGATCGATCCGCCGGCGGCGGGGTTGCGGGCGGGGGCAAAATTACGGGCGCGGGATTCGCTGCATCCGGCTTGCGTGAGTGCGGATGGGACCGGTGCCGTGATCACCCTGGATGAGCCGGCATTGGCCGCGCCGGGGCAGGCGGCGGTGTTTTATGACGGCTCACGCATCCTCGGCGGCGGATTTATCGTTTAGGGTCGGACGACATTTGATGGAATTGCTCAGCGATCCCATCAAATGTTTGAATCGGCTTTCTTGATTTCTTAACCGTTTGATGTGCAATCTTGGGTTATGGCCACCCGAAAAAAATTAACTTTTGGGTTGTACCCTCGCTCGCCATCATCAATACTGGTTGGAAACGGCAGGACTTCTGAATGGCTAACGACAGCATCGCATCGGGCGGCACCTACACGTTGTCGGCCCCGCTCACCAACGGCACGAATATCGAGTTCCTGAATAATAACGGGGATACCGGCGTGCTGATCCTGACGGATAATGGCCAGGGCAGCGCGTTCAACATCACCACCACGACGCTTAATGGCACCATTTCAGGCTATGGCGCCAATATCGGTGGCAGCATCCTGAATTTTCAACCCGTCAGCAGTTTTGGCGTTGGCGGTGATCAGGTCACGATCCAGGTGGTCAAGGATTTGTTCGCGGAATTGTTCGTGGGGGGCACGGCCAACCCCGATTACGTGACTCTGGTGGACGACATCACGACCGCGGCGATAAACAACAACCAGATTCTGGTCCTGCCCGACGGCACGGTGGAACTGACGGTTGGAACGCCGTTCACGCTGGATGCCGCGCAGAAAATGGTGATCGAAAACGCCGCCACCGCCCTCTTCGGCACCGCCGCGGCGGCGGATGGCGCGACGCTGGATTTCGGCTTCACCCAGCGCACCAACCCCAACAGCAACACCAAATTTGTCGATGCCGTGGTGACCACGGATGTGGCCGTGAACCCTTGCTTTGCCGCAGGCACACGCATTCTCACCGTGCGCGGCGAGATTGCGGTGGAAGACCTGAAGGAAGGCGACATGGTGATCACCCATGCCGGCGAGGAACAACTCATTATCTGGATCGGCCGGCGCGAGGTCGATATCGCGGCACATCGCCGGCCGGAAACATTGCGCCCCGTGATCATCGAACCCGGCGCACTGGGCGATGGTGTGCCGGCGCGCCGCCTGGTGGTCTCGCCCGACCATGCGCTGTTCCTCGATGGCGTGCTGGTGCCGGCGAAGGAATTATTGAACTGGACGAGCATAAGGCAGGACATCACCGCAACGCGCGTGACGTATTATCACGTCGAACTGGCGCGGCACGACATCATTTTCGCGGAAGGCATGCCGGCGGAAACCTATCTCGATACCGGTCATCGCGGCGTGTTCGACAATGCGGAGGCGCTTATCACCGCGCACCCAGCGCTGATGCAGCAACGCCGGGAGGCGGAAGGTTGCGCGCCACTCTGCCTTGGGGGGCCGATGCTGGCCGCTATCCGCCAGCGCCTAGCCGCCCGGCAAGTGGGGATCGCGCTCTAGCGGGGCAGCAGTGCGCCGCCGGCCAGGGATAGGTGGCGCTCGTTGGGGGCGAGCATGTCGCGGTGGGTGATGGAGACAATGGTGGTTTGGGCAAGTTGTTCCCTCAGCGCAGCATGGATTTTCGCGGCGAGCGGCGTGTCCAGGGCTGATGTGGCTTCGTCGATGAAGAGCCAGTCTGGCTTGGTGATGAGGGCGCGGGTGATGGCGAGGCGCTGCTGCTCGCCGCCGGAAAGAATTTGGCCCCAGTTATCGGTTTCATGCAGGCGGGGGATGAGGTTTTCCAGTCCGACGGCGGTGAGTGCTTGCGTGATGGCGTCGTCCGTGAAATCCGCTTCGATGCCGGGATAGGTGATCGCGCGTTTGAGTGTGCCCAGCGGAAAATAGGGGCGCTGCGGCAGAAAGAGCGCGCTTCCGCGCGGGCGGGCGACATGGCCTTCGCCGAAAGGCCATATGCCGGCGATGGCGCGGAACAGCGTGGATTTACCCGCACCCGAGGCGCCGGTGAGGATGATAGGCTCGCCTGGCGGTAGCGAAAGACTTGCATTTTCAAGGAGTTTTCGCCCGTCTGGCAGGCTCAGTGTGAGGTTGTGAAAATGCAGCGCTTCACCCTGGTGCTGGAGTTGCGGGCCGGCGGCGGAGGCGAGACGGGCGGCTGCGACGGCCTCTTTAAAGCCGTGAAGACGCGAGACAGTGGCGCGCAGGGTGACGAGGCTGGTATATTGCCCCACGATCCAGGAGAGCGGCCCCTGGACCTGGCCAAAGACGGTGCTGATCTGGACGAGATCGCCAAGCTGGATAAGCCCCGAGAAATAGCGTGGGGCCGCGGCGGCGAGGGGAAACACACTTGAGACGACGCTAAATCCGTTGGTGAAGAACCCCAAAATCTTCGTTCGCCGCATGATCGCCCACCAGTTTGTCCTGACATTGGCAAAGCGCTCGCGCAGCGTCATGAGTTCCTCGGCCTCGCCGCCAGAAAGTGCGATCGCCTCCGGGTTATCGCGTACCCGGATGAGGTTGTAACGGAAATCAGCTTCCACTTTCTGTTGGTTGAAGCTGAGACTGATAAGTTTGCGGCCGATGCGATGGGTGATCCAGGTGCCGATGACTGAATATATGATGGCAAGCCAGAGCATGTAGCCGGGGATGGTGATGCCGAACAGTGTTATCGAGCCCGAAATGACGTAGAGCACCGTGACGAAGCTGAGGAGTGTCACGACGTTCGACATCAGGTCGAGGCTGAGCGCCAGTGAGTTAGAGGTGAAATCCGCCAGGTCTTGGGATATCCGCTGGTCCGGATTGTCGATACCCAGGGTGCCCGTTTTGGCGAGGCTGATATTGTAAAAAGCGCGATCCGCCAGCCACCGCTCGGTAAAATCGCGGGTCAGCCATTGCCGCCAGCGGATTTGCAGCATCTGGTTGAGGTAGAGCGCATAAACCGCCACGACAATAAAGATGGCGGCGTATTCGGCAAAACCGAGGATGACGTAGGGGAAAGTTTTAATCTTCTCGACGGAGAACAATAAAGTGATGAAGGTTGAGAATTGTTTGTGCTGCAGCGCATTATAGAATTCACGTTGCCAGTAGGTGAATTCGACGTTCAGCCCGGTGAGGATGAGGTTCAGGACAACGATGGCGGCCAGCAGGCCGATGGCGGACCAGCGTTCCTCGGAGGAGAAATAGGGCTTTGCCAGGGCCCAGCCTTCGCGCAGGCCGGTGAGAAGGCTGGTAATGGAACGGCGCATGTTTCTGTACCTCTTCCCTGGTGCTGACTATTCGGCGGATTTGAGGCGCAGGCGGATGACGCCGCGGGCATCTTCCGGCGGCACTGGCTTGCCCTTGCGTAAAAATTCGATGCGCCCGGCTTTGGCCAGGCGCATGGCCGCAAGGCGGATGGGAGACAGACTGCCCCGCCATTTATCGTCCGGCGGATTGCCGGCCAGGGCGCGGGCGGCCTCTGTTGGGGAGATGGATTTTTGCGCGCCCTTGGCAGCCAGCAGGGTGAGAATCGCTTGTTCGGCGGGGTCTGAGGTCATGTTGCCCCGCTTATGCCTAAACTGGCGGCGGAGCGAAAGGCGGGTGCTGAATTAGCCGGTGGCGAGCATGGCGGAAA
Source organism: uncultured Alphaproteobacteria bacterium (assembly GCA_963740445.1). Classification (GTDB taxonomy): domain Bacteria; phylum Pseudomonadota; class Alphaproteobacteria; order Acetobacterales; family Acetobacteraceae; genus Acidocella. The sequence continues at coordinate 64,243 of CAVUED010000026.1, forward strand.
TTTCGGCGGCGGAGACCGGCTGGCTGAAATAGGCGCCCTGACCCTCATCGCAGCCGATTTCGCAGAGCAGTTTGAATTGCGGCTCGCTCTCCACGCCGTCCGCCAATACTGTGCAGCCGAGCGTGTGCCCGGCGTCGATGGCGGCCTGGACGATCGCGGTATCGGACTGAGCCTCGCCCAGGTTCTGGATCATCGAGCGGTCGAGCCGCAACGTGGTAAGCGGCAGGCGCTTGAGCGCGCTCAAGCTGGCATAGCCGGCGCCGAAATTATTCAGCGCCATGCGCACACCGATGCCGTGCAGGGCTTTCAGGCAAAAAATCGTGTCGTCGTTATCGTCGATCAGCATGGTCTCGGTAAGTTCCAGCTCCAGACGTTCGGGCGCCAGCCCCGAATGGCTCAGGACTTCGAGAAGCTGGCGGATCAGCCTTCCGCTCTGCAAATGGCGCAGTGACAGTGTGACGGCGACGGAGAGGCAATTGGGCCAGGTGCTGGCTTCCATGCAGGCCTGGAGCAGCATCCAGCCGGCGACATCGTTGATGACATCCGAGCGCTCGGCCACGGGCATGAAATGATTGGCGGTAATGAGGCCACGGCGATTGTGTTGCAGGCGGATGAGTGATTCGGCTCCTCGGATAAGCCCGGATTTGAGCGAGACCACAGGCTGGTAGAGCAACACGAAGCCGCCGGTGCTCAGCGCTTGGCGCAGGCGCTGCGTGATGCGCCGGCGCTCGGTAATCTCCCGCCTGGCCGTGCGCAGGCGCAGCTCGCGCGCCGAATTCCCCGCCGGCCGCGATATCGGCGGTTGGCGACGAGGCGGAAGCCGCCAGAATCAACTCAGATTGAGGTTTTGATAAATGCGGCATGGGAGGCAGTGCTGGTCATGAAAGTGACACTGCATCCGAGAAACTTAATGGTTAGGAAATGTTATTTTTATATATTCAGGCAAACTTTTGCAGGAACTTTCGATAGAGCGCGATCGTTTGAGGTTAAATTGCTACATATGTTTAGAGGGCGATCCACCGTTCATATCAAATCACCAGGTGGTTTGATATGAACGGATCGCGCTCCAGATTCAACCTCAAACGATCGCACTCTAAATCAAAGGTTCTTCCAGAACGACACCGTGCAGCTAACAATCGTCGGCGTGTCGGGGTGGGCATTTGCCTCCGCCATGCTGGTTGCCTGGCCGGTCGCAGCGGCCTGGCCGATGGAGTTGATGATGCCATAGACCGGCCCGCTGGAGCCGCCGGCGATGCTGGACGCGGTCGTGCGGACATTATATTTCTCCAGAGCCTTGCAGGCATTTATGCTGCCGCCGGCGACCAGGGGCACAATAAAAAACGCCGCAATCAAAATAATGATCGCGCCAACAATAATTTTCATGAGCTAAGTCCTTGGTTGTTGCGTTAACCTGAAGTGATCAGGCTAGAACGGTGAATCGCCATTCGATCAAAAGTGATTTGGCTCTAGAAATCCGTGCAGCGGCCGTTCTTTTCCCAATCGCCGTAGCGCGTCGGTTCCGGGCCTTTTTGTCCGCCGATTTCCGGCGGCAGTTTTTGTGCCGGTTTTTGCTCATCCGGCTTGGTGTCTGGCGTTTTTTCGTCGTCGGTCATGACGAATACCTGGGACAGTGATTGTGGTTTCGCAAGCGACGCGGCGTGAATTATTGCGCGGGTTGTTGTGTGGCCTCGGCGATGCGCTGTTCATCCAGCGGCCGCCAGGAGGCTTTCGGCGGCGCATTGCTAAGCGATTGCTTGAAATAGGCGAGTGCCTCGGGCGTGATGGTGCCAGCCACCTCGGATAATGCTTCGGCGAGATAAGCCTGGCCCTGGCTGGCATCGGGAGAATTCGGGTCCTCGCTTGCGAGCCGCATCTTTATGGCCGTGATGAACTCTTGCAACTGGGCGGTCGCCTCCTGCTGCTTGACCACCCATTGGGCATGCGGCTCGGAGGGGATGTTTGGTGTGCTGCCGGGCAGATAGAGGGCAAAGGCCATGACCGGCACGGCCACCACGGTGGCGATGAGCAGAAACCGGGCATTGCCATCGGGGGCCGGTTCGCTGGAGCCATCGGCGACCAGAAGCCGGCGTTCCACCTCCAGCTTCGCAGCACCGTATTCCGGTGCCGCGATCCGCCCGCTCCGCCAGATCGCGCGACAGCTCTTCAAGCTGTGCCCTGTGCAGCGCCAATGCGGCCTCGCGCCGGTTGCGGGTGGCCTTTTTGCGGCCAAAAACCAGCAGCAACGGCGCCATCAGGATAATGGCAAGGCCGAACATGTAGAGGAATATCATTTCAGCAACTCATTCAGCCGGGCACGGTCGGCATCACTTAAGGGGGCGGGCGCGGAAACAGGGCCGCGCCGGGCGAACCAGAACACCAGGAAGCCGAGCAACAGCACCAGGAAGGGCGAGGCGTAGAGTGCCCAGGTGAGCGGCATGAAGGGCGGTTTGAGGAGCACGAAAATGCCGTAGCGCTGCACCATGAACGCCATGATGCTTTTGCTGCTATCGCCTGCCACGACGTGCTGGCGGATGATAACGCGGAGCTGCTTGGCCAGGGCGGCGGAGGAGCCTTCGATGCTCTCATTCTGGCAGACCAGGCAGCGCAGTTGGTCGCCGATGGCTTCCGCGCGGGCTTCCTGTTGCTGGGTGAGGGTAATGCCATCGCGCGATATGGTTTGCCCCCAGGCCATGGCAGGCAGAAACGCGATGAGAAAGAGCAGAATTTTCATGAATATTTCTGGAGAAGCGGGTTGAGCATGGTCTCCACTACGTCGTCGGTCAGCGCGCCAGCATAGCGCCATCGGACGATTCCTGTTTTGTCGATGAAATAGGTTTCCGGCACACCGTATACCCCCCAGTTGATGGCAGTCAGGCCGGAGACATCGGCGGCCAGGCGTATATACGGGTTGCCGTTTTCGGACAGAAAGTTTTGCAGCGCGCCTGGTGCTGCGTCTTCGTAAGCGATGCCCCAGATCGGCAGGCCGGATTTGGCGAGTTTGGCCAACATTGGCGCTTCCTGCAAACATGGAATGCACCAGGAGGCGAACCAGTTCACCAGCATCGGCTGCTTTGGCGCCAGGAGGTCGGTGTTGGAGAAACCTTGGGCGCCGGCGGCGCCCGGCAGTGTGAATGCCGGCGGGCGCTTGCCGATAAGCGGCGAGGGCAGCGCATGGGGATCGTAGTCGTTCTCCTGCATACGGCGGAGAATGGTATAGAATCCGATACCGGCGCCTGTGACAATGCCAAGCGGAATCCCGAATAACAGGCGACGGCGTAACGGTGACATGTTTTTAAGCGACTGCCCCGGCTGGTTTTTTGCGGCGGGAAGGTGCGCCAACGCGCAGGCGCCGGTCGGAGAGCGAAATACCGCCGCCCAGAGCCATGATCAGCCCGCCGAACCAGATTTCCGGCGCCAGCGGATGGCGGTTGAGCCGCAATTCCGCGCCGCCGCTGCCGGCAGGCTCATCGGCAAACACCGCGTAGATGTCCTGGAAGCCGTTAGTGTGGATCGCCGCATCGTTGGTGATCACCTTTTGCGCCGTGAAGAAGCGCCGCGACGGGTGCATGGTGAGGAAGGCATGGCCGTTTTCGGAGAGGGTGATGTCCGCGACACGCTGGGTATAATTCGGGCCGGGGGCGTCGTGGATGTCATTCAGGGTCCAGGTATAGCCGCCCAGGGTGGTGGACTGGCCGGGCTGCAACACGATGACCTTCTGGGTTGCCAGGGTCATGCCGGCGATGCCGAGCACGGTGACGCCGAAGCCGATATGCCCGAGCGTGGCGCCGATGGCGGCGCGGGGCAGCGCGGACAGACGCGCCAGAGACACGCTGGCCGGCACACGGAACAGGCGTATGCGCTCGGCCAGGTCGGTGAGTGCCGAGAATACGACCCAGGCGCCGCCAGCCAGGCCGAGAGCCGCGATGATGTGGCGGTCGGCCGCGACGACCAAAAAGATGATGCCAGCGGCAGCCGCCGCGAGCCACAGGCGTCCAAGTGCTGGCATCAGCGCCGCGCGCTTCCAGGCCAGTTGCGGCCCGATCGCCATGGCGAGGATGAGTGGTGCCGTGAGGGGCAACACCGTCTGATTAAAGAACGGAGCGCCGACGGAAAGCTGGATGCCGAATAGCAGGTTGGCAAAGGGCGGGTAGAGTGTGCCGACGAAGACCACCGCGGCAATGGAGCAGAGAAAAATGTTGTTGAGCACGAGCGCGCTCTCACGGCTCAGCGGCGCGAAAATGCCGGTGGCGGCCAGAACTGGCGCGCGGATCGCGAACAGCAGCAGCGAGCCGCCGATGGTGATGCCCAGCAATGCCAGAATGAACAGCCCCTGGTCCGGCGCCGCGGCGAAGGAATGCACGGAGTTGAGAATGCCCGAGCGCACCAGGAACGTGCCTGAGAGGCTGAGCGAGAAGGTTGCAATCGCCAGCAATACCGTCCAGGCTTTCAGAGCCTCACGCTTCTCCACCACAATCGCGCAATGCAGCAGCGCGGTTCCCGTGAGCCACGGCAGCAGCGCCGCGTTCTCCACCGGGTCCCAGAACCAGAACCCGCCCCAGCCCAGCGTGTAATAAGACCACCAGCTCCCCAGCGCGATGCCGGCGGTGAGAAAACACCAGGAGAGCAGCGCCCAGGGGCGGACCCAGCGGCCCCAGGCCGCGTCGATCCGGCCTTCGATCAGGGCCGCGATGGCAAAAGCGAAAGCCACGGAAAACCCGACATAGCCGGTGTATAAAACCGGTGGATGGAAGGCGAGGCCCGGGTCCTGCAAAATCGGGTTCACGCCCACGCCTTGCAGCGGTGGCGGCCATAGGCGCGTGAAAGGGTCGGAAACCATGAGGGTGAACAGCAAGAACCCGCCGGAGACCAGGCCCAGCACGCCCAGCACCCGCGACTTGAGCGAAGCCGGCAGATTATGCCCGAACGCCGCAACAGTCGCCCCGCAGAGCGACAAAATAAAGCACCACAACACCATGGAGCCGTCATGGTTCCCCCAGGTGCCGGAAATCCGGTAGATCAACGGAACCTGTGAGGACGAGAAATCCGCGACATTCTCGACCGTGAAATCCGACACTACGCCGGCGTAAATCAAACCCAGAAACGCGGCGCCGATGGCCAGAAAATGACTCAACGCCAGACCTGGCGCCGCGCGCATCGCCCGCGAGTCCCCGCAATCCGGGTGCGAATATCCCAACCACGCCCTGTGCGAATGCCAGCGCCACCGCCAGCGCCAGCGCGAAATGTCCGAGTTCTGGGATCATGAACTGGTGCTCTTTACTTGCATGGTGTTCCACGTGTCAGCGGCGGGTGGAGGACCATATTTCGGGTTCCATTTGCCAGCGTTTTTGAGGGCTTGTTCAACGTCTTTGGGCATGTAGGAGGCGCCGTGCTTGGCCAGCACCTGGTCGGCGGAGAAGGTTCCGGCGGGGGTCATGGCGCCGATGGCGACGATGCCCTGGCCCTCGCGGAACAGGTCCGGGAGGAGGCCGGTGAAGGTGACCGGGATGGAGGCCTGGCCGTCGGTGACGCGGAAAGAGGTTGTCGGTGAGCCGTGATTGATAACGGTGGCGACGGAGCCGACCTGGACAATGCCGCCGAGCCTGAAATCCATGCCCGGAGCCGGGTTTTTGGCGATCACGCTGGAGGGTGAAAGGAAGTAGGTGAGGGTGGAGGAAAACGCGGTGAGCGATAAGCCTACCGCCGCACTCAGGCAGAGGCCGCTGGCGAGCAGGAGGTAGAGCCGGCGTTTTTTGGGTGCGCGCATCAGCGGGTCTCGACAGCGCGCAGGCGCTTAACCGCACGGCGGTAGCGGTTGAAGGTGAGGAGGCTGATGCCCAGGAGAAAAATGACAGTGACGCCGTAGCTGCCATCGATAAAGGGGGTGAGATTCATGAGGCGCGCTCCGCTGCTGCGAGGAGTAGCCCCCGAGTGCGGCGTTCCATTATGGCAGAGCAGATGCGGGCGCAGACCAGGGTGATGAAGCTGAGATAAAATCCGAGCGAGGCGATGATGAGCGGGTAGAGCATGGTGATGTAGATTTTCGAACCACCGGTGATCGAGATGGTGTTGCCCTGGTGCAGGGTGTTCCACCACTGCACGGAGAACACGATGATCGGCAGGTTGATGGCGCCGACAAGGGCGAGGATGGCGGCGGCGCGGTGGCCGTGGGCCGGGTTATCGAAGGCGCGGATCAGCGCGATATGGCCGAGATAGAGGAAAAACAATACCAGCACGGAGGTAAGCCGCGCGTCCCACACCCAGTACGCGCCCCACATCGGCTTGCCCCAGAGCGAGCCAGAGACCAGGCAGACGGCCGTGAAACCGGCGCCGACGGGGCCGATTTCCTCGGCGGCCAGGTCGGCCAGCGGGTGGCGCCAGACGATGGAGAAGAACGAGCAGGCGGCGAGCGTCGCGTAGCCCGCCATGGCAACCCAGGCGGCCGGCACGTGCACATACATGATGCGCGCGGCATCGCCCTGCTGCCAGTCAGCCGGCGCGAAGGCGTAGCCCCAGACGAGGCCGGTGACGGTGATGAGAATGGAAAACGCCGTCAGCCAGGGCAATGCAGGCCGCACAAGGCGCAAAAAACGTCCCGGATTGGCATAACGGTGGAACCAAGTCCCGGTTTTACCGATCCGGCCGGTTATTAAGACGTCTTCGTTCATGGATGCCTAATATGCCATCCATTGCAAAATTTGAAGCCGCGTAAATTGTAATTTAAAGATACAGTGTTTTACATGACAAATTACTGGCTGGTAAAATCCGAACCCGATGCCTTCTCCTGGGCGCAACAGGTAAAAAACCGCGTGGAACCCTGGACGGGCGTGCGCAACCATTTGGCTAAAAATAACTTAAAATTAATGAAGAAGGGCGATCTGGCGTTTTTTTATCACTCGAATGTCGGCCGGGAGATTGTCGGGATCGTGAAAGTGGTGCGCGAGGCGTATCCTGACCCCACGGCTTCCAGCGGCGACTGGGTTGCCGTGGACATGGAGGCGGTGCAGGCGGTGCCCAGGCCGATCCCGCTCGGGCGCATCAAGGCCGACCCCAGGTTTGCTGATCTGGCGCTGGTGCGGCTCTCGCGGTTGTCCGTCGCACCGGTAAGTGCCGGGCATTGGGCGCAATTATGTGAATTCGGGGATGTGAAATGACCGAGGTGGCAATTCTGGGCGGCGGGTGCTTCTGGTGCACCGAGGCGGCTTTTGCCGAGCTGCAAGGGGTGGAGGCGGTGCAGTCCGGCTATGCCGGCGGGGATTTGGAAAACCCCACCTACGAACAGATTTGCACCGGCCATACCGGCCATGCCGAGGTGGTGGAGGTAAAGTTCGACCCAACGGTGATCTCCTATGAGGATCTGTTGCGGGTGTTTTTTACCATTCATGACCCCACAACACTGAACCGCCAGGGTGCGGATGCCGGCACGCAGTATCGCTCGGTGATTTTTTATAAGGGTGCCGCACAGGAAGAATCCGCGCGCAAGATCATCGCGGAGTTCGAGGCATCGGGCGTTTGGAGCCGCAAGATTGTAACGGAAGTTTCACCAGCACCGGTGTTTTACCGCGCCGAGCCCGAACACGACCAGTTTTTCGCCCGCAACCCGTATTCCGGGTATTGCCAGGCGGTGATCGCGCCAAAGGTGACGAAGCTGCGGAAACTGTTTGCGGAGAAGTTACGCAAGGCAGCGTGAGCGAGGCCCGGCTCTAACTAACCATATCCAGTTTCCCGGTCTGCACGTTGAAGTGCATCCCCGCCAGGGTGAGGTCACCATTCGTCACGCGCGTGGCGACCCAGGGAAATGTCATGAGATTGGCGAGCGAGACGCGGATGGATTCCAACTCGCAAGAGTAGCACAACGTATCGAAATTCTGGGTGGCGGCATCGGGGGAATCGCAAACGCGCTGGCGGGCTTTATGCGCGATCGCCATCCAGGATGCGATGAAATCGTCATGCTCGCCCCTCGGCCCGTGCATCAGCGCGCGGATGCCGCCGCATTGGCTGTGGCCGAGCACCACGATGCTGCGGACCTTCAGCGCCGTGACGGCGAATTCCAGCGCCGCCGAGGTGCCATGGTTCCCGGTATCCGGCGCGTAGGGCGGGACCAGGGCGCTGACGTTGCGGACCACGAAAATCTCGCCGGGCGCGCAGTCGAAAATCATCTCGGGTGCGACACGTGAGTCGGCGCAGGCGATGATCATGGCTGGCGGTGACTGGCCATCGCGCGCCAGGGTGGAAAATCGTTTTTTATGGCGCCGCCAATAGCCTTTACGAAAACGAGCGTAGCCGTCCAGCAGCGCTTTCATAGGCCCGCCTCCTTGGCCTTGTTCCAGAGCCGGTCCATTTCCTCCAGGCTGGAATCGCGCGGGGTTTTCCCCTCCTGGGCCAGTGCGTTTTCGATAAAGCCAAAGCGGCGGATGAATTTCGCGTTGGCGCCGGCCAGGCAGGCTTCCGCGCTTGCGCCAAGTTTGCGCGCGAGATTGGCCAGCACGAAGAGCATATCGCCGAGTTCGTCTTGAAGCCGGGCCGGGTCTGCGGCGGGTAGTTCAGCGCGAAGTTCCAGAATTTCCTCCTGCAATTTGTCCAGCACGGCTCGCGCGTCCGGCCAGTCGAATTTTACCCGCGCGGCGCGGGCGGTAAGTTTTTGCGCGCGCATGAGAGCCGGTAGCGTCGCGGCGACACCGTCCAGCGTGCCGGACTCGGCGCGGCTTAAGCGCTCCTCGGCTTTCTGGGCCTCCCAGGCGGTCGTTTGCTGGCCGGCATCGCGCGCCGCTTCCTCCCCGAACACATGCGGGTGCCGGCGGATCATTTTCCCGGCGATGGTTTGCGCGACGTCGTTAAAATCGAACCAGCCGCGCTCGCTCGCCAGTTGCGCGTGGTAGACGACCTGGAAGAGTAGGTCGCCCAGCTCATCCTTCAGTTGCGCGGGGTCCCCCAATTCGATGGCGGCCTGGACTTCATAGGCTTCCTCGATCGTATAGGGGGCGATGGTGGCAAAGTTCTGCTCCCGGTCCCACGGGCAGCCGGTTTCCGGGTGGCGCAAGGCGGCCATGACGTTGATGAGGGCGGTTATCGGTGGTTCAGTGCTCATGCCTAACTTCTAATTTCGGGAGCGACAAATGGCCAGCGCCTATGATTTTACGTTTGAGACGATCGAAGGCAAGCCGTATGCGCTGAAGGATCTGGCGGGCCGGCCATTGCTGGTGGTGAACACCGCGAGCAAATGCGGCTTCACGCCGCAATATAAGGGGCTGGAGGCGATTTGGCGGTCGTACAAGGACAAGGGGCTGGTGGTGGTCGGTGTGCCTTGCAACGATTTTGGCGGGCAGGAGCCGGGCACGAATGAGGAGATCGTCCGTTTTTGCGAGAGCTAACTACGGCGTGGATTTTCCCATGATGGCGAAGGTGCATGTGAAGGGTGCTGACGCCCATCCGTTCTTCAAATGGGCGGCGAAACAAGGCGAATTCCTTCGCCGCCCGAAATGGAATTTTTTCAAATATCTTGTCGGCAAGGATGGTCAGTTGGCGGACTGGTTTTCCAGCGTCACCACGCCGGAGTCCCAAAAATTCAGGGTGGCAATAGAGAAAATGCTTTAAGGATAATTTTACGGGCCTCGGGCCAGACGTTGTAGGCGTCAAAACTTTGCGGCGTCACCCAGGCGACATCCGTGACGTCATCACCGGCGATGGCCTCGCCGCCAATATAGCGCGCGGCAAAGTCGAGGATGGTGTAGTGGTACTCGATTTTTTGCTCCCCGTCGTGGTGAATGGAGTCCACATGGCCGGCCAAAACGAGCGGGCCAGCGGTCAGGCCGGTTTCCTCCAGTAGCTCGCGCCGCGCGCAGGCCTCGGCGGTCTCCCCAAGCTCTTGCCGCCCCCCGGGGATAGACCATGCGCCCAGTGCGGGCGGCTTGCCGCGTTTGACGAGAAGAACTTCGTCGCCGCGCAGCAGCACGAGGCCGATGCCGACTTGCGGGTGCGTGGGGTAGGTTCTCATCCCGCGCGCACCGTTTGTATCGCGTCGCGCTGGTCGAACAGGTTGAGCAGGATGCGAATCGCCTGGCCGCGCGGTGTTTCGAGTTTGGGGTCGCGTTGCAGGAGCAGCACGGCATCCTGGCGGGCCATAAGCAGCAGGTCTTCGTGTTTCTCCGCATCCGCCAAGCGATAACCGGGCAGGCCGGATTGCTTGGTGCCGAGATAATCACCCGCGCCGCGCAGGCGGAAATCCTCATCAGCGATAACAAAACCATCCTCGGTGTCGCGCAGCAGCGAGAGGCGTTTGCGCGCGGTGGCGCCGATTTTGTCGTCGTGCAGGAGCAGGCAGAAACTTTTTGCCGCCCCCCGGCCGACACGGCCACGCAATTGGTGCAGTTGTGCCAGGCCAAAGCGCTCGGCGTGTTCGATCACCATCACATTTGCTTCGCGGACATCCATACCAACCTCGATAACTGTCGTTGCCACGAGAATCTTGCATTGCCCAGAGCCAAAATCCGCCAAAGCGGCGTCGCGCACCGCCGCGTCCTGCTGGCCATGCGCCATTGCCACCTGTGCGCCGAACCGGGCCCGCAGTTCCCGGTAGCGGATTTCGGTCGCGGTGATGTCCAATACTTCCAATTCGGTCACGAGCGGGCACACCCAATACACGCGCCCACCGGCGGCAATGGCGCGGGCGATGGCGTCCAGGACTTTTTCAAGTTCCGAGAGCTTGTGCATGGTGGTGGTAATCGGCTGGCGGCCGGCCGGTTTTTCGGTGATGCGGCTGGTATCCATCTCGGCCCAATGGGTGAGCAGCAGCGTGCGCGGAATCGGTGTCGCGGTCATGACCAGCAGATCACTCGCATCGCCCTTGGCACCCAGTGCCAGGCGCTGATCGACCCCGAAACGATGTTGCTCGTCGATGACGGCTAAAGCAAGATCGTGGAATTCCACCTGCTTTTGAAAGATCGCGTGCGTGCCGATAACAATGGGCAGCGTTCCATCCGCCATGGCTTGCAGAAATCCTGCGCCGCTCCGCCCCCTTCACGTTACCCGTGAGCAGCGCCACCGGCACCGGGCAAAGTTTCCGGAACGTGGCGAAATGCTGTTTTGCCAGAATTTCCGTCGGCGCCAGCAAGGCCGCCTGCGCCCCTGCCTCTACCGCACGCAACATCGCCAGCAACGCCACCAGTGTTTTGCCGGAGCCGACATCGCCTTGAAGCAGGCGCAACATCTGGTGCGGCGCTGCGAGGTCGGCGTCGATTTCGGCAATGGCCTGCAACTGCCCGGATGTGGTGCAAAGCCGAAGCGTTTCAGGGCCGCGGCGCGTAAGGTGCCATCGCCGGTCAACGCGCGGCCAGGGCGTTTGCGGCGGCGCGCGCGCACCACGGCAAAGGCGATCTGGCGCGCGAGCAATTCATCATAGGCCAAGCGCTCGGCCGGCTTGTCGTCAGGGATTTCCACCGGCGCATGCAAGGCCCGCAGTGCTGCGCCAAACCCCGGCCAGGAGCGGCGGCGCAAAATGCTGGGGTCGTGCCATTCGGGTAGTTGCGGCACGCGCTCCAGCGCGCCCAGAGCGGCGCGGCGCATAATGCGGGGAACGACGCCAGCGGTGAGGGGCCAAACAGGTTCGATCCAGGGAAAGTCATCCTCCCTTATTTGCGAGGCCACGTAGTCAGGGTGCGGCATCACCAGCCTGTCGGCGAATTTTTCGACCTTGCCGGAGACGATGAGCTTCGCGCCAATGGGAAATTGCACCAGCCGCGCCGCATGGAACAGCACGATCTCGGCAAAGCCGGTCTCATCGCCGATAACCACGCGGTGTGGCTGCGTTTTCTTCGCCGGGGCCTCAATGCGGATCACCTCCACCCGCAAGGTGGCAAGCATCCCCGGCTTTGCCTCGCGGATTTTGGGCGTGGGCCGCCGGTCTAGAAAATCCACCGGTAGATGAAACAGCACGTCGCGCACCGTATCGCCGCCCACCAGCCGGGCGTCAGCACGGAAAGCCTCGGCCCCAGGCCGGGCAGGGTTGCAAGCGGCGCGCGCAGGGGGGCAAGAATCTCGAGTGTCACATACTGACTCTGGCCAAACCATGCCTATACCGCAACCCATTATGACTGAGCTCGACAATCTGGCGCCGCAACCCGAGGACCACCGCCGCCGCCGGTTGATTTTCCGCGCCCAGCACCGCGGCACTTATGAGAATGACCTGCTCATCGGCGATTTTGTGAAAGCGCGAATCGGGGACATGACGGAAGCTGAACTGGACAAGATCGAGGCCGTCATGGAATTCCCCGACGCTGAACTGGCCGATTGGCTCACCGGCCGCAAACCAATCCCGTCTTATGCGGACGGTCCCATGCTCCAGCGCATTCGCCAGGCGGCACTTACACGATGATCCCCCTCTATGGTGTGCCGGAGGGCGTTGATGCCATGGCGCTGGTGCGCCGGCTGGGCGAGCATGACGGGCCGGTGCTGCATATCGCGCGCGATGACGGTCGGCTGGCGGGGCTGGCGGAGGCGATCGGGTTTTTCGGGCCGGAAATTGAGGTCATTGCGTTCCCGGCCTGGGATTGTTTGCCGTATGATCGCGTTTCTCCCAACGGCGCGATTATCGCTGAACGTATCGCCGCTTTAAGCCGGCTTCAGGCCGAACCCGCGAAAAAGCGGATTTTGCTGACCACGGTGAACGCGGTGTTGCAGAAGGTGACGCCAAGGGCGGCACTTGTGGGTGCTGGGATGCGCCTGAGTGTTGGCGATAGCATCCCGCCCGCGGATTTGGCGGCGTTTTTGGATGCCGATGGCTATAACCGCACCGGCACGGTGATGGAGCCGGGCGAGTATGCGCTGGTCGGCGGGATATCGATGTGTTTCCGGCGGGTGAGGCCGTGCCGGTGCGGCTGGATCTGTTCGGCGATGCGATTGAAAGCGTCAGGCGGTTCGATCCGGAGACGCAGCGCAGCGGCGAGGCTGTTGGGAGCCTGAATTTTCATCCGGCATCCGAGGTGGCATTCAACACGGCCTCGGTCGCGCGGTTCCGCTCCAACTGGCGGGAGATTTTCGGCCCAAGGCGGTTGAGGACCCTGTTTACCAGTCGGTGAGTGACGGGCATCGGCATCCGGGTGCCGAGCATTATGCGCCGTTGTTCTTCGAGGCCATGGAGACGATTTTCGACTACGTGCCGGGCGCGTCGGTAAGTCTGGACCATCGGCCGAGGGCGCGGTGGAAGCACGGCTGGAGCTGATCGCGGACCATTATGCTGAGCGGCGCGGCCCGGCCCGGTCCGGCGAACGGCCCGTGCCGAGGCCTATCCGCCGGGGATGCTGTTATCTCGATCGTCAGGGCCTTGATGCGTTGCTGGCGCGTGGCCCGTGTTTCGAGTTCTCGCCCTTCGGCAAGCCGGATGGTGCTACGGGTGTGGATTTTGGCGGCCGGCCCGGGCCGAATTCAGGCGGGCCAGCCGATGGCGGCGTTTGACGGGTTTGCTCACTTGCGCACCAAATGGGCGGCATCTGGCCGCACCGTGGTGCTGGCGGCCTGGAGTTTCGGTTCGCGCGAGCGCCTGACGCTCATGCTGCGTGAGCACGGCATTCGTGATGTGCGGGCCGTGGCGAACGCTGATGAGGCCCGGGCGCTGCCAAAGGGAAGTGTGGCGCTCGCGGTGCTGGGGATCGAGCGCGGTTTCTCACCGACCGGATGGCGCTGGTGGCGGAGCAGGATATGCTCGGCCAGCGCATCGCCCGCCCGCCCAAACGCCGTAAGCGCGCGGACCAGTTCATCGCCGACGCGACCGAGATCGCCGAGGGCGACCTTGTGGTGGTCAGGATCACGGCATCGGCCGCTATGATGGGCTTGAGACCGTGACGGTAAATGGCGCCGCGCATGATTGCCTGCGAATTCTTTATGATGGCGGGGACAAATTGTTTCTCCCGGTCGAGAATATCGATCTGCTGTCGCGGTTTGGGCAGGAAACCGATGGCGTTTCCCTGGACAAGCTTTCGGCGGGGCTTCGTGGCAGGCGCGCAAGGCCAAGGCGAAAAACCGCATTCAGGACATGGCCGCCGGCCTCATCCGCCTTGCCGCGGAGCGGCAGATGCGCGAGGCGCCGCTGCTCTCCGCCGACGAGGGTGCTTTCGCCGAATTCTGCGCCCGCTTCCCTTATGCGGAGACCGAGGATCAGGCCAAAGCCATCTCGGACGTGCTGGAGGATTTCGCCGCCGGCCGCCCGATGGATCGCCTCATCTGCGGCGATGTCGGCTTCGGCAAGACCGAGGTCGCTCTGCGCGCGGCTTTTGTCGCCGCCATGTCGGGCACCCAGGTTGCCGTGGTGGTGCCAACCACTCTGCTCGCCCGCCAGCATTTCCGGGTGTTTTCCACGCGTTTCCAGGGGCTGCCGATCAAAGTGGCGCAACTCTCACGCATGGTCACGGCCAAGGAGGCGAACGCCGTGCGCGCCGGGCTGGCCGATGGCAGTATTTCCATTGTCATCGGCACACATGCGCTGATGGCGAAATCCGTCACGTTTGCGGATCTGGGCCTGCTGATCGTGGATGAGGAGCAGCATTTCGGCGTCGCGCATAAGGAACGGCTGAAGCAGATAAAGGCCGATGTGCATGTGCTCACTCTCCGCCACGCCCATACCGCGCACGCTGCAACTGGCATTGACGGGTGTGCGCGATCTCTCGCTCATCACCACGCCGCCGGTGGACCGCCTCGCGGTGCGGACGTTTATCATGCCGTTTAACTCGCTGATCGTCAGGGAAGCGATCGCGCGCGAAAAATTCCGCGGCGGGCAGATTTTCTGCGTCGTCCCGCGCATCGAAGACCTCGACCCGATGGCCGCGCGTCTGCGCGAGATCGTGCCCGATGTGAAATGCGTTGTGGCGAATGGGCGGCTCGCACCCACCGAATTAGAGCGCGTGATGACGGAATTCGGCGAGGGC